>NZ_JAOWHY010000046.1:1408-151037 GCF_030332375.1 Citrobacter sp. Cpo148
CTCAGAAGTGAAACGCCGTAGCGCCGATGGTAGTGTGGGGTCTCCCCATGCGAGAGTAGGGAACTGCCAGGCATCAAATTTAGTGTGCTGATATGGCTCAGTTGGTAGAGCGCACCCTTGGTAAGGGTGAGGTCCCCAGTTCGACTCTGGGTATCAGCACCAGTTTTTCGGTTAAAGTTCGGCACTTAGAAAAGAATTTGTCTGGCGGCTGTAGCGCGGTGGTCCCACCTGACCCCATGCCGAACTCAGAAGTGAAACGCCGTAGCGCCGATGGTAGTGTGGGGTCTCCCCATGCGAGAGTAGGGAACTGCCAGGCATCAAATAAAAGCGAAAGGCTCAGTCGAAAGACTGGGCCTTTTGTTTTATCTGTTGTTTGTCGGCGAGCGCTCTCCTGAGGAGGACAAATCCACCGGAACTTTATCCGGCATATATATTTAATGAATAACCTGCGATAAAAACGCGCGAGTGCGTTCCGATTTGGGGTGAGCAAAAAACTCATCCGGTGGTGCCTGTTCCACAATCTCGCCAAGATCCATAAAGATCACCCGGTCAGCTACTGTGCGGGCAAAGCCCATTTCATGGGTTACACATAGCATGGTCATGCCCGATTGCGCCAGGCCTATCATGGTATCCAGCACTTCTTTTACCATTTCAGGATCCAACGCTGATGTGGGTTCATCAAATAACATGATTTTGGGTTTCATACACAGCGAGCGTGCAATGGCCACGCGCTGTTGTTGTCCACCAGAGATTTGCCCGGGATATTTATGTGCATGTTCGGCAATGCGGACCCGCTCAAGGTAGTGCATTGCCAGTACTTCAGCCTCTTTTTTCGGCATCTTTTGCACCCAGATAGGCGCCAGCGTGCAGTTTTGCAAGACAGTTAAATGAGGAAAGAGATTAAAGTGCTGAAAGACCATGCCAACTTCTTGTCGGACGCGCTCAATATTGCGGATGTCTTCATTGAGCTCAATCCCATCCACTACTATGCGTCCTTGCTGATGTTCTTCCAGATGGTTAATACAGCGGATAGTTGTCGATTTACCCGAACCGGAAGGCCCGCATAATACGATGCGCTCTCCTTGTTTTACCTTCAGGTTGATGTTTTTCAGGACATGAAACTGTCCGTACCATTTGTTGACGTTTTCCAGCGTAATCATCGCGTCGGTAGACGGCATTAATAATTGGCTCATAAATTCCTCAGTGCGGTGTACGCCCGGTGTTAAAACGTTTTTCCAGATGTTGGCTGTAACGCGACATACTGAAACAGAAGATCCAGTAAATCAGTGCAGCGAAAACATATCCTTCTGTCGACATACCCAGCCACGCAGGGTCCACAGTTGCCTGCTGTACGCTACTGAAGAGATCAAACAGACCGATGATGATGACCAGGCTGGTATCCTTGAACAGGGCGATAATCGTGTTAACCAGACCCGGGATAACCAGCTTGAGGGCTTGCGGAAGAATGACCAGCCCCTGAGTTTTCCAGTACCCTAGCGCCAGTGATTCCGCGGCCTCATACTGACCTTTCGGTAGGGCCTGTAACCCTCCGCGAACCACTTCTGCGACATAGGCCGACTGGAAAAGAATAACGCCGACCAGCGCCCGGATAAGCTTGTCGATACTGGTTCCTTCGGACATAAACAGAGGAAGCATGACCGAGGACATAAACAGAACGGTAATCAACGGTACACCGCGCCAGAACTCAATGAAAATGACGGATAAAACCCGCACGACTGGCATATGGGAACGACGTCCCAACGCCAGTAAAATGCCCCATGGAAGCGCGCCTGCAATCCCCACGGATGCAATAATAAGCGTCAGTGTTAATCCGCCCCACTGCCGGGTTTCTACGCGTTCAAGTCCGAAAAAACCACCGTACATCAGCCACCAGACGACAATCGGATATATGACTGCCCAGATAGCGATATAACGGCCACGGTGGGGAATGGTTTTCCAGAACATCGGAACAATAGAAGCCAGACCAATTATCAGGGCCAGATTTACGCGCCAACGCTGATCGTGTGGATAAAGCCCATACATGAATTGCCCGAAGCGTTCATGGATGAACACCCAGCAGGCTCCGGCTTTGGTACAGTCTGCCCGGGTAGAACCGACCCAGTTGGCCTGAAAGAATACCCAGTTCAACAGTGGCGGGAGAAATGACCAAATCAGCCATACGCATAGCAGGGTGAGCAGGCTATTTGACCAACTGGAGAACAGGTTTTTACGCACCCAGAGTAGACAGCGGCTTGCCGGATTGCTGCGCTGGCGCGAGGGGTGAGACAGCAGTGCTTTTGTCATCATGGCTCCTTAGCGCTCAATCAGTGCAATACGGCGGTTATAAATATTCATCAGCAAAGAAATACTCAGACTGATGATCAGGTATACCGACATGGTGATGGCGATCGTTTCAATGGCTTGCCCTGTTTGATTGAGTACCGTGCCGGCAAACAGTGAAACCATGTCCGGGTAGCCAATGGCGGCTGCAAGAGAAGAGTTCTTGACGATATTCAGGTACTGGCTGGTCAGTGGGGGTATGATGACGCGTAGCGCCTGTGGAATGATTACCTGGCGTAGCGTCACCGGATTTGGCAGACCCAGCGAGCGTGCGGCTTCATGTTGGCCGTAAGGAACGGCCTGAATGCCCGCCCGAATAATTTCTGCAATAAATGCCGAGGTATATACCGAAAGCGCCAGAGTCAGTGCCGCCAGTTCAGGAATAAGCACCATACCGCCACGGAAGTTAAAACCACGGAGCGCGGGAATATCCCAGTGAAGCGCAGCGCCAAACATCCACTGTGAAATCACCGGTAAAAGTACGATCAACGCCAGAGCCGTGGGCCAGGTCCGACGTAGCTGACCGGTTTTGGTCTGATGCATTCTGTTGAAGCGAAATAATCCGATGGTGACGACGATAGCGATAACGACAGCGGTACAAAAGGCAAAAAAACCTTCTCCCATTTGCGGGGACGGAATATAGAGCCCCCGGTTACTCAGGAACATCAAATCCAGCGCGTTAACGGCCTGGCGTGGGCCGGGCAGATTACGTAATACGGCGAAATACCAGAAGAAGATCTGCAGCAGCGGCGGTATATTGCGGAACGTTTCGATGTAGATCGTCGAGAGCTTTCGCAATAACCAGTTATCTGACAGGCGTGCCAGCCCGAGAAAGAAACCGAGAATTGATGCGAAAACAATGCACAGTGCTGAAACTAACAGCGTATTGAGCAGGCCGACCACAAAGACACGACCATACGTATCGCCTTGCTCGTAATCGATCAGATGCTGGACAATGCCAAATCCGGCGCTGCGATCGAGAAAAGAAAACCCCGAGGTAATACCGCTATTGTTCAGGTTATTTATCGTGTTATGAATGAGATAGACCGCAATGCTGATAACCGCAATGACGGCGAGTATTTGAAATAACCTGGCGCGGACCGCAGGGTTAGAAAAGGATAACGATCCTTTTACGGTTGAGCGGCGATGGAACATAAGAAAACCTCAGTAACTATGACTCTGGGCTGAGCGCCGCAGTTGCGGCGCCCGTTACATCACTACGCATTAGCGCACCGGTGGCGCATACTGAATGCCACCGTTATTCCAGAGGTTGTTCTGTCCACGTTTGATCTTCAGCGGACTTTCCGATCCAACGTTACGTTCAAAGATCTCCGAATAGTTACCAACTTGCTTGATAATGTTGTAGGCCCATTTGTTATCAAGCTTCAGATCCTTGCCATAATCCCCTTCTTTACCCAACAGGTGTGCCATATCCGGTGTTGCTGGATTAGCCGCTTTTTCATCGACGTTTTTCGAGTTAACACCCATTTCTTCCGCATTTAGCATGGCGAACAGTGTCCAGCGAACAATGGAGAACCACTCATCGTCCCCGCGACGTACGACAGGTCCCAGCGGTTCTTTAGAAATAACTTCTGGCAGGACGATCCATTCCGCAGGATTGCTCAGCTTGATGCGTAGGGCATACAGCTGAGACTGGTCGGAAGCCAGCGTATCGCAACGTCCAGATTCCAGAGCTTTGGCTGATTCATCCGAACGGTCAAAGGTGACGGGGGTGTACTTCATCTTGTTGGCTTTAAAGTAGTCGGCCACGTTTAGTTCGGTATCGGTTCCCGCCTGAATACAGACCGTTGCACCATCCAGCTCTTTAGCGCTCTTCAGGCCTGCTTTATTGTGGGTAAGAAAACCAATGCCGTCGTAATACGTTACACCAGTGAAGGACATGCCCATACCGGCATCACGAGAAGAGGTCCACGTGGTATTACGAGAGAGCATGTCGACTTCACCAGACTGTAATGCGGTAAAGCGTTCCTTGGCGGTGAGCGGGGTATATTTTACTTTGCTATCATCGCCAAATACGGCGGAGGCAACGCCACGACATACATCAACATCAATACCCGAGAACTTGCCGCTTGCATCGGCGTAAGAAAAGCCAGGCAAGCCGTCGCTGATCCCACATTGCACAAACCCTTTTTTCTTTACGGCATCAAGTGTTGCGCCGGCATGTGCCTGATTTGCAACAGCAAGCAGCACACCGGCCGCAGCCAGGCTGGCGATTATCATCTTTTTCATAGAGCATCCTGTGTGGAGGAATTATTGTTATGGAAACGTTCTGAAAACGTCTTTTACCTGTCTGTGGCTTTGGCCATACTCTTTTAAGCAAAGGTAGTGCCAGTTTTTTGCGCCTGATTATTCGACGCAATATGCAGAGTGTAGACAGGAAAAAATAAATGCAGCGCCCTGAAGTGGTGCAAAATTGAAACGTAAGCCACATTTCGGCGCAAAAAATTTAAAAATCAGACAGGACGCGTGATAACGATTTCTGGCGTTAATATTAATGACGTGAGAATAATGAAAAGAAAATGTGGTGTTACGAAAAACAGAAAAAATGCTAATTTCAAATCGCGGATGTGTGAGTGAAATCTATAATAATTTTATTACATGTCAGGTTCTATTAAGCAACGTTTTGTCTTATATGTAGATTTTATGCTTATTGCTAAAAGCGCGGTAATAACCGCGCTTTTAATATGATTTATTTGGTCAGGGCGACAATCCCAAGCGTCAGTCCGGCAACGGCTGCAGCACCACCGGCGATGGCTCCGGCTGTTTCCCAGTTATCCTGGGTGGTGCCTTTCATACAGGTATTGGTATGAACCAGGCGTCCCTGATCGTCGTATACAGGTACGCAAGGAGAATCGTGTGCACAGCCAGCCAGGAATGCGGTAAGCAGTGCAACGGATATTAATCTTTTCATGGTGTTACCTCAAAATAAGCGTTTCGCTAATTAAGCAAAGACAAACGCTAAGCCATCTGCGAACTCGGCGATTATTTTACCACTTCTTAAAAAAGGACTGACATGAGGAATAATCTCAATTCATGTGGATTGTAAAAATAATGGATAAAAAGAAAGGCTGCAGGCGAGTTTAGAGGGATAGTTTAAATGAAATAAATGGCTATCTTACTAATAAATAAAGAGGAGCATCGTAGGTGAAAAAGGCGTCCGTAGACGCCTTTATTTTACAAATTAATCGTTGTGCCGACTAAAACGCCGTCTTACGACAACAAAGAAGACGGGGACGAAGAAGATAGCCAACAATGTTGCGGTCAGCATTCCTCCCATAACACCGGTACCGACCGCATTCTGCGCACCACTACCTGCACCGTGACTGATAACCAGAGGCATAACCCCCAGAATAAAGGCCAGGGATGTCATCAGGATAGGACGAAGACGCATGCGCGATGCCTCCAGCGTCGCTTCAATCAACCCCTTGCCTTCTTTATCCATCAGGTCTTTGGCAAACTCGACGATCAGGATGGCGTTCTTAGCCGAGAGGCCGATTGTGGTTAGTAAGCCAACCTGGAAATACACATCGTTATTCATCCCACGCAGTGATGCTGCTAACAATGCGCCCACAACACCGAGCGGTACAACCAGCATCACCGAGAAAGGAATAGACCAGCTTTCATACAATGCGGCAAGGCAAAGGAAGACAACGATTAGCGAGATGGCATACAGCGCAGGAGCCTGGTTACCCGACAGTCGTTCCTGATAGGACATCCCCGTCCAGTCATGACCAATACCGTTTGGCAGTTTTTCCGCCAGGCTTTCCATCAGCGCCATTGCTTCACCGGTACTTCTGCCAGGCGCAGCTTCTCCCAGCAGTTCCATAGAAGGCATACCGTTATAGCGCTCCAGGCGCGGTGAGCCGTAGATCCAGTGTGCGGAACTGAACGTGGAGAACGGAACCATTTCGCCATTGGCGCTACGAACATACAGATTATTGATGTCTTCCGGCAACATACGGAATTTGGCATCGGCCTGTACGTACACTTTTTTCACGCGGCCACGGTCAATGAAGTCATTGACGTAATAGCCACCCAGCGCAGCGGAGATGGTTTCATTAATATCGGACAGCGAGACGCCAAGGGCCTGAGCTTTTTCCTGATCGACATCCAGCTTGAACTGTGCGGTATCCTCGAGACCGTTTGGACGCACGCGAACCAGCAGGTCAGGGTGTTTGGCAACCATGCCCAGCAGTTGGTTACGTGCCTGGGTTAGCGCAGCATGCCCCAACCCGCCCTGGTCAATCAGCTCGAAGTCGAAGCCCGTCGCGGTACCCAGTTCAACGATGGCTGGCATGTTGAAAGGGAACACCAGACCATCACGAATCTGACTAAACGCTCGGGTAGCACGGGCGATAATTGATTCAACGTTATTTTCGTTACCGCTACGTTCTTCCCAGGGCTTGAGGCTGACGAACGCCATCCCTGAGTTTTGCCCCTGGCCGCTGAAGCTAAAGCCGTTAACCGTAAAGACGCTTTCAACGTTGGCTTTTTCATTGTTCAGGTAGTAGTGGGTGACCTGATCCAGCACCTTCTGGGTGCGTTCTTGCGTGGCGCCTGCAGGAAGTTGAATCATCGTCAGGAAGACGCCCTGATCTTCCTCTGGCAGGAAGGAGGTTGGCAGGCGCATAAACAGCACCGCCATCCCGATGACGATTATCAGGTAGACGACCAGGTAACGCCCAGTTTTACGCACAATACCGCTGACGCTATTGGTGTAATGATTGACGCTGTGATCGAATTTGGCGTTGAACCAGCCAAAGAAACCGCTTCTTTTCTCGTGATGTTCAGCTGATACCGGCTTCAGCAACGTTGCACAAAGTGCGGGAGTCAGGATCAGCGCGACCAGTACTGAAAGCGCCATGGCGGAAACGATGGTGATGGAAAACTGCCGATAGATAGCCCCGGTTGAACCGCCAAAGAAGGCCATCGGGATAAATACCGCAGACAGCACCATGGCGATACCAACCAGTGCTCCCTGTATTTGTGACATGGATTTTTCCGTCGCCTCTTTGGGCGGCAGATGATCCTCCATCATCACGCGTTCCACGTTTTCCACCACCACTATCGCATCATCGACCAATAGACCGATGGCGAGCACCATGCCGAACATCGTCAGGGTGTTTATTGAGTAGCCAAACGCAGCAAGCACGGCAAATGTGCCCAACAATACGACAGGTACGGCGATGGTCGGAATGAGCGTTGCCCGGATGTTTTGCAGGAACAAATACATGACCAGGAACACCAGCACGATCGCTTCAAACAGTGTTTTTACCACTTCATGAATGGAGATGGTCACAAATGGCGTCGTGTCGTACGGGTAGACCACCTTCATTCCCTGCGGGAAGAATGGTTGCAGTTCAACCAGCTTGGCTTTAATAGCGTTCGCGGTATCCAGCGCGTTTGCCCCAGTTGCCAGCTTGATCCCAAGGCCGGATGCAGGCTTACCGTTAATACGCGCCACGACGTTGTAGTTTTCCCCGCCTAACTCGATACGCGCGACGTCTTTCAGGTGAACAACCGAACCATCGCTGTTCACGCGTAAAGTCACTTTGCCGAACTCTTCAGGGTCTTTCAGTCGCGTTTGCGCAATGATAGAAGCGTTAAGCTGCTGGTTAGGTAATGCAGGCGTCCCCCCTAACTGACCTGCGGCAATCTGATCGTTCTGTACCTTCAACTGATTGATCACATCAACCGGCGTGAGCTGATATTTGTTCAATAAGTTTGCATCCAGCCAGATGCGCATGGCGTACTGTGCACCAAACAGCTGCACGTCACCCACGCCATTCAGACGGCTGATTGAGTCTTTAACGTTCGAGGCGACGTAATCGGAAATGTCATCCTGTGTGGTTTGTGGGTTGTCAGAAACAAAACCCGCAACCATCAAAAAGCTGCTGCTGGATTTCTCGACGCTGATCCCTTGCTGCTGAACTTCTTGCGGCAGTAGCGGAGTGGCGAGCTGCAGTTTATTTTGCACCTGCACTTGCGCGATATCGGGATCGGTACCGGACTGGAAAGTCAGTGTAATAGTCACACTCCCGGCCGAGTCGCTGGTGGAGGACATATACATCAGGTTATCGATACCATTCATATTCTGTTCGATAACCTGTGTGACTGTATCCTGAACCGTCTGTGCATCCGCACCAGGATAGGTGGCCGAAATGGCGACCGCAGGAGGCGCAATGGTCGGGTACTGTGCCACGGGCAGTTGCATGATTGCCAGAGCACCCGCCATCATCAGAATGATAGCCAATACCCAGGCAAAGATAGGACGCCTGATAAAAAAGTTAGCCATGTCCGGTTACCTTATTGGGCTTTCGTGGCAGGGGTTTCGGTATCGGCGGTTGCTTTAACCTGAACGCCTGGACGTGCTTTCTGTAAGCCACTCACGATAACTTTGTCACCCGGTTGCAGGCCTTCGCTGATGAGCCACTTGTCACCAATAGCTTGTGCGGCAACGACTGCGCGAGACTCAACCTGACTCTTGTCGTTAACGACCATTACGGTGGCATCACCGCGAGGCGTACGCGTTACCCCCTGCTGCGGAACGAGAATGGCATTCGGCTGGACGCCTTCATCAATGCGTGCGCGCACAAACATGCCCGGCAACAGCGTGTGCTGTGGGTTAGGGAACACGGCTCTGAGGGTGATTGATCCGGTGCTTTCATCAACCGTCACATCAGAAAACTGCAAAGAGCCTTTTAGCGGGTATGACTGACCATTTTCCATCACCAGTTCGACAGTACTGCTGGCGCTGTCTTTATGCAGACTCCCTTGTTCAACGGACTGTTTGAGGCGCATAAAGTCGTTACTGGACTGTGTCACGTCGACGTAAATGGGATCGAGCTGTTGAACGGTAGCAAGCTCAGTAGCCTGGCCATTCGTGACTAATGCACCTTCGGTGACGTTAGATTTACCGATGCGTCCGCTAATTGGCGATGTCACTTTGGTGTAGGCCAGATTGATACGCGCGCTTTCGACCGCCGCTTTTGCCGCGATCACGGAGGCATCGGCCTGACGAGCATCAGCAATTGCCTGATCGTACTCTTGCTGGCTGATGTACTTGGTGCCAACCAACGGCACATAGCGTTTCACCGTTAAATGCGCGATTGCAGCCGCCGCTTCACTCTTCGCCAGTTCACCTTTGGCGCTGTCATAGTCAGCCTGATAAGTCGCGGGATCGATCTGATAAAGTGACTGTCCGGCTTCAATATCGCTTCCCTCAGTGAAATTCCGTTTAAGCACTATCCCGCTGACCTGGGGACGAACTTCTGCAATTCGGAATGCCGTTGTGCGCCCGGGTAATTCGGTCGTTACGGCTAAAGGAGCCTTTTCGACGACATGGACAGTCACCTGCGGTTCTGCGGGATGAGCTTGTGTTTCTCCCTGATCGTTACAACCGGCGAGTAATGCAGCGGAGACGATGATGAATGAGGGCAGGAGTGAAAACCTGGCATTTTTCGTCATTTCTATTCCTTAAAAAAGCGAACGCTCGTTATTAACCGGGTAACGCAGGGGGCGATAACGTGCACAAGAAAAATAATAGTTGGCTATCCTACAAATTATTAGCTTGCGATGTAAGCAATACTTATTTATAGGCACGATACACGGCACGTAAAAGCAAAAAAAGATTAATCGACAGCTGTTTCATTGTGGTGTTAATAGCAATACTATGATTCGCATAAACACAAATTGAAATAAGCATTTGGTTTGTGAATATATTGTTTGTTGGTATTCGTTTTGTTTATTCGTGTGCAAAGTCCGTAATAATATTTTTTAGAACTCGTTTAAATAAATGCTAAGTGATACATTTGTTCCGTATCGCAAATATTAGATAAGAAAGTTAATCATTCTCTACTCTACCTCAGACAGTCGGAACCATGGCCAGAAAAACGAAAGCTGATGCCCTCAAAACGCGGCAGCACCTGATAGAAACGGCAATTGTACAGTTTGCCGCACGTGGCGTAAGCAATACGACGCTAAACGACATTGCGGATGCCGCCAGCGTGACGCGTGGCGCGCTCTATTGGCATTTCGAAAATAAAACTCAATTGTTTAATGAGCTATGGTTACAACAACCACCTTTACGCGATCTTATTCAGGACAAGCTAATTGGTCGTTGGGGTGATAACCCTTTACAGCGATTGCGAGAAAAGTTTGTGGTGGGGTTACAATATATTGCAGAGAACCCTCGTCAGCAGGCATTAATGCAGATTTTATATCATAAGTGTGAATTTCATAACGATATGATATCTGAGCAGGATATTCGCGATAAAATAGGTATCAGTCATCAAAGCATTCGTGATTCCCTGCAAAAGTGTGTCGATGACAATCTGATTGCCACCACTCTTGATTTAGATGTCATCATCATTATTCTGCACGGTAGTTTTAGCGGAATTATAAAAAACTGGTTAATGAATCCAGTGAGTTATGATCTATATGGGCAAGCTCCAGTATTAGTTGATAATGTACTAAAAATGTTAAGCCCAGACGGTAGCGTCATGCAATTAATGCAGAGTGAAAACCAGGTCGGATAGTTTTTACCGCCAGAGGCTGACGGCTGTCGAAGTGTTATCTGAGGTGCTATTCGAGGTCGACGCAGTTGACCAGCTTAAGGGGATTCACTGAGTTCATATTCCGGCACTTGTCGTGCTCTGTTGTCATCAGCTCTATCCATTGGATGAGCAGCGCATCAAAAAGAAAAACGAAGACCGCAAAAACAACCAGCCACCAATACTTGCGAATCATTCCTAAACCCTGTGTATTCATGCCCAAGTGTGCAGGGAATATACACGAAATTTTTAAGCTGAAAAGCAGACTTACAATGCCTTTACTTTGTTGAAAGATCGCCACTCTTTGCCGTCAATCGACTCTTTTTAGACAGGTT
Source organism: Citrobacter sp. Cpo148 (assembly GCF_030332375.1). NCBI lineage: Bacteria > Pseudomonadati > Pseudomonadota > Gammaproteobacteria > Enterobacterales > Enterobacteriaceae > Citrobacter > Citrobacter sp. Cpo148. Next base: position 12,657 of record NZ_JAOWHY010000046.1, read on the forward strand.
TTTTGTCTTACGTTTTTTCACCTTGGCAAGCTCAATTTCTGAAAAATGAGAACCGATACTCAGTCTTCTGAGCCCCATTTTTACGTATTCAGTATTGATCTCAATCCCGACAAACTTGCGACCCAATTCCACGGCGGTAGCTCCGGTGGTGAAGCTGCCGGCGAACGGATCGAGTACCTTGTCATCTGGGTTCGAGGACGCCAGAATTATACGCTCCAGGAGGGCTTTGGGTTTCTGGGTGGGGTGGTTTTCGTATTCGTCCATCAGATAGCGTACGCGTGGGAACTCCCAGACATTGCCCGGCACTTTTTTCTGATTGTAGGGCTGCGGCGGGTTTTTTCTGTAGTCTATTAGCGCGCGTTTAGCGCCAGTTTTGGCTTCAACCAGAATATCGTCACGATTAAATGTGTAGTTTTTCTGATCTTTGACCATCATCAGGATCGGTTCATACATCGAACCAAAGTAATTTTTGGCCTGTACCCCTGAGCTATCGTATGACCACACGATACGACTCTTGATGGTAAAAAGCGGGCGGCATTTGAGGTCAATGTACGGCATGTTCTCCGTACTGTTCATGATGTACATGGTGCCGTGTGGTTTGAGGATGCGATGGCACTCGTCGATGCACTCAAACAACCACGCCAGAAAGGTCTCTTCGTCCCAGGATTCAACCATCCCGTCAAAGTCTTTCCCGATGTTATAAGGAGGGTCAGCAAAAATGAGTTCAACGCTTTCAGACGGCAGTTTTTTCAGTTCAGTTAGCGCGTCACCCAGGATTATCTTTTTAGATTCATCGCCAAAATAGACAGGTTCACATCTCGCGTTCATCGCCAAAGCCTCCCGTGTGACGTCAATAAAAAAGGCGCTTCCCCATGCCGAGTAGCGCCTTTTAAAACAAACATTTAACTGATTAGTATCAGTTCATGCCGTATTTTTTCAGTTTTTTACGCAGCGTACCACGGTTGATGCCCATCATCAGGGCAGCACGGGTCTGGTTACCGCGGGTGTATTGCATCACCATGTCCAACAGGGGCTGTTCTACTTCAGCCAGTACCAGCTCATAGAGATCATTCACATCCTGACCATTCAATTGAGCAAAATAGTTCTTCAGTGCCTGTTTAACCGAGTCACGCAGGGGCTTTTGAGTTACCTGGTCCTGAGAGTTAACGGTAGAAACGGTCAGTACGTCAGAATTTACGCGTTGTTCGAACATAGTTCTGTCAGCTCTTTATTTCTGTTTACGCAAAATTTTCGAAGTATGCCTCCAACGCCGCCAGCTGTTCGCTGGAATCTTCAATGGCGTTGAATGTGCGCCGAAACTGGTCATCCGGAGCGTGTTCCTGGAGATACCAGGATACGTGTTTACGCGCAATTCGGTACCCTTTTGCCTGACCATAAAAGTCGTGCAGTTCCCGAATGTGCGCACAAAGCAAGCGCTTCACCTCTGCCAGAGGCAGCGGGGGCAGCAGCTCCCCAGTGTCCAGATAATGCTGGATTTCCCGAAAGATCCAGGGTCTTCCCTGAGCTGCACGTCCTATCATCAGGGCATCCGCCCCCGTATAGTCGAGTACAGCTCTGGCTTTATGCGGGTCAGTAATGTCGCCATTCGCGATAATCGGAATGGAAACTTTCTGCTTAACTGCCCGAATACTGTCGTACTCAGCATCTCCATTGAACAAACAGGCGCGGGTGCGTCCATGAATGGTCAGAGCCTGAATGCCACAGTCTTCAGCCAGTTGGGCAATCTCTACGCAGTTACGGTGTTCCGGAGCCCAGCCGGTGCGAATCTTGAGTGTGACAGGAACGTCCACTGCATTGACGACCTCGGTTAGTATCGATTTCACTAAATCCGGGTACTGCAAGAGGGCTGAACCTGCGAGCTTGCGATTCACTTTTTTAGCCGGACACCCCATATTGATATCAATAATCTGGGCGCCGCTTTCCACGTTAATACGTGCGGCATCGGCCATCTCAACAGGGTCGCTACCGGCAATTTGCACCGTGCGAATTCCTGGCTCATCAACGTGCACCATCCGTAAACGAGACTTATCACTTTCCCAAACCTGCGGGTTAGAAGACATCATCTCGGATACTGTCAATCCGGCTCCCATCTCATAGCACAGCGTCCTGAATGGTCTGTCAGTGATGCCAGCCATAGGTGCTGCGATCAGGCGATTTCTGAGCTGGTATTGTCCGATGCGCATGAGTTAAGAAATGACCATACTGTGACTGCAAGGCGGCGTATATTACGCATTTTTCGCACGAGATGAAAGGCCAAACTTTGACCAATCCACTGAGGTGGATCAATGAATTGCCGTAAATGTGAACGCATGAAAATATTTAATCATATAAATCATCGCATTATAAAAATGTGTCGATTTTATATACACATATAATTTTGCGTAACTTCTCATTTTTTCTTCAGCTGCAGACGGTACTGACAAGATATTCTGCTGAATTAATCAGCAAATTACCTCGTCATTGTGTGATCGCTACCTCATTTTAGTACAGGATCTCGGTATCCCCAGAATAGCTGTCCGTAATCTTGCGTTCATTCAACGGCTGCAGCGGGCGATTGTTTGCCGTCCCAACAATGTAGTGGAATTTATCCATCTGTTCGGCAGAAAGAGCAACAGGCGTTTTCAGGATAGTCCAGGTGACGCCTTCGGTGCAGGGAGGCGTTGTTAACGAACCACGGTAGCGCCAGTAGGTTTTATTGTCGGGTAAAAGCTGGTGGATATCGACCGGCGAGAAGATGGCCATGCTGCTGTCCTCCATGGTTGGAAAGGACTCCCACAAATTTTGAATCGCCTGGTTTGGTTCGCCGATATCAAACATAACCGCCACGATAGCGATGTCTCCGGATTGATTTTTGTGGACCAGCTGCAGCTCCAGCGGATAGGTTTTACCGTTGAGGGTATGTTCGCTCGGGGCATGAAAATCAAATTGTTTTAAATAATAAAGCGTTTCATCAATTTCAATAGAATTAGATGCGTAGCTACTCATCGTTGCTTGCAACGTATGGTTGATGCTCCGAAATCTGGTTGGGCCATCGACGTACTGCATGTTCAGCGCGGGGAGACCGAGTTTACTGGTTGTGGTGGTCTGGATGTCTATGGGGGATTGGTTTATGCCTGTCTGGCACGTTGCATACGCTTTGCTGATTTCTCCCCACCGTGCTGGGCCGTTTTCTTCGGTATATCCCCATGGTACGGCCAGCGTGGTCAGTGGCATCATGCATGCTGCCAGCAAAGTTGTTGTAAAACAGTTGAAACGCATACGTTTACTCAACGAGAATCAATATAAAAAATAACAAAATCAATTGATTATTATATCGCTGAGGAAAGTGTCGGTATGCTGGTCAATTGTCTGAAAATGGCGTGGTCAGATAACCACGCCGGAAGGGATTATTTTTTCTGGCCGGTAATGCGACACCACTCTTCTTTCTCGATAACCGGATCGAGCGTAAAGAGATCGGCATAGGCTTCACAGACGCTTTCCGCCTGGCTGGCAAGAATACCAGAAAGCCCCAGCAAACCGCCCTCAACGGGCAGTACGCTGATTAACGGAGCCAGTTCACGTAATGGGCCAGCAAGGATGTTGGCGACCACCACGTCGGCTTTCATCGCCTCTGGCTGGTCTTTCGGTAGATAAAGCTCCAGACGCTCAGAAACACCATTACGCTGGGCGTTATCACGGCTGGCCTGAATCGCTTGCGGGTCGATATCCACGCCAATGGCTTTCGCCGCACCCAGCTTCAGTGCCGCAATGGCAAGAATGCCGGAGCCGCAGCCAAAGTCGATAACCGTTTTACCGTTAAGATCAAGACCGTCCAGCCATTGCAGGCACAGAGAGGTAGTGGGGTGCGTGCCTGTACCAAACGCCAGACCCGGGTCCAGCATCACGTTGACAGCATTCTCATCCGGGACATCGCGCCAGCTTGGGCAAATCCACAGACGTTCACCAAAGCGCATCGGGTGGAAGTTATCCATCCATTCGCGTTCCCAGTCTTTGTCTTCGAGCTGTTCGATTTTATGCGCGAAGCCTTCACCCAGCAGCGGATGCTGTTCCAGGATAGCAACTACTTCTTTCATGTCGGTTTCTGCATCGAACAAGCCGATAACGTCGGTATCACCCCACAGGCGAGTCTCGCCCGGCAGAGGTTCAAATACCGGCGTATCATGCGTATCCTGGAAAGTAATGGAAACGGAGCCCGCTTCCATCAGCGCATCGCTCAACTCTTCAGCGTTGGCACCGGTCGTGTTCAGTTTCAGTTGGATCCATGGCATGGCAAAACTCTTTATTTATCAGTAGTCAATATGGCGGCTTGCGGGACGGCGGAACCGAAACGGTTGCCTATCAGGAAAGCCAGCAAGCTTATCAGTAACGAGGGCACGATTGGGTGGAAGCCCAGGAACTGAACGTTAAAGGTGGCGAGTAGAGCATAAAGCACGCCGCCGACAATCATCGCGCTCAATGCGCCTGACGTGTTTGCCCGCTCCCAATAGAGGCCCAGCACCAGAGGCCACAGGAAGACGGCTTCCAGCCCGCCAAACGCCAGCAGATTAAGCCAAATAATCATCTCTGGCGGTTTCCAGGCGGCCAGCAACAGTAACGCGCCCAGCAGCAGGGTAATCACTGCCGACATGCGTTTCAGCCGGGTTTCGTTTTCCAGCTGTTCCGGGCGAAGGTTCAGGTACAGATCCTTAATGATCGTAGCGGAACTTTGCAGCAATTGGGCATTGATCGTCGACATGATCGCGGCCATAGGTGCGGCGAGGAAAATCCCGGCAGCGACCGGCGGCAGGACTTTGACCATCAGCGTAGGGATTACCAGATCCGGTACCGTCAGGTCAGGGATTACCGCCCGTCCCAGGGCGCCCGCCAGATGCATACCAAACATCAGGATCGCCACCACGATGGTGCCGATGATAATGCCGCGGTGTACCGCTTTACTGTCTTTATAAGAGATACAGCGGACCGCCGTATGTGGCAGGCCAATCACGCCAAAGCATACCAGCACCCAGAATGAGGTCATAAACGTGGGTGACAAAATGTCATCAGCGCCCTGCGGCGAAACCAGTTTAGGATCGATAGTCTGCAGGGTTACCACCGCATTGCTGAGGCCACCGGCAGCATGAACAACGCCGACCAGCAAAACGATAGTACCAATCAGCATCACCATGCCCTGCATGGTGTCGTTCAACACGCTAGCGCGAAAGCCGCCAAACGCCGTGTATAACGCGATGCTGACGCCAAAAATCAGCAGGCCGGTTTCGTAGGGGATACCCGCTGCGGTTTCCAGCAAACGTGCGCCGCCAATAAACTGTACGGTCATTGCCCCGACAAACGCGACCAACAGGCTGAGGCTTGCCAGCCATACCAGCAGGCGGCTCTGGTAGCGTGCAAATAGCATATCGTTGAGGGTAACAGCATTATAACGGCGTGCCAGAATGGCGAATTTCTTACCAAGAATCCCCAATGAGAGCCATACGGCGGGCAACTGGATCATCGCTAGCAGCACCCATCCCAGCCCGTATTTGTAAGCGGCACCAGGACCGCCAATAAACGAGCTGGCGCTAATGTAGGTTGCCGTTAGCGTCATCGCTAACACGACGCCGCCCATGGAGCGGCTGCCGAGGAAATATTCATTCAGGAAGGTACCGGTCGATCTCTTGCGCATGGCATAAACTGAGAGACCGAAGACCACCAGAAGATAGGCGACCAGCGGAAAAATAACTTCAAGCTGCATCGTCATCCTCCAACGGAATGTCGCGATAGATAAACTTCACCATCGCCCAGCACAGCACGATAAAAACCAGCGGCGTTAGCAGGCAGGCCATTTCGAACCAGTGCGGTAAGCCGGTAAAACCCAGCGTTGAATCTGGTAAGTAAGCGGCCACTAACCATGTGACCAGATATAAAAGGGTTAGCCACAGCGCCCAGCGCGCCTCTTTATGGGCCTGAACAAAACGAGCGTCCATTTTTTGTCCCTTGTGGATAAAGAAAGCGGGGATTGTACCTTATGGCACGTGCGGGAGGGGAGAAAAACAAAAGGCCGGAATTTCCGGCCTTTTCGGTTAACGCACGCTTACTTTTCCTGAAGTCCGAGTTTTTTCTCCAGGTAGTGGATATTGGTTCCACCGTGCTGGAAGTGCTCGTCATTCATGATACGGATCTGCAGGTCAACGTTGGTTTTGATACCGTCGATGATCAGTTCCTGCAATGCGTTTTTCATACGGGCGATAGCGACGTCGCGGTTTTCGCCATAGCAGATCAGCTTACCGATCATTGAGTCATAGTACGGAGGTACGGTGTAGCCTGCGTAAATATGAGACTCCCAACGCACACCAAAGCCACCCGGCGCGTGGAAACGCGTGATTTTACCCGGGCTTGGCAGGAAGGTGTTCGGGTCTTCGGCGTTGATACGGCATTCTACCGCATGGCCTTTAACCACAACTTCGTCCTGCTTGATGGACAGCGGTTGACCCGCAGCGATGCGCAGCTGCTCTTTGATCAGATCAACGCCGGTGATCATTTCGGTTACCGGGTGTTCAACCTGAATACGGGTGTTCATCTCAATGAAGTAGAACTCGCCGTTTTCGAACAGGAACTCGAAAGTACCCGCCCCGCGATAGCCGATATCAACACACGCTTTGGCGCAACGCTCGCCGATGTAGCGACGCAGTTCCGGGGTAATGCCCGGCGCTGGTGCTTCTTCGACAACTTTCTGGTGACGACGCTGCATGGAGCAGTCACGTTCTGCCAGATAAATCGCGTTACCCTGACCGTCAGCCAGCACCTGAATTTCAATGTGGCGTGGGTTTTCCAGGTATTTCTCCATGTAGACCATGTCGTTATTGAAAGCGGCTTTTGCTTCCGCTTTGGTCATGGAGATGGATTGTGCCAGTTCGGCATCGCTGCGCACGACGCGCATACCGCGACCGCCGCCGCCGCCGGAGGCTTTGATGATAACCGGGTAGCCGATGCGTTTAGCATGAGCGCGGTTAGCGTCCATGTCATCGCCCAGCGGGCCGTCAGAGCCTGGGACTGTCGGTACGCCCGCTTTCTTCATCGCGGTGATTGCAGACACTTTGTCGCCCATCAGGCGGATGGTGTCAGCTTTCGGGCCGATGAAGATAAAGCCAGAACGCTCTACCTGCTCAGCAAAGTTGGCGTTCTCAGAGAGGAAGCCATAGCCCGGGTGAATTGCCACCGCGCCGGTGATTTCAGCGGCGCTGATGATAGCCGGGATGTTCAGATAGCTTTTTACGGACGGAGCCGGGCCGATACAGACCGTCTCATCCGCCAGCAATACGTGTTTTAAATCGCGATCCGCACTTGAATGCACAGCGACAGTCTTGATGCCCAGTTCTTTACAGGCACGAAGAATACGCAGGGCAATCTCGCCGCGGTTGGCGATAACAATTTTATCCAACATGTTCGCCTCGTTATTCGATGACGACCAGCGGCTCGTCAAATTCTACCGGTTGACCACTTTCTACCAGGATCGCTTTAACTACGCCGGATTTGTCGGCTTCGATCTGGTTCATCATTTTCATGGCTTCAACGATGCACAGGGTATCGCCCGCATTCACTTTCTGTCCGATTTCGATGAACGCTTTAGCATCCGGGCTCGGGGTGCGGTAGAACGTACCAACCATTGGGGAGCGTACGATGTGACCACTGATTTCCGCTGCTGCCGGAGCTTCCATACTTGGAGAGGCAGTTTGTGCGACAGCGTTAGACAGAGCTGGTTGCTGCATCACTGGTGCAGCATAAGCCTGTTGCATCATCGGAAAACTTGCAGCTGGCGCTGCACGGCTGATGCGTACAGATTCTTCGCCTTCAGAAATTTCCAGTTCGGAGATGCCTGATTCTTCAACCAGCTCGATCAGTTTTTTAATCTTACGAATATCCATGAGTGGGTTCCGTACTCTTTGTTTAGTGAGATTGTGACAGGCGTTTTACCGCCGTCTGTATAGCATTTTTATAACAGTGAGTGACAAGATGCCACGCATCTCAGGCGCTGCACTGGGTGCTGCTGCCATTAAGTGAGATTGCCAGACTTGTTAGTCATTGTGCGGCTATCTTCTGCCATTTTCGGGTAAAAGACAAAATATACCTTCAATATGCGATTGTCACCCTTTCAGCGCCTTAAAAACGCTACCAGGGATAGCAAAGTCGCACATTATAACTATTTCGTAGCAATTGGCAGCTAAATACTGGTCTTATCAGGGAAGATAATCAACCGTTAACATGTAAAGAAAATCGGATCGTCCGTGTTTTGCAACGCACTGCACATATCGTGAAACTACCGCCACCACTGGCGAAACTTCTTGTAACGGCACGCTAACAGCACCGCAGCGAGCGCTGCATAAATAATCGGTTGAGGGGAGATAATTTTTACCGACCACAGATAATGTATGGGTGCCAGGATCGCCACAAGATAGACGAAGTTATGCAAATACTGCCAGTTTTTGCCCAGCTTTCGCTGCGCAGCCTGCGTGGATGTTAAGGTGAGGGTGAATAATATGACCCAACTGACAATGCCCAAGGTTAAATAAGGCCGCGTAATTAATTCCCGCCCTAACAACGACAGATTATTAATGCCCAGTTCCAGTAACGCGTAGCTGGTTAAATGCAGTGTTGCCCAGGCGAAACACCATAGCCCTAACAGGCGACGTGTGCGTATCAATAATGGCTGTTTAGCGTAGCGCGCGAGTGGAGAGACCAGCAAGGTCGCCAGCAAGAATTTCAGAGCTGTCCTACCGGTAAAGTGCTGGATATCTTTGACCGGATCGGCGCTCAGGCCGCCGTGATTTATCGCCCAAAATAGCCAGATAAACGGCAAAAAACCGGCAAGATGCAGGCAAACTTTCAGCCCGGTAATGTGCTTTGCGGTCAGTCGCACTTAAAAATTCTCCTGCAAATTGAGTCCGCGATACAGTGACGCAACCTCTTCGGCATAGCCGTTAAACATCAGCGTGGGCTGACGCTGTACGTCCAGAATACCGCCAGCGCCAATAAAACGCTCTGTGGCCTGGGACCAGCGGGGATGATCGACATGCGGATTCACGTTGGCATAAAATCCGTATTCATTGGGCGCGGCCAGATTCCAGGTTGTCGGAGGGCGTTCGCGCGTGAGTTTGATACTCACGATCGACTTAATGCCTTTAAATCCATATTTCCACGGCACAATTAAGCGAATGGGCGCGCCATTTTGTGGCGGAAGGGCCTTACCATAAACCCCCACGGTAAGCAGTGTGAGTGGGTGCATCGCTTCATCCAGGCGCAACCCTTCAACATAGGGATACTTCAGCCCGCCGCCAATAAAGCGATCTTTTTGTCCTGGCATTTCCTCCGGAGCGTACAGCGTTTCGAACGCGACATACTTCGCATTGCTGGTGGGTTCCACCTGCGTCAACAGTTTATGTAACGGAAAACCAATCCACGGCACGACCATTGACCAGGCTTCCACGCAGCGCATGCGGTAAATCCGTTGCTCCAGCGGGAAACGGGTGGTCAAGGTATCGTGATCGAGAGTGAGTGGTTTGGCGACCTCACCACTGATTTTTAATATCCACGGATCGGTTTTCAGGCTACCCGCGTTGGCTGCCGGATCCGCTTTGTCGAGACCGAATTCATAGAAGTTGTTGTAGCCAGAAACTTTATCCGCTGGCGTTAAAGGAAGCGAATTTTGCCAGGCGGCGGGCTTGCTGAAATCAAGCGGCTTTCCCGCGGGCGCGGGCGGGCGGTCATTACCCTTAAACCAACTCAGAAGGTCAGCCTGCGCAGAGTGGGGTAAAGACAACGCGGCTGCGCTGATCCCTAATGCTTTCAGCACATGGCGACGCTGCATAAAAAAAGCCGACTCGTCAGTGACGTCGGCTTCTGTAAATGGACGTAATTTCTTCATAACAGACTCCCGGCTTACGCGTCATAACTGACAGGGGACGCGTAGTTAATATGGCAGGGAGTCTGTAGATGTGCCGCGAAATTTCGTTAATTAAGTGTAAATTTCTGCGCCAGGGTCTGTTACTTCACCTTCACCAGCGTACGGCCTTGCACCTGGTTATTGATGATGGCATCGGCGAACTTCGGCGCATCCGCCAGCGTAATTTCCGTTGCCGCCTGAGCATAGAACGATTCCGGCAGATCCTTAACCAGACGCGCCCAGGCTTCTGCACGGCGTGCCGGCGGGGTCATCACCGAGTCCACTCCTTGCAAACGAACGTTACGCAGAATGAATGGCATCACCGTGGTTGGCAGAGCGAAACCGCCCGCCAGGCCACAGGCGGCAACACAGCCGCCGTAGTTCATCTGCGCGAGGACTTTCGCCAGAACTTTGTCGCCAACGGTATCCACCGCGCCAGCCCACAGCTGTTTTTCCAGCGGGCGAGATTCAGCAAATTCATCGCGGCCAAGAATACGATTAGCGCCCAGGCTTTTCAGGTAGTCGTGGGTGCTTTCACGACCCGAAACCGCCGCAACCTGATAACCCAGCTTATGCAGTAACGCAACGGCCGTGCTGCCCACGCCTCCGCTGGCACCAGTGACGACAATCTCACCGTCTTGCGGACGAATTCCTGCATCTTCAAGCGCCATGACGCAAAGCATGGCGGTAAAGCCAGCGGTACCGATGACCATGGCTTTACGTCCATCCAGCCCTTTTGGCAGCGCAACCAGCCAGTCGCCTTTCACGCGTGCGCGTTCTGCCAGTCCACCCCAATGATTTTCACCCACGCCCCAACCGGTCAGTAAAACCTCCTGACCCGCATGAAAACGGGGATCTTCGCTTGCTCGCACGGTACCAGCGAAATCGATACCAGGAATCATCGGAAAATTACGAATGATTTTTCCCTTGCCGGTGATAGCCAGGGCGTCTTTATAGTTCAGGCTTGACCAGTGGACATCCACCGTTACATCGCCTTCCGGTAGCTGATTTTCGTCGAGGGGTTGAACGGATGCGAGGGTTTTTCCGTCCTGCTGTTCTAAGATCAAAGCCTGCATAACCTGTCCTCAATTCGTATAGTGGATTGGAAAATTAATAATGAAGACTATACTCGCTAATCAAAACATGATGCCGATTCTGCGCAATAAATTGCCAGATATACCTGATTTGGTAGTATGCCCTCACAGTTTGTATAAATTGGCGGATTTTGCGGTCAGTTTTGCATTTTAGAGTCGATTTATCACTTTCAGGCCTGTTTCATAACTGTCGGAGTTAACACAAGGATGCGATTAACGACGAAATTTTCAGCTTTTGTCACGCTGCTTACTGGGTTAACGATCTTCGTGACTCTGATCGGCTGTTCGCTGAGTTTCTACAACGCTATTCAATATAAGTTCACTACGCGCGTTCATGCGGTCGCGACGGCGATTGATACGCATCTGGTCTCCAGAGATGTCGTTGCGTTAACCCCGCAAATAGATGAACTGATGGTTTCTGTTGATATCGTGCGCATCGAACTGTTGCAGGGCGAAAACGTGGTGTATGACCACTCACGCACCAGCAGCTACCGACCGGCAGGGACAAACAATCTCTACCGCGAGATTACCGTACCGTTGGTCAAGCATCCGGGTATGTCATTGCGTCTGGTTTATCAGGATCCGATGGGTAACTATTTCCATTCGCTACTGACCACCGCGCCGCTCACGATAGCCATTGCTTTCATTATTCTGATGCTCTTTTTGTCTGTGCGCTGGCTTCAGCGTCAGCTTTCGGGTCAGGAGCTGCTGGAGATTCGTTCCACACGTATTCTGAACGGCGAACGTGGACCGAACGTGCGGGGAACGGTCTATGAATGGCCTGCGCGTACCAGTAGTGCGCTCGATATGCTGCTGACTGAAATTCAAAATGCCCGCGAGCAACGCAGCCGCCTGGATACGCTGATTCGTTCCTATGTCGCGCAGGATACAAAAACCGGGCTAAGCAACCGCTTGTTCTTTGATAACCAACTGGCCACGCTGCTGGAAGATCAGGAAAAAGTAGGCTCGCATGGCGTCGTGATGATGGTGCGCCTGCCGGACTTTACGCTGCTGCGCGATAGCTGGGGAATCACCCTCGCGGAAGAACAAATCTCGACGCTGATCAATTTGTTGTCGACTTTTATGACGCGGTATCCGGGCGCGTTGCTGGCACGCTACCACCGTAGCGATTTTGCTATCCTACTGCCGCACCGTACTCTAAAAGAGGCGGAAAGCATCGCCGGGCAATTATTAAAAGCGGTAGATGCACTTCCGGCTAATAAAATGATCGATCGTGCCGATATGGTTCATATTGGCATTTGCGTTTGCCGCAGCGGTCAGTCGCCGGAGCAAGTGATGGATCATGCTGAAGCCGCCACCCGGAATTCGGTATTGCAGGGCGGAAATAGCTGGTCGGTCTATGATGACTCGCTGCCGGAAAAAGGTCGGGGCAACGTACGCTGGCGAACGCTGATCGAACAGATGCTCAGCCGGGGCGGGCCGAGAATTTATCAAAAGCCTGCAGTAACGCGTGAAGGCCGGGTGCACCATCGGGAGTTGATGTGCCGTATTTTTGATGGCAACGAAGAGGTCATTTCGGCGGAATATATGCCGATGGTCCTGCAATTTGGTCTGGCAGAAGAGTATGACCGTTTGCAGATAAGCCGTCTGATCCTGCTTTTGGGCTACTGGCCGCAGGAAAATCTGGCGATGCAGACAACGGTTGAATCACTTATTCGTCCACGTTTTCAGCGCTGGCTGCGTGATACGCTGATGCAGTGCGAAAAATCATTACGCAAACGCATAATTATTGAACTTGCTGAGGCAGATGTCTGTCAACATATCAGCCGGTTACAGCCCGTCATCAGATTGATGAATGCGCTGGGCGTGCGTATTGCCGTTACGCAGGCGGGGTTAACGCTGGTGAGCACCAGTTGGATCAAAGAGCTTAACGTTGAGTTATTGAAGCTTCATCCAAGTCTGGTGAGGAACATTGATAAGCGAACGGAAAATCAGCTTCTGGTTCAAAGCCTGGTGGAGGCCTGTTCGGGAACACCCACGCAGGTTTACGCCACGGGCGTACGTTCGCGTAGTGAGTGGCATACGCTGACAGAACGCGGAGTTGCGGGTGGGCAAGGAGATTTTTTTGCCGCATCACAACCACTTGACACTAACGTGAAAAAATATTCGCAAAGATACTCGGTTTAACCTGCCGTTTAATTTGTTTTCACGTAGAATAACGCGCGCTGTGCCTTCTGGGGGTGTGCTTGCCTGCTCGCCAGGTTGTAACAGCAAACATGCAGGTGAATGACCTTTGACAGGTTGCAAACAAAAGCGAGGAGTGCTGCTGATTTATTCAGCCCTGATGGACTCAGGCCGGTTTTGTAACAAAGGAAACGAACTGCACTAATTTTCACCGTAGCAGATGATTTTTGCGCCTTGTCGCTGCTGCGTGTGGTTGGTAAAGTAAGCGGATTTTGTTTTCCGCCCCAGCTTTCAGGATTATCCCTTAGTATGTTGAAAAAATTTCGTGGCATGTTTTCCAATGACCTGTCCATTGACCTGGGTACCGCGAATACCCTTATTTATGTAAAAGGACAAGGCATCGTATTGAATGAGCCTTCTGTTGTGGCCATTCGTCAGGATCGTGCCGGTTCGCCGAAAAGCGTGGCTGCAGTAGGTCATGATGCGAAGCAGATGCTGGGTCGTACGCCGGGCAATATCGCTGCAATTCGCCCAATGAAAGACGGCGTTATCGCTGACTTCTTCGTGACTGAAAAAATGCTCCAGCACTTTATTAAGCAAGTGCACAGCAATAGCTTCATGCGCCCAAGCCCGCGCGTACTGGTGTGTGTACCGGTTGGAGCAACTCAGGTTGAACGCCGTGCGATCCGTGAATCCGCTCAGGGCGCAGGTGCTCGTGAAGTCTTCCTGATCGAAGAGCCGATGGCGGCCGCGATCGGTGCGGGTCTGCCAGTTTCTGAAGCAACCGGTTCAATGGTTGTGGATATCGGTGGTGGTACCACTGAAGTTGCCGTTATCTCCCTGAACGGCGTGGTTTACTCCTCTTCTGTCCGTATTGGCGGCGACCGCTTCGATGAAGCCATCATTAATTATGTTCGTCGTAACTACGGTTCTCTGATCGGTGAAGCGACCGCAGAACGTATTAAACACGAGATCGGTTCCGCTTATCCGGGCGACGAAGTGCGCGAAATCGAAGTTCGCGGTCGTAACCTGGCTGAAGGCGTTCCGCGCGGCTTTACCCTGAACTCTAACGAGATTCTGGAAGCCCTGCAGGAACCACTGACCGGTATCGTGAGCGCAGTAATGGTTGCACTGGAACAGTGCCCGCCGGAACTGGCGTCTGATATCTCCGAACGCGGTATGGTGCTGACCGGTGGCGGTGCGCTGCTGCGTAACCTTGACCGTCTGTTAATGGAAGAAACCGGTATTCCAGTTGTTGTTGCTGAAGATCCGCTGACCTGCGTGGCGCGCGGCGGCGGCAAGGCGCTGGAAATGATCGACATGCACGGCGGCGACCTGTTCAGCGAAGAGTAATCGGATGCAGGTTGGGTAGCCCCCGCGGGTTGCCCTTCCGCTCTGATACGAGAATACGCATAGACTATGAAGCCAATTTTTAGCCGTGGCCCGTCGCTACAGATTCGCCTTATTCTGGCGGTGCTGGTGGCGCTCGGCGTTATTATTGCCGACAGCCGCCTGGGTACGTTTAGTCAAATCCGAACGTACATGGATACCGCCGTCAGTCCTTTCTACTTTATCTCAAATGGTCCTCGTGAATTACTCGACGGCGTGTCGCAAACGCTGGCTTCGCGTGACCAACTCGAACTTGAAAACCGGGCGTTGCGTCAGGAACTGCTGCTGAAAAACAGCGAACTGCTGATGCTGGGGCAATACAAACAGGAGAACGCGCGTTTGCGTGAGCTGCTGGGATCGCCATTGCGTCAGGACGAACAAAAGATGGTGACGCAGGTCATCTCAACGGTTAATGACCCTTACAGCGATCAGGTGGTGATCGACAAAGGGAGCGTTAACGGCGTCTACGAAGGCCAGCCGGTTATTAGCGACAAAGGCGTAGTAGGTCAGGTCGTGGCGGTGGCTAAATTGACCAGCCGCGTGCTGCTGATTTGCGATGCGACGCATGCGCTGCCCATTCAGGTACTGCGTAACGATATCCGCGTGATCGCTGCGGGTAACGGCTGCACCGACGATCTTCAACTCGAACACCTGCCAGCCAACACCGACATTCGCGTTGGCGATGTGCTGGTCACCTCGGGTCTGGGTGGACGTTTCCCTGAAGGTTATCCGGTTGCTGTTGTTTCTTCCGTTAAGTTGGACACTCAGCGCGCTTATACCGTGATTCAGGCTCGCCCGACCGCGGGTCTGCAGCGTCTGCGCTATCTGCTGCTGTTGTGGGGTGCCGATCGTAATGGCGCAAACCCGATGACGCCGGAAGAAGTACACCGCGTTGCTAATGAACGTCTGATGCAAATGATGCCGCAAGTTCTGCCTGCACCAGATACCATGGGACCGCCTGCGCCAATACCAGCACCTGCAACAGGCGTGGCTCCAGCGCCCGCAGATACCACGCCGCCACAACCTGCTCCGCGTAAGCCGGGAGGACAGTAAGTGGCAAGCTATCGTAGCCAGGGACGTTGGGTGATTTGGCTCTCGTTCCTTATTGCACTGTTGCTGCAAGTCATGCCCTGGCCGGATGACATTCTGGTTTTCCGGCCAAACTGGGTGCTGCTCATCTTGTTGTATTGGATCCTGGCACTGCCGCATCGCGTAAATGTGGGCACGGGATTTGTGGTGGGTGCCATACTGGATCTCATCAGCGGCTCCACGCTTGGCGTGCGCGCATTGTCGATGAGTATCATTGCTTATCTGGTCGCGTTGAAATTCCAGCTATTCCGAAACCTCGCGCTCTGGCAACAGGCGCTGGTGGTCATGTTGTTATCACTGGTCGTGGATATTATTGTTTTCTGGGCCGAGTTTTTAGTGATCAACGTCTCTTTCAGACCTGAAGTGTTCTGGAGTAGTGTAGTGAATGGTGTGCTTTGGCCATGGCTATTCTTACTGATGCGTAAAGTCCGTCAGCAGTTTGCGGTGCAATAA
Organism: Citrobacter sp. Cpo148; assembly: GCF_030332375.1. NCBI lineage: Bacteria > Pseudomonadati > Pseudomonadota > Gammaproteobacteria > Enterobacterales > Enterobacteriaceae > Citrobacter > Citrobacter sp. Cpo148. The sequence continues at coordinate 28,764 of NZ_JAOWHY010000046.1, forward strand.
GGTTGATATGAATACTCTGTATCTTGCTTCAGGTTCTCCACGTCGTCAGGAGTTGCTCGCTCAGCTTGGTGTTACGTTTGAACGACTGGTCCCTGGGATTGAAGAACAGCGGCACCCGCAGGAAAGCGCGCAGCAGTACGTTTCCCGTCTGGCGCGCGAAAAAGCGCAGGCTGGCGTAGCGCTGGCCCAGCGCGATTTGCCGGTATTGGGTGCGGATACCATCGTTATCCTTAATGGCGAAGTGCTGGAAAAACCTCACGACGCCGACCATGCCGCAGCAATGCTGCGCAAACTGTCGGGCAAAACGCATCAAGTTATGACGGCCGTGGCACTGGCCGATCGCCAGCACAGTCTGGACTGCCTGGTAGTGACGGAAGTGACATTCAGAGCACTAACCGATGAGGACATCGCGGGCTATGTTGCCAGCGGTGAACCAATGGATAAAGCAGGTGCATACGGTATTCAAGGGTTGGGTGGCTGTTTTGTCAGGAAGATAAATGGCAGCTATCACGCCGTAGTCGGCTTACCGCTGGTAGAAACGTATGAGTTGCTGACCAATTTTAACGCACTGCGTGAGAAAAGGGATAAACATGACGGCTGAATTGTTGGTAAACGTAACGCCATCGGAAACTCGGGTGGCTTACATTGATGGTGGTATTCTGCAGGAAATTCATATTGAACGTGAGGCGCGACGCGGAATCGTAGGCAATATCTACAAAGGTCGTGTAAGTCGTGTACTTCCGGGTATGCAGGCGGCTTTTGTAGATATTGGACTGGATAAAGCCGCATTTCTTCACGCTTCTGACATCATGCCGCACACCGAATGCGTGGCGGGTGAAGAACAAAAACAGTTCACCGTACGCGACATCTCTGAACTGGTGCGCCAGGGGCAGGATCTGATGGTGCAGGTGGTAAAAGATCCGTTGGGAACTAAAGGCGCACGCCTGACGACGGACATCACGCTTCCTTCCCGTTATCTCGTCTTTATGCCGGGGGCTTCGCACGTTGGCGTATCCCAACGTATCGAAAGCGAAACCGAACGCGAACGCCTGAAAAAAGTGGTGGCGGATTACTGCGATGAGCAGGGTGGCTTCATCATTCGCACGGCGGCGGAAGGCGTATGTGAAGAGGATCTGGCCTCGGATGCTGCCTACCTGAAGCGCGTCTGGACGAAAGTCATGGAGCGTAAAAAGCGCCCACAAACGCGCTACCAGATGTACGGTGAGTTGGCACTGGCACAGCGCGTGTTGCGTGACTTTGCCGATGCGCAGCTTGACCGCATCCGCGTCGACTCCCGTCTGACCTATGAGGCGTTACTGGAATTTACGGCGGAATATATCCCTGAGATGACCAGCAAGCTGGAACATTACAGCGGGCGCCAGCCTATTTTTGATCTCTTTGACGTTGAGAATGAAATCCAGCGCGCGCTGGAACGCAAAGTTGAGCTGAAGTCCGGCGGTTATCTGATCATCGATCAAACCGAAGCGATGACCACCGTCGATATCAATACCGGCGCGTTTGTTGGGCATCGTAATCTCGACGACACTATCTTTAATACTAATATTGAAGCAACGCAGGCCATTGCTCGTCAGCTGCGTCTGCGTAACCTCGGCGGTATTATCATTATCGATTTTATCGACATGAATAATGAAGATCACCGTCGTCGGGTGCTGCACTCCCTGGAGCAGGCTCTGAGCAAGGATCGCGTAAAAACCAGCATTAACGGTTTTTCACAGCTGGGCCTGGTGGAGATGACGCGCAAACGCACACGTGAAAGCGTGGAACATGTACTGTGCAACGAGTGTCCGACCTGCCATGGGCGTGGTACGGTGAAAACGGTGGAAACCGTATGCTATGAAATCATGCGCGAAATCGTGCGCGTACACCATGCATATGACTCCGATCGTTTCCTGGTTTATGCCTCTCCGGCAGTGGCTGAAACCCTGAAAGGTGAAGAGTCACATGCGCTGGCGGAAGTTGAGATCTTTGTCGGCAAACAGGTCAAAGTACAAATCGAACCGCTGTATAACCAGGAGCAGTTCGACGTCGTCATGATGTAAATCGTGTAGTGGCACCCGCGCATGTAGGCCGGATAAGGCGCAAGCGCCGTTATCCGGCAATATTCACTCAAGGGGTGTGAGTCATATTTTTTGGTAGACAAGGAGAGGCGCGTGAGGCGATTGCCGGGGATTTTACTGCTCACTGGAGCCGCATTCGTTGTCATCGCAGCGCTGCTGGTCAGTGGACTGCGCCTTGCGTTACCTCATCTTGATAGCTGGCGTCCGGCCATTCTTGGCAAGATTGAATCCGCCACAGGTCTGCCTGTTTCCGCTAGCCAGCTTTCTGCCAACTGGCAAAATTTCGGTCCTACGCTTGAAGCGCGCAATATCCATGCGCAGCTGAAAGATGGGGGAGAATTTTCGGTAAAACGCGTCACGCTGGCGCTGGATGTCTGGCAAAGTTTGCTGCACATGCGCTGGCAGTTTCGCGATCTCACCTTCTGGCAACTGCAGTTGCGCACCAATACGCCTATCCAGCGCAGCGAAGGCGGAGATGGGATTGAAACCGGCCATCTCAGCGATCTCTTCCTGCGTCAGTTTGATCATTTCGATCTACGCGACAGCCATATCAGCTTTATAACCCTCTCAGGTCAACGTGCTGAACTGGCGATCCCCCAGCTTACCTGGTTGAATGGTAAAAATCGGCATCGCGCCGAGGGTCAGGTCAGCCTCTCCAGCCTGACCGGACAGCACGGCATTATGCAGGTGCGTATGGATCTGCGTGATGACGAAGGGCTGTTGAATAACGGTCGGGTCTGGCTGCAGGCAGACGACATCGACGTCAAACCATGGCTGGGCAAATGGATGCAGGATAATGTCGCGCTACAAACCGCGCGTTTTAGCCTGGAAGCATGGATGACGATCGGCAAAGGCGTCGTTTCTGGTGGTGATGTCTGGCTGAAAAAAGGCGGGGCAAGTTGGCTGGGTGAAAATCGTACGCATACGCTTTCCGTCGATAATCTGACGGCGCACATCAGCCGTGAAGAGCCGGGCTGGCAATTCTCTATTCCCGATACGCGTATCACCATGGATGATAAGCCCTGGCCGAGCGGGGCATTAACGCTGGCCTGGATCCCTGAGCAGGAAGTCGGTGGTGAGAATAACAAACGCAGTGATGAGCTACGCATTCGTGCCAGCAATCTGGATCTGGCCGGGTTAGAAGGGCTGCGTCCGATGGCATCCAGGCTATCGCCTGCGCTGGGGGATATCTGGCGAGCTACGCAGCCGAGCGGCAAAATAGATGTGCTTGCGCTGGATATCCCGTTACAGGCGACAGAAAAAACCCGCTTCCAGTCCTCGTGGACCGATCTGGCCTGGAAACAGTGGAAGCTGCTGCCGGGGGCAGAACATTTCTCCGGTACGCTTGCGGGAAGCGTTGAAAATGGGGCGCTTACCGCCTCCATGAAACAAGCAAAAATGCCGTATGAAACCGTCTTCCGAGCGCCGTTGGAAATAGAGAACGGCGTGGCGACGCTAAGCTGGCTGAAGAATGATAAAGGCTTCCAGTTAGACGGGCGCAACATTGATGTTAAAGCGAAAGCGGTACATGCGCGCGGTGGTTTTCGCTATCTGCAACCGGCTGATGATGAGCCATGGTTGGGCATTCTGGCCGGTATCAGCACCGACGATGGCTCCCAGGCCTGGCGCTATTTCCCGGAAAACCTGATGGGTAAGGATCTGGTTGACTACCTCAGCGGCGCTATTCAGGGCGGCGAAGCGGATAACGCCACGCTGGTGTATGGCGGCAACCCGCATCTGTTCCCGTATCTGCACAATGAAGGGCAGTTTCAGGTCCTGGTGCCGCTTCGCAATGCGAAGTTTGCTTTCCAGCCCGACTGGCCCGCGCTAACCGATCTTAATATCGAACTAAACTTCATTAACGACGGTCTGTGGATGAAGACGGATAGCGTTAATCTGGGTGGTGTGAAGGCCAGTAATCTGACGGCCAACATCCCCGACTATGCAAAAGAAAAACTGCTGATTGATGCCGATATCAACGGGCCGGGCAAGGCGGTCGGACCTTATTTTGATGAGACGCCATTAAAGGATTCTCTCGGCGCCACGCTCGAGCAGTTGCAAATTGACGGCAATGTGAATGCTCGCTTACATCTTGATATTCCGCTAGACGGCTCGCTGGTTACCGCCAAAGGCGACGTCAACCTGCGTAATAACAGTCTGTTTATTAAACCACTCGACAGCACGCTGAAGAATTTGAATGGTAAATTCAGCTTTATCAACGGCGATCTGAAGAGCGAGCCGATGACGGCGAACTGGTTCAATCAGCCGCTGAACGTCGACTTCTCCACTTCCGAAGGGGCGAAAGCCTATCAGGTAGCCGTGAACCTGCAAGGCGACTGGCAGCCAACCCGCATGGGGATTTTACCGGCGCAGGTCAACGATGCGTTAAGTGGCAGCATGGCGTGGAATGGCAAAGTGGGTATCGATCTTCCGTATCATGCCGGGCCGACTTACGACATTGAGCTAAAGGGTGATCTGAAGAATGTAAGTAGTCACTTACCTGCTCCGCTGAATAAAGCGCCCGGTGAAGCGTTGCCGGTGAATGTTAAGGCCAACGGCAATCTGCGCAGCTTTGAACTGACCGGTAATGCTGGCAGTAAGAACCACTTTAACAGCCGCTGGCTGCTGAATCAGAAACTGACGCTTGACCGCGCTATCTGGACGTCGGAAAGCCGTACTGTGCCCGCGTTACCCGATCAGCAAGGCATTGAGCTTAATCTTCCCCCTATGGATGGCGCGCAATGGCTGGCGTTGTTCCAAAAAGGCGCAGCGGATAACGTTGGCACTAATGCCAACTTCCCACAACGCATCACCGTGCGTACGCCATCGTTATCCCTGGGCGGTCAGCAGTGGAATAATTTGAGTATTGTGTCTGAGCCTGCGAGCAATGGCTCCATCGTACAGGCGCAGGGCCGTGAAATTAACGCCACGCTGGCGATGCGCAATAATGCGCCATGGCTGGCCAATATTAAGTATCTTTATTACAACCCCAGCGCGGCGAAAGCGTCACCGGGCAACACATCAGCCTCGCCGTTTTCCGCCGTAGACAACTTCAGCTTCCGCGGCTGGCCGGACCTTCAGCTACGCTGTGCCGAGTGCTGGATGTGGGGACAGAAATATGGGCGCATTGATGCCGATGTAGCAATTAAAGGCGACACGCTAACGTTGAGCAACGGTCTGTTGGATACGGGCTTTGCCAGACTGACCACCGATGGCGTGTGGGTGAATGCGCCGGGCAAAGAGCGAACGTCACTGAAGGGGAAACTGAGCGGTAATAAAATTGACTCTGCGGCCAGTTTCTTTGGCGTATCGACCCCGATTCGTAATTCTTCGTTCAACGTGGAGTATGACCTGCACTGGCGTAACCCGCCATGGGATCCGGACGAAGCTTCGCTGAATGGGATTTTGCGTACCCGGTTGGGCAAAGGTGAGCTTACCGAACTCAGTACCGGGCATGCGGGGCAACTGTTGCGACTGCTGAGCTTTGATGCGTTGCTACGTAAACTGCGTTTTGATTTTAGCGATACCTTCAGTGAAGGTTTCTATTTCGACTCGATTCGCAGCACGGCGTGGATCAAAGATGGTGTGATGCATACCGACGACACGCTGGTGGATGGTCTGGAGGCAGACATTGCGATGAAAGGCTCAGTGAACCTGGTCCGTCGGGAGCTGGATATGGAAGCCATTGTCGCGCCTGAAATTTCTGCCACCGTAGGGGTTGCCGCTGCGTTTGCTGTCAACCCGATTGTCGGCGCGGCGGTATTTGCTGCCAGTAAGGTTCTGGGGCCATTATGGAGCAAAGTTTCGATTTTGCGTTATCGCATCACCGGTCCGGTCGATAAACCGCAGATTAACGAAGTTCTGCGTCAGCCGCGCAAAGAAAGCCAGCAATGATTTGACGGGGGCAAGTAATTGCCCCAATCTCAGTACATAGTATTGCCGGATGGAGCAGCGCTTATCCGGCCTACAGTAGCCTAACAACGTAGGCCGGATAAGGCGTTTTTGCCGCCATCCGGCAGAATTAAATGAGTAACCAAAACGATGAGTCTGAACCTGGTAAGTGAACAATTGCTAGCGGCGAATGGCCTGAAACATCAGGATCTGTTTGCCATTCTGGGCCAACTGGCCGAACGCCGTCTTGACTACGGCGATCTCTATTTTCAGTCGAGCTATCACGAATCCTGGGTTTTAGAAGACCGCATCATTAAAGACGGCTCTTACAATATCGATCAGGGTGTTGGCGTGCGCGCCATCAGCGGCGAAAAAACAGGGTTTGCCTATGCAGACCAGATCAGCCTGCTGGCGCTGGAGCAAAGTGCTCATGCTGCCCGTACTATCGTGCGTGACAGCGGTGACGGCAAAGTAAAAACGCTAGGAGCGGTTGAGCATCAGGCGCTTTACACTTCGGTTGATCCGTTACAGAGCATGAGCCGCGAAGAGAAACTGGATATTCTGCGTCGCGTTGATAGCGTGGCCCGTGCCGCCGACAAACGCGTCCAGGAAGTAACCGCCAGCCTGACCGGTGTTTATGAACTGATCCTGGTAGCAGCGACCGACGGTACGTTGGCCGCTGACGTTCGTCCTCTGGTACGCCTGTCCGTAAGCGTACAGGTCGAAGAGGACGGTAAGCGCGAGCGCGGTGCCAGCGGTGGTGGCGGTCGTTTTGGCTATGACTATTTCCTTGGCGACCTTGATGGTGAAGTCCGTGCTGACGCTTGGGCGAAAGAAGCCGTACGCATGGCGTTAGTTAATTTGTCCGCGATAGCAGCGCCTGCTGGTACGCTGCCGGTAGTACTCGGCGCTGGCTGGCCTGGCGTTCTGCTGCATGAAGCGGTCGGTCATGGTCTGGAAGGTGACTTTAACCGCCGTGGTACCTCGGTATTCAGCGGTCACATGGGTGAGCTGGTGGCGTCGGAACTGTGTACCGTTGTGGATGATGGCACAATGGCGGACCGTCGTGGCTCTGTGGCTATTGATGATGAAGGCACACCGGGTCAGTACAACGTGCTGATCGAAAACGGTATTCTGAAAGGCTACATGCAGGACAAACTGAACGCGCGCCTGATGGGCGTCGCGCCAACGGGTAACGGTCGCCGTGAATCTTACGCGCACCTGCCGATGCCACGCATGACCAACACCTACATGCTGCCGGGGAAATCCACGCCGCAGGAAATCATCGAATCCGTTGAATACGGCATTTATGCGCCTAACTTCGGCGGCGGCCAGGTGGATATCACCTCCGGGAAATTCGTGTTCTCGACGTCTGAAGCGTATCTGATTGAAAACGGTAAAGTAACCAAACCGGTGAAAGGCGCGACGCTGATTGGGTCTGGTATCGAAGCGATGCAGCAGATTTCAATGGTAGGTAACGACCTGAAGCTGGATAACGGGGTTGGTGTGTGCGGTAAAGAAGGGCAGAGCCTGCCGGTGGGCGTGGGCCAGCCGACGCTGAAGGTGGATAACCTGACGGTGGGTGGTACTGCATAACATCATGATGTATGCCCGATAAGCACCAGCGCTATCGGGCATCTTTCCGGACGCGGCGTCAACGCCTTATCCGGCCAATACTCTTTTTATTTCTCTTTTCCCCGGCCGTACATCCCCTGAAAAAGCTGCGCTACATCGACAAAATACTCCGTCAGATAGTTAATCACCACCTGGACCTTGAGCGGCAGTTTGTCTTTTTCGGTATATAGCGCATAGACCGGACGCGGATCCGACTGGTAGCGGGGAAGGAGGATCTCCACTTCGCCACGATTGATCTCATTGATCACCCACATCAGCGGCACATAGGCAATGCCCGCACCCGCAGCCAGCCAGCGCACCAATGTCATCGGATCGTTAGTCACAAAACGACCCTCTGGGATCAGGCGGGTGGAAATTCCTTCCGGAGCGATAAGCTCGAATTCATTATCCGGGCGCACGCTGTATTCCAGCCACGAGTGGTTGCTGAGATCGGCGGGTTTCTCCGGGGCACCAAACTGTGCGAGATAGCTTTTAGCCGCGCAGACTACCATCGGCATGGCACCCAGGCGACGCGAGAACAGACTGGAGTCCTGCAACGCACCGACGCGGATAACCACGTCCAGACCATCGGCAATTAAATCCGGGGCCGGGATGCCTGTTACCAGATTTACCGTCAGACCGGGGTATTCCTTCAGCATGGTCGCGGTCAATCCGGCGAGGACATTTTGTGCCATGGTTGAAGAACAACCAATGCGCAGCGTGCCGATGGGCGTGTTGTTAAAGGCATAAAGCTGCTCGTGAACATCCTGCGCTTCGTGCAGCATTCTCCGGCAGCCCTGGTAGTAAATTTTACCGGCTTCGGTCAGCCCAATGCTGCGTGTACTGCGGTTTAGCAGCTTAACCTGTAGCTCATCTTCCAGTTTGGAGACCGTCTGGCTTATCGATGAAACGCTCATTTGTAGCTGTCTTGCGGCGGCGGTGAAGGAGCCCAGTTCGACGACTTTGGCGAACACCGACATACGTTTTAATCGTTCCATTGTTCACTCTGGCTTAAAAGTGATTTAGATCACATAATATAGATAACAGCATAACAGTTACGTTAATATATTATTATTCAAATAACAGCTATGTCGCTCTCGCCTGGCTCATCCTTGCCCTTCTCTGCGGTGACATACGCTAGAAAATCTATCACCTGCACTCTCTTAAGTTACCAAGGTCAACATGAGTCTGTTTCCCGTTATCGTGGTGTTTGGTTTGTCCTTCCCACCGATTTTTTTCGAATTACTTTTGTCACTGGCGATTTTCTGGCTGGTGCGCCGGATGCTGGTTCCAACCGGCATCTATGATTTTGTCTGGCATCCGGCTCTGTTTAACACCGCGCTGTATTGCTGCCTGTTCTATTTAATAACGCGCCTGTTCGTTTGAGGTTGAAGTGAAAACACTAACAAAAAAACTCTCCCGTACGGCCACGACTCTCGTACTGGTCATTCTGGCCTTCATCGCTATTTTTCGCGCATGGGTGTATTACACCGAGTCGCCATGGACACGTGATGCGCGTTTCAGCGCAGATGTCGTCGCTATTGCGCCGGATGTTGCGGGTCTTATTTCCAACGTTAACGTCCATGATAACCAACTGGTGAAAAAGGATCAGATTCTGTTCACCATCGATCAGCCACGCTATAAGAAAGCCCTTGAGCAGGCCGAAGCTGATGTTTCTTATTATCAGGTTCTGGCCCAGGAAAAACGCCAGGAGGCTGGCCGTCGTAACCGCCTGGGCGTGCAGGCCATGTCTCGTGAAGAGATTGACCAGTCAAACAACGTCCTGCAAACCGTATTACACCAGCTTGCGAAAGCACAAGCGACCCGCGACCTGGCAAAATTAGATCTGGAACGTACCGTCATTCGCGCACCAGCAGACGGTTGGGTCACTAACCTGAACGTTTATAGCGGCGAATTTATTACGCGTGGTTCCACAGCGGTGGCACTGGTCAAACAGCATTCTTTCTATGTGCTGGCTTATATGGAAGAAACCAAACTAGAAGGCGTTCGCCCTGGTTATCGCGCTGAGATCACCCCGTTGGGCAGTAATAATGTCTTAAAAGGCACCGTTGATAGCGTGGCGGCGGGGGTAACAAATGCCAGCAGTACGCAGGATGCAAAAGGTATGGCGACCATTGATTCAAATCTGGAATGGGTGCGCCTGGCGCAGCGTGTACCGGTGCGAATCCGCCTTGATGAGCAGCAGGGAACTCTGTGGCCTGCCGGGACAACGGCTACCGTTGTCATTACCGGTAAGCAGGACCGTGATGCAAGCCAGGAGTCCTTCTTCCGTAAAATGGCGCACCGCCTGCGCGAGTTTGGTTAATCGCGATGGGTATTTTCTCCATTGCCAATCAGCATATCCGCTTTGCGGTAAAACTGGCGTGCGCGATTGTACTGGCGCTGTTCGTTGGTTTTCACTTCCAACTTGAGACTCCGCGTTGGGCGGTGCTGACTGCAGCCATTGTGGCGGCAGGCCCGGCCTTTGCTGCCGGTGGGGAACCCTATTCAGGGGCTATTCGCTATCGCGGCATGCTGCGTATTGTCGGGACATTTATCGGTTGTATTGCCGGACTGATCATTATCATCAGTATGATCCGCGCTCCGTTATTGATGATCCTGGTGTGCTGTATCTGGGCCGGTTTTTGTACCTGGATCTCGTCACTGGTGAAGATCGAAAACTCCTATGCCTGGGGGCTTTCGGGCTATACGGCGCTGATCATCGTCATTACCATTCAGGCCGAACCGCTGCTGACGCCGCAATTTGCGCTCGAACGTTGCAGTGAAATTGTGATGGGGATTGTCTGTGCCATTGTGGCCGATCTACTTTTCTCTCCCCGTTCGATAAAACAAGAGATTGATGTTGAGCTGGACAGCCTGCTGGTGGCGCAATATCAACTGATGCAGTTGTGCATTAAGCACGGCGACAGCGAGGTTGTGGATAAAGCCTGGGGCGATTTAGTTCGTCGTACGGCAGCGCTGGAAGGTATGCGCAGTAACCTGAATATGGAGTCTTCACGCTGGGGGCGTGCTAACCGCAGGCTTAAAGCATTGAACACGCTGTCACTCACGCTCATCACGCAGTCCTGTGAAACCTATCTTATTCAGAACACCCGACCGGAACTGATCACTGATACTTTCCGCGAGTTGTTCGATACGTCGGTTGAAACGGCGCAGGATGTCCACAAACAGCTGAAGCGGATGCGTCGGGTGATTGCCTGGACCGGCGAGCGTGAAACACCGGTAACGATTTATAGCTGGGCAGGTGCGGCGACGCGCTACCTGCTGCTCAAACGTGGTGTGGTGAGTAATACCAAGATTAGCGCTACGGAAGAAGAGATCCTGCAAGGTGAGCCGGTGGTGAAAGTGGAGTCTGCCGAGCGTCATCATGCGATGGTTAACTTCTGGCGTACCACGCTTTCTTGTGTGCTGGGGACCTTATTCTGGCTATGGACCGGATGGACCTCCGGCAGCGGTGCAATGGTGATGATTGCGGTCGTCACCTCGCTGGCAATGCGTTTGCCAAATCCTCGCATGGTGGCGATAGACTTTATCTATGGGACGTTGGCAGCGTTACCGCTCGGAGCGCTCTATTTCCTGGTGATTATCCCTAATACGCAACAAAGCATGCTGTTACTGTGCCTGAGCCTGGCGGTGCTGGGATTCTTTCTGGGGATTGAGGTACAGAAACGACGGTTGGGATCGATGGGGGCGCTGGCCAGCACCATTAATATCATTGTGCTGGATAACCCGATGACCTTCCACTTTAGCCAGTTCCTTGATAGTGCGCTGGGGCAGATTGTTGGCTGCGTGTTGGCGTTTATCGTCATTCTGCTGGTGCGTGATAACTCTCGTGACAGAACAGGCCGCGTATTGCTCAACCAGTTTGTTTCGGCGGCGGTTTCAGCGATGACCACCAATGTTGTCCGTCGTAAAGAAAATCATCTTCCGGCACTTTATCAGCAGCTGTTTTTGCTGATGAACAAGTTTCCCGGCGATCTGGCGAAGTTTCGCCTGGCGCTGACGATGATCATCGCGCACCAGCGCCTGCGTGATGCACCGGTACCGGTAAACGAGGATCTATCCGCATTCCATCGCCAGCTTCGTCGTACTGCCGATCACGTAATTTCAGCAGGAAATGACGACAAGCGCCGACGCTACTTTAGCCAGTTACTGGAGGAGCTCGAGGTCTACCAGGAGAAATTAATTATCTGGCAAGCGCCGCCGCAGGTGACCGAGCCGGTAAAACGACTCAGTGGGATGCTGCACAAATACCAGCATGCGCTGGTCAGTAATTAAGAGTTGTAAACCGACGCTACAAGCGTCGGTTTTTTTATGGCTATACTTACCTGAAAATGCGAGAGACCCTTGGATATTGGCGGTCTGTAGAGTAGCTGGCGTCGGGATGGTGGCTATAGATGAACATCTATACATTTGATTTTGACGAGATAGAAGATCAGGGCGATTTCTACCGCGAGTTCACGCGCACATTCGGTCTGGCCCGGGAAAAGGTTGTTGATTTGGATTCTCTGTGGGAGGTGGTGATCGGGGAGGTCTTGCCGCTGCCGCTGGAAATTGAATTTGTCCATTTACCGGACAAGCTGCGCAGGCGATACGGCGCGTTGATTTTACTGTTCGATGAAGCGGAAGAAGAGCTGGAAGGGCAGTTGCGTTTTAACGTTCGTCACTCAATGTAAGACATAAAAAAGCCCCCGGCAGGCGGGGGCAAGTCGTCGGACTTAGACGACGAGGGTTTATTTGTAGAGTTCTGCAGTAGCGTGCCAGTGAGCACCTTCACGAAGTTCGGTGACGCGATAGCTGCTGGCGCCTGCTTTTTCAGCTTTAGCGGCGATGGCCTGACGCATGTCCATTGGTGAACTACCGATCTGAGAGACGGAGACGCTACCGATGGATTGCAGATTCTGTGCTTCTTGTGAGTTCACCTGAGTAACCGCGGCGCTTGCACCGAAGGAGAGAACAGAAAGAAGGCCTAAGGTTGCAATAGTAGTTTTGATTTTCATGATATTTACCTCGTCGAATTCTTTTATTGGGGTCTGTGTTTCGTGACCCTCATCACAAAATCAAGTATACACTAATCACCCGATAAATTAATACCACGCTAATTGTTTCATTGGGTTTTGAGTGTTAAGAAAATGATTTTTTATAACTCAATGGAATTAAAAAGAGCATTTCAAACAGCTTACACAAAATAAATTCAATTAAATCATGTAGATACTTGATTTTGCAAAATGTGCGTTTTTAAGGCTGCACATTCACCATGTGAATGTATTTTGATGGTTAAACGCACCATTTGTTAAATCAATAGCAGTGGAAAAGAGAAGGAGGGGGATGAAAAGAGAGTGTTTTCCCCCGCCGCGAGGCGACGGGGAGGTGGTATTACAGTTCTTGTTCGAACAGTTCCAGAATGGCTTCGTACAGATCTTTTACCGTAAAACCCTTAGCTGGGGTGGTGAAGATGGTATCGTCACCGGCAATCGTACCCAGGATACCTTCCGCTTTCCCCAATGAGTCCAGCAGACGTGCAATCAACTGAGCAGCGCCAGGGCTGGTATGAATAACCACGACCGCATCGTTATAGTCGATATCCAGCACCAGATTTTTCAGCGGACTGGAGGTCGTGGGTACGCCCAACTCCGCCGGAAGACAGTACACCATTTCCATTTTCGCATTGCGGGTACGCACGGCACCAAATTTGGTCAGCATGCGTGAAACCTTGGACTGATTGATATTATCAAAGCCCTGATCCTGCAACGCGAGGACGATTTCGCCTTGAGAGCTGAACTTTTCTTCTTTAAGCAGCGCTTTAAACGCCTTTACTAATTCTTCTTGTTTTGCCGAGCTTCGCATAAGTCACCCGTAATATGGCGGTAGAAACAACATTATTGTGCATACAGATGAATTTTTATGCAAACAGTCTGCCTTGTTCAAGGCTGAAATAATGTTATGAAAGAGCGGAATTTTATCAAATTTCGTTATCAAGAAACATGCCTGTGTCACGGCTCGCAAATAAGGTTAAAAGTAAATTAAATGTTATCAAATTGATGTTGTTTTGAGAGGCGGGTAGGGTATATTGTCAGCACCTGTTGGAAAGTTGCTCTACTGTGTGGGTGGTTTTGAATTACGTAACTTAGGTTTTATTTTACGTAAGTTAAATGCATAAAAGCCAAATTTGCGTGACTACGCATTCTTGACGCGTGGTTGTTGTATTCATTGGATTTGTGAATTAAGGTCGCCGCCGCGGAGCAATAGACATTTTGCTTATCAATATAATAAGGAGTTTAGGATGAAAGTTGCAGTCCTCGGCGCTGCTGGTGGTATCGGTCAGGCGCTAGCATTACTGTTAAAAACCCAACTGCCTTCAGGTTCAGAACTCTCCCTGTACGACATCGCTCCAGTAACACCGGGTGTGGCCGTTGATTTGAGCCATATCCCTACTGCTGTGAAAATCAAAGGCTTCAGCGGCGAAGATGCTACCCCTGCACTGGAAGGTGCTGATGTGGTACTGATCTCTGCGGGCGTCGCACGTAAACCGGGTATGGATCGTTCCGACCTGTTCAACGTCAACGCCGGTATCGTGAAGAACCTGGTGCAGCAAGTTGCTAAAACCTGCCCGAAAGCGTGTATCGGTATCATCACCAACCCGGTGAATACTACCGTTGCTATCGCTGCAGAAGTGCTGAAAAAAGCAGGCGTATACGATAAGAACAAACTGTTTGGCGTGACCACGCTGGACATCATCCGCTCCAACACCTTTGTTGCGGAACTGAAAGGCAAACAACCAGGCGACGTTGAAGTTCCGGTTATTGGCGGCCATTCTGGCGTGACCATCCTGCCACTGCTGTCACAAATTCCTGGCGTAAGCTTCACCGAACAGGAAGCAGCTGACCTGACTAAACGTATCCAGAATGCGGGTACTGAAGTTGTGGAAGCCAAAGCCGGTGGCGGTTCTGCAACCCTGTCTATGGGTCAGGCTGCTGCACGTTTCGGCCTGTCCCTGGTTCGCGCATTGAGCGGCGAAAAAGGTGTGGTTGAATGTGCTTACGTTGAAGGCGACGGCCAGTATGCTCGTTTCTTCTCTCAGCCGCTGCTGCTGGGTAAAAACGGCGTAGAAGAGCGTCAGTCTATCGGCAAGCTGAGCGCGTTTGAACAAAGCTCGCTGGAAGGCATGCTGGATACGCTGAAAAAAGATATTACTCTGGGCGAAGAGTTCGTTAAGTAACACGAAGAAAGGCCTGCGTGTATTTGTAGGCCTGATAAGCGTAGCGCCATCAGGCATTACGTACTAACTCTCTACGATACCGCCTAATAAAAACCGGAGCCAACATGCTCCGGTTTTTTTATGGTCAGTAGGCCGCCAGACGTGACGTTAATTGGTGGCTGGGTATTCCTGGATCGTTACCTGCAGCGTCAACTGTTTGTCATCACGCATCACGACAACGGAGATAACTGAACCTGGTCGAATCTCTGCCACCTGGTCCATCGTTTCCAGCGCAGACACCGCCGGTTTGTTATTGACCGAGATAATCAGATCGTTAACCTGAATGCCCGCCTGCGCTGCCGGACCATCCGGGGAAACTTCGTTAACCACAATCCCCTGAATTTGATCCATCCCGCCGCCCTGAGCGTGCAGTGGTGCAATTTCGCGACCGCTGATACCGATGTAGCCACGAATCACGCGCCCGTCACGAATCAGCTTATCCATGATTTTAGTCGCCAACTGAAACGGAATGGCAAAACCGATCCCTTCCGGGGTTTCGCCATCGTTGCTCTTATCAAATGACAGCGTGTTAATCCCCATCAATTCACCCAGTGAGTTGACCAGCGCACCGCCGGAGTTTCCGTGGTTGATGGAAGCATCTGTTTGCAGGAAGTTTTGCCGTCCTGTCGGGTTCAGGCCAATTCGACCGGTGGCGCTGATGATCCCCTGAGTGATGGTTTGCCCAAGGTTGTACGGGTTACCGATGGCGAGTACTACGTCACCAATGTGCGGCACGCGTTTGTTATTAATTGGGATTGTTGGCAGCCCGCCAGTGGCGTTGATTTTCAGCACCGCAAGGTCGGTTAACGTATCAGACCCCACAAGCAGCGCTTCAAATACGCGGCCGTCCTGCAATGCGACGATGATT
Source organism: Citrobacter sp. Cpo148 (assembly GCF_030332375.1). Classification (NCBI taxonomy): domain Bacteria; kingdom Pseudomonadati; phylum Pseudomonadota; class Gammaproteobacteria; order Enterobacterales; family Enterobacteriaceae; genus Citrobacter; species Citrobacter sp. Cpo148. Next base: position 44,494 of record NZ_JAOWHY010000046.1, read on the forward strand.
TGGTCGGCATCGTTAATGACGTGCTTATTGGTAATGATATAGCCGCGCTGATCCATGATAACGCCTGAGCCGAGCGTGCGGATCTCAAGCTGGTTATGTGCTGTGCTGTTCATACTGCGGTTATAAACGTTAACGACGGCTGGAGCAGCACGGCGAACCGCCGAGTTATAGCTGGCAGGCGTTTCATCTGCACTGTCGAACTGCGGTGCGGTAAGCGTATTAATTTTTCGCAGAGAGGGCATCGCCGCCAGCAGAATGGCGCCGACGATTAAACCAATCGCGACCGAACGTAAAAGCTTCACAAACATGATGGCGGCGTCATTAAAAAAGGGAACGGCAGCAGCATATCACGAGTTAACCGGACATCACACGAGGGGCTGATGTCCGGTTGCATGCGTTAACGCAGGAGCAGGTAAATACTCTCGTTACCGCGCACCACCTGCAGAGCAATGATCGACGGTTTCGCTTCCAGCACTTTTCGCATTTCGGCGATTGAGTTTACGCGATCGCGGTTAACGCCAATGATAACGTCATCTTTATGCAGACCGGCCTGTGCGGCAGGGCTGCTTTTTTCTACGTTATCAATTCTGATGCCTTTGGTGCCGTCTTTTAACTGACCGTCGCTGAGCGTAGCCCCTTGCAACGCAGGCGCAATCATCTCTGCGCTGGCGGACGATGATGTGCTGGTATCGAGGGTGACTTCAACCTCCAGCGGTTTACCGTTACGCAGCAGGCCCAGTTTGACCTTGGTCCCAGGTTCAGTTGTCGCAATGCGTGAACGCAGTTCGGCGAAGCTGTTGAGCGGTTTACCGTTGAGGCTGGTAATGACGTCACCTGATTTCACCCCTGCTTTTGCGGAGCCGGAGTTAGGCAGAACCTCACTGACAAACGCGCCACGCTGTACGTCCAGTTTGAACGCTTTGGCGATATCCGAGGTCATTTCGGTGCCTTTGATACCCAACAGACCGCGTTTGATTTCACCAAACTGCATCAGCTGCTGTGCCAGCGTGCGCGCCATGTTGCTCGGGATTGCAAAACCAATCCCGATGCTGCCGCCGCCGGGGGCCAGAATCGCAGTGTTAATACCGATCAGCTCACCGTTCAGGTTGAGCAATGCGCCGCCGGAGTTACCGCGGTTGATAGAGGCGTCAGTCTGAATAAAGTTTTCCAGACCTTCCAGGTTCAACCCACTGCGACCCAAGGCAGATACAATGCCGGAGGTGGCTGTTTGACCCAAACCGAACGGGTTACCCACAGCCACCGCGAAATCACCCACGCGGAGTTTGTCGGAGTCGGCAATGGCAATTTGCGTCAGGTTGCTGGGGTGCTGAATTTGTAGCAGTGCGATATCGCTCTGATCGTCGCTGCCGATAAGCTTAGCGTCGAACTCACGGCCATCATTAAGCTGAACGCTGATTTTTTGCGCCTGATTAATAACGTGGTTATTGGTCAGAACGTAGCCTTTGGCTGCGTCAATGATGACCCCTGAACCCAGCCCTTCAAAGGGTTGTGACGGTTGATCGGGAAGTTCATCACCAAAAAACTTTTTGAACTCTTCCGGGACTTTCTGCCCCTGAGTGGCGGTACCTTCAACCCTTACGCTCACCACTGCAGGTAACACTTTCTCCAGCATCGGAGCGAGGCTGGGAAGCGCAGCCTGACCGGGAACCTGGCCGGGGATAGACGCTGCGGCCGGGAATGGCGCCGAGAGAGTTAACCCGACACTTAACGCTAATGCACTCAACAGCTGGGTTTGTTTTTTCATGGATCCTGCTCTCGTACCTTGAGTAAACGGAAGATGATTCAAAACAGGTTGATGTTATTGAATTTTCGGTTTGGTCACAATGCGGCTAACGACTAAATAATAGCTGGGACAGGAAGAGAAGCGGAGGGCGCAATTGCTGCGCCCAATAAATTTCTTAACGATGTGCGGTTAGTCGCGCTTTGCGCCGCTACGCAGCAGGCCGGATGCCCCTTCAGAATAGTCGCGTGGCATCTGAACCGGCGCCTGATCGTTGCCTGCTTCAGACTCTGCCAGACGGTTACGGAACGGGTTGTTTTCCGGCGACATACCCGGCAGCAGGTTGCTGGAGCTTTTCGCCATGTGCTGGTAAATCTGACGATAATCGTCCGCCATGTTATCCAGCAATTCAGCGCTGCGGGCAAAGTGGCTCACCAGCTCTTCGCGGTACTCTTCCAGCTCAGCTTTATTTTTTTCCAGTTCGTACTGCAATGCCTGCTGTTGGCGTAATTTACGATTACCAAAACGCATGGCTACAGCACCAATAATGATACCGACGACTAACCCAATTAGCGCATATTCCCAGGTCATGAACATCTCCCGTTGTCTTGTGTTTCCGTAGGGTGTTGGCTTTAGGCTCCATGCCTGCGCCTGATTATGCCACTATAACCGCTAATCCCGTAGAAGTGGAATCCCGTGTTTATATCACGTAATGTAGAACGGCCTTTTTTTCGTCAACCGTGAGCGACGGCACATCGATTCTCAAGGAATAACAATAACATCATGCAAAGCTTTTCCCCTACATCGCGTTACCAGCAAGCCCTCAACGACGGCAGTCATCAACCCGACAACGTACAACTCGAAGCCGTGAATCGACTGGAAACCATTTTCCAGGCGCTTACGACGCCAGCACGTCCTGCGCCGCAGGAGAGTGGACTGATGGCGCGTTTTGGTAAGTTGCTGGGCAAGCGTGAGTCACCGATCAACGCGCCGGTGCGTGGTTTATATATGTGGGGCGGAGTTGGGCGCGGAAAAACCTGGCTGATGGATCTGTTCTACCATAGCCTGCCGGGCGAACGTAAACAGCGTTTGCACTTTCACCGTTTTATGCTGCGCGTGCATGAAGAGCTTACTGCCTTACAGGGGCAGAGCGATCCGCTGGAAATCATCGCCGACCGCTTTAAGGCCGAAACCGACGTGCTGTGCTTCGACGAATTTTTTGTTTCTGATATCACCGACGCCATGCTGCTCGGCGGCCTGATGAAAGCGCTGTTTGCCCGCGGTATTACGCTGGTGGCGACCTCCAATATTCCGCCAGATGAGCTATATCGTAACGGTTTGCAACGCACGCGTTTTCTTCCTGCCATTGATGCGATCAAACAGCATTGCGACATCATGAATGTCGATGCCGGCGTCGATTATCGTCTGCGCACCTTAACGCAGGCGCATTTGTGGTTGTCGCCATTGAATGAGGAAACCCGCCAGCAGATGGATAAGCTTTGGCTGGCATTAGCGGGAACCAAAGGTGAACATGCGCCAATGCTGGAGATCAATCATCGTCCGATGCAGACGCTGGCCGTCGAAAACCAAACGCTGGCGGTGTCGTTTACCACGCTCTGCGTCGATGCCCGGAGTCAGCATGACTACATTGCGCTGTCGCGTCTGTTTCACACGGTGCTGTTGTCTGATGTGCCGGTCATGACCCCGCTGATGGAGAGTGAAGCGCGACGCTTTATCGCATTGGTGGATGAGTTCTACGAACGCCACGTCAAGCTGGTGGTCAGTGCGGCATCACCCCTCTATGAAATTTATCAGGGCGAGCGTCTTAAGTTTGAATTTCAGCGTTGTTTGTCGCGTTTGCAGGAGATGCAAAGCGAAGAGTATCTGAAGCGGGAACATTTAGCCGGTTAAACCTGCCGCAAATCACATAAAGGGGTCGATCTTTGACCCTGACTTCTCTATAATCTTGCGACCCCACGTTACGAGAGAGTTTTTTTCCCAAAACTTTCTATGCGCCGGCATAGGCTATTCGAAGGGGTAGGTTTGCTGGACAATGTCGTGTGAACCTCAACTGACAAAACGTTTGGGTGTTCACCAACGTGTAACTTATTTATTTGGGTAAGCTTTTAATGAAAACTTTTACAGCTAAACCAGAAACCGTAAAACGCGACTGGTATGTTGTTGACGCGACCGGTAAAACTCTGGGCCGTCTGGCTTCCGAACTGGCTCTGCGCCTGCGCGGTAAGCACAAAGCGGAATACACTCCGCACGTAGATACCGGTGATTACATCATCGTTCTGAACGCTGACAAAGTTGCTGTAACCGGCAACAAGCGTACTGACAAAGTGTACTATCACCACACCGGCCACATCGGTGGTATCAAACAAGCGACCTTTGAAGAGATGATTGCTCGCCGTCCTGAGCGTGTGCTTGAAATCGCGGTTAAAGGCATGCTGCCAAAAGGCCCGCTGGGTCGTGCTATGTTCCGTAAACTGAAAGTTTACGCTGGCAACGAGCACAACCACGCGGCACAGCAACCGCAAGTTCTTGACATCTAATCGGGATTATAGGCAATGGCTGAAAATCAATACTACGGCACTGGTCGCCGCAAAAGTTCCGCAGCTCGCGTTTTCATCAAACCGGGCAGTGGTAAAATCGTAATCAACCAACGTTCTCTGGAACAGTACTTCGGTCGTGAAACTGCCCGCATGGTAGTTCGTCAGCCGCTGGAACTGGTCGACATGGTTGAGAAACTGGATCTGTACATCACTGTTAAAGGTGGTGGTATCTCTGGTCAGGCTGGTGCGATCCGTCACGGTATCACCCGCGCTCTGATGGAGTACGACGAATCCCTGCGTGGCGAACTGCGTAAAGCTGGCTTCGTTACCCGTGATGCTCGTCAGGTTGAACGTAAGAAAGTCGGTCTGCGTAAAGCACGTCGTCGTCCTCAGTTCTCCAAACGTTAATTGTACTCTGCTTCGGCAGACGACAATTTGCGAAAAAACCCGCTTCGGCGGGTTTTTTTATCGTTATTTCTCGCCTCAGATCCACGGTAATCCGCTGATTGCCACCTCTTTTTCCCCATTTCAAGAATCGACTCACCACAAAGGTCACAAAATCTGGTAAACTATCATCCAATTTTCTGCCCAAATGTCCGGTATCGTTCATTTTTTGTTTGTATTTTGAACAGTAATGACTTTCCCGAGTCTGGGTGACATCACTTCTGGCTGGCCACTGAGTGGCTGGTAGCAGTAAAAATTCTGAATATACCTGGAGGTTTTCATGGCTGTCGCTGCCAACAAACGTTCGGTAATGACGCTGTTTTCTGGTCCTACTGACATCTATAGCCATCAGGTCCGCATTGTGCTGGCTGAGAAAGGTGTTAGTTTCGAGATTGAGCATGTGGAGAAGGACAATCCACCTCAGGATCTGATCGACCTCAACCCGAATCAGAGCGTACCGACACTGGTGGATCGTGAGCTGACCCTGTGGGAATCTCGCATCATTATGGAATACCTGGATGAGCGCTTCCCGCATCCGCCGCTGATGCCGGTTTACCCGGTTGCGCGTGGTGAAAGCCGCCTGTACATGCAGCGTATTGAAAAAGACTGGTACACGCTGATGAACGTCATCGTGAACGGTTCTGCATCTGAAGCCGAAGTCGCGCGTAAGCGTCTGCGCGAAGAACTGCTGGCAATCGCGCCAGTATTTGGCCAGAAACCTTACTTCCTGAGCGATGAGTTCAGCCTGGTAGACTGCTACCTGGCGCCGCTGCTGTGGCGTTTACCGCAGCTGGGGATTGAATTCAACGGTGCAGGTTCGAAAGAACTGAAAGGGTACATGACTCGCGTCTTCGAACGTGACTCTTTCCTGGCTTCTCTGACTGAGCCTGAACGTGAAATGCGTCTGGGCCGGGGTTAACCTGTATGGATTTGCCACAGCTAACACCACGCCGTCCGTATCTGCTGCGCGCGTTCTATGAGTGGTTGCTGGACAACCAGCTCACGCCGCATCTGGTGGTGGATGTGACGCTCCAGGACGTGCAGGTTCCAATGGAATATGCGCGTGACGGGCAAATTGTTCTGAATATTGCACCGCGTGCGGTGGGCAACCTGGAACTGGCTAACGATGAAGTGCGCTTTAACGCGCGCTTCGGTGGTGTGCCGCGTCAGGTGTCTGTGCCGTTGGCTGCCGTTCTGGCAATTTATGCACGTGAAAATGGCGCCGGTACGATGTTTGAACCGGAAGCCGCCTACGACGAAGATGTTGCCAGCTTAAATGATGACGACAACGACACGTCTGGTTTTGAGAGTGAAACGGTCATGTCGGTCATTGATGGCGATAAACCTGATAATGGCGACGACAACGATCCGGATGATACTCCGCCACCGCCTCGCGGTGGGCGTCCAGCGCTGCGCGTAGTGAAATAAGTAGTGAAATGAAAAACAGGCCCTTTGGGGCCTGTTCTGTTTTCTGGCTTTGGTATCAATAAAACAGCGCGATGGTGGCTACCATATTCACCACAAATCCTACTGCCATCGGGATTGCTGTACGTTTTACCACTTCAAAGGGCGATACGCCGGCAATACCCGATGTCACGACAATTACAGCGGTTATGGGTGACACCGCGCGGGCAAGCGTAGTGGCAAAATGCATCGGCATAATCATTACTACCGCAGGAATATGCAGCCCGGCGGCAATATCCGGAATGAGGCTGGCAAAAGACATAAACGGCGCGTTGCCTGACCCCATGACGATTGCGCAGGCGGCGATGACCACCGCCATGATGATCATCACGCCGATACCGCCAAGACCGGAATGCTCTGCGCCTTTTATTACGGCATCGACAGTCCCGATAGTCGTCAACCCTTTCGCAAAGATTTCACCGGCGACCACCAGGGTGACAACGTTGGCAAACTGCGTCCCCATGCCGTCAAAAAAAGCCTGCACATCATCCATCGTTTCGCGCAGATTATGTTTATGCAGGAATTCAACAAACATAGTCAGCGTCATGCTCATTAACATCACCACCACCAGATTCAACTCTGCTTTCATTAGCCCCATTTGTGCAAGGGCAAGCGAGCCCAGCATCAGGATCAGCGGCATCACCGGCAAAATGGCGTAATAGAGCGGGGGTACGTTTTCCAGCGCCTTTTGTTCCGCAAATCCGTTACTTTCCGGTGCGGCTTTTTTATCAAATTGACGCTGAACGAAAAAATGCGCAATGGCGACGGCGACAATGACACACGACGCGACGGGCAACTGGTATTGAAAGAAATAGGTGGCGATTTTCATGCCCGCGACCTGCGCGGCAAAAATAGAGTTGGTTTCCAGAATGCCCCACTCAATCGACATCGAAGTGGCAATGACCGCAACAGCGGATAAACGGCTTACGCCAAGACTAACCAGCGTTGGGAACAGCGTCACCATCAGCAACATACCTAACCCGGATGCGCTGGTAATGAACTGCGCCATGATCTGACCAATCACATAGGTGGCGGCAAGCACTACATAGGGTGAACGGATTAGCTTGAGCGGGCGGCTTAACAGGCTAACCATCGCTCTGCTGGCCCCCATTCTGTCCATATAACGGGCATAACCGCCCACCGCCATGATTGATAACCCCAGCCCGGCCGCGCGGTTGGAGAGCATACGCAAAATTTCATTGTAAATATCGACCAGTAGATAGCCACTGCTTTTGTCGTTAGCGACCAACGCGCCGTAGCCCAGCCAGACGCCGCAGATCATCAGGAAGATCCCGGCGGCGGCCAGCACGACCTGCGGTTTGTAGTTTTTGAGGATCAGGTAACCCATCGTTAATAAAACGATGACAGAGATAATGATGCCGAACATTGTTTCACTCCATGCCAGAGAAGAAGATAAATCCGGTAATAATGCTGTTGTCAAAACGGATGTTATATTTTTCTGGGCATTTTTTATGGAGTGAATATCTTATTTTTAATTCGATGATGTAATTATTTATCGTTATAAAATAGAAGGTTATGATAAATTATCACGTTCATATTCATAATTTTCATGAAGCTATTTAACTCCATTCAATTAAAATGAGGCAGAAGATACTCGCTTAAAATAATATTGCTGTTACGTATATTATCAATAAGCCAGCCGGATCAGATCGTCCATCATTTCACCCTGCTTTCGATCCTGTGTTAGGATAAACCCGCTGTTGTTTGTCACCACGACTTAGCTGAATGGACCCTATGAACGCATTTGATTCGCAAGCTGAAGACTCTCCATCCACCATTGGCCGTAGCTTACGCAATCGCCCGTTGGCGCGTAAAAAACTGTCTGAAATGGTTGAAGAAGAACTGGAGCAGATGATTCGTCGTCGGGAATTTGGCGAGGGCGAACAGTTGCCGTCTGAGCGGGAGCTGATGGCCTTCTTTAACGTGGGCCGTCCTTCTGTACGAGAAGCGCTGGCCGCGTTAAAACGCAAAGGTCTGGTACAAATCAACAACGGCGAGCGCGCCCGCGTTTCGCGTCCTTCAGCTGATACCATCATTAGCGAGCTGTCAGGTATGGCGAAAGATTTCCTCGCACATCCCGGCGGCATTGCCCACTTCGAGCAGTTGCGACTGTTCTTTGAATCCAGCCTGGTACGATACGCCGCCGAACATGCGACAGATGAGCAAATCGACAGACTGGCTAAAGCACTGGAGATCAACAGCCAGTCGCTCGATGACAATACGTTGTTCATCCGCTCGGACGTTGATTTTCACCGTGTACTGGCTGAGATCCCGGGCAATCCTATCTTTATGGCTATCCATGTTGCGCTGTTAGATTGGCTGATTGCCGCCCGTCCGACCGTCGCCGATCAAGAGTTGTATGAGCACAACAACGTGAGTTATCAGCAGCATATCGCGATTGTAGAAGCTATTCGCCAGCGCGATCCTGAAGAAGCAGACCGCGCACTGCAAGAACATCTCAATAGCGTTTCCGCGACCTGGCACGCCTTCAGCAAAAGTAAAAAATTGCGTAAGTGATCGCGATCCCGACGATCGTTTAAACACAAAATCATTCAAGTTGCATCAAGGCGGCAAGAGAGCGAGTTCCCTGGAGCATAGATAACTATGTGACAGGGGTGAGCGAACGCAGCTAACGCAGAGGCGGCTCGAAGGATGAAGTGTTTAGTGAAGTAGATCGCACTATAAGCGTTCTGTATTGTATTGCTGCTTATTTGATCTGGTATAACAGGTATAAAGGTATGCGGTTAGATAACACTAATCATCGTCAGAGGTCGTTATGGCAAGAGATTTAAAAGGCGTAATGCCAGCGTTGTTAACCCCATTCGATAACCAACAGAGACTGGACATCGAGAGTTTGCGCCGCCTGGTGCGTTTCAACATTGGTCAGGGTGTAGACGGGCTCTATGTCGGTGGCTCAACGGGTGAGGCCTTTGTCCAAAACCGCGTTGAAAGAGAGCAGGTACTGGAAATTGTTGCCGAAGAGGCGAAAGGTAAGGTGACGCTGATCGCCCATGTTGGCACGGTGAGTACTGAAGAGAGCCAACAGCTGGCGAGTGCGGCACATCGTTACGGCTTTGATGCTGTTTCGGCCGTTACACCGTTTTACTATCCGTTCAGCTTTGAAGAACATTGCGATCACTACCGCGCAATTATTGATTCCGCTGATGGTTTACCGATGGTGGTCTATAACATTCCGGCGCTGAGTGGCGTAAAACTGACGCTGGATCAAATCAACACACTGGTGACGCTGCCAGGTGTTGGCGCACTGAAGCAAACTTCGGGCGATCTCTATCAGATGGAACAGATCCGCCGCGCTCATCCCGATCTGGTGCTTTATAACGGCTATGACGAGATCTTCGCTTCCGGACTGCTTGCAGGCGCAGATGGCGGTATCGGTAGCACTTACAACATCATGGGGTGGCGCTATCAGGGAATTGTGAAAGCGCTCAAAGAAGGTGACATCCGCACGGCGCAAAAGCTGCAAACCGAGTGCAATAAGGTTATCGATCTGCTTATTAAGGTTGGCGTATTCCGCGGTCTGAAAACAGTACTGCACTATATGGATGTGGTTTCTGTCCCACTGTGCCGTAAACCCTTTGCCCCGGTAGATGAACACTATCTGCCGGAACTGAAAGCGCTGGCAAACCAACTGCTGGCGGAAAAGGCGTAATCACGGGTCGCCGGGGGCGTTTCGCTTGCCCGGCCTGGATTTTCGACCGTAGGCCGGGTAAGGCAAAGCCACCACCCGGCACAACAACAAAAATCGTCGGGAGAGTAAAATGAGTACTTCTACCCAAAGCATCCCGTGGTATCGCCATCTCAATCGGGCACAATGGCGGGCATTTTCCGCCGCCTGGCTGGGATATTTGCTTGATGGTTTCGATTTTGTGTTAATCGCTCTGGTGCTGACAGAAGTGCAGGGCGAATTCGGACTGACGACGGTGCAGGCTGCCAGCCTGATCTCGGCCGCCTTTATCTCCCGTTGGTTTGGCGGGTTAATGCTGGGGGCAATGGGCGACCGCTACGGACGCCGCCTGGCAATGGTCACCAGCATCATTCTGTTCTCTGTGGGAACGCTGGCCTGCGGTTTCGCGCCGGGCTACACCACCATGTTTATCGCCCGCCTGGTTATCGGTATGGGAATGGCCGGTGAGTATGGCTCCAGCGCAACCTATGTTATTGAAAGTTGGCCTAAACACCTGCGAAACAAAGCCAGTGGTTTCCTGATTTCCGGATTTTCCGTTGGTGCCGTGATCGCCGCCCAGGTTTACAGTCTGGTGGTCCCGGTCTGGGGATGGCGCGCGCTGTTCTTCATCGGCATCCTGCCAATTATCTTCGCCCTCTGGCTGCGTAAAAATATTCCGGAAGCGGAAGACTGGAAAGAGAAACACGAAGGCAAAGCGCCAGTGCGCACGATGGTGGACATTCTCTACCGGGGCGAGCATCGGGTAATTAATATTCTGATGACGCTCGCCGCTGCAACTGCGCTGTGGTTCTGCTTTGCTGGCAACCTGCAAAATGCGGCTATCGTGGCGGTCCTGGGACTGATATGCGCCTTTATCTTCATTAGCTTTATGGTGCAAAGCAGCGGGAAACGCTGGCCGACGGGCGTGATGCTGATGGTGGTCGTGCTATTCGCCTTCCTGTACTCGTGGCCGATTCAGGCGCTGTTGCCAACCTATCTGAAAACGGAACTGCTGTACGATCCTTCCACGGTGGCCAGAGTGCTCTTCTTTAGCGGTTTTGGTGCGGCGGTTGGGTGTTGCGTCGGCGGTTTTCTTGGTGACTGGCTGGGCACGCGCAAAGCTTATGTCTGCAGTCTGCTGGCCTCGCAGTTGCTGATTATTCCGGTGTTTGCGATAGGCGGTTCAAACGTCTGGGTACTGGGTTTGCTGCTGTTTTTCCAACAAATGCTCGGCCAGGGGATCTCCGGGATCTTACCAAAACTGATTGGCGGTTATTTCGATACCGATCAGCGTGCGGCGGGACTGGGCTTCACCTATAACGTAGGCGCACTGGGCGGGGCTCTGGCACCGATCATCGGCGCGCTGATTGCCCAACGTCTGGATCTGGGTACCGCGCTGGGATCGCTCTCTTTCGGCCTGACATTTGTAGTGATCCTGCTGATTGGTCTTGATATGCCGTCCCGTGTACAGCGCTGGCTGCGTCCTGAAGCGTTGCGTACGCATGATGCCATTGATGGTCGACCGTTTAGCGGTGCCGTGCCGTTCGGCGGTGACAAAAGCACCATGGTGAAATCCAAAAGTTAATCCAATTGCCCGGTGCTGAACCGGGCAATAGCCGTAAGGGAAGAATATGTCGTTCTTTGAGCTACAGAGCGCCACTACGATGCATGAGGCGGCGTCATGACCACACTGGCGATTGATATTGGCGGCACCAAATTGGCTGCCGCGCTGGTAGAGAACAATCAGCAAGTCCGCGAGCGGCGTGAACTGCCGACGCCTGCCAGTAAAACGCCGCAAGCGCTGCGCGCCGCGTTACAAACACTGGTTGCACCGCTACAGGGGCGTGCTAATCGGGTGGCGATCGCCTCGACGGGGATTATCCGTGAGGGGGCTTTACTGGCGCTGAATCCGCATAACCTCGGCGGGTTGATGCATTTTCCGCTGACACAAACGCTGGAGCAAATCACCGACCTGCCGACGCTGGCCGTCAATGACGCACAGGCAGCGGCGTGGGCTGAGTACCATGCGCTTGGTGGTGAGTACCGCGATCTGGTGTTTATTACCGTCTCCACAGGCGTGGGCGGGGGAGTCGTCAGCGGTGGGAAACTGCTGACCGGAGTCGGCGGTCTGGCTGGGCATCTGGGACATACGCTGGCCGATCCTCATGGACCCATGTGCGGCTGCGGGCGTGAGGGCTGCGTTGAGGCGATCGCATCCGGTCGTGGAATAGCGGCGGCTGCCGAAGGCGCGCTTGCCGGATGCGACGCCAAAACTATTTTTAGCCGTGCCGGGCAGGGGGATGAGCAGGCAAGCCGGTTGATCCATCGCTCAGCGCGTACTTTGGCAAGGCTTGTTGCCGATGTGAAGGCCACGACCGATTGTCAGTGCGTGGTCATTGGCGGTAGCGTTGGGCTGGCTGAAGGGTATCTGGCGCTGGTGGAACATTATCTGGCACAAGAGCCTTGGGCCTATCACGTGGAATTGCTGGCGGCGCATTACCGTCATGACGCTGGATTACTGGGGGCCGCGCTGTTGGCCCAGGGAGAATGATGATGATATCAGATGCGTTGAATTCACTGCCTTCTGCCGGATTACATCCGGTCTTGCAGCAGGCGTTAACGCTTGCCATTGCGGCGAATCCGCAGGAGAAAACGCCTGGGCGCTACACGTTGCAGGGCGAGAATATTTTTATGAATGTCATGCAATTTACAACGCAGAGCCCAGAGCATAAGAAAGCGGAGCTGCATCAGCAGTACATTGATATTCAGATGCTGTTGTCCGGCGAAGAACGGATTCTGTTCGGGATGATCGATTCTGCTCGTCACTGCGAAGAGATGCACATCGAGGATGATTATCAGCTGTGCAGCCAGATTGCCGATGAACAGGCTATGGTACTGAAGCCGGGAAAATTTGTGATTTTTATGCCGGGCGAGCCGCATAAACCGGGTTGTGTGGTGCAGACCCCGATGGACATCAAAAAGGTGGTAATCAAAGTCCGCGCCAGCTTATTACAAGCTTGAGAATGAGAGACTGTGTCGGATGGCAAGGCTTACGCCATCCGACATGGAATGTAACGTCCTAGCGCTTAAACGTCACCGTTTCTGGCTGCGTCAGATGCAGTGTGGTTTGGCTTGGGACCGTCTCGGCAATGACTCGACCATGACGAATGGAATAACGGGCAGGCGTCTGGCGACGAACCGCGTCAAACCCATTTTCTGCAGGCAAAATCACCAGATTCGCAGAATTCCCCACGTTCAGACCATAGTCCTGCAGATGCAGGGTTTTCGCGCTGTGGGTGGTGACCAGGTTCAACCCATCGTTAATTTGTCCGTATCCCATCAGCTGGCACACGTGTAATCCCATATGCAGCACCTGCAGCATATTCGCAGTGCCCAGCGGATACCACGGATCGAAGACGTCATCATGACCGAAGCAGACGTTGATCTCCGCTTCCAGCATCTCTTTGACGCGCGTAACACCACGACGCTTAGGATAAGTGTCAAAGCGCCCTTGCAGGTGAATATTCACCAGTGGATTTGCGACAAAGTTAATGCCGGACATTTTCAACAGACGGAAAAGACGGGAAGCATACGCGCCGTTGTAGGAATGCATCGCCGTAGTATGGCTGGCGGTCACGCGCTCGCCCATATTGTAGCGATGCGCCAGCGCCGCAACGGTTTCAACAAAGCGGGATTGCTCATCATCGATTTCGTCACAGTGCACGTCGATAAGTTTGTCGTATTTTTGCGCCAGAGCAAAAATCTTATGCAGCGACTCTACGCCATATTCACGCGTGAATTCAAAGTGCGGGATCGCGCCAATGACGTCGGCGCCCAGACGTACGGCTTCCTCCAGGAGCGCTTCACCGTTGGGATAAGAAAGAATGCCTTCTTGCGGGAACGCGACAATCTGTAGCTCTACCCACGGAGCGACTTCTTGCTTCACCTCCAGCATGGCTTTTAGCGCCGTCAACGTTGGGTCGGAAACGTCAACGTGGGTACGGACATACTGGATGCCGTTGGCCATCTGCCACTTCAGGGTCTGCATGGCGCGCGCTTTGACGTCTTCGTGAGTGAGCATTGCCTTACGTTCAGCCCAGCGTTCAATGCCCTCAAACAGCGTACCAGACTGATTCCAGCTCGGCTCGCCCGCGGTTTGTGTAGTGTCCAGATGGATATGTGGCTCAACGAACGGTGGGATAGCCAGACCGCCTTCAGCATCAAGCACTTCACCCTGTGGTAACGTCGCTGCGTCTTGAGGCTCAATACGGCTAAAGCGCCCGTTTTCAATCGTGATTTGCCATAACCCTTCACGTCCCTGTAAACGCGCCTGATGAATGGTGATGTTATTATTCTGCATGGCTGACCTCCGGGGATTTAGCAAGGCTGCGATTGAAAAGTGGATTCAGCAGGATATAGCTGAATACGCCGCCAAGTACGGCATTGACGGGCACGATGCCGGGAATATAGTGACCTGCGGCAATGCCCAGTGCAACGGACAGGATCGCTATCCAGTTTACGGAAATAAATTGCGCTTTGCTGAAGTCGGCATAGCGGCGATGGTTCAGCAGATAGTCGGCGATGATCACCCCGCCAATCGGGGGAATCGCTGCCGACAGAAATGTCAGCCAGCCGACAAAGTTATTGTAAAGCCACAGTGCGCACAGTGTGCCAATAATACCGTTAGCCACTGACAGCGTACGGCTGGAAAGGCCGGTAATATTGGCAAATCCCAGGCCCGATGCGTACAGCGCATTATCGTTGGTGGTCCAGATATTCAGGCCGAGAACGATGATCGCGGGCAGCAGCAGTCCCTGGGCAATCATCACGTCAGAGATATCCGCCTGTCCAACCGCAGCCGCGCCCGCAGCGCCGAAGATGAACATAAGCGAATTGCCAAGGAAAAACGCCACCATGGCGATCAGCACCGCGCCTTTGGCGTTGCGGCCAAAACGGACGAAGTCAGCGGTTAACGTCCCTGCGCTGACAAACGAGCCGACTACCAGCGCCAGTGCGGTGGAGAAATCCAGCGGCGTTTGCGGCACTATCGCTTTTAAATGCTCCAAACCGCCGACATCGCTCACTGCCAGCCAGACGGAGTAGCTGCCAAGTACGACGATGGCAGGCACGGCGATGATAGATAAAACGGTCAGCGCTGAGATGCCAAAAAAGATGGTCAGGGTCATCAACAGACCGGAAATCGCAATCAGGATATTGACGTCAATTCCCGTCGCTTTGCCAACCGGGATAGCAAACATGGCCACACCAACGCCAAACCAGCCTACCTGTGTGCCGCCTAACAGCAGAGAGGGAAGCCATGAACCTTTCACACCAAATGAGTAACGCGCCAGAAGGTGGGTTGAGAGCCCTGTTTTTGCGCCGATAAAACCGAGAAATGCAGTGTAAATACCGAGGAGAAGATTACCGAAGAGAACTGCCAGGAAGAAATCATTATAAGAAAGACCGGTACCGAGTGTGCCACCGGTCCACATACTGGCGGAAAAGAATGTGAGTCCCAACATGACAAATGTTAGTGGAACTACGCCTTTTCGCGCCGCCAGAGGGACGGGGCCCTGGCTATAATTGTTGTCTTGCGACACAACGCCTCCATGAATTTTGCCCAAAAAATCCGCCGCATAATATACAGTTCTCAACGTAAAGCAAACGTTTTCGTCTGATTTTTACATGGTTATTATTCATGATGTTGATCTGTTTGGGGAGTTAAGGTTATTTGCCCTGTTTACTAAACGTGTTGTCAGACTGGCTTAATCGGCAGGTTTGGCGGTATTGCGGCAGGAATTTGGCATCTCACCCACCAGGGCAGATGAGATGCCTTAAGAGGCTGTATTACACTTCCAGGTAGTTCAGGATACCGTCTGCCGCTTTACGACCTTCGGCAATCGCGGTGACTACCAGATCCGAACCGCGCACGATGTCGCCACCGGCGAAGATTTTCGGGTTGCTGGTCTGGAAGGCGTTGTCGCTGCGCTCTGGAGCAATAATGCGGCCCTGAGAATCCAGTTCGACGCTGTGTTTTGCCAGCCACTCCATACTGTGCGGACGGAAGCCAAATGCCAGTACCACCGCATCTGCCGGAACAACGTGTTCGGAACCGGCGACGATCTCCGCACGGCGACGGCCCTTCGCATCCGGTTCACCCATTTCGGTACGCGCCATTTTCACACCGCATACCTTACCGTTGGCGTTCACTTCCACGCCTAAAGGCTGGACGTTGAACTGGAATTCGACGCCTTCTTCACGCGCATTTTTCACTTCGCGTTTGGAACCCGGCATGTTCTCTTCGTCACGACGATAAGCGCAGATGACATGTGCTGCGTTCTGGCGAACCGAGGTCCGCACGCAGTCCATCGCGGTATCGCCGCCGCCGAGAACGACGACGCGTTTGCCTTCCATGCTGATGTACGGCTCGTCGCTGCTTTCGCCAAAGCCCATCAACTGTTTGGTATTGGCGATCAGGAACGGCAGGGCATCAAACACACCGGAAGCGTCTTCGTTTTCCAGTCCGCCGCGCATCGACTGATAAGTACCTACGCCAAGGAATACCGCGTCGTAATCCTTCAGCAGGTCGTCGAGCTGGACGTCACGGCCCACTTCGACGTTGAGTTTGAACTCAATACCCATGCCGGTGAAGATCTCACGACGGCGGGTCATGACCTCTTTCTCCAGCTTGAAAGCCGGGATGCCGAAGGTCAGCAGACCACCGATCTCCGGATGACGATCAAACACCACCGCCTTCACGCCGTTACGGGTCAGCACATCAGCACAGGCCAGGCCTGCCGGACCGGCACCGATGATCGCCACGCGCTTGTCGGTTTGACGCACGCCGGTCATATCCGGGCGCCAGCCCATTTCGAATGCTTTATCGTTGATATAGCGCTCGATGTTACCGATAGTCACCGCGCCGAACTCATCGTTCAGCGTACAGGATCCTTCACACAGACGATCCTGCGGGCACACGCGGCCACAGACTTCCGGCAGAGTGTTGGTCTGGTGCGACAGTTCTGCTGCTTCAAAAATACGCCCCTCGTTCGCCAGTTTCAGCCAGTTCGGGATGTAGTTATGCACCGGGCACTTCCACTCGCAGTACGGGTTACCGCAGGACAGGCAGCGGTCTGCCTGTGCTTTGGCCTGGCCTTCGGAAAACGGCTCGTAGATCTCGATAAACTCGATCTTACGGATCTTCAGCGGCTTCTTAGGCGGATCAACGCGCTGCAGGTCGATAAATTGGTATACGTTCTGACTCATTGCTGCTACCCCTTACTGCGCCTGCACACGCAGCTCTGCTGCGCTACGACTACGGTGACCCAACAGTGCTTTCACATCACTGGATTTTGGTTTTACCAGCGCGAATTTCGCCGAGAATGCTGGCCAGTTAGCCAGGATCTCTTCGCCGTGTGAAGAGCCGGTATGCTGTACGTGCTCGGTAATCAAACCGCGCAGGTGTTCCTCGTGGATAGCCAGCGAGTCCACGTTCAGCACTTCTACCAGTTCCGGGTTCACGCGTTTGCGGAACTCACCGTCTTCGTCGAGCACGTAGGCGAATCCACCCGTCATACCCGCTCCGAAGTTGACGCCCGTTTTTCCGAGAATACAGACGATGCCGCCGGTCATATATTCGCAGCCGTTGTCGCCAATACCTTCAACCACGGTGATTGCGCCGGAGTTACGTACTGCAAAGCGCTCACCCGCACGACCCGCGGCAAACAGGCGGCCACCGGTGGCGCCATACAGACAGGTGTTACCAATGATGCTCGCCTCATGGCTACGGAAAGCAGAGCCAACCGGAGGACGCACTGCAAGCAGACCGCCCGCCATACCTTTACCGACATAGTCGTTGGCATCACCGGTCAGATACAACTCCACGCCACCCGCGTTCCACACGCCGAAGCTCTGGCCTGCGGTACCGCTGAAGTGCGCTTTGATTGGGTCAGACGCCAGCCCCTGATCGCCATGCGTTTGCGCGATATAGCCCGACAGCGACGCGCCAACAGAACGGTCGGTGTTGCGGATATCGAACCAGAAGGTTTTGCTCTGGCGCTCGTCGACAAACGGTTTCGCTTGCTGTAACAACTGAGCGTTCAGCACGCCGTTATCAAACGGCGGGTTGTTCTCGGTGCAATGCAGCGCTTTACCCGGATGCGGTTCGGCGGTTTCCAGCAGACGAGACAGTTCCAGTTTCTGTTGCTTGGCGGTAAACCCTTCCAGCTCTTTGAGCAGGTCGGTACGACCAATCAGATCCACCAGACGCTTCACACCCAGTTGCGCCATCAGCTCACGGACTTCGCGGGCGATAAATTCAAAGTAGTTAGTCACTTTGAACGGCAGGCCGTGATAGTGATTCTTACGCAGTTTGTCATCCTGAGTCGCCACGCCGGTTGCGCAGTTGTTCAGGTGGCAAATACGCAGGTATTTACAGCCCAGCGCCACCATTGGACCGGTACCGAAGCCGAAGCTTTCCGCACCCAGAATCGCCGCTTTAATGATATCGACACCGGTTTTCAGACCGCCATCAACCTGCAGACGAATCTTGTGACGCAGACCGTTAGCGACCAGCGCCTGCTGGGTTTCCACCAGACCGAGTTCCCACGGGCAGCCCGCATATTTCACCGAGGAGAGCGGGCTTGCGCCTGTACCGCCATCGTAGCCAGCAATGGTGATCAGGTCCGCATAGGCTTTCGCCACGCCTGTGGCGATGGTGCCAACGCCTGGTTCGGAAACCAGCTTCACGGAGATCATCGCTTTCGGGTTGACCTGTTTGAGGTCGAAAATCAGCTGCGCTAAGTCTTCGATAGAGTAAATATCGTGGTGCGGCGGCGGGGAGATCAGTGTCACGCCCGGTACCGAATAGCGCAGTTTGGCGATGTACGGGGTGACTTTATCACCCGGTAACTGACCGCCTTCGCCAGGTTTCGCACCCTGAGCGACTTTAATCTGGATGACATCGGCGTTGACCAGATACGCCGGGGTTACGCCAAAGCGACCGGAAGCAACCTGCTTAATGCGCGACACTTTATTGGTGCCATAGCGCGCCGGGTCTTCACCGCCTTCTCCGGAGTTCGAGTTGCCGCCGATGCTGTTCATGGCTTCGGCCAGCGCTTCGTGTGCTTCGGGGCTTAATGCGCCGATGGACATAGCTGCGGTATCAAAGCGTTTAAACAGTTCGGTCGCGGGTTCTACTTCGCTAATGCTTACGGCTTCATCGCCAGGCGTAATCGCTAGCAGATCGCGCAGCGTGGCCGCCGGACGCTCATTGACCAGCTTGGCATATTCCTGATAGTCGCTGTACTCGCCGCTTTGTACCGCCTGTTGCAGCGTGCGCACCACGTCCGGGTTGTAGGCATGGTATTCGCCGCCGTGGACGTATTTGAGCAAACCGCCCTGGCTGATAGGTTTACGTGCCAGCCATGCATGTTTGGAGAGGTTCAGCAGATCCTGCTGGAAGTCGCTAAACCCTGCGCCGCTGATGCGGCTGACCACGCCCTGGAAGCACAGCGCCACGACATCATCATGCAGACCAACGGCTTCAAACAGCTTCGAGCAGCGGTAAGAGGCAATGGTCGAGATGCCCATTTTGGACATGATTTTGTACAGACCTTTGTTGATGCCGTTACGGTAGTTCAGCATCACGGTCCGGTAATCTTTGGCAATCGCCTGAGTGTCGATCAGTCGTCCCAGCGTTTCATACGCGAGATACGGATAAATGGCCGTCGCGCCAAAGCCAAGCAGGACAGCAAAATGGTGCGGGTCGCGGGCACTGGCGGTTTCAACGATGATGTTGGCGTCGCAACGCAGGCTTTGTTCTACCAGACGCGTTTGCACTGCGCCTACGGCCATCGGTGCCGGAACCGGCAGGCGGTTTTTCGCGATGTTACGGTCAGAGAGCACCAGCAGCACCGTACCGTTACGCACCATCTGTTCCGCCTTATCGCACAATGCTTTGACGGTCTCTTCGAGCGTGGTTTCGGTCACGTCGAAGGTGATATCCAGGCGGTCGGCGCGGTAATGCTCCTCTTTCATGGTGGTGAGCTGGGTGAAATCGGAGTACAGCAGGATCGGCGATTTAAAGGTCAGGCGGTGTGCCTGACCTTCGGCTTCGCAGAAGACGTTCATCTCACGACCGATGCTGGTGGCCAGTGACATAACGTGCGCTTCACGCAGCGGGTCGATCGGCGGGTTAGTCACCTGCGCGAACTGCTGGCGGAAGTAGTCATAAATGATGCGTGGCTGGCTTGAGAGCACCGCAAACGGGGTATCATCACCCATTGAGCCGACCGCTTCCTGACCGTTTTCACCGAGCACGCGGATCACGGAATCCAGCTCTTCGGCGCTGTAGTTAAACTGTTTCTGATAGCTGGCGAGCGTGTCATCGTCCAGTTCGCGGCTGCCGACCTGATCGTCAGCGAGGTCTTCGAACGGCACCAGACGGCGGACGTTCTTCTCCATCCACTCTTTGTACGGATGGCGGCTTTTCAGATCGTCATCGGTTTCGGCGGAGTGCAGAATGCGCCCGCTGCGGGTATCGATAACCATCAGCTCGCCAGGGCCGACGCGACCTTTCTCAACCACTTCATCCGGCTGATAATCCCAGATCCCGACTTCAGAAGCGCAGGTAATCAGCTTGTCTTTGGTGATGACGTAGCGCGCCGGACGCAGGCCGTTACGGTCAAGGTTACAGGCGGCAAAGCGGCCGTCGGACATAACAATGCCCGCCGGGCCATCCCACGGCTCCATGTGCATGGAGTTAAAGTCAAAGAACGCGCGCAGCTCCGGGTCCATATCCGGGTTGTTCTGCCAGGCCGGCGGCACCAGTAAACGCATGGCGCGAATAATGTCCATCCCGCCAGCCAGCAGCAGTTCCAGCATGTTATCCATTGAGCTGGAGTCGGAGCCGGTTTCGTTAACGAACGGTGCGGCGTCGTGCAGGTCAGGGATCAATGGCGTCTGGAATTTATAGGTACGTGCGCGTGCCCACTGACGGTTGCCGGTGATGGTGTTGATTTCACCGTTATGCGCCAGGTAGCGGAATGGTTGCGCCAGCGGCCAGCGCGGTACGGTATTGGTGGAGAAGCGCTGGTGGAACAGGCAGATGGCCGATTCCAGACGCAGGTCCGCCAGGTCCAGGTAAAAGCGCGGCAGATCCGCCGGCATACACAGACCTTTATAGATATTGACCAGGTTCGACAAGCTACAGACGTAGAAGTCTTTATCGTCCTGGAGGCGTTTTTCGATGCGACGGCGCGCGATGAACAGGCGGCGCTCCATATCACGCGGACGCCAGCCCGCAGGGGCGTTGACAAAAATTTGCTCGATACGAGGCAGGGAGGAGAGGGCGATTTCACCGAGAACACCTTCGTTGGTCGGCACGTCGCGCCAGCCGACAATCGACAGGGTCTCCTGCTGTAATTCTTCTTCGACAATGCGACGAGAAGCTGCAGCCAGTTCAGCGTCTTTATTTAAAAAGATCATGCCGACGGCGTAGTTTTTAGCTAAACGCCAGCCGCGCTCTTGCGCCACGATGCGGAAAAAGCGGTCAGGTTTTTGTAACAGCAAACCGCAACCATCGCCGGTTTTACCATCGGCTAGAATTGCGCCACGGTGCTGCATGCGGGCCAGTGCGTGTATGGCGGTACGCACTACCTTGTGGCTAGGTTCGCCTTCTATGTGGGCGATCAGGCCGAAACCACAGTTATCCCTCTCAAGGGATTTATCGTACAACATATCAGTGAACCTCCCCAGGCTCTGCGGGATTCCCATCTGGACCGTTGCGCACGGGCACACCAAGAGCATGGCGACGGGGTTTGCGTGTCATACGCTTACCTCGCATTCGCCCTCTTTATCCTTTTCGCATAGGTCAAACAAGTTTGAGGACTTGCTTCAGAGGGAATCTCAATTACTGCATAAATATGATGAGCAGGCTGCTCATCCAGAAAGCTTCCAGCGGATTTCCACGTTATCGGGAATCCACACACAGGTCAAATGGCAATCTTATTTATGCAAAAATGTGCTATAGGGCGATTAACTTTATGAATATATTGAAATTTAAGGCTTTTTTACATTGATTTAACGCAAGGAGAATGGAGAGCGAAGTGTGATCTGTCTCACTGTCAGAAAGGCTGTATATCCCCCGTCCTCCCTTTGTTTATCGCTATGCTTGGCATTTTATGCTGGTTTTTAGAGTTTTGGCGTCTTAAAGATACTGTTTTTATGCTGAGAGTATAAGAAGATAAAAAAAACTGTCGGATATAAGGAAAAGTAATTTCATTTTGAATGAATGAAATTTCGATTATTTTGATTTGTTATGCAATGAATAAAAGCACGCCAGGGCGATTGATCCAGGTCATCGCCGACTGGGGCAAAAAATGGCAGGCTTTGGCCTCTTTTCAAGGCGCGGTCTACCAGATTATGCAGTTACAGAAATTAGTCAATATGTTTGGTGGGGATCTTTCTCGCCGTTACGGGCAAAAGGTTCATAAACTCACGCTTCACGGCGGCTTTAGCTGTCCAAATCGTGATGGCACCATCGGACGTGGTGGATGTACTTTCTGCAATGTCGCCTCGTTTGCCGATGAAGCACAGCAGCACCATTCTATTGCCGAGCAGCTTGAGCATCAGGCGCATCTGGTCAATCGCGCGAAACGCTATCTGGCCTATTTCCAGGCCTATACCAGCACCTTTGCTGAAGTGCAGGTGCTGCGTTCGATGTATCAGCAGGCGGTTAGCCAGGCCAGTATCGTCGGGTTATGCGTTGGGACGCGCCCCGACTGCGTGCCGGATGCGGTACTCGATCTGCTTTGCGAGTATAAAGACCTCGGCTATGAGGTATGGCTGGAACTCGGTTTGCAAACCGCGCATGACAAAACCCTGCATCGTATTAACCGCGGCCATGATTTTGCCTGCTACCAACGCACTACGCGACTGGCACGCGAGCGTGGGCTGAAAGTGTGCTCGCACCTTATTGTCGGTCTGCCGGGAGAAGGGCAGGTAGAATGCCTGCAAACCATGGAACGTGTAGTGGAGACGGGTGTTGACGGTATTAAGCTGCACCCGCTGCATATTGTGAAAGGCAGTACGATGGCGAAAGCCTGGGAAGCCGGGCGGCTGAACGGAATTGAACTGGACGACTATACGGTTACCGCCGGGGAGATGATCCGTCATACGCCGCCAGAGGTGATTTATCATCGAATTTCTGCCAGCGCGCGCCGCCCAACGCTGTTGGCACCACTATGGTGTGAAAACCGCTGGACCGGGATGGTCGAACTGGATAAGTACCTTAACAAGTACGGTGTGCAAGGCTCGGCGCTCGGTACGCCATGGGTGCTGCCTGAGAACTAACTCTCCGTAGTCATGTAGGCCTGATAAGCAACGCGCCATCAGGCGGCCCGGCGCACATTGCCTGATGGCGCGTTGCTTATCAGGCCTACGATGGCCTCTCCGCGGTCATTTCACCGATAACCTCCGCATTTCTTGCACAATCTTCAACGTCACGCTGAGAATTGAGTATTATTGTGCCAAGTTGTCGTGAAGGAACCCTCTATGAAGCAAATCCGTATGCTGGCGCAATATTACGTCGACCTGATGATGAAGTTAGGTCTGGTGCGCTTTTCGCTGCTGTTGGCGCTGGCTCTGGTCGTGTTGGCAATTGTGGTGCAGATGGCTGTCACCATGGTACTGCACGGCCAGGTAGAAAGCATTGATGTCATCCGTTCTATCTTTTTTGGTCTGTTAATTACCCCCTGGGCCGTCTATTTCTTGTCTGTGGTGGTGGAGCAACTTGAGGAGTCCCGGCAACGCCTGTCACGACTGGTACAAAAGCTGGAAGAGATGCGCGAGCGAGATCTCAAGCTCAATGTGCAGCTGAAAGATAATATTGCCCAGCTCAATCAGGAAATTGTTGAGCGTGAAAAAGCCGAAGCAGAGCGCCAGGAAACATTCGAGCAACTGAAGGTTGAAATCAAAGAGCGCGAAGAGGCGCAGATCCAGCTTGAGCAACAGTCTTCCTTTTTACGCTCTTTCCTTGATGCCTCGCCGGATCTGGTTTTTTATCGCAATGAAGATAAGGAGTTTTCCGGCTGTAACCGTGCCATGGAGCTGCTGACCGGCAAAAGCGAAAAGCAGCTGGTGAACTTAAAACCGGCTGACGTTTACTCTCCTGAAGCGGCTGAAAAGGTGATTGAGACCGACGAGAAGGTGTTCCGCCATAATGTTTCGCTCACCTACGAACAGTGGCTGGACTACCCGGACGGGCGCAAAGCCTGCTTTGAAATTCGCAAAGTGCCTTACTATGACCGCGTAGGTAAGCGACATGGTCTGATGGGCTTTGGGCGCGATATTACCGAGCGTAAGCGTTATCAGGATGCGCTTGAGCGCGCCAGCCGCGATAAGACCACCTTTATTTCTACCATCAGCCACGAGTTGCGCACCCCGCTTAACGGCATTGTCGGCTTAAGCCGGATCCTGCTGGATACGGATCTGACCGCGGAGCAGGAAAAATATCTGAAAACAATCCACGTCTCTGCTGTGACGCTGGGGAATATTTTCAACGATATTATCGACATGGATAAGATGGAGCGACGTAAAGTCCAGCTCGATAACCAGCCAATCGATTTCACCAGCTTTATGGCGGATCTGGAAAACCTCTCTGGCCTACAGGCGCAGCAAAAAGGGCTGCGCTTTGTGCTTGAGCCGACGTTACCGCTGCCGCATAAGGTCATTACCGACGGAACGCGTCTGCGTCAGATCCTGTGGAATCTGATCAGCAACGCCGTGAAGTTTACCCAGCAGGGGCAGGTGACCGTGCGGGCGCGCTATGACCAGGGGAATATGCTGCATTTCGAAGTTGAAGATTCCGGCATCGGCATTCCGCAGGATGAGCAGGATAAAATCTTCGCTATGTATTATCAGGTGAAGGACAGCAACGGCGGTAAACCGGCTACGGGGACAGGGATTGGTTTGGCCGTGTCGAAGCGTCTGGCGAAAAACATGGGCGGTGATATTACGGTTTCCAGCCAGGCAGGAAAAGGGTCCATCTTTACGCTGACTGTGCATGCGCCTGCGGTAGCGGAAGAGATTGAAGATGCTTTTGAAGACGATGAAATGCCGCTGCCAGCCCTGAATGTGCTGCTGGTAGAAGACATTGAGCTGAACGTTATTGTTGCGCGCTCCGTGCTGGAAAAATTAGGCAACAGCGTGGATGTCGCGATGACCGGGAAAGCCGCGCTGGAAATGTTTACGCCGGGTGAATATGACCTGGTGCTGTTGGATATTCAGCTACCGGATATGACCGGTCTGGATATCTCGCGGGAGCTCACGCAAAAATACGCCCGTGAAGATCTGCCACCGCTGGTTGCACTCACCGCCAACGTACTGAAAGATAAAAAAGAGTATCTGGACGCAGGCATGGACGACGTGCTGAGTAAGCCGCTGTCGGTTCCGGCGCTAACCGCCATGATCAAAAAATACTGGGATACCCGAAACGAAGAGGAGAGCACTGTGACATCTGAAGAAAGCAGTAAATCGCAAGCGCTGTTAGATATTCCTATGTTGGAACAATACCTCGAGCTGGTGGGACCGAAGTTAATTACCGACGGGCTGGCGGTGTTTGAGAAGATGATGCCGGGATATTTGAGCGTGCTGGAGTCCAACCTGACGGCACGGGATAAAAAAGGTGTTGTTGAGGAAGGCCATAAAATTAAAGGCGCAGCAGGTTCAGTGGGGCTGCGTCACCTGCAACAGCTAGGTCAGCAAATCCAGTCGCCGGATCTTCCTGCCTGGGAAGATAACGTTGCTGAATGGATTGAAGAGATGAAGCAGGAGTGGCAGCACGACGTGGCAGTATTAAAAGCCTGGGTGGCGAGTGTGGAAAAAAAATGACCCCGGCTTGACCGGGGTGCGCGAATACTGCGCCAACACCAGGGAAATCGTGGCTGCGCCGTAAATTATTATCATTGTTTACAAGGGCGCAGCCCTAATTTTCAGGCCGCACGCAGTTAAGATAGCAAATCTTAAATAATTTGTTACATGAATCAGTTAAATGTGTGAAGCGTAGCATTTAAATCATAATAACTAATATGTTTCAGCCAGTTGAGAAAGGAGTATTACGATGAAAAAAGTGGGTGTAGTGCTCAGCGGATGCGGCGTGTATGACGGTGCAGAGATCCATGAAACTGTTCTCACGCTTCTGGCCATTGCCCGCAACGGTGCTCAGGCTGTCTGTTTCGCACCTGATAAACAACAAGCGGATGTGATTAATCATCTGACCGGCGAGCCGATGCTGGAAACTCGCAATGTGCTGATTGAAGCCGCGCGTATCACACGTGGCGATATTCGCCCACTTGCGCAGGCAGTCTCATCGGAACTGGATGCGTTGATCGTGCCGGGTGGGTTTGGTGCGGCCAAAAATCTGAGCAATTTTGCCAGTCAGGGCAGCGAATGCCGGGTTGACAGCGATTTAGCCGCGCTGGCGGTGGCCATGCATCAGGCGGGTAAGCCGTTGGGGTTTATGTGCATTGCGCCTGCCATGTTACCTAAAATTTTTGACTTCCCGCTGCGTCTGACCATCGGCACTGATATCGACACGGCAGAGGTGCTGGAAGAGATGGGCGCTGAGCATGTGCCTTGTCCGGTTGATGACATTGTCGTCGATGAAGACAACAAAATCGTCACCACGCCTGCCTATATGCTGGCGCAGGACATCGCTCAGGCTGCGAGTGGCATCGATAAACTGGTATCGCGTGTGCTGGTGCTGACTGAATGAGAAAAGGAGTAACCGCCTTTCTGCGACGTATTTTTCTGCGGGTGGTGGTTGTCCTCGCCGTATTCTGGGGCGGGGGCATCGCACTTTTCAGCGTGATGCCTGTGCCTTTCTCGGCGGTAATGGTCGAGCGACAGCTGGGCGCATGGCTGTCCGGTGATTTCGGCTATGTGGCGCACTCGGACTGGGTGAGCATGGATGAGATCTCACCGTGGATGGGACTGGCGGTGATTGCTGCGGAGGACCAGAAGTTTCCAGACCACTGGGGGTTTGACGTCACCGCCATAGAGAAAGCGCTGGCGCACAATGAACGCAATGAAAACCGCATTCGCGGGGCGTCGACGTTATCGCAACAGACGGCGAAAAACCTCTTTTTGTGGGATGGACGTAGCTGGGTGCGTAAAGGTCTCGAAGCCGGGCTAACGCTGGGTATGGAAACCGTCTGGAGTAAGAAACGTATTCTGACCGTCTATTTGAATATCGCCGAGTTTGGCGATGGGATATTTGGCGTGGAGGCGGCGGCGCAACGGTATTTTCATAAATCGGCCAGTCGGTTGAGCCTGTCTGAAGCGGCCTTGCTGGCGGCAGTATTGCCCAATCCTTTGCGTTTTAAGGCGAATGCGCCTTCTGGTTATGTGCGTAACCGCCAGGCCTGGATTATGCGCCAAATGCGCCAGTTAGGTGGTGAGTCGTTTATGCGGGAAAATAAGCTGTATTAGCGTAGTTATTGCCGGATGCGGCGTAAACGCCTTATCCGGCCTACTGGCTACGTTCTGTGTACTCGATTAATCTTCATCAAACCCTGAATTAAACAGGGCAATCACTGCGGCCAGGGCTTCTACTTCCTGTGGTCCCGTGGCTTCGACTTCTATCTGACGCCCTTTGGCTGAATCCAGCATCAGCAGAGCGATAACGCTGTTGGCCTCGGCTTCCGTTCCTTCATCATTACGCAGCAAAACTTCTGCTTCGAAACCCTGCATCAATTCAAACAGTTTCATCGCTGGGCGGGCATGCATGCCCAGCTTATTGGTGATTTCAACGGTTTGCTTCACGGTCATGATTTACGTTTTTCCAGCGTACGATGGCGTGACTGCACGTTTTTACCGCGTGAGCGGAAGTAGTCTGCCAACTGCTCAGCAATATACACCGAACGGTGTTTCCCGCCGGTACAGCCGATGGCTACGGTAAGGTAGCTACGGTTGTTGGTCTCCAGCATGGGTAACCATAGCTCAAGATAGCTGCGAGTCTGGTAAATAAAATTGTGTACTTCTGTGTGCCTGTCGAGGAATGCGGCGACGGGGCGGTCAAGACCGGTCATTGGGCGCAGCTTTGGATCCCAGTGTGGGTTAGGCAGAAAGCGCACGTCAAAGACGTAATCCGCATCAATCGGGATACCGTGTTTGAAACCAAAGGATTCGAATACCATCGTCAATTCACGTTCACGTTTACCCAGCAGTCGGGTACGTAACATTTCCGCCAGTTCGTGTACGGACATTTCGGAGGTATCAACGATCAGGTCAGCGCGAGAGCGCAGTGGCTCCAGCAAATCGCTTTCCTTATCGATAGCGCTTTCCAGAGACAAGTTCTTGCTGGAGAGCGGGTGTAAACGGCGCGTGTCGCTGTAGCGACGAATCAGCGTGTTACGGTCTGCATCAAGGAACAGCAGCTGTGGTGAGAAACCCTCGGGCAGATTATTCATTGCCTGCTCAAAAATTTCCGGGGACTCAGGCATGTTGCGCACATCAATGCTGACGGCCGCAGAAATCTGGCGATCGGCCAGTGTACGAGCCAGATCGGGCAACAGCACTACGGGAAGGTTATCCACGCAGTAAAAACCCATATCTTCCAGCGCACGCAGGGCGACAGATTTACCTGACCCTGAACGGCCGCTGACGATCATCAGTACCATGTACTGTTTCTCCTCACAACGACAAAAAAGGATGCCATTGGGTTGTTATGCTTCATCCTGTCCACCTTCGGTGTCCGTGATGATTTGATACAACTCCTGGTCACTCTGCGCGGCGCGCAGACGACGACAGATGGTTTTATCTGCCAGACGTTTTGCGACCAGTGACAACGTATGCAAATGCGTCTTGGTTTGGTCTGCCGGGACCAGCAGGGCGAAAAGCAGATCGACAGGTTGATTATCAATGGCGTCGAAGGCGATAGGTGTTTCGAGTTGAACAAACACACCAACCGCGCGCATCGTGTCTTCTTCCAGCTTTCCGTGCGGGATAGCAATACCATTACCGATGCCGGTACTGCCCATTTTTTCACGCGTCAGAATGGCTTCAAATACCACCTGAGAAGGCAAGCTAAGCTGTTTTGCCGCAAGTTCGCTGATGATTTCCAGTGCGCGTTTCTTGCTTTGGCAGTGAACGCCTGCGCGTGTACATTCCTGGTTAAGAACAGTGCTCAGTTGTAGAGTCGTATCGTTATTTGTCATAATTTCACCTAAGCGCTAACTGTACAAATGGCCCGTTGTGCTACACAACAGGCCGTCCTGCACCCGCTAACTGCCCGGACAAGTTAGTGCTGTTTCAGTTTATCTTTATGTTTTGTTAACTGCCGAGCCAGTTTATCAATTAAACCGTCAATGGCGGCGTACATATCCTGACCTTCCGCGCTGGCATGAATTTCGCCACCGTTCACATGCAGTGTTGCATCCGAGATATGTGTAACCTTCTCCACTTTCAACACAATATAGACCTGATTAATCCGGTCGAAATATTGTTCGAGCTTGGCAAATTTTGTATTCACAAAATCGCGCAGGGCTTCGGTGATTTCGACGTTGTTTCCAGTGATGTTGAGCTGCATAGTGTCTTCCTTATCGGTTGGGTCACACCAGCTGTTTGCGCTGGTTAGACGGCGGAATGGATAAAGACTCTCGGTACTTCGCAACGGTGCGGCGTGCCACCATGATACCCTGTTCTGACAGCATAGAGGTTAACTTGCTGTCACTCAGCGGTTTCGCGGGGTTTTCCGCAGCAATTAATTTCTTCACCAGCGCACGGATAGCTGTGGATGAGGCTTCACCTCCGCCTTCAGTGTTAACGTGACTGGAAAAGAAATACTTCAATTCAAAAATGCCGCGCGGACTGTGCAGATACTTTTGCGTGGTCACACGGGAAATGGTCGATTCGTGCATCTCGACGGCCTGGGCGATATCCGCCAGTACCATCGGTTTCATAAACTCTTCGCCTTGCTCAAAGAAAGCTTGCTGCTGCTCAACGATGCAGCGGCTGACGCGCAGCAACGTATCATTGCGGCTTTCCAGGCTTTTAATCAGCCACTTCGCATCTTGCAGATTGCTACGAATAAACTGGCTGTCGGCATCGTTGCGCGCGCTATTGCACATGGCGGCGTAGTGCTGGTTAATCTGTAAGCGCGGAATGCTGTCGCCGTTGAGTTCGACCACCCAGCGATCGTTATGCTTACGCACCAGCACATCCGGAATGACGTACTCCGGCTCGCCGGTCTGGATCGATTGCCCAGGTCTTGGATCCAGCGACTGAATAAGATTGACGGCTTCTTTCAGCACGTCTTCTTTCAGCCGGGTCACGCGCATCAGGGTGCGGAAGTCATGGTTGGCTAACAGATCGAGGTGATCGCTGATGATCAGACGCGCTTCTTCCAGCCACGGTGTGGCTTTATCAAACTGCGAAAGTTGGATCAGTAAGCAGTCGCGGAGATCTTTGGCGGCCACGCCAACGGGATCAAAGCGCTGAACGCGTTTAAGCACGGCTTCGATTTCGTCCATACCGACGTCGTCATCGCCCATGCTTTCGAGAATATCGTCCAGGGTCACGGTGAGATAACCGGTTTCGTCTACCGCATCCACAATGGATGTCGCAATGGCGCGATCGGTATCCGAGAACGGGGTCAGTTCCACTTGCCACATCAGGTAATCCTGTAGTGATTGCGTGGTCTCACCCTGATACACAGGCAGTTCGTCGTCGATGTAATCTCCGCTGGTGCCCGAAGGCGTCCCGGCGGTGTATATTTCATCCCAACTGGCGTCAAGCGGCAACTCCTCAGGCATCTCTTTTTGTTCGAGTGCATCTGCGGTGTCGAGGGTTTCGCTGTCCTGTTTTTCCTGGGTATCAATTTCGTCGTGAAGATCGGTTTGCTCGAGCAGTGGGTTACTTTCCAGCGCTTGCTGAAGTTCTTGCTGAAGTTCCAGCGTGGACAGCTGCAACAGACGGATAGCCTGTTGTAGCTGAGGCGTCATCGCCAGTTGTTGGCTAAGCCTGAGTTGCAAACCTTGCTTCATGTTCAGAGTTGTTTTCTCCTGCAGTGACGTGAAGTCTTCTACCCTATCAGAGTCTGAAGTCTTCCCCAAGGTATACGCGCTTAACGTGCTCATCCTGCAGTATTTCTGTTGGCGTGCCGTGCGCGATCAGGTGCCCCTGACTTACGATATAGGCGCGCTCACACACTGCCAGCGTTTCGCGGACGTTATGGTCGGTAATCAGCACGCCAAGGCCGCTGTCGCGCAGGTGTTCGATGATCCGTTTAATATCAATAACAGAAATCGGGTCAACACCGGCAAACGGTTCATCCAGCAGGATAAATTTCGGATTAGCGGCCAGTGCGCGAGCGATCTCCACACGGCGTCGTTCACCACCGGAGAGCGACTGACCTAAGCTGTCGCGCAGGTGCTCGATGTGGAATTCTTCCATCAGCTCGTTGGCCCGATCTTCCCGCTGCTCGCTGGTCAGATCGTCACGAATTTGCAGTACCGCCATCAGGTTATCAAACACGCTCAGGCGACGGAAAATAGACGCTTCCTGCGGTAAGTAGCCGATGCCGCGACGCGCGCGCGCATGCAGAGGCAGCAGACTGATGTCTTCGTCATCAATGATAATGTTGCCCGCATCGCGCGGGACAATGCCGACTACCATGTAAAAGGTTGTTGTCTTGCCTGCACCGTTAGGACCGAGCAGACCGACGATCTCCCCGGAGTTGACGGTCAGACTGACATCTTCAACCACACGACGGCCTTTATAGGCTTTTGCAAGGTTCTTTGCAGTTAATGTTGCCATAACGAATCAGTTACCTTTTTTCTCTGCCGGAGCCTTGTTTTTGTCCTGCAACTGCGACGGAACCAGAACGGTGGTGACGCGTTTGCCTTTATCGCTGAAGGCCTGCATTTTCTGCTCTTTTACCAGATAGGTGATCTTATCGCCCGTGATGTTGCTATCGAGCTGTTCCAGATACGCCTTGCCGGTGAGAACGACAAAGTCTTTCGCCAGTTCATAGTGCATCTGAGAGGCGTGGCCTTTAACCGGTTTACCGTTGTCCTGCATCTGGTAAAACGTCGCTGGATTGCCATAGCCATCAATCACTTCTTTGCCGTCTTCACCGCCAGGACGGGTCACGACGACTTTATCGGCGTTAATTTTGATGGTGCCCTGAGTCACAATCACGTTGCCAGTAAACGTCACCACGTTGCCCTGCATATCCAGGGACTGCTGGTCCGATTCAATGTGAATCGGCTGCTCGGTATCGCCGGTGACGGCAAATGCCGGAATGCTGGCGGCCAGAAGTGAGCTGGCAAGTACAAGATTAAGGCTGAGTTTGTTTGTTTTGGATTTCATATGAGGTTCTAACCTTTTCAATCAGCTCGGCGTTCTTGCTGCGTAAGTTGCCGCGCATCTTCAGTCCGCTGGAGTTAAATGTTGTGCCATACAACGTCACCAGATCATCGGAAGTGACGTCTTGTGTCACCAGGTTAATCTGCGCGTTATCGGTCGTAATTCTGCGTAGTTGAGAGTCAGGCACCAGGGCGTTAACCTCAACATGGCCGTACAGATACAGCATCCGATCGTTGGTCAATTTGGCTTTGTCGGCCTTGATCGTCCAGGTCGGTACTTTATCCTTATCAAACGTGGTTAATACTGGTTGAGTAAACCACGAAACCGCTTGTTCCGAATAATATTCAACGTGTTGTGCGATCAAGTGATAGCTCAGCGCGCCTTCCGGACTATACACGACGGTATCAGTATGTTCGCTCTTATAGGTTGGCTCGTTGTTATTGACGACGACCTGAGCGGTGTCATCTTTGTCTGCCAGATTAATACCAATCATCACAAGGACAGCCAGCGACAGTAGAATGATAACCCAACGTCTGGTTTTGCTCATATCGATTGCCCTTTGGCCTCGTCCAGTTTGCCCTGCGCCAGGAGTAATAAATCGCAGACTTCACGCACAGCGCCACGTCCACCATCAATGCGGGTGACATAATCGGCTCGCGGGATCAGCAAAGGGTGGGCATCTGCCACCGCGACGCTCAATCCTACTTTAGCCATCACCGGCCAGTCGATCAGGTCATCGCCAACGTAGGCGACATTCTCCGGCGCGATCGACAGTTTGCTAAGGAGATCGCCAAAGGCAACCAGTTTGTCTGACTGCCCCTGATACAGGTGGGTGATCCCCAAAGTGGCACAGCGATCTTCTACAAGTTTAGCCTTTCGTCCGGTAATAATGGCAACCTCAATACCGGAAGTGAGCGCACAGCGAATTCCGTAACCATCACGGACGTTAAAAGCCTTCAGCTCTTCACCGTTGTTGCCCATATAAATCAGACCATCAGACAGTACGCCATCCACATCCAGGATCAGCAAACGGATGTTTTCTGCCCGGGTGATAACGTCTGCGCTGACGGGTCCATAACAGGTCGCAAGCGACGCACCTGCTTTACTCATTTTCGTTATCCTTGAGTTTCTTACACTACACCTGCACGCAGCAGATCATGCATATGTAACACACCGAGTAACTGGTCGCCATCAGCAACCATTACCGAGGTGATATGGCGGGACTGCATTAAGTTCAGGGCATCGACGGCAAGAATACCCGGACGCACGCGAATGCCTCCAGGGGTCATCACATCGGCAATGCCTAACTGGCGTACATCAACGCCCATATCGAAGACACGACGTAAATCGCCATCGGTGAAAATACCGTCAATCTTCATGGCATCATCGCAAATGACGGTCATGCCGAGATTTTTACGCGTGATCTCAATTAAGGCGTCACGCAGGCTGGCGTTTTTGCTCACATGCGGGATCTCGTCGCCCGTATGCATAATATCGTTAACGCGCAGTAAAAGCTTACGGCCCAGTGCGCCACCGGGATGAGACAACGCAAAATCTTCCGCGGTAAAGCCGCGCGCTTTTAATAATGCCACCGCTAGGGCATCGCCCATCACCAGTGTTGCTGTCGTACTGCTGGTCGGCGCCAGGCCTAACGGACAAGCTTCCTTGGGCACTTTAACACACAGATGCACATCTGCCGCACGCGCCATACTGCTTTCAGGACGACCGGTCATGCAGATAAGCGGTACATGAAGACGTTTTAATACCGGGATCAGCGCCGCTATCTCATTGGATTCACCGGAGTTAGAGATGGCGATGACCACATCCTGCGGCGAGACCATACCCAGATCGCCATGTGCGGCTTCGCCTGGGTGTACAAAAAATGAGGGGGTTCCGGTGCTGGCAAATGTGGCTGCCATTTTCCGCCCGATATGGCCGGATTTCCCCATTCCCATCACCACCACTTTGCCCGGGCAGCTGAATATTTTCTCGCATGCGAGGGTAAAATTTTGGTTGATGTACTGATCAAGCTCCGCCAGGCCTTCACGTTCAATTGCCAGGACTTCCTTGCCTGCTTGCTGAAAGTCAAAACCCGGTTGCAACTCTAAGTGCGACATAATGCGTTTCCAGTTATCCAACGAGAAGTGGCGATAACCAATACAGCATCGCCAGCCATATGATAAAACCGCCGGTCAGCAGCGCACCTGCGCCGCGACCAATCTGGCGCGGACGTCGCCAGCAGAGTAGTGCAAAAATCACGCTCACCAGCAGCATGACGCTATAGTCACGGGTGAAGGCCATCGGGTTGACTTCACCCGGCGTAATCAGCGCCGGTAGCCCGAGGACGATAACGATATTAAAAATGTTTGCGCCGATAATGTTACCGACGGCAATATCATTTTCACCTTTACGCAGACCCGCAATCGCTGTTGCCAGCTCCGGCAGGCTGGTACCAATGGCGACCACTGTCAGCCCGATAGTAAGTTCGCTCATGGCGAAATAGTTCGCCAGTACGGTCGCGTTGTCCACCACCATACGTGTTGCCATTGGCATGATAATCAGCGCAATGCCCAACCACAAAAATGCGACCGGTAATCCGCCTTCGCGCGGCAGCTCAGCTATCTGCTCACGTGTCAGGCTGTCATTGCCTTGTCGCTCGGCCAGACGGGCGATTTTAACAATGAATAGCAGCCATAGCACGGCCAGAAGCAGAAGAAAGAAACCGTCGCTGCGGCTTAACTGCCCGTCATACAGGACGGATGCAGCTAAAATACTTACCAGCAACATTAGCGGTAATTCACGACGCAGAACATCAGAATGCACGGTAAAAGGATGAATCAGCGCCGACAGGCCTAAAATAAGCAGAATGTTGGTGATGTTAGAACCTATAGCGGTCCCGACAGCCAGATCGAGTTGCCCATTCATCGATGCGGCAACGGAGACAATTATCTCGGGTAACGACGTACCCATGCTGACCACGGTCATTCCGATGATAATGGGAGGAATACCGAAGTTTCGACATAAAATGGATGCAGCAAATACCAGACGGTCGGCACCGTAGACCACCAGAAGTAAACCAATTATTAACAGCGCCGTCGCTAAAAGCATCTAAAGTCCTTTCTTCAGGTATACTCGCCGGTCCACTTGAAGGATCTTCTGGAAGCCGTAACGAAGTCTTAATTTTGACTTTATGCGGCTAAAAAGTAAAACAAATGCCAGCTTTCGCTAACCAGGACAGGCAATAATCTGTAAATATGTTGAGTTCATGGCTAAATTGAGCGCCAAACTCTTCGATCAACGAGGCAATAGTAAAGGATGAATCAATGGGGCAGTCTGTGGCGAATCTAGTCGATATGCGCGATGTCAGCTTTTCCCGGGGTGACCGCTGCATCTTTGATAATATTTCCCTGACGGTACCGCGCGGTAAGGTGACGGCGATCATGGGGCCATCAGGCATCGGCAAAACGACGCTGTTGCGTCTGATTGGCGGACAGATCCCCCCGGATAAGGGCGAGATCCTGTTTGACGGTGAGAACGTCCCGGCCATGTCCCGTTCGCGTTTATTTACCGTGCGTAAGCGCATGAGTATGCTGTTTCAGTCTGGTGCGCTATTTACCGACATGAATGTGTTTGACAACGTCGCGTACCCTCTGCGCGAGCATACGACGTTGCCAGCGCCGTTGCTGAAGAGCACGGTGATGATGAAGCTCGAGGCCGTCGGCCTGCGGGGTGCGGCCAAATTAATGCCTTCTGAATTATCCGGTGGGATGGCGCGTCGCGCCGCGTTAGCACGTGCTATCGCGCTGGAGCCAGACCTCATCATGTTTGATGAGCCGTTCGTCGGCCAGGATCCCATCACCATGGGCGTTCTGGTGAAGCTTATTTCAGAACTGAACAGCGCGCTGGGCGTCACCTGTGTGGTGGTATCCCATGATGTGCCTGAGGTACTGAGTATTGCGGATTACGCCTATATAATGGCGGACAAAAAAATAGTGGCCTACGGTAGTGCTCAGGCACTACAAGAAAATGCCGATCCGCGCGTACGCCAGTTCCTGGACGGCATTGCCGATGGACCGGTTCCGTTCCGTTACCCGGCGGGCGACTACCACATCGATTTACTCAAAACAGGGAGTTAAGCCACCCATGTTGTTAAATGCGCTGGCATCACTCGGACATCGGGGAATAAAAACCCTCAGGACGTTCGGGCGAGCCGGATTAATGTTGTTCAATGCGGTTGTCGGCAAGCCGGAGTTTCGCAAACATGCGCCGCTGCTGATACGCCAGCTCTATAATGTCGGTGTCTTATCGATGCTGATCATTATTGTTTCTGGCGTATTCATCGGTATGGTGCTGGGGTTGCAGGGATACCTGGTGCTGACGACCTACAGCGCGGAAACCAGCCTCGGTATGCTGGTGGCACTGTCATTGTTACGTGAGTTGGGACCGGTTGTTGCGGCGCTGCTGTTTGCCGGGCGGGCCGGGTCGGCCTTAACCGCAGAAATTGGCCTGATGCGGGCGACCGAACAGCTTTCCAGTCTGGAGATGATGGCCGTCGATCCACTGCGCCGGGTGATTTCCCCACGTTTTTGGGCTGGCGTCATTTCATTGCCGTTGCTGACGATTATTTTTGTCGCAGTGGGTATCTGGGGTGGTTCACTGGTTGGCGTAAGCTGGAAGGGTATTGATGCAGGCTTCTTCTGGTCGGCTATGCAAAATGCCGTCGACTGGCGTCTGGACCTGGTCAACTGTCTGATTAAGAGCGTGGTGTTCGCCATTACGGTCACCTGGATTGCATTGTTCAATGGTTATGATGCGATCCCGACCTCTGCTGGGATTAGCCGGGCAACGACACGCACCGTTGTGCACGCCTCTCTTGCCGTTCTGGGGCTGGATTTTGTGCTGACCGCACTGATGTTTGGGAATTGAGTTCATGCAAACGAAAAAAAATGAAATTTGGGTCGGGTTATTCCTGTTGGTTGCGCTGCTGGCAGCGCTGTTTGTTTGCCTGAAGGCGGCGAACGTTACCTCAATGCGTACTGAGCCGACTTACACGATTTATGCGACCTTTGATAATATCGGCGGCCTGAGAGAGCGTTCTCCGGTGCGGATTGGCGGAGTGGTAGTTGGACGCGTATCGGACATCTCGTTAGATCCGAAAACGTACCTGCCGCGCGTGACGCTGGAAA
The DNA here is from genome assembly GCF_030332375.1 of Citrobacter sp. Cpo148. Taxonomy (NCBI): domain Bacteria; kingdom Pseudomonadati; phylum Pseudomonadota; class Gammaproteobacteria; order Enterobacterales; family Enterobacteriaceae; genus Citrobacter; species Citrobacter sp. Cpo148. Next base: position 81,961 of record NZ_JAOWHY010000046.1, read on the forward strand.
TCGAATCGCGTTTTAACCATATTCCTGACACCAGTTCTCTGAGCATCCGTACTTCCGGTCTGCTGGGCGAACAGTATCTGGCATTGAATGTGGGTTTTGAAGATCCTGAGCTGGGAACGTCTATCCTCAAAGATGGCGGTACGATTCAGGACACGAAATCCGCGATGGTGCTGGAAGATATGATTGGTCAGTTCCTTTACAACAGCAACAGTAAAGGTGATGACAATAAGAATTCTGGCGATGCGCCAGCCGCAACTGACGGCAATAATGAAGCCACTACGCCTGCGGGCGCAACGAAATAATCTCAGGAGAATCGACGTATGTTTAAACGATTGATGATGGTGGCTATGCTGGTGATTGCTCCGCTTAGCGCAGCAACTGCAGCCGACCAAACGAACCCGTACAAACAGATGAATGAGGCGGCGCAGAAGACATTTGACCGTCTGAAGAATGAACAACCTAAAATCCGCGCAAACCCGGATTACCTGCGCCAGGTTGTCGATCAGGAACTGTTGCCATACGTGCAGGTTAAATATGCGGGTGCGCTGGTACTGGGTCGCTACTACAAAGATGCGACCCCTGCTCAGCGTGAAGCCTATTTTGCCGCATTTCGTGAATATCTGAAGCAGGCCTACGGCCAGGCTCTGGCGATGTACCATGGCCAGACTTATGAAATTGCACCAGAGCAACCGCTGGGTGATGCGACCATCGTGCCTATCCGCGTAACCATCATCGATCCAAACGGTCGTCCTCCGGTACGTTTGGATTTCCAGTGGCGTAAAAACTCCCAGACCGGTAACTGGCAGGCTTATGACATGATTGCTGAAGGCGTAAGTATGATCACCACCAAACAAAATGAGTGGAGCGATCTGCTGCGTACCAAAGGTATTGATGGCCTGACGGCGCAGCTGAAATCTATTGCTCAGCAGAAAATCACTCTGGAAGAGAAAAAATAATGACGCAGTCACTCACCTGGACGCGTGAAGGCGACAAGCTGGTGCTGGTGGGGGAGCTGGATCAGGACGTGTTAAACCCATTATGGGATGCGCGAATTGAGGCGATGAAAGGGGTATCCTGCATCGACCTGAACCAGGTATCCCGGGTAGATACCGGCGGTCTGGCGTTACTGTTGCATCTGATTAATCAGGGCAAGCAGCAGGGAAACAGCGTTTCGCTCACTGGTGTTAACGATAAAGTGTACACGCTGGCGCAGCTTTACAATCTGCCTGACGACGTCCTTCCGCGTTAATTTTTCCAGGCCGGATAAGGTCTTGTGCCGCAATCCGGCAAAACCCCTGAGGGGGATCTGCCACTAAAGCCTTGTCTGATTTATCAGCGAGGCTTTTTGCTTATTTATGACAGCGCCACTTTGCTCTAAGATGTTGGGCTGTTTTCACTATCTGACGAATGAAGAGCCCATGGAAAATAATGAAATTCAGAGCGTGCTGATGAATGCACTCTCCCTCCAGGAAGTCCACGTTTCTGGCGACGGCAGTCACTTTCAGGTTATTGCCGTGGGTGAGATGTTTGAAGGCATGAGCCGGGTCAAGAAGCAGCAATCGGTCTATGGCCCGTTGATGGAGTACATTGCGGACAACCGCATTCATGCCGTGTCGATTAAGGCGTTTACCCCAGCGGAATGGGCGCGCGATCGCAAACTTAACGGTTTTTGAGCTACGGGTGATGTGCCGGTAGCGAAGATAAATTCTTAACAGAGAACAGAATAATGGATAAATTTCGTGTTCAGGGGCCAACTAAGCTCCAGGGCGAAGTCACAATTTCAGGCGCTAAAAACGCCGCACTGCCGATCCTGTTTGCGGCGCTGCTGGCTGAAGAACCTGTAGAGATCCAAAACGTCCCGAAACTGAAGGACGTTGACACATCAATGAAGCTGCTGAGCCAGCTGGGTGCGAAAGTTGAGCGTAATGGTTCTGTGCACATCGATGCGCGTGATGTGAACGTCTTCTGTGCACCGTACGATTTGGTGAAAACCATGCGTGCATCCATTTGGGCGCTCGGGCCGCTGGTTGCCCGCTTTGGTCAGGGCCAGGTTTCACTGCCGGGTGGCTGTACCATTGGCGCGCGTCCGGTTGACCTGCACATTACCGGTCTGGAGCAGTTAGGCGCGACAATTAAGCTGGAAGAAGGCTATGTGAAGGCGTCCGTTGATGGCCGTCTGAAAGGCGCGCATATCGTCATGGACAAAGTGAGCGTCGGCGCGACGGTCACCATCATGTGCGCAGCAACGCTTGCCGAAGGCACCACCATCATCGAAAACGCTGCGCGCGAGCCGGAGATTGTGGATACCGCGAACTTCCTGATTGCGCTGGGCGCGAAGATCACGGGTCAGGGCACCGATCGTATTACCATCGAAGGCGTTGAGCGTCTTGGCGGTGGTGTTTATCGCGTTCTGCCAGATCGTATCGAAACCGGTACCTTCCTGGTGGCGGCGGCAATTTCTCGCGGCAAGATTATCTGCCGTAATGCACAGCCGGACACGCTGGATGCCGTTCTGGCGAAGCTGCGTGATGCGGGTGCGGATATTGAAGTGGGTGATGATTGGATCAGCCTTGATATGCACGGTAAACGTCCGAAAGCGGTCAATGTGCGTACTGCACCGCATCCGGCGTTCCCTACCGACATGCAGGCCCAGTTCACGTTGCTGAACCTGGTAGCAGAAGGGACCGGCTTCATCACGGAAACCGTGTTTGAGAACCGCTTTATGCACGTGCCTGAGCTGAGCCGTATGGGCGCTCACGCAGAAATCGAAAGCAATACCGTGATTTGCCACGGCGTGGAAACGCTCTCTGGCGCACAGGTTATGGCGACCGATCTGCGCGCATCTGCAAGCCTGGTGCTGGCAGGGTGTATTGCTGAAGGTACGACGGTAGTCGACCGTATTTATCACATCGATCGCGGCTATGAGCGCATCGAAGATAAACTGCGTGCGCTGGGCGCAAACATTGAGCGCGTGAAAGGCGAGTAATCGTCAACGTCTCTTGTAACCCCCAGTTCAGTTGGCCGGGGGTTACAGCTCAATGTTCATTCCGGATTCTTTTTCTCTCTGCGACTCCTCATCATCCGCGTTCTGTCGATGAACTCATGCGTTTTGGCATCGTGATAGCGTGACGGCCAAATCACCCAGGGGTCAGTTCCCAGTGCCCGGGCGATAATCAACTCACCTTTTGGCCATGGTCTCGTTAACGCATTGGCCAGCGTTGATGAACTCAATCCATTTTTACGTGATTCAGCGGCCATTGAGGTCCCTTTCTTGCGCAGTCCGGCGATGATGTCGGCCGGATGCCAGTCAATCAGCTTGCTTTCCATCAATTCATCTCTCCTTTGGTTAACGGCTTACGGTTTCACGATCGGTTGTGCCGACACTATAACGCCCGAAGAACGAATGTTCTAAAATGTTCATGTAAAGTGTGTATATATTCAGAATATGCCAAGGTTCTGCGTGATTATCTGGAGGGGGTAAATTCTTACTGGAACTTATAAGAAAATCCCGTGCAGGGCACGGGATGAGGGAGGATGCTGTAGGGAATTAACGGTCGCGCTGCACGGCGATATGTGCCAGACCAATCAGCGCTTCTCTCCACGGCGTATCGGGCAGCACCTGCAGCGCAGCGATGGCTTTATCAGCCTCTTCTTCTGCCCGCTGACGGGTCCATTCCAGAGACCCACAGGCGTTCATCGCTTCCAGAACCGGTTCCAGAAGGTGACGACCATTACCTTGCTCAATGGCCTGGCGGATCATTAGCGCTTGTTCTGGGGTGCCGTGGCGCATGGCATGCAACAGTGGCAGCGTTGGTTTACCCTCGTTGAGGTCATCACCGACGTTTTTACCCAGCTGCTCGCCATCTGCGCTGTAATCCAGCAAATCGTCAATTAACTGGAAAGCGGTACCGAGATAACGGCCATAATCCTGCAACCCTTTTTCTTGTTCTTCGCTACAGCCAGCCAGAATACCTGAACATTGGGCTGCCGCTTCAAACAAACGCGCGGTCTTACTGTAGATGACGCGCATATAGTTTTCTTCGGTGATGTCCGGGTCGTTGACGTTCATCAACTGCAAGACTTCACCTTCGGCAATGACGTTGACTGCTTTCGACATGACTTCCAGCACTTTCAACGAGCCAAGGCTGGTCATCATCTGAAATGCACGGGTATAGATAAAATCGCCAACCAGCACGCTGGCCGCATTACCAAACGCCGCATTTGCCGTAGCTTTCCCACGGCGCATGTCTGACTCATCCACAACATCGTCGTGCAGCAGGGTCGCTGTGTGGATAAACTCGATGAGGGCCGCAATCGTAACGTGCGCATTTTCCTGGTAACCAACGGCCCGCGCGGCGAGGACGGCGATCATTGGGCGAATGCGTTTTCCGCCGCCGCTAACGATGTAGTACCCCAGTTGATTGATCAACTGAACGTCGGAATTGAGCTGTTCAAGGATTGTCGCATTGACCCCCGCCATATCTTGCGCGGTTAACTCATTGATTTTTTCTAAATTCATCGCAAAAGCCGGGCTTCTCGCCCCGATTACCTTACTGTGTGGGAAGGTAACGTCGGGTTTAGGGTTATAAATATATGCTGATTGTACTGAAAAAACGCCGTAGATAAACGTTACCGTACGTGTTGTGTTTTTTTTCTTCATGTATTGACGGTAGCACTTGTCAAAGGCTCGCGTTTTGCGTAATATTCGCGCCCTATTGTGAATATTTATAGCGCACTCTGAATCATCAAAAAGGTGTGCGCGGAAGCGGAGTTTTTTATGTACGCGGTTTTCCAAAGTGGTGGTAAACAACACCGAGTAAGCGAAGGTCAGACCGTTCGCCTGGAAAAGCTGGACATCGCAACTGGCGAATCTGTTGAATTCGCAGAAGTTCTGATGATCGCAAACGGTGAAGAAGTCAAAATCGGCGTTCCTTTCGTTGATGGCGGCGTTATCAAAGCTGAAGTCGTTGCTCACGGTCGTGGCGAGAAAGTTAAAATTGTTAAGTTTCGTCGTCGTAAACACTACCGTAAGCAGCAGGGCCATCGTCAGTGGTTCACTGATGTGAAAATCACTGGCATCAGCGCTTAAGTTAAGGGGAGCAGATTAAATGGCACATAAAAAGGCTGGCGGCTCGACTCGTAACGGTCGCGATTCAGAAGCTAAACGTCTGGGCGTAAAACGCTTCGGCGGTGAAACAGTTCTGGCTGGTAGCATCATCGTTCGTCAACGTGGTACTAAATTCCACGCTGGCTCCAACGTTGGTTGCGGCAAAGACCACACTCTGTTTGCTAAAGCAGACGGTAAAGTGAAATTTGAAGTGAAAGGCCCGAAAAACCGTAAATTCATCAGCATCGTTGCTGAATAAGTTTTTCGCGTCCCGGTAACGGATAAAAGCCCCGCAACACGTTGCGGGGCTTTTTACATTCGACGGCCGGTAAATACGCTCGTCGCGCCGTGACAACCCGGAAACGAGCCCTTGCAGGGAATACGGCATGAAGCAGCAGGCAGGCATTGGTATTCTGTTAGCACTCACAACGGCAGTATGTTGGGGCGCTTTGCCAATAGCAATGAAGCAAGTGCTGGAGGTGATGGAGCCTCCTACCGTGGTGTTCTACCGTTTTTTAATGGCAAGCGTTGGCCTTGGCGCTATTCTTGCGGTTAAAAAAAAGCTCCCTCCGTTGCGTATTTTTCGCAAAGCGCGTTGGCTGGTGTTGCTGGCTATCGCAACCGGTGGGTTGTTCGGTAACTTCATTCTGTTTAGTTCATCCTTGCAGTATTTGAGCCCAACGGCTTCGCAGGTTATCGGTCAGCTGTCACCGGTTGGTATGATGATTGCCAGCGTCTTTATCCTGAAAGAAAAGATGCGCGGCACGCAGGTGATTGGCGCCATTATGCTTCTGAGCGGCCTGGTCCTGTTTTTTAATAACAGTCTGATCGAAATTTTTACCCGACTCACCGATTACACCTGGGGCGTTATCTTTGGTGTCGGTGCGGCGATGGTCTGGGTGAGCTATGGGGTCGCGCAAAAGGTGTTATTGCGCCGCCTGGCATCACCGCAGATCCTGTTTTTACTGTACACTTTATGTACGATCGCGTTGTTGCCGCTGGCTAAACCCGGTGTCATCACGCAGCTCAGCGACTGGCAGCTGGCATGCCTGATATTCTGCGGCCTGAATACGCTGGTAGGATATGGCGCTCTCGCGGAAGCAATGGCGCGTTGGCAGGCGGCGCAGGTGAGCGCTCTTATCACGCTCACACCGCTGTTTACGTTGTTATTTTCAGATTTATTATCACTGGCCTGGCCCGATTTCTTCGCCAGACCGATGCTAAACCTATTAGGTTATCTCGGTGCGTTTATCGTGGTTGCGGGCGCGATGTATTCCGCCATTGGTCATCGAATTTGGGGCGGTTTACGTAAGCATGAAACGGTGGTTTCGCAACCCCGCTCAGGCGAATGATTTACGGAGAGTAAAATGAAGTTTGTTGATGAAGCATCGATTCTGGTCGTTGCAGGTGATGGCGGTAATGGTTGCGTCAGCTTCCGCCGCGAAAAGTACATCCCAAAAGGCGGTCCGGACGGTGGTGATGGTGGTGACGGTGGTGACGTTTGGCTGGAAGCCGACGAAAACCTGAACACGCTGATCGATTACCGTTTTGAAAAATCATTCCGTGCGGAACGTGGTCAGAATGGCGCGAGCCGTGATTGCACCGGTAAGCGTGGCAAAGACGTTACCATTAAAGTACCTGTTGGTACGCGTGTTATCGATCAGGGCACGGGCGAAACCATGGGCGACATGACCAAACACGGTCAGCGTCTGATGGTCGCTAAAGGTGGCTGGCACGGTCTGGGCAACACCCGTTTCAAATCCTCGGTTAACCGTACTCCGCGTCAGAAAACAATGGGTACGCCGGGTGATAAGCGCGATCTGATGCTGGAGCTGATGCTGCTGGCGGACGTGGGTATGCTGGGCATGCCAAACGCTGGGAAATCGACGTTTATCCGTGCGGTGTCCGCGGCGAAGCCGAAAGTCGCTGATTATCCGTTTACCACCCTGGTGCCGAGCCTGGGCGTGGTGCGTATGGACAACGAAAAGAGCTTCGTGGTTGCCGACATTCCGGGACTGATTGAAGGCGCGGCTGAAGGCGCAGGCCTGGGCATCCGCTTCCTGAAACACCTGGAACGTTGCCGTGTACTGCTTCACCTCATCGATATCGATCCGATTGATGGCTCTGATCCAGTTGAAAACGCACGTATCATTATTGGCGAACTGGAAAAATACAGTCAGGATCTGGCATCTAAACCGCGCTGGTTAGTGTTCAACAAAATTGATTTGATGGACAAGGCTGAAGCGGAAGAGAAAGCGAAAGCTATCGCCGAAGCGTTGGGTTGGGAAGGTAAATATTACCTGATCTCTGCCGCCAGCCAACTGGGCGTGAAAGATCTCTGCTGGGATGTGATGACCTTTATCATCGAGAACCCGATTGTTCAGGCTGAAGAAGCGAAACAGCCAGAGAAAGTTGAGTTCATGTGGGATGATTATCACCGCCAGCAGCTCGCTGAAGTCGAAGACGAAGCGGAAGATGACTGGGATGACGATTGGGACGAAGACGACGAAGAAGGCGTTGAGTTCATCTACAAGCGTTAATCGCATTAAAAACCCCGGCCATGTTGCCGGGGTTTTTGTTTCCAGGTCTCACTGTAGGCCGGATAAGGCACGTTGATGCTGCTATCCGGCAATCAAATTACCCATTTAGTTGTTCTGATAAATATCCTTGTACAACCGGCTCTCGAAGCGCACCAACGGAATACGGCGATTACGCTGGTCAGCCGGCTCTACCGCATAACCAGATAAATACTGCACGAATGCCATGCGTTGGCCGCTTGCCGTGGTGATGAAACCTGCGAGGTTATAAACCCCCTGCAGCGAGCCTGTCTTCGCCGATACTTTGCCATCCACACCAGCCTGATGCAGACCCGCACGGTATTGCAGAGAGCCGTCGTGGCCCGCCAGCGGCAGCATAGTGATAAAGTTCAGCTCGTTATCGTGTTGAGCGATATATTGCAGCACCTGCATCATGGTCGCTGGGGCAATCAGGTTATGGCGGGAGAGGCCAGAACCGTCGGCAATAATAGTGTTGCCGATATCGACGCCTGCCTGCTGACGCAAAATCTGGCGCACGGCGTCAGAACCCGCCCGCCAGGTGCCCGGCACGTTAAATCGGGCATGACCAATCATACGGAAAACGGTATCGGCAATCATGTTGTCCGATTTTTTCAGCATAATCTTAAGCAGGTCGTGCAGCGGTGCCGACTGCTTACTGGCGACCACCGTTCCTGGTTCGTTGACCAACGTCTGGCGCAGCAGTGTACCGCTGTAGGTGATACCTGCTTGTTTTAGCTCATCTTTGATAATTGCCCCGGCATAGCTGGCACCGTCCTGAATAGCGAACGCCAGCGGCAGCGGATCGGCTCGTTGTGGCAGGCATCCGGTCAGCGTATAGCGGTTGAGATCGCCGGGAACCACATCCAGTTCACAATATTGCGCTTCCGCAGAACCTCGGGCGAGAGTACGCACCTGACTGAACATGGTGACCGGGTAATAAGATGCTACGCGAATAAAGGCGAGATCGTTGGGTTTTTGCGCGCTGTAGAGTGAAACCGAGAAACAGTTTCTATCGACAATAGCCGCTGCGGGCGGTGCACTAAAACACTGCGTCATGTCGTTCCAGGGCCAGCCGGGCGCTTTATCATGACTGGCAAAAATAGAGGTGTCGATCAGGACATTTCCGGCAATTTGCGTCACACCTGATTTTTTCAGGGTTGCCACCATATTGCGAATATCCTGGCGTTTTAGCGTCGGATCGGCACCAAATCGTGCCACTAAGTCACCTTTCAATACGCCGCCTTCCACGCTGCCTTTGGTCTCAAGCGTGGTGGTAAAACGAAAGTCAGGCCCGAGCTGAATCAATGCCGCCAGCGCGGTGATTACTTTCTGGGTACTGGCGGGCAGCGCCATCTGCTGGCTATGAAAATCAATCGCGGGTGCAGGTGCGCCAACCTTCTGTACCATAAGGGCGAGGTTGGCCCCGGCAGGGAGCTGATTGATATACTCGTCGACGTTCGCAGCCTGAACGCTGAACGCTATACTGGCAGTCAATCCGATGGTAAATCTGGAAAATCGCATAATCTCGCGCTAACAACCTGGAAACAGGCCGTCATACTACGGCGCAACGCCCCAAAAAGTAAACGATGACCCATAAGGAACTCCAGGGTAAAATGATCATCAAATAGAGAATTGTAGCTGACCTGGGACCTTGAGCCCCGGGTCGGTATTTTTTTGCTTCTGACTCTGGCATGACACACGCCAGGGTGGGCTTAGCAGCCGGGGTGAGAGCAACTACCCCCTACAGGAATGTTCAAGAGGTATAACAAATGCAAGCTATCCCGATGACCTTACGTGGTGCTGAAAAACTGCGCGAAGAGCTGGATTTTCTGAAATCTGTGCGCCGTCCTGAAATTATTGCCGCTATCGCTGAAGCGCGTGAGCACGGTGACCTGAAAGAGAACGCGGAGTATCACGCGGCGCGCGAACAGCAGGGTTTCTGCGAAGGACGCATTAAAGATATCGAAGCTAAACTGTCCAACGCGCAGGTAATCGACGTTACTAAAATGCCGAACAATGGCCGCGTTGTTTTCGGTGCGACGGTTACCGTTCTGAATCTCGATAACGATGAAGAGCAGACATGGCGTATTGTCGGTGATGATGAAGCCGATTTTAAACAGAACCTGATTTCAGTGAACTCGCCTATCGCTCGTGGCCTGATCGGTAAAGAGCAGGATGACGTCGTAGTTATCAAAACGCCGGGCGGCGAAGTGGAATATGAAGTGACGAAGGTAGAATACCTGTAATTCGCATCTTGGTTAAGATGTTGATACATTGTAAAGAAAGGAAAAAGGCCGCATAGCGGCCTTTTATCAACGAAGAGAGCGTGGCATTTTGCTCTCCTGCTAGCGGAAAACCCCGCGTTTTACACAAACTTCGTGTGCAACTTTGGGATATTCTTAGCGTGGCAGCGAGATTTTACGTTCTTTAGTCGGGCGATACAGTACCAGCGTTTTGCCGATGACCTGTACATTGCAGGCGCCGGTTTCGCGTACGATAGCTTCCACGATCAAGGTTTTAGTATCGCGATCTTCCGAGGCGATTTTCACCTTGATAAGTTCATGGTGCTCTAACGCTTGTTCAATCTCGGCCAGTACCCCTTCGGTCAAACCATTATTGCCAAGCATAACTACAGGCTTGAGCGGATGTGCCAGACCTTTCAGGTGCTGTTTTTGTTTAGTACTCAGATTCATCGTATATTTTTGCTTACGTTGGGATTGAAAACGGGTCATTCTACCGCCATCTCCCATATATCACCAAATAGCTGTGTAGAAATTTACACCATTGGTTACGATGAACTGCCCTTTGGGAATGTGAAATGACAGGTAAAAAGCGTTCTGCCAGCTCGAGTCGCTGGCTTCAGGAACACTTTAGCGATAAATATGTTCAACAGGCGCAGAAAAAGGGGTTACGTTCCCGTGCCTGGTTTAAACTTGATGAAATACAGCAAAGTGACAAAATTTTTAAACCGGGGATGACAATAGTTGATCTCGGTGCTGCACCCGGTGGCTGGTCGCAATATGCAGTTACGCAGATCGGCAACACCGGCCGCATTATCGCTTGCGATCTTTTACCTATGGATCCAATCGTTGGTGTGGACTTCCTTCAGGGCGACTTTCGTGATGAATTAGTCCTGAAAGCGTTACTTGAACGCGTAGGTGACAGTAAAGTACAAGTTGTCATGTCTGATATGGCGCCAAATATGTGTGGAACACCGGCGGTGGATATTCCCCGGGCCATGTATCTGGTAGAGCTGGCGCTTGGAATGGCTCGTGATGTATTAGCGCCAGGTGGTAGTTTTGTAGTGAAGGTGTTCCAGGGCGAAGGCTTCGATGAGTATCTAAGAGAGATTCGCTCCCTGTTTACGAAGGTCAAAGTTCGTAAGCCGGACTCTTCTCGCGCCCGTTCGCGTGAAGTGTATATTGTAGCGACCGGGCGTAAACCATAACCGGCAGATTTCAAACGAAAGTTTGAAAGAAACTGGATATAGAGTATCCTGACGCTGTTTTTAACACAGTTGTAATATGAGGTTAATCCCTTGAGTGACATGGCGAAAAACCTAATTCTCTGGCTGGTCATTGCCGTTGTGCTGATGTCAGTATTCCAGAGCTTTGGGCCCAGCGAGTCTAATGGCCGTAAGGTTGATTACTCTACCTTCCTGCAAGAGGTCAATCAGGACCAGGTTCGTGAAGCGAAGATCAACGGACGTGAGATTAACGTTACCAAGAAAGATAGTAACCGTTACACGACCTACATCCCGGTTAACGATCCGAAGCTGCTTGATAACCTGCTGACCAAAAACGTCAAGGTTGTTGGCGAACCACCTGAAGAGCCGAGCCTGCTGGCTTCTATCTTCATTTCCTGGTTCCCAATGCTGCTGCTGATTGGTGTCTGGATCTTCTTCATGCGTCAGATGCAGGGCGGTGGTGGCAAAGGTGCCATGTCGTTCGGCAAGAGCAAAGCGCGCATGCTAACGGAAGATCAGATCAAAACGACTTTTGCTGACGTTGCGGGTTGTGACGAAGCAAAAGAAGAAGTCGCTGAGCTGGTTGAGTATCTGCGCGAACCGAGCCGTTTCCAGAAACTGGGCGGTAAAATCCCGAAAGGCGTCCTGATGGTCGGTCCTCCGGGTACGGGTAAAACCCTGCTGGCGAAAGCTATCGCAGGTGAAGCGAAGGTTCCATTCTTCACAATTTCCGGTTCTGATTTCGTGGAAATGTTCGTGGGTGTCGGTGCATCTCGTGTGCGTGACATGTTCGAACAAGCCAAGAAAGCGGCACCGTGCATCATCTTCATCGATGAAATCGACGCCGTAGGTCGCCAGCGTGGCGCAGGTCTGGGCGGTGGTCACGATGAACGTGAACAGACGCTGAACCAGATGCTGGTTGAGATGGACGGCTTCGAAGGTAACGAAGGTATTATCGTTATCGCGGCAACTAACCGTCCGGACGTTCTTGACCCTGCGCTGCTGCGTCCAGGCCGTTTCGACCGTCAGGTTGTGGTTGGTCTGCCAGACGTTCGCGGTCGTGAACAGATCCTGAAAGTGCATATGCGTCGCGTACCGCTGTCTCCGGATATCGATGCGGCAATCATTGCACGTGGCACGCCTGGCTTCTCCGGTGCGGACCTCGCGAACCTGGTGAACGAAGCGGCGCTGTTTGCTGCTCGTGGCAACAAGCGCGTAGTGTCGATGGTTGAGTTCGAAAAAGCGAAAGACAAAATCATGATGGGTGCGGAACGTCGCTCCATGGTGATGACGGAAGCGCAGAAAGAATCTACCGCGTATCACGAAGCTGGCCACGCGATTATCGGTCGCCTGGTACCGGAACACGATCCGGTGCACAAAGTAACGATTATCCCGCGCGGTCGTGCGCTGGGTGTGACCTTCTTCCTGCCTGAAGGCGACGCAATCAGCGCCAGCCGTCAGAAACTGGAAAGTCAGATCTCCACACTGTACGGTGGCCGTCTGGCGGAAGAGATCATCTACGGTGCTGAACATGTTTCTACCGGTGCGTCGAACGACATTAAAGTCGCGACTAACCTGGCGCGTAACATGGTTACTCAGTGGGGCTTCTCCGATAAACTCGGTCCGTTGCTGTACGCTGAAGAAGAAGGCGAAGTGTTCCTGGGACGTTCTGTGGCGAAAGCGAAACACATGTCCGATGAAACCGCTCGCATTATCGATCAGGAAGTTAAGCTGCTGATTGAACGTAACTATGACCGTGCACGTCGTTTGCTGAACGAAAACATGGACATTCTGCACTCGATGAAAGATGCGCTCATGAAATATGAGACCATCGATGCGCCGCAGATTGACGATCTGATGGCTCGCCGCGACGTGCGTCCGCCAGCGGGTTGGGAAGAACCGGGTTCTTCTAACAATAACTCTGGCAGCACCGGTAAGCCGAGTGCACCGCGTCCGGTTGATGAACCGCGTGCGCCAGACTCTGGCACTATGTCAGAGCAACTGGGCGACAAATAAGTTATCGTTGATGATGACCGTGTTTTAATTGAAAACCCTGGGGCTTGCTCCGGGGTTTTTCTTATCTGCATATTCAAGATTTTACCAGGGATAAAACTATGAAACTCTTTGCTCAGGGTTCTTCACTGGATCTCAGCCATCCGCACGTCATGGGGATTTTGAACGTTACGCCAGACTCATTTTCCGATGGTGGAGCGCACAACTCTCTGGTTGAAGCGGTGAAACACGCAAACCTGATGATTAACGCCGGGGCGACTATCATTGATGTGGGCGGTGAGTCCACGCGTCCGGGCGCGGCTGATGTGAGTGTGGAAGAAGAGTTGCAGCGAGTGATCCCAGTAGTCGAGGCGATTGCTCAGCGTTTTGAAGTGTGGATTTCGGTCGATACCTCAAAACCCGAAGTGATTCGCGAATGCGCCAGAGTTGGCGCGCATATCATCAATGATATTCGCTCACTCTCGGAGCCTGGAGCGCTGGAAGCCGCAGCGGAGACCGGATTACCGGTTTGCCTGATGCATATGCAGGGGCAGCCGAAAACCATGCAGGAAGCACCAAAGTATGAGGATGTTTTTGCTGAGGTAAATCGTTACTTTGTTGAGCAAATAGCACGTTGCGAGCGGGCTGGAATCACAAAAGATAAATTGTTGCTCGACCCCGGATTCGGATTCGGTAAAAATCTCACTCACAACTACACATTACTGGCACGTTTGTCTGAGTTTCATCATTTTAATCTGCCATTGCTGGTTGGGATGTCACGAAAATCAATGGTTGGCCAGTTACTGAATGTGGGGCCATCTGAACGCCTGAGCGGTAGCCTTGCGTGCGCGGTGATTGCCGCAATGCAGGGGGCGCAGATCGTTCGTGTCCATGACGTCAAAGAAACCGTAGAAGCGATGCGTGTGGTGGAAGCCACATTGTCTGCAAAGGAAAAAAAACGCTATGAGTAATCGTAAATATTTTGGCACTGATGGGATCCGCGGTCGCGTAGGCGATGCCCCAATTACTCCTGACTTTGTGCTCAAGCTGGGCTGGGCTGCAGGGAAAGTGCTTGCTCGTCATGGTTCACGTAAAATTATTATCGGTAAAGATACGCGTATTTCCGGCTATATGCTGGAGTCTGCGCTGGAAGCGGGCCTGGCTGCCGCCGGACTCTCAGCCTCATTCACAGGGCCAATGCCAACACCCGCCGTTGCGTATCTGACGCGCGCCTTCCGTGCTGAGGCCGGGATTGTTATCTCCGCTTCGCACAATCCGTACTATGACAACGGGATTAAATTCTTCTCTACCGACGGGACTAAACTGCCGGATGCAGTGGAAGAAGCCATTGAAGCCGAGATGGAAAAAGCGATCACCTGCGTGGATTCCGCTGAACTGGGTAAAGCCACGCGTATCGTTGATGCTGCCGGTCGCTATATCGAGTTTTGCAAAGGCACCTTCCCGAACGAACTGAGTCTGAATGAGCTTAAAATTGTGGTGGATTGCGCTAACGGTGCGACGTACCACATTGCGCCAAATGTACTGCGTGAACTGGGTGCAAACGTGATTGCCATTGGCTGTGAGCCAAACGGTGTGAATATCAATGAAGAAGTCGGCGCCACCGACGTCCGTGCTCTGCAGGCGCGCGTGATTGCGGAAAAAGCCGATCTGGGTATTGCGCTGGATGGCGATGGCGACCGTGTCATTATGGTTGACCACGAAGGTAATAAGGTCGATGGCGATCAGATCATGTACATCATCGCCCGTGAAGCCCTGCGTCAGGGTCAGCTGCGCGGTGGCGCGGTAGGTACGCTGATGAGCAACATGGGCCTCGAGCTGGCGCTGAAACAGCTGGGTATTCCGTTTGCCCGTGCAAAAGTTGGCGACCGCTATGTGCTGGAAAAAATGCAGGAAAAAGGCTGGCGTATCGGTGCCGAAAACTCAGGTCATGTGATCCTGCTGGACAAAACCACCACTGGTGACGGTATCGTGGCGGGTCTGCAGGTGCTGGCGGCGATGGTACGCAACCATATGAGCCTGCACGACCTGTGCAGCGGCATGAAAATGTTCCCACAACTGCTGGTTAACGTACGATACACAGCAGGTAGCGGCGATCCACTGGAACATGAAAACGTGAAAGCGGTGATGGCGGAAGTGGAAGCGGCGCTGGGTAACCGTGGACGCGTCCTGCTGCGTAAGTCTGGTACCGAACCGTTAATTCGTGTGATGGTTGAAGGTGAAGACGAAGCGCAGGTGACTGAATTCGCCCACCGTATTGCCGATGCTGTGAAAGCGGCGTAATTCCGAAGAAAGTGAAAGCCGGAGTCTGAGACTCCGGCTTTTTTTTTACTGTACGGCAAGCTGCTGTTTACGTCGGCGCTGCCAGAAGTAACCACCGACCATCAGTAGCACAAGGACTGCCAGCCACGGCAGAACCGCCAGCAGATGTCCAGACCGGGCAAAGGTTAGCGCAATCATCAGTAGCCAACCGCCCAGCATCGGAATCGCGGTACGCTTAACAATATCCACAGGCGAGACGCCTGCAATTCCCGCGATAGCAATGATGACGCCAGCAATAGGCGATAACGTACGACCAATACCCGCCGAGATCTGGATAGGCAACATCATGACAGCGATATCGCTACCGATATGACGGCTGATGTCCGGCACCATGGGTGCGAAGGAGAAAAGTGCCGCATTCCCGGAGCCCATCAGCGCTGAAATTGCGAAGGTGATCAGGGTCATCAGCAGGATAATAGAGGCGGCGCTGAGGCCAAATTCACCGGAAAGTGACAACAGTGCGTCAACGGCACCAATGGCTTTCAGTCCGGCGGAAAAGACTTCACCGGCGATAATCAGTGTCACGACGGTGGCAAAAACGCTGCCCATGCTGTCGAAAACCTTTTGTACGCCAGCCATCACCTCGCGCGCCTTGCGATGACGGCAGTACTCACAAACCAGCGTAATAGCGAGGCTTATCAGTACGGCGGTATCCAGCGTGATCTTGAGAGAGCTGAATACTAAATCGCTGCACACCAGCATCAATACCAGCGGCAGCATGGGCAGAAACAGCCAGGCGATAGGTGCGTCGGCTTCATCAGTCGCCGTTAATGTCTGCATTTGCTGAGCTGCATTGTCGCCACTTTCCCGACGGTCAAAAAAGCGTTGCACAACAATATGCAGTAGGGCGATGAAAAGAATGACGGGCACAACGATCGGCAACTGATCCTGCACGAAATAGTTCACGACCTCGATGCCTGCGGTTTTGGCGGCGAGAACAGAGTTGCCGGAGCCGGGGCCAAACTCAACCGCACAGGTACTGGCGATAACGGCGGCAACCGCGGCGCGGCTACAGCCAAGACGGGTAAGCAGCGGGTAAAGCGTCGCCATCAGCAGCAGACCCAATCCGGTGGCGCTGCTGATAAACAGCGACAGGAATTGACCCAATAGCAGTGCCAGCCCCAGCAGCAGATATGGCGAGTTCAGCCGTTGCAAAGGACGAGACGTCACCCGAACCAGTACCTGGCTTGCGCCAATGGCTGACATGTAGGTGGCAAAACCACCAATCAGCATAATTTGCAGTCCGAGGCCGCCGAGACGCACGCTCAGGGTATCGCGAATAAACTCAAAGGCGTCAAAGGGGCCAAATCCGGTGCTCTTTTTCACCAGGCCACTGAGTGAGGTCATTCCGCTAAAATGCGCGATAAGCAACAGCACAATCCCGGTCAATAACAGTACCGACTGGGGGTGATATTTTTTGAGGATCAGACGTCCGGCAAAAATGATGGCGATTAGCGCCAGTAGCAATGACATTCTTGCCTCCTTACTCGAAGTTGCCGGTAACCAGGCACTCGCCATCCCGCAGCAACGGTTTACCCGCGGCAAACAGATGTGCCAGCGAGAGGTCATCATTGAGTACACAGATATCGGCACGTTCTCCGGCGCAGAGCACGCCCCCGGAAATACCCAGCGAGCGCGCAACGTTTGCCGTCAGCATCGCGATGGCCTGTGGCGCCGGAATCCCGACATCAATCAGGCGAGGAAGCAGGTTAAGATTGCCTGCGACCGGTGCCGCGCTTAAACCTTCAACGATACCCTGAGCGTTAAAGCGCGGAACGCTGCCATTGCCGTCAGAACTGATCGTGATGCGCTCCGCCGGAACCAGTGCTTCGAGTGCGTGGAGAATCGCTTGCTCCTGAGGCATAAAACGACTGCCACCGGACGTAACATCGATATGGCCGCCGCGATGGGCGAAAGCAATCGCCTGTTCGAACAAGGGCTCAGTTCTCGCAACATGCGTCGGTGAAATATGGTGAATCGGAATACCCGCATCACACAGCTCAATAAGTTGCGACATCCCTTCCGGCAGATTCCCCAGGTGCACATGCAGCAAGCCTTTTTTCCCAGCCAGCAGGGAAGCGACGCGAATATCGCTCACTATCCTCAGCAACTCCTGGAAAGAGGGGTAAGAACCGCGGTGATCGGCGAGGGCGATTTTTACACCAAGAATTGCCGGAATGAAGGCCATATCATCGCGGATGGATCGCGTAATAGTTGGGCTGGGAACGGCGTAGGCTCCCGTGTGCATAAACGCGCGTAATCCCTCAAGGTTGAGAGACTGCATTTTTGCGTAGAGGTCTTTGGGTGAACGAGAAATGGCATCGGTGCCTAACACGCCAACCACCGTGGTAATACCTGCCTGAATCAGGTCGCGCAGCTTGACGGCGGGCGTCCGACTGGCAAATCCGGCTTCACCACCGCCACCGGTAAGATGAACATGCTGATCGATGATACCAGGGATAACCCATTTACCCCGACAATCGATGACCTCGTTGATGCCATCAAACAATGAAATATCTTTTTCTACCGCCACAATTCGGTCGGCATGAATGAGCAGGGAGCAGAGGCCTAAATCCTCAGGAGAAAAAACACGGGCATTGGTCAATAAAGTAAACATAGCGGTCCTGTCAAACGTCGAGGGTGAGAGTCGGCAGGTGAAACGAAATATTGTTGTTATGATGCCCACCATAAAGCCATTACTATAACTATGACTATTACCGATTTGTTATTGGAGGATGCGGTTATGGCATGGCGGAGAGCACAACGTGGATTGTAAGTGGCTGGAAGATTTTCTGGCCTTGAGCCAGCATGGAAACTACTCTCAGGCCGCGGCGCAGCGGCATATTACTCAACCTGCGTTGAGTCGGCGTATAAAGGCGCTGGAAGAGGTGCTGGGCGTGCCTTTGTTTGACCGGACAACGACCCCTGTCACGCTGACGCGCTATGGTGAACGCTTTGAGCCTTATGCCCGGCACGTTCTCAGCACGTTAACAGAGGCAAGCCATGAGCTGTCGGCGATGACGCCAGCAACGGATAACACGCTGGTGATGGTTAGCCTGCATACGCTGTCGGTGAATATCCTGCCGGATATGATCAACTACCTGCGACAGAGTGAGCCGCAGTTAAACTTTACGGTAAACGCCAGTATCCAGGGGATAGACAACCATTTCAATGCCCTGATGAACCGGCAAATTGATTTACTGGTAACCTACGATTTACCGTCTGCCCAGCCGGGGCTGGAGATCGCCGGAGGGTTAAAACGTTCCCTATGGCGGTATGAGCGATTTATACCGGTTATTTCAGCCCAGTTGGCTGATGCGCTTAATGATCCGCATGCTCCGATTCCGTGGCTATGCTACAGCGACTACACCTTTGTCAGACGTATTATTGAGTCGGCAGAACAACGCGTCCGCCCACGGCTAAAAAAAGTATTTGAGAGTGGTTTAAGCGAAACGATACGAGAAATGGTACTGCGCCATATGGGAATGGCCTGGTTACCTGAATCGATGGTGGCGGAAGAGTTGGTGAATCAGCAAATTATTCACTGCTGGCCAGAAAATACAGACCTGATTTGTGAAATCCCCGTTGTGGTATGGGCGAATCTTGAAGATCAACGTGCCGTTATGCAGAGATGCTGGGAGAAGTTGCTGCGTTTTTGATTGATATGGCGATTTTTTCCGCAGTTGATACAATGCTAACAAATTGCCCTTGCGAAGGTTATTCGCTTTGGTTAGTATTCACACCCGCTTCAGTGGGAAACAGTAAATATTCCCGCTTTAATGGTCGAAGCATTGTACGCGGCAACTCCGCAAGGAACAGGTTGATTATGCACGAAGCTCTTTTAGTAGTTTTCCTTATTGTGGCAATTGGCCTGGTAGGCTTGATCATGCTGCAGCAAGGCAAAGGCGCTGATATGGGAGCCTCTTTTGGCGCAGGCGCTTCTGGTACTCTGTTTGGTTCAAGTGGTTCTGGTAACTTCATGACCCGTATGACAGCTGTATTGGGAACCTTGTTCTTCATCATCAGTCTGGTGCTGGGTAACATGAACAGCAACAAGACCAATAAAGGAAGTGAGTGGGAAAATCTGAGCGCACCGGCGAAAACCGAGCAAACTCAGCCAGCTGCTCCGGCTCAGCCGACCAGCGATATCCCACGCTAAGTATTCTGTACCGAGGTGGTGGAATTGGTAGACACGCTACCTTGAGGTGGTAGTGCCCTAACGGGCTTGTGGGTTCGAGTCCCATCCTCGGTACCAAATTCCAAAAAAAAGACGCTGCAAAGCGTCTTTTTTTTCGTCTGTTATTTGTGGCTATCCTGTAGGTCGGATAAGGCGTTAACGCCGCCATCCGACATTATTACAACGCCTGATGGCGCTACGCTTATCAGGCCTACAGACATCCTATATTCCGCGCATAAAAAAGGCCGCTTGCGCGGCCTTAAGATAGTGAATCTTTACTTCGCCTTATTTTCCAGATTCTCAACCTGCGGCAGGCCGGTTGCGGAAGAGGCGGTCAGCAGGCCAGACTGCGCATAGCCGAACAGCTTCTCGCGGGTATCGGTGATATCCAGATTACGCATGGTCAACTGACCGATACGGTCGTCCGGAGAGAATACGGAGTCGCCTTTTTCCATCGTCAGACGTTCTGGTTTGTACGTCAGATTGTCAGACACGGTGTTGAGGATTGAGTAGTCATTACCGCGACGCAGTTCCAGCGTCACTTCACCGGTAATCTGGCTGGCAACCCAACGTTGCAGACCGTCACGCAGCATCAGCGCCTGAGAGTCGAACCAGCGGCCCTGATACAGCAGACGACCCAGCTGGCGACCGTGCGCGTGATACTGCTCGATGGTATCCTCGTTGTGAATACCGGTCAGCAGACGCTCGTAGGCGATATGCAGCAATGCCATCCCCGGGGCTTCGTAGATGCCACGGCTCTTCGCTTCAATGATACGGTTTTCAATCTGATCGCTCATACCCAGACCGTGACGGCCGCCGATACGGTTGGCTTCCAGCATCATCTCAACGTCGTCGCTGAAGGTTTTACCGTTCAGAGCAACCGGATGACCCTGTTCAAAACGCACGGTCACTTCTTCTGCCGGGATCTTCACGCTCTCATCCCAGAACTTCACGCCCATAATCGGGTTAACGATTTTGACGCTGGAGTTCAGGAATTCCAGATCTTTTGCTTCGTGAGTCGCACCGAGCATATTGGAGTCTGTTGAGTACGCTTTCTCAACGGACATTTTGTAGTCGAAACCACAGGCAATCATAAATTCGGACATCTCATGGCGACCACCGAGTTCATCGATAAAATCGGTATCCAGCCATGGTTTGTAAATCTGCAGTTCGGCGTTGGTCAGCAGACCGTAACGATAGAAACGTTCAATATCGTTACCTTTATAGGTGCTACCGTCGCCCCAGATGTTTACACCATCTTCTTTCATGGCGGCAACCAGCATGGTGCCGGTCACGGCGCGGCCCAGCGGGGTGGTATTGAAATAGGTCAGTCCGCCAGTGGTGTTGTGGAAGGCACCGCACTGAATGGCAGCGATCCCTTCGGCAACCAGCTGCTTACGGCAATCTACCAGGCGAGCATTCTCAGCACCATATTCCATTGCACGGCGAGGAATGGCGTCATAGTCATCCTCATCCGGCTGGCCCAAATTCGCAGTATATGCATATGGGACAGCCCCTTTTTGTCGCATCCACAGCAGTGCTGCACTGGTGTCCAGGCCGCCGGAAAAAGCGATACCAATACGTTGACCTACCGGGAGATGCTTGAGAATCGTCGTCATAAAATAAAACCCTGCTTGATAGACTGGTGAAGAGGTTGGCTTATTATGCTAATTGCATTTTTATGCAAAATAAATGAGTTTTCATTTAATCATCTTTTCTGGATGACAGGAAGAGTTTAGTGATAATTTCGTTAAATAACGGCGTGGGCGGCATATTTATCTTGCTGGGCTAGCGCTGGGCAGCATTCATTGGTTTGCATAGTCGTAACAAGGTTGACATAACGCATAGTGAATCAATATACTGTGCGCAGATTTTACGTCCCGTCTCGGTACCAAATCCCAGCAGTATTTGCATTTTTTACCCAAAACGAGTAAAATTTGCCACGTTTCAGGCGCGGGGTGGAGCAGCCTGGTAGCTCGTCGGGCTCATAACCCGAAGGTCGTCGGTTCAAATCCGGCCCCCGCAACCACTTTCCCTTAGAGTTCTTTTTCAAATATACTGTGAAGACTTAGGCCTTCGTAGCTGGATTTGAAAAAAATTCTTTCGGAAGGTTCTCCGAACCGCAGGTGCGGTTATAGGGTTCAGTTATCTAAAGCCCCGATTTATCGGGGTTTTTTGTTATCTGACTACAGAATAACTGGGCTTTAGGCCCTTTTTTTATGTCTTGGGGGTGGGCTTGTCCACATTAGAGCAAAAATTAACAGAGATGATTACAGCGCCAGTTGAAGCCCTGGGCTACGAACTGGTCGGCATCGAATTTATTCGTGGTCGCACATCCACACTGCGCATCTATATTGATAGTGAAGATGGCATCAATGTTGATGATTGTGCTGATGTGAGCCATCAGGTAAGCGCCGTGATGGATGTCGAAGACCCAATCACCGTTGCCTATAACCTGGAAGTCTCCTCTCCGGGTCTCGACCGTCCTCTATTCACAGCTGAACACTACGTGCGTTTCCTGGGTGAAGAAATCACGCTGGTTCTTCGTATGGCGGTACAAAACCGTCGTAAATGGCAGGGCGTTATCAAAGCGGTGGACGGTGAGATGATCACGGTCACAGTCGAAGGCAAAGATGAAGTGTTCGCGCTGAGTAATATCCAGAAGGCGAACCTGGTTCCCCACTTTTAACAGTCTGGATTGAGGTGAAAAGCCCGCGATGAACAAAGAAATTTTGGCTGTTGTTGAAGCCGTATCCAACGAAAAAGCGCTGCCACGCGAGAAAATTTTTGAAGCGCTGGAAAGTGCGCTGGCTACAGCAACAAAGAAAAAATATGAGCAAGAGATCGACGTTCGCGTAGAAATCGATCGTAAAAGCGGTGATTTCGATACCTTCCGTCGTTGGGTAATCGTAGAAGAAGTTACTCAGCCGACCAAAGAAATTACGCTGGAAGCGGCACGCTTCGAAGACGAAAGTCTGAACGTGGGCGAATATGTTGAAGATCAGATTGAATCTGTCACCTTTGACCGTATCACCACCCAGACCGCGAAGCAGGTTATCGTACAGAAAGTACGTGAAGCTGAACGCGCAATGGTTGTTGATCAGTTCCGCGAACACGAAGGCGAAATCGTCACCGGTGTGGTGAAGAAAGTAAACCGCGACAACATTTCTCTGGATCTGGGCAGCAATGCTGAAGCTGTGATCCTGCGTGAAGACATGCTGCCGCGTGAAAACTTCCGCCCTGGTGACCGTATTCGTGGTGTTCTGTACTCAGTTCGCCCGGAAGCGCGCGGTGCACAGCTGTTCGTAACCCGTTCCAAGCCGGAAATGCTGATTGAGCTGTTCCGCATTGAAGTGCCGGAAATCGGCGAAGAAGTTATCGAAATTAAAGCGGCTGCTCGCGATCCGGGATCGCGCGCGAAAATCGCCGTTAAGACCAACGACAAGCGTATTGATCCGGTCGGCGCCTGTGTTGGTATGCGCGGTGCGCGCGTTCAGGCGGTTTCTACCGAACTGGGCGGCGAGCGTATCGATATCGTCCTGTGGGATGATAACCCGGCGCAGTTCGTGATTAACGCAATGGCGCCAGCAGACGTCGCTTCTATCGTGGTGGATGAAGACAAACACACCATGGATATCGCGGTTGAAGCCGGTAACCTGGCTCAGGCGATTGGACGTAATGGTCAGAACGTCCGCCTGGCTTCACAACTGAGCGGTTGGGAACTCAACGTGATGACCGTTGATGACCTGCAAGCGAAGCATCAGGCTGAAGCACATGCAGCCATCGATACCTTCACCAAATATCTCGATATCGATGAAGATTTCGCGACCGTTCTGGTGGAAGAAGGTTTTGCGACGCTGGAAGAACTGGCCTACGTGCCAATGAAAGAACTGCTGGAAATTGACGGCCTGGATGAACAGACCGTTGAAGCGCTGCGCGAGCGTGCTAAAAACGCACTGACCACTCTGGCACTGGCCCAGGAAGAAAGCCTCGGTGATAACAAACCGGCTGACGATCTGCTGAATCTGGAAGGATTGGATCGTGAGATGGCCTTCAAACTGGCGGCCCGTGGTGTTTGTACGCTGGAAGATCTCGCTGAGCAGGGCATTGATGATCTGGCTGATATCGAAGGGTTGACCGACGAAAAAGCCGGTGAGCTGATTATGGCTGCCCGTAATATTTGCTGGTTCGGCGACGAAGCGTAATAAACTGTAGCAGGAAGGAACAGTATGACAGATGTAACCGTAAAAACGCTGGCTGCAGAGATACAGACTTCCGTAGATCGCCTGGTACAGCAATTTGCTGATGCCGGTATCCCGAAGTCTGCTGACGACTCTGTGTCCGCACAAGAGAAACAAACCTTACTGGCGCATTTGAACCGTGAAAACGGCTCAGCGCCGGATAAGTTGACATTGCAGCGTAAAACGCGCAGTACTCTCAATATTCCAGGTACCGGTGGAAAAAGCAAATCGGTACAAATCGAAGTCCGCAAGACACGCACCTTTGTGAAACGCGATCCGCAAGAGGCTGAACGCCTTGCCGCGGAAGAGCAGGCGCAGCGTGAAGCGGAAGAGCAAGCCCGTCGTGAGGCAGAAGAAGCTGCCAAACGCGAGGCGCAACAAAAAGCCGAACGTGAGGCCGCAGAACAAGCTAAGCGTGAAGCCGCTGATAAAGCGAAACGTGAAGCTGCGGAAAAAGACAAAGTGAGCAATCAACAGACCGACGATATGACTAAAACCGCCCAGGCCGAAAAAGCCCGCCGTGAAAATGAAGCCGCAGAACTGAAGCGTAAAGCGGAAGAAGAAGCACGTCGCAAGCTTGAAGAAGAAGCGCGCCGCGTAGCGGAAGAAGCTCGCCGTATGGCGGAAGAAAACGAGAAAAATGGTGTGAATAACGCTGAACCTGTCGAAGACACCAGTGATTATCACGTCACCACCTCTCAGCATGCTCGCCAGGCTGAAGACGAGAACGATCGTGAAGTTGAAGGCGGTCGTGGTCGTACTCGCAGCACTAAAGCAGCGCGTCCGGCGAAGAAAGGTAACAAACACGCTGAATCTAAAGCTGACCGTGAAGAAGCACGTGCAGCGGTTCGCGGCGGTAAAGGCGGTAAGCAGCGTAAAGGTTCCGCTCTGCAGCAGGGCTTCCAGAAGCCAGCTCAGGCCGTTAACCGTGACGTTGTGATCGGCGAAACCATCACCGTTGGCGATCTGGCGAACAAGATGGCGGTCAAAGGCTCTCAGGTCATCAAAGCAATGATGAAACTGGGCGCAATGGCGACCATCAACCAGGTCATCGACCAGGAAACCGCACAGCTGGTTGCCGAAGAGATGGGCCACAAAGTTATCCTGCGTCGTGAAAACGAGCTGGAAGAAGCAGTAATGAGCGACCGTGACACCGGCGCTGCGGCTGAACCGCGCGCACCGGTAGTGACCATCATGGGTCACGTTGACCACGGTAAAACGTCTCTGCTGGACTACATTCGTTCAACGAAAGTGGCCTCTGGCGAAGCGGGCGGCATTACTCAGCACATCGGTGCGTACCACGTTGAAACTGACAACGGTATGATCACCTTCCTGGACACCCCGGGTCACGCCGCGTTTACCTCCATGCGTGCTCGTGGTGCTCAGGCAACGGATATCGTTGTTCTGGTTGTTGCAGCAGACGACGGCGTGATGCCGCAGACCATCGAAGCTATCCAGCACGCGAAAGCGGCAGGTGTGCCGGTGGTGGTTGCAGTCAACAAAATCGATAAACCAGAAGCAGATCCGGATCGCGTTAAAAACGAACTGTCCCAGTACGGCATCATGCCGGAAGAGTGGGGCGGCGAGAGCCAGTTCGTTCACGTTTCTGCGAAAGCCGGTACCGGTATCGACGAATTGCTGGATGCGATCCTGCTGCAGGCCGAAGTGCTGGAGCTGAAAGCTGTTCGTAAAGGTATGGCGAGCGGCGCGGTAATCGAATCCTTCCTGGATAAAGGTCGTGGTCCGGTTGCTACCGTCCTGGTACGCGAAGGTACGCTGCATAAAGGCGACATCGTACTGTGTGGCTTCGAATACGGCCGCGTTCGTGCGATGCGTAACGAACTGGGTCAGGAAGTACTGGAAGCGGGTCCGTCCATTCCGGTGGAAATCCTCGGTCTGTCCGGTGTTCCGGCTGCGGGGGACGAAGTTACTGTTGTTCGTGACGAGAAGAAAGCGCGTGAAGTTGCACTGTACCGTCAGGGCAAATTCCGTGAAGTTAAACTGGCTCGTCAGCAGAAATCTAAACTTGAGAACATGTTCGCCAACATGACCGAAGGCGAAGTTCACGAAGTGAACATCGTGCTGAAGGCTGACGTACAGGGTTCTGTAGAAGCGATTTCCGACTCTTTACTGAAACTGTCTACCGACGAAGTAAAAGTGAAGATCATCGGTTCTGGCGTAGGTGGTATCACCGAAACCGACGCGACCCTAGCTGCGGCATCCAACGCGATTCTGGTTGGCTTCAACGTACGTGCTGATGCCTCTGCACGTAAAGTTATCGAATCAGAAAGCCTGGATCTGCGTTACTACTCCGTCATCTATCATCTGATCGACGAAGTGAAAGCAGCGATGAGCGGCATGCTGTCTCCGGAACTGAAACAGCAGATCATTGGTCTGGCTGAAGTTCGTGATGTGTTCAAATCACCGAAATTCGGCGCTATCGCAGGCTGTATGGTTACCGAAGGCACGATTAAACGTCACAACCCAATCCGCGTACTGCGCGACAACGTGGTTATCTATGAAGGCGAGCTGGAATCCCTGCGCCGCTTCAAAGATGACGTCAACGAAGTCCGTAACGGTATGGAATGTGGTATCGGCGTTAAGAACTACAACGACGTTCGCGTTGGCGATATGATCGAAGTGTTCGAGATCATCGAGATCAAACGTACAATTGCTTAAGGTTGTTCGGGTGTAGGCCGGATAAGGCGTTTACGCCGACATCCGGCAATGTAATGCCTGATGGCGCTACGCTTATCAGGCCTACAGCCTAATCACCGAATTATTTTCAAAAGGGGCTGAATGCCCCTTTTTTGTCTGGAGAATTTATTATGGCGAAAGAATTTGGTCGCCCGCAGCGTGTCGCGCAGGAGATGCAGAAAGAAATCGCACTCATCCTGCAACGCGAAATCAAAGACCCGCGTGTTGGCATGATGACCACCGTATCGGGTGTTGAGATGTCCCGTGATCTGGCATATGCCAAAGTATTCGTGACTTTCCTCAACGATCAGGACGAAGCTGCCGTGAAAAACGGCATTAAGGCACTGCAGGAAGCCTCTGGTTTTATCCGCTCTCTGCTGGGTAAAGCAATGCGTCTGCGTATCGTGCCTGAGCTGACCTTCTTCTACGACAACTCGTTGGTTGAAGGGATGCGCATGTCCAACCTGGTGACCAGCGTGGTGAAACATGACGATGAGCGTCGTGTGAACCCAGCGGACGACAGCAAGGAGGACTGATGAGTCGTCCTCGTCGTCGTGGTCGCGATATTCACGGTGTCCTGCTGCTGGATAAGCCGCAGGGCATGTCCAGCAATGACGTGCTGCAAAAAGTAAAGCGCATCTACAATGCCAACCGCGCGGGACATACCGGCGCGTTGGATCCGCTGGCGACAGGTATGCTGCCTATCTGCCTTGGTGAAGCGACAAAGTTTTCACAGTATTTGCTGGATTCTGACAAACGCTATCGCGTGGTTGCCCGTCTGGGCCAGCGTACTGACACTTCCGATGCCGATGGGCAGATCGTGCAGGAGCGTCCGGTAACCTTCACCGCAGAACAACTGGCGAGTGCGCTGGAGACTTTCCGCGGCGATATCGAGCAGATTCCGTCGATGTATTCGGCGCTGAAGTATCAGGGTAAGAAGCTGTACGAATATGCGCGTCAGGGCATTGAAGTGCCGCGTGAAGCGCGCCCGATTACCGTCTATGAGCTGCTGTTTATCCGTCACGAGGGTAACGAACTGGAGCTGGAAGTTCACTGCTCCAAAGGCACCTATATTCGTACCATCGTTGACGATCTCGGTGAGAAGCTGGGCTGCGGCGCGCACGTAACGTATCTGCGTCGTCTGACGGTCAGCAAGTATCCGGTGGATCGTATGGTCACACTGGAACACCTGCGTGAGCTGGTTGAACAGGCAGAACAGCAGAACATTCCGGCGGCTCAGTTGCTTGATCCTTTGCTGATGCCAATGGACAGTCCGGCATCGGACTATCCTTTTGTTAATTTGCCTTTAACATCGTCGGTTTACTTTAAAAATGGTAATCCGGTACGGACGACAGGCGCCCCGCTGGAAGGGCTGGTACGCGTGACGGAAGGCGATGACGGCAAGTTTATTGGCATGGGGGAGATGGACGATGAAGGTCGTGTCGCCCCCCGCCGCCTGGTGGTTGAGTATCCTGCATAGTGCTCTCTGTCTTGCGATAAAAGGGCGCTGCGAGTAGAATACTGCCGCTTAACGTCGCGTGAATTGTTTAACAATCTGCGTGGCGTATACACAAAATCATTCGAGCTGCATCAAGGCGGCAAGTCTGAGGATCCTCAGGAGATTACTTAGGTAAGTGACTGAGGTGAGCGGACGCAGCCAACGCAGAGCCAGTTTGAAGGATAAAGTGTATACACTGGGATAGCTGAATTAGAGATCGGCATCCTTTCATTCTTATCACTTTGGAGTTTTAAAATGTCTCTAAGTACTGAAGCTACCGCTAAAATCGTTTCTGAGTTTGGTCGTGATGCAAATGACACCGGTTCTACCGATGTTCAGGTTGCTCTGTTGACTGCACAGATTAACCACCTGCAGGGCCACTTTGCAGAGCACAAAAAAGATCACCACAGCCGTCGTGGTCTGCTGCGCATGGTTTCTCAGCGTCGTAAACTGCTCGACTACCTGAAACGTAAAGATGTTGCACGTTACACCGCGCTGATCGAGCGTCTGGGCCTGCGTCGCTAATTCTTTCGAGTTTCAGAAAGAGGGGGCCTTCATGGCCCCTTTTTTCCAGCAGATGGCAGCAATTCGCTGGAAACTAATGTATTGTTGCTATGAATGATCTTCCGTTGCAGAGGTTCGCGCGGCTAATGAGAGGCTTTACTCATGCTTATGGGTTAGGGTTGTCATTAGTCGCGAGGATGCGCAGAAGATCGGGTATTAACGATGGCGCAAAAATGTGCCGTCAAAAAATAGAGAAAGGATATTATTTTGCTTAATCCGATCGTTCGTAAATTCCAGTACGGTCAGCATACCGTTACGCTGGAAACCGGCATGATGGCGCGTCAGGCGACTGCCGCTGTTATGGTTAGCATGGATGACACCGCGGTATTCGTTACCGTTGTTGGCCAGAAAAAAGCGAAACCAGGCCAGGACTTTTTCCCGCTGACCGTTAACTATCAGGAGCGTACCTACGCTGCTGGCCGTATCCCGGGTAGCTTCTTCCGTCGTGAAGGCCGTCCGAGCGAAGGCGAAACCCTGATCGCGCGTCTGATTGACCGCCCGGTTCGCCCGCTGTTCCCGGAAGGCTTCGTTAACGAAGTTCAGGTTATCGCGACGGTTGTTTCCGTTAACCCGCAGGTTAACCCGGACATCGTGGCAATGATTGGTGCATCTGCTGCGCTGACTCTGTCTGGTATCCCATTCAACGGCCCGATCGGTGCTGCACGTGTTGGTTACATCAATGACCAGTACGTACTGAACCCGACTCAGGACGAACTGAAAGAAAGCAAGCTGGACCTGGTTGTTGCAGGTACTGAAGCAGCCGTACTGATGGTTGAATCCGAAGCTGAACTGCTGAGCGAAGATCAGATGCTGGGCGCTGTTGTGTTCGGTCACGAACAGCAGCAGGTTGTGATTCAGGCGATCAACGAGCTGGCGAAAGAAGCTGGCAAACCGCGTTGGGACTGGCAGCCAGAAGCCGTCAACGAAGCGCTGAACGCACGCGTTGCCACACTGGCAGAAGCTCGCCTGAGCGATGCTTACCGTATCACTGACAAACAAGAGCGTTATGCTCAGGTTGACGTGATCAAATCTGAAACCATCGCGACTCTGGTGGCTGAAGACGAAACCCTGGACGCTAACGAACTGGGTGAAATCCTGCACGCTATCGAGAAAAACGTTGTTCGTAGCCGCGTACTGGCAGGCGAGCCGCGCATCGATGGCCGTGAAAAAGACATGATCCGTGGCCTGGACGTGCGTACTGGCGTTCTGCCTCGTACCCACGGTTCCGCACTGTTCACCCGTGGCGAAACTCAGGCGCTGGTTACTGCGACCCTGGGCACCACTCGTGATGCGCAGAACCTCGACGAACTGATGGGCGAGCGTACTGACAACTTCCTGTTCCACTACAACTTCCCTCCGTACTGCGTAGGTGAAACCGGTATGGTCGGTTCTCCGAAGCGTCGTGAGATTGGTCACGGCCGTCTGGCGAAGCGTGGCGTACTGGCAGTAATGCCGGAACTGGATAAATTCCCGTACACCGTACGTGTGGTTTCTGAAATCACCGAATCTAACGGTTCTTCTTCCATGGCTTCCGTATGTGGTGCTTCCCTGGCGCTGATGGACGCAGGCGTGCCGATCAAAGCAGCCGTTGCGGGTATCGCGATGGGTCTGGTGAAAGAAGGCGACAACTTTGTTGTTCTGTCTGACATCCTGGGCGACGAAGACCACCTGGGCGATATGGACTTCAAAGTGGCGGGTTCCCGCGACGGTATCTCTGCACTGCAGATGGATATCAAAATTGAAGGTATCACCAAAGAGATCATGCAGGTTGCTCTGAACCAGGCTAAAGGTGCGCGTCTGCACATCCTGGGTGTGATGGAACAAGCGATCAACGCTCCGCGTGGCGATATTTCTCAGTTCGCTCCGCGTATCCACACTATCAAGATCAGCCCGGACAAGATCAAAGACGTTATCGGTAAAGGCGGTTCTGTTATCCGTGCTCTGACCGAAGAAACCGGCACCACCATTGAAATCGAAGATGATGGTACCGTGAAGATTGCTGCGACCGACGGTGAGAAAGCGAAATATGCTATCCGTCGTATCGAAGAGATCACCGCAGAGATCGAAGTAGGCCGTATCTACAATGGTAAAGTGACCCGTATCGTTGACTTTGGCGCATTCGTTGCCATCGGTGGCGGTAAAGAAGGTCTGGTACACATCTCTCAGATCGCTGACAAGCGCGTTGAGAAAGTGACCGACTACCTGCAGATGGGCCAGGAAGTACCGGTCAAAGTTCTGGAAGTTGATCGCCAGGGCCGTGTACGTCTGAGCATTAAAGAAGCAACTGAGCAGTCTCAGCCTGCAGGCGAACCGGAAGCTCCGGCAAGCCAGGGCGAGTAAGGTTGCCATTGCCCTCCGTGAAAGCGGAGGGCCTTTAACCCGGCAGGATGCCTTGTTAGCAACCGGGGAACTTGGACGTTCATTCAATCGTTGTCTTCGGGAGTGGGAAATGAAGCCTTTTTTGCGCTGGTGTTTCGTTGCGACAGCACTCACGCTGGCTGGATGCAGTAATTCCGCCTGGCGAAAGAGTGAAGTCCTCGCAGTACCATTGCAACCGACTTTGCAGCAGGAAGTGATTCTGGCACGTATGGAACAAATTCTTGCCAGTCGGGCTTTAACCGATGACGAACGCGCACAGCTTTTATATGAGCGCGGAGTGTTGTATGATAGTCTCGGTCTGAGGGCATTGGCGCGAAATGATTTTTCACAAGCGCTGGCAATCCGACCAGATATGCCTGAAGTATTCAATTACTTAGGTATATATTTAACGCAGGCAGGCAATTTTGATGCTGCCTATGAAGCGTTTGATTCTGTACTTGAGCTTGATCCAACTTACAACTACGCGCACTTAAATCGCGGTATCGCATTGTATTACGGCGGTCGCGACAAGTTAGCGCAAGATGATCTGCTAGCGTTTTATCAAGACGATCCCAATGATCCTTTCCGTAGTCTGTGGCTTTATCTTGCCGAGCAGAAGCTCGATGAGAAGCAGGCTAAAGAAGCGTTGAAGCAACGCTTTGAGAAATCGGATAAAGAGCAATGGGGATGGAACATTGTCGAGTTCTACCTGGGCAACATTAGCGAAGCAACGCTGATGGAACGCCTGAAGGCGGACGCAACGGATAACACCTCGCTCGCTGAGCATCTCAGTGAAACCAACTTCTATTTAGGTAAGTACTACCTAAGTCTGGGGGATTTGGACAACGCTACGGCATTGTTCAAACTGGCGGTGGCTAACAACGTTCATAACTTTGTTGAGCACCGATACGCATTGTTGGAATTATCGCTCCTGGGCCAGGACCAAGATGACCTGGCAGAATCGGACCAGCAATAGCTGACGTACACATCAGCCCGTAATCTTTTTTGATTGCCATCACCTTCACGGGTGAGGGCGTTGTTGTTCGTTAATACACCTACTTTGAGCCGGTTCACACTTTTCAATGAAAATTGCAGATCAATTTCATGATGAGTTATGTAGACTGGCCGCCATTAATTTTGAGGCACACGTACTACATGGCTGAATTCGAAACCACTTTTGCAGATCTGGGCCTGAAGGCTCCTATCCTTGAAGCCCTTAACGATCTGGGTTACGAAAAACCATCTCCAATCCAGGCAGAGTGCATTCCGCATCTGCTGGGCGGCCGCGATGTTCTGGGTATGGCCCAGACAGGTAGCGGCAAAACCGCAGCGTTCTCTTTACCGCTGCTCAACAATCTTGATCCTGAGCTGAAGGCACCTCAGATTCTGGTGCTGGCACCGACCCGCGAACTGGCGGTTCAGGTAGCAGAAGCCATGACGGATTTCTCTAAACATATGCGCGGCGTGAACGTGGTTGCCCTGTACGGCGGCCAGCGTTATGACGTGCAATTACGTGCCCTGCGTCAGGGGCCACAGATCGTCGTCGGTACGCCGGGTCGTCTGCTGGATCACCTGAAGCGTGGTACTCTGGACCTCTCCAAACTGAGCGGTCTAGTACTGGACGAAGCTGACGAAATGCTGCGTATGGGCTTCATCGAAGACGTTGAAACCATCATGGCACAGATCCCGGAAGGTCATCAGACCGCTCTGTTCTCTGCAACCATGCCGGAAGCGATTCGTCGTATTACCCGCCGCTTTATGAAAGAGCCGCAGGAAGTACGTATTCAGTCCAGCGTAACTACCCGTCCTGACATCAGCCAGAGCTACTGGACTGTGTGGGGCATGCGTAAAAATGAAGCGCTGGTGCGTTTCCTGGAAGCAGAAGACTTTGATGCGGCGATTATCTTCGTACGTACCAAAAATGCGACCCTGGAAGTAGCAGAAGCGCTGGAGCGTAGCGGTTATAGCAGCGCTGCACTGAACGGCGACATGAACCAGTCCCTGCGTGAGCAGACTCTGGAGCGTCTGAAAGATGGCCGTCTGGATATTCTGATTGCAACCGACGTTGCGGCCCGTGGCCTGGACGTTGAGCGTATCAGCCTGGTTGTTAACTACGACATCCCGATGGATTCCGAGTCTTACGTTCACCGTATTGGCCGTACCGGTCGTGCGGGTCGTGCGGGTCGTGCGCTGCTGTTCGTTGAGAACCGCGAGCGTCGTCTGCTGCGTAACATCGAACGCACCATGAAGCTGACTATTCCGGAAGTAGAACTGCCGAACGCAGATCTGCTGGGCAAACGCCGTCTGGAAAAATTCGCTGCTAAAGTTCAGCAGCAGCTGGAAAGTAGCGATCTGGATCAGTACCGTGCTCTGCTGGCGAAAATGCAGCCGGAAGAAGAGCTGGATATCGAAACGCTGGCAGCTGCACTGCTGAAAATGGCTCAGGGCGAACGTCCTCTGATCCTGCCGCCAGATGCGCCGATGCGTCCGAAACGCGAATTCCGCGACCGTGATGACCGTGGTCCGCGCGACCGCAACGATCGTGGCCCTCGTGACCGTAATGACCGTGGTGGTGAAGACCGTCCGCGTCGTGAACGTCGTGATGTTGGTGACATGCAGCTGTACCGCATTGAAGTGGGCCGTGATGACGGTGTTGAAGTTCGTCATATCGTTGGTGCGATTGCTAACGAAGGTGATATCAGCAGCCGTTACATCGGTAACATCAAGCTGTTTGCTTCCCACTCCACCATCGAACTGCCGAAAGGTATGCCGGGCGACGTGCTGCAGCACTTTACCCGTACTCGCATCCTGAACAAGCCGATGAACATGCAGCTGGTTGGCGATGCGGTTCCGCACACCGGTGGTGAGCGTCGTGGCGGTGGTCGTTTCAGCGGTGAGCGTCGTGAAGGCGGTCGCGGTGAAGGTCGTAACTTTAGCGGTGAACGTCGTGAAGGCGGTCGTGGTGATGGTCGTCGTTTCAGCGGCGAACGTCGTGAAGGCAACCGTGGTCCGCGTCGTGACGATTCTTCTGCTCCGCGTCGTGATGACTCTGCTGGTCGTCGTCGTTTCGGCGGTGATGCATAAGCCTTTTAGCTTTATAGCTGTAAAGTAAAATATACGGCCCCGATCTCAACAATCGGGGCTTTTTTTATTTCAATTGTACTCGCGTACTGGTACAGTGCAGCACATTGAGATGTAGTCACAATATAAATGACTGGAGAGATGGCTAAATGGCAACACTAACCACCACCCAAACGTCACCTTCGCTGCTCGGCGGCGTGGTGATCATCGGCGGCACCATAATTGGCGCGGGGATGTTTTCTCTGCCAGTGGTCATGTCCGGGGCGTGGTTCTTCTGGTCAATGGCAGCGCTGATCTTCACCTGGTTCTGCATGCTGCACTCCGGGCTGATGATCCTTGAAGCTAACCTCAATTACCGCATTGGCTCCAGTTTCGACACCATCACGAAAGATCTGCTGGGCAAAGGCTGGAACGTGGCGAACGGCATCTCGATTGCTTTCGTTCTCTATATTCTGACCTACGCGTATATCTCGGCGAGCGGTTCGATCCTGCACCACACCTTCTCCGAGATGTCGTTGAACGTTCCGGCGCGTGCGGCAGGTCTTGGCTTTGCGTTACTGGTGGCGTTTGTGGTGTGGTTAAGTACCAAAGCGGTGAGCCGCATGACGGCGATTGTGCTGGGCGCAAAGGTGATTACCTTTTTCCTGACCTTCGGCAGCTTATTGGGACACGTTCAGCCCACAACGTTGTTTAACGTGGCGGAAAGCAATGCTTCGTATACGCCGTACCTGCTGATGACGCTGCCGTTCTGTCTGGCCTCATTCGGCTATCACGGCAACGTCCCGAGCCTGATGAAGTACTACGGCAAAGATCCGAAGACCATCGTTAAGTGTCTGGTGTACGGCACGCTGCTGGCGCTGGTGCTGTATACCGTGTGGTTGCTGGGGACGATGGGTAATATTCCGCGTCCGGAGTTTATCGGTATTGCGCAGCAGGGCGGTAACATTGATGTGCTGGTACAGGCGCTGAGCGGTGTACTAAACAGCCGCAGTCTGGATCTGCTGCTGGTGGTGTTCTCCAACTTTGCGGTGGCGAGTTCATTCCTCGGCGTTACGCTCGGTCTGTTTGACTATCTGGCGGATCTGTTTGGCTTTGATGACTCGGCAATGGGACGTTTCAAAACGGCATTGCTGACGTTTGTCCCACCAATTATCGGTGGCTTGCTGTGGCCGAACGGTTTCCTGTACGCCATTGGCTATGCAGGACTCGCGGCAACCATCTGGGCCGCCATTGTTCCGGCGCTGCTGGCACGTAAATCCCGCGAGCGTTTCGGTAGCCCGAAATTCCGTGTCTGGGGCGGTAAGCCGATGATTGCGCTGATCCTGGTATTCGGTATCGGCAACGCGGTTATCCATATTCTCTCGAGCGTGAATCTGTTGCCTGTATACCAGTAAAACAATTGCCCGGTGGCGCTACGCTTACCGGGCCTACAGAGATTGAGTAGGCCGGATAAGGCGCAGCCGCCATCCGGCACAAATAGTACTACCCCAATAATTCCTGCTTCACATCCATCGCCAAATCAAACGAATGTAGACGTGCCTGATGATCAAAAATCTGGCCGTTAACCATAATCTCATCAGCCTGGGTTTCACGCAAAATGGCGTCGAGACCATGCCGCACTTTTGCCTTATCACCGACCAGCGACATGCTTAGCGCCTGTTGTACGCCGTACTGCTCAGAAGCGGACCACAGCTGATGCATATTCTCTACCGGCGGCGGTAGCTGGCCGGTTTCGCCACGACGCAGCTTCATAAATGCCTGCTGCATGGAGGTGAAAAGAAACTCGGCGTCGCGATTGCTGTCGGCGGCAATAATGTTGATGCACACCATCGCATACGGTTTTGCCAGCCGCGCCGAGGGTTTGAATTGGGTGCGATACAAATGCAGCGCCTGATGCAGCATATCCGGGGCAAAGTGCGAGGCGAAGGCAAACGGCAGACCAAGCTGGGCCGCCAGTTGTGCGCTGTACAGGCTAGAGCCTAATAACCAGACCGGGATCTGCTCGCCGTAGCCGGGAACCGGGCGTACATGGGGATTAGGATCGCGGGCGTCGAACCAGTCCACCAGTTCAGCGACGTCGCGTGGGAAGTTATCGATATCACCGCTCATATGACGGCGCAGTGCGCGCATGGTTGGTTGATCGCTGCCCGGTGCGCGACCAAGCCCGAGATCGATTCGTCCCGGATACAGCGTATTCAGGGTACCGAACTGCTCGGCGATCACCAGCGGCGAATGGTTAGGCAACATCACGCCGCCAGACCCGAGATGCAGCGTGGTGGTATTGGCAGCCAGATAACCAATCAGCACTGAGGTTGCTGCGCTGGCGATGCCGGTCATGTTGTGATGTTCCGCCAGCCAGTAGCGGTGGTAGCCGCGTTTTTCGGCCAGTTGAGCGAGATCAAGCGAGTGTGTGAAGGCCTCTTTTGCCGAGGATCCTTCAGGGATCGGCGCCAGATCCAGCACCGAGAACGGAATAGTTTTGTCAGTCATAACGGCTCACTTTGTTACCGGTTAATCTTTTAATACTGCATTAAAGATTAGCGAATGTTGTTAACAAAGTGAGCTTTATACGGCGGGCACCGAATATAACATGCCCGATGGCGCTGCGCTTATCGGGCCTACGGGATCGCTATTTGTAGGCCCGATAAGGCATTTATGCCGCATCCGGCTAGGCCTGCAGCTCCAGTCCAGCCAGTCGCTTCCAGTAGCCGTTACAGTCACTGTGGGCGGCAAGCGGTAATGGGGCACTGCCATTTTCATTGGCGCGGAAGGCATCGAGCATGGCGAATGTTTCAGTGCCTGAAGGGGACAGACGCACAATATCAACCAGCCCCTGCATCGATGTCAGTTCGTTGCCGAGGTTGTAAACATAACCGCTCATGGTCTGGATCCCGTTGAGGACAAAGACCTGCTGATTCTCCTGCGACAGCACATCGCGCCCGTTCGGATATTTGATGCAGCAGGTTTTACACTCGTCTTTTGGACGGTCTTCAGAGCGCGCGGTAAAGCAGCGGGCAGAGTACGCCAGCGGCAGATGCCCGTAGCTCAGCACCTCAACTTCAAACTGATTGCGAATACCCAGCTCATCACACTGGTTGAGCAGGTTTGCCAGCCAGTCGCGGGAAAGCTCTACCGGCATACACCAGCGCACCATGCCTTGTTTGAGCAGGATACGCAGGGTAACCGCGTTGTAGCAGTTGAGCGCATGCCCGGCGACAAACGGCAGCTTACGCTCGGCGCACATGTTTACTACGCCGAGATCGCTGGCTTCCAGCAGGAAGTCACCGTTTTCGACATAGCGCTTCAGCTCTCCCAGTTCAGAAGAGGCCTGCACCAGCGCCAGTGTTGACAGCACAACCTGTTTACCGCTGCCAGCGAGCGATTTCGCCATATCGAGCCAGTCGCCCACTTTGGTGGCGCGGCGTTTACTGCATACCGCTTCACCAAGATAGATAACGTCGGCCTGGCTTACGGCAGCCTGCTGATAAAAATCTTCCAGCGTTTCTTTCGGCCAGTACCACAGCACCGGCCCTAAGGAATATTTCATTGCTTCTCTCACTGCCATTTACGGTGATACGCGCCAAGCGTGGTCTGCGTGCCTTCGGACATAGAACCGAGCGTTTCCATCCACGCGGCCTGCGGGACGTAGTTTTGCGGGTCGGTCATACAGCGGTCGATCGCCTGACGCCACACTTTCGCCACCTGACTGACATAGGCCGGGCTGCGCTGACGACCTTCGATTTTCACCGAGGCAATATTGGCTGCCAGTAGTTCCGGCAGCAGCTCCAGCGTGTTCAGGCTGGTGGGTTCTTCCAGCGCATGATAACGCTCGCCGTCAACCAGATAGCGGCCTTTGCATAGC
Organism: Citrobacter sp. Cpo148; assembly: GCF_030332375.1. Classification (NCBI taxonomy): domain Bacteria; kingdom Pseudomonadati; phylum Pseudomonadota; class Gammaproteobacteria; order Enterobacterales; family Enterobacteriaceae; genus Citrobacter; species Citrobacter sp. Cpo148. The sequence goes on from NZ_JAOWHY010000046.1 coordinate 119,902, forward strand.
GTCGGATAACCGGCGTTTTCCCCGTCCTGATAGCGGTCGATCAGCACTTCATTAAGACGGGATTCCAGCCCTTGTTGGGTCTGTTGCCAGCGGACAAAACGGGCAGGCGAGCAGGCACCAACCGTGTTAGGAGACTCACCCGTCAGATAGGACGAAAGATAGCAACGGCCTTCCGCCATAATGCACAGGCTACCGAAGGCGAACACTTCCAGGGGAACTGGCGTGACGCGAGCGAGCTGCTTCACCTGATGAATAGACAGCACGCGCGGCAGCACCACGCGGGCGACGTCAAAATTGCGATGATAGAAATTAATTGCCTCTTCATTGGTTGCAGATGCCTGAACAGAGACATGGCGCTCAATATGCGGGTAGCACTCTGCGGCATACTCAAGCATGGCGAGGTCGGCAAGGATCAGCGCATCTGCACCGAGTTGCGCTGCCATATCAACGGCACGTTGCCAGCGCGCGTAACCATCCGGGTGCGCAAAAGTGTTAATCGCAATGTGCAGCTTACGGCGGTGCTGATGGACAAAACTCACCGCTTCCTGCAATTTTTTCTCGGTAAAATTAAGGCCGGCGAAATGACGGGCGTTGGTATCATCTTTCAGCCCGATGTAGACAGCATCAGCGCCGTTCTCGATGGCCGCCTTAAGCGCCGGTAGGTTTCCGGCAGGGCAGAGCAGCTCCATAATTTATCCTGAACGTTGCGCCGTGATGGGCGCAGAAATGTTAACGAATGGGGATTTTAGTTAACCTTGCTGAGACAATTTTTGATTTGAGGCAGTTAAAGTCGTATTGGTGACACCAATAAAGAGGTAACAATTTCGCATCGAATTGTTGATTTATGCCGCTATGTCGTTTATTTGATATGGCAAAATAGCAGGACTATTGAAACAGGGAGTAAAGCTCGTGTTGGATAAACTGCGTTCACGCTTAGTACAATTTGGTCCTTCTCTGATGAGTGTACCAGTTAAACTGACGCCCTTTGCGCTGAAGCGCCAGGTTCTGGAGCAGGTCCTGAGCTGGCAGTTTAGTCAGGCGCTGGCCGATAGGGAGCTGGAGTTTCTCGAAGGTCGCTGGCTGAGCATTCATGTGCGTGACATTGACCTCAAATGGTATACCTCTGTTGAGAACGATAAACTTATCGTCAGCCAGAATGCAGATGCGGATGTGAGTTTTAGCGCCGATGCCAGCGATCTGCTGATGATCGTGGCCCGCAAGCAGGATCCGGATACGCTTTTCTTCCAGCGTCGTCTGGTGATTGAAGGTGATACAGAATTAGGGCTATACGTAAAAAATCTGATGGATGCCATCGAACTGGAGCAGATGCCTAAAGCGTTGCGCGTCATGCTGATGCAGTTGGCGGATTTTGTTGAGGCGGGGATGAAAACGTCGCCAGAAACCAAACAGACCTCGGTAGGTGAGCCATGCTGATTCGAGTTGAAATTCCCATTGATGCCCCTGGTATTGATGCGCTGCTGCGCCGTTCATTTGAGAGCGATGCGGAAGCGAAATTAGTGCACGACCTGCGTGAAGATGGTTTCTTAACGCTGGGTCTGGTTGCTACCGATGACGAAGGTCAGGTAGTGGGTTACGTCGCGTTCAGCCCAGTCGATGTTCAGGGTGAAGATCTGCAATGGGTCGGCATGGCGCCGCTCGCGGTGGATGAAAACTACCGGGGGCAGGGCCTGGCGCGTCAGCTGGTCTATGAAGGACTCGATTCACTGAATGAGTTTGGCTACGCAGCGGTGGTTACGCTGGGGGATCCGGCCCTGTACAGCCGCTTTGGCTTTGAGCTGGCGGCCCATCATGACCTGCGTTGCCGCTGGCCGGGCACCGAAAGCGCGTTCCAGGTTCATCGCCTGGCGGACGATGCGCTGGATGACGTGACGGGACTTGTGGAATACCACGACCACTTCAATCGCTTTTAAGCTTCCGGGGTTTGCAGGCTGCTTAATAGCGCCTCAAACCCTTCGCCTTCGACAAGGCGCTCTTTCTGCCGCTTGGTGAGCTGTTTAACGCGATACTCTATGCGCAGGGCCAGCGAACGGTCGCCGACCTGCGCCGCAAATGCCAACGTGAGTTCCCCCTTTCCGCGTAGCGCCTTCGCGCCTTTCCCACTTTGATGCTGCTTATAGCGGCGCTGCACATCGGTGGTTATTCCGGTGTATAAGGCGTTGTCTGCGGTACGGATCAGGTACAGATACCAGGGTGTCATTGTTACCATCGACGTGATAATTTTCAGGCCTACAGTATAAAAGAGAACAGAAATGGAAACACTGACTGCGGTGTCTCGCTGGCTGGCAAAACAGCACGTCGTGACCTGGTGCGTACACCATGAAGGTGAATTGTGGTGCGCCAATGCGTTTTACCTGTTTGATGCGCAGAAGATGGTGTTCTATGTGCTGACCGAAGAGAAAACGCGGCATGCGCAGATGTCCGGACCACGCGCGCCGATTGCCGGTACAGTAAACGGTCAGCCTAAAACCGTCGCTCTGATTCGTGGCGTACAGTTCAAAGGGGAAATCCGGCGTCTTGAGGGGCAGGAGAGCGAAGACGCGCGTAAAGCCTACAACCGTCGTTTCCCCGTTGCCAGAATGCTGCCAGCGCCCGTATGGGAGATTCGACTGGATGAAGTTAAATTTACGGACAACACGCTGGGCTTCGGTAAAAAGATGCACTGGCTGCGTGATCTATAGTTAGAACAGTGATTGAAGACCCTGGGAAGATAAGCGATGAGTCAGGTGTTAATAACGGGAGCCACGGGGCTGGTGGGCGGACATTTGCTGCGTATGCTGCTCAATGAACCGCGGGTCAATGCCATCACGGCACCAACGCGTCGACCGCTGGCAGATACGGTTGGTATCTATAACCCCCATGATCCGCAGCTAACCGATGCTTTGGCACAGGTCACCGATCCGGTCGATATTGTCTTTTGTTGTTTGGGGACTACCCGGCGTGAAGCGGGCAGCAAAGAGGCGTTTATCCATGCTGACTACACGCTGGTGGTAGATACGGCCCTGACGGGACGTAGGTTAGGCGCCCAGCATATGCTGGTGGTGAGTTCGATGGGCGCCAATGCGAATTCACCGTTTTTTTATAATCGGGTGAAAGGTGAAATGGAGCAGGCGCTGATCGCGCAGAATTGGCCACGGCTGACGATTGTCCGGCCTTCAATGCTACTGGGGGATAGGGACAAACAGCGGACGAATGAGATGTTTTTAGCGCCGTTGTTCAGGCTGCTACCGGGTAACTGGAAGTCGATTGAAGCGCGCGATGTTGCGCGGGCAATGCTGGCAGAAGCGCTGGCGCCTGGGCATGAAGGGGTTTCGATCCTGACCTCTTCCGAGCTACGCGAAAGGGCTAAATAAAAAAATGCCGGATGGCGCTGACGCTTCTCCGGCCTACAAACGATTACGTTCTGTAGGCCGGATAAGATGCCATCTACAGGCGTGTTACTTAATAAACGTAAAGGCCGTCGTGACGCGTTTCACGCCGCTTACCCGGCTGGCGATATCCGCCGCCGCCTTCGCTTCACGCTCGGTCACCAGACCTAACAGGAACACTTCCCCGTTCTCAGTCGTTACTTTCACGTTAGAGGATTTCACCTGATCGCTGGTCAGTAACTGGGAACGTACTTTGGTGGTTATCCAGGTATCGTTCGACGCATCACCCAGACCGATTGGCTGGCCCTGACGGATCTCATTAAAGACCTCAGTCGTACCTTCTACGCCCATCGCAATCTGTTTTGCACGTGCAGACAGTTCGCTATTCGGCGACTGGCCGACCAGCAGCACTTTACCCTGATATGCGCTCACGTTGATTCGCGCTTCTTTCTTGATCTGGGCATCTTTCGACAACGCCGTATTGACGCGTAATTCCAGGGTACTGTCATCAACCTGGGTGCCGACACTACGAGGATCCGTCGCGGCTTTAGTCCCGACAGCTGCAGTTCCAACAACGGCGGCAGCGACACAGCCTTGCAGCAGCAGTGCAGCGATAATCACAGCAAGCGGCGAAAATGCCTTCATGTGTACTCCTTAATCATCCTGGTGAGGGAAAAGCGTGTTATCGATGAGATCGCAAAGGCAGTTAACCGTCAGCATGTGCATTTCCTGAACGCGGGCGCTGTGGTGTGAGGGAATACGGATTTCAACATCCTGTGGCCCCAGTAATCCGGCCAGTTCCCCTCCGTCATACCCGGTCAGCGCGACGATTGTCATGTCGCGTGTCACGGCGGCTTCAACGGCTTTTACGATATCGCGGCTATTACCACGCGTAGAGATTGCCAGCAGAACATCACCTGCATGTCCCAGCGCACGGACTTGTTTTGCATAAACTTCGTCGTGCAGGCGATCGTTGGCAATCGCAGTTAAGACCACATTATCAGTATTTAGTGCAATCGCAGGTAAACTTGGGCGTTCTGTTTCAAAACGATTGATCATGCTGGCAGCAAAATGCTGTGCGTTGGCAGCGGACGTCCCATTACCACAACAGAGAATTTTGTTGCCATTGAGCAGGGACTGAACCAGCGTCATGGCGGCACGGGAGATTGCATCCGGAAGTGCTTCAGCCGCAGCTATCTGAGTTTGAATGCTTTCTGTAAAGCAGACTTTAATTCTATCTAACACGCTAATCCTTAAGAACCAGGCTCTGAATCTTCAACTATGAGCGGTCGTTGAACGCGTCCTTAAACCACTCAACATCATTTCCGGTGAAGGCTAACACATCGAACCGGCAATCCACAGTATCAAAACTCCCATTGTGGCGCGCAAGCCACAAGCGGGCGGTCTGTAATAATTTGTGTTGTTTGCTCCGGGTCACACTCGCCGCCGCACCACCGAACTGCGCTGAGCGTCGGTAGCGAACCTCAACAAATACGGTGGTGTTGCCTTCACGCATTATCAGGTCGATTTCGCCACCACGTTCACGCACGTTGGCGGCGATAAAATGCAGTCCCTTACTCAGCAGCCAGTCACGCGCGGTAGATTCCCACGCGTCACCGGTCTGTTTACTCGTTAACTGGCGGGGACGACTTGTCCTTGCTGGTATTTGAGCCATGATAACTTCCTGTTAATCACACAATCCTGCGTTGCGGTTAAGGCCCCGGTATTACCGTTAATTTCGAAACCCTGCACCTGACGCATTTGCGAGAAGTGGTTGGCAAGCGACCAGGCATCGACACCCATGGCATACATACGCGCCAGCGAGTAGTCGTTACGAACCGCGCCAAGCGCCTGCTGCATGAGAGGTGCGTTAGCGCCTGCCAGCATCGGAATTTCGCTGTACTGCAAGCCTTCCATCTCCAGACGGAAATCCGGGCCGGCAGTGCCCTGCGCACTACGAGAACTGGCGTACAGCGTGGCGCCGCTCTGGCTGCCGTTGCGCATGGCGATCATCGGCTTAATAAATGCAATTTCTTCCGGCGTGGCCAGAATATACACGGCATCAACACGACCGCTGCCGCCGGTGATTTGCGCATCGGTAGGTGCTGCCGGGATGGTCAGACCGCCAATCGTCACGCCGGGTTGGGCTGGCACAGAGGAGGCCACCGGGCTGCCTGTCAGGGAAATCCCCGAGCCGCCGTTGACGCCCATTTTAAGTTCAGCGGTGGAGCCGAACTTCTGCTGCAATACCACGCCGCCACCCAGTTTTTGCCATTCCTGTGCAAAGGCGTTGGCAACGCGATCGCCTAATGAACTCCGTGGAATCAACAACAGCGGCGTCTGTTTTCCCTGATCGCGGATGTGGCGTGCGGCGTCGCGCGCTTCATCTTCTGGCGACAGGGCGAAGTAGCAGACGTTCGGCAGATTTTTCACCGACTCCGGCTGGTTAAGCGCCAGGACGTTCAATGGCGTGTTACTTTTCATCAGCTCTTCAACATTGTTCTTCAACAGTGGGCCAACCACGATGCTGGCGCCATCCTGCTGAACCTGAGTCAGGATCTGGTTCAGCGGCTGTGATGAAGTGTCGTAGATTTTCAGCTCAGCGGATGGATTCGCCGGTGCGCTGGCGGTTGTTGGCTGAGCGGGTGCTGCGGGCTGCACAGCAGGTGTTTCTGGCTGAGCCGGCGTCTCGTTGGTCAGATCGCTTACTGACGCCTGAGACGGGCTGGCAACGCCGTCAGTCGTTTGCGGCTGTTCTGTGGTGGTCGCGGCAGCTGGAACTGCGGCAGGTGCGACAGCAACAGGGGCTGCGACAGGTTGAGTGCCCATGTTTTTCGCAGCTTCAAAGCCTTGCTGAATAGTACGGCCAAATACAGCGGCCTGACCGTTCAGTGGTAACAGCAGGGCGATTTTGCTGGTGGAGGCGGGCTTAAAGCTCTGCACGTTAACCAACTGTGTTGGTAACAGTTTTGCTCCTGGGTTTTGCGGATAACGTTTCTGCCAGTCCGCAATACCAGCTTTCATCATGTCCGGATCGTTACGGTTATCGAACCAGACGCGCTGGAGATCCAGCCAGCCTTGCAGCACGTTTTCATCAGCATTGATGACCAGCGCTTGCGCTTGCTCCTGGGTCATGGACGACAGCGCCTGCCAGGTGGCGTCCATATTTTTCTGCTTAGCATTCGCGGCCAGCAGCGGTTCCTGCGCGATCAGGGCGCGCAGCAGCGTCAGAGACGGGCGACCCTGGTTGACGTCGATTTGCGCCTGCCAGTAGCGTGCCTGTTGGTTTTGATCAAAATCGGCGGGAGTTAACTTATCCAGCAGGGCCTGTGCGCCAGCGACATCTTTCTGCGCGAGCTTAATCTCGACGGCCAGCAGTGACTGCTCACGCTGCTGGGTATCGCTTAGCTTCTGCGGTAGCTGGTTAAACAGTTCGATAGCCTGCTGGCTCTTGCCTTCTTTCAGCAGTGCACGAATGGCGAGTAATTGCCAGTTGGTCTTGCTATCATCTGAGCTTTGCTGCATTTGTTGCAGATAAAAGCCGGAATCAGCCTGCGCAGTGCCCTGCATATGGGCTGCACTCTGGTCTGGCGCCTGGGTGCCACAGCCTGCGAAAATCAGTGCTGCCAGAATGACTGGTAGCGCGCGTGCGGCTTTCAAACGAGAAAATGTTGAGGGTACCATACTGTATCCAGTGATATTTTTTTACTCAATGCTCAATATTAAATCGGCAATACGGACGACACAATGAAACAACACGAATCGGCGGATAATTCTCACGGCCAACTCTATATTGTACCTACTCCTATAGGAAATTTGGCTGATATTACCCAACGAGCGCTCGAAGTTTTACAAGCCGTTGATTTGATTGCCGCTGAAGACACTCGTCATACAGGATTATTGTTACAACACTTCGCGATTAACGCGCGTCTGTTCGCGCTACATGACCACAACGAGCAGCAAAAGGCTGAAACGCTGGTCGCGAAGCTCAAAGAAGGACAAAACATTGCGCTGGTTTCCGATGCCGGAACGCCGCTGATTAACGATCCTGGCTACCATCTGGTGCGTACCTGTCGTGAAGCAGGGATCCGCGTTGTTCCCCTGCCTGGTCCTTGTGCGGCGATTGCTGCCCTGAGCGCTGCAGGCCTGCCTTCAGACCGTTTTTGCTATGAAGGATTTCTGCCTGCCAAATCGAAAGGGCGTCGTGATGCGATGAAAGCCATTGAGGCCGAGCCGCGTACGCTTATTTTTTATGAATCTACCCACCGCTTGCTGGATAGCCTGGAAGACATGGTTGCTGTGTGGGGCGAATCCCGCTACGTGGTGCTGGCGCGCGAGCTGACCAAAACCTGGGAAACTATTCACGGTGCACCGGTTGGTGAACTGCTGGCGTGGGTCAAGGAAGATGAAAACCGTCGCAAAGGCGAAATGGTGCTGATTGTTGAAGGGCATAAAGCGCAGGAAGACGATCTTCCTGCCGATGCGCTGCGTACGTTGGCCTTATTGCAGGCAGAACTGCCGCTGAAAAAGGCCGCCGCGCTGGCTGCTGAAATCCATGGCGTGAAAAAGAATGCGTTGTATAAGCACGCGCTGGAACAGCAGGGAGAGTAAGCCCGATTGCTGATGGCCAAACCGACAAGGGTATGGCCATTAGCTAACACAGTGCTTAAGACTGAGCGGCAGTTTCACTGATTAATAAGCGGTTTGCTGACCCGCATACAGTGATTTTGCTACGCACCACTTCTTTCATCGCATCCATACCGACCCGCATGTAATAGCGGGGATCGTTGCCCTGCGGATTCTCCGCAAACCACGCTTTGACCGCATCGGCAAAAGCGATTTTCAGTTCGGTCGCGACGTTAACTTTGCAAACGCCAAGCTCGATCGTGCGGCGGACGTATTCGTCAGGGACATCGCTTGCGCCATGTAGCACCAGCGGAACGTCGACTACCTCACGAATTTCACCCAGCCGCTGGAAATCGATTTTGGGCGTCTTGGTGTACAAACCGTGTGCTGTGCCGATGGCAACAGCAAGGCTATCTACGCCAGTACGCTCAACAAACCGTTTAGCTTCTTGTGGATCGGTGAGGAAGGCGCTTTCTGCATCCACACTCATATCATCTTCTACGCCACCGAGGCGACCCAGCTCAGCTTCCACGCTGCAATCTTTGGCATGGCAAAAATCCACAACGGATTTCACCAGCTTCACGTTTTCTTCAAACGGAAAGTGGCTGCCGTCAATCATTGCGCTGCGCACTCCTGCATTCACTTTACGACGAATGTCGTCCAGCGACTCATGGTGATCGAGGTGCAGCGCCAGCGGTATACCGTAGCTGGTGGAATAAGCGCTGCACAGCGCGTAGATCTCTTCCAGCGCGATATGCTTAAAGGTACCCGGCGTTCCAGCCAGGATCACCGGCGATTGCATTTCATAGCACACTTCAAGGATCGCCTGGATCGTCTCGGCGTTATGAATGTTAAAGGCGGGTACGGCATAGCCCTTTTTTTGGGCATCCAGCAGGAGGTATTTCGTGGAAATAATGCTCATAAAACGATCCTTTTAGGCGTTCCAGGGATGAATAACAACGCCCTGTACAACGCGGTTCACAGTGCCGCTGGCAGAAGGCGTATCCGGTGTATTGCCGATATTGATGGATTGCGTCAAAGCAAAAACCTGGGCGTAGATCAGGAAGCAGAACGCCAATTCCATATCGATGAAAGAGCGTGCTGGTGGCAGCAGAATATGTGGGCCTGCTTCAATCACCTCATGGGTTTGTGCGGCAATCGCGACAACCCGCAATGCCTGCCGATCGCGGCGTAACTCTGCCAGCAGATCGAGATCGTATTGACGTGTATACGGATGGCTGGAAACAAAGACCACTACCAGCGTTTCGTTATCAACCAGTGACTTTGGACCGTGACGAAAGCCTGTCGGGGAGTCATAGAATGCGGCCAGTTTGCCTGCAGTCAGCTCCAGGACTTTCAGTGCTGATTCCCGCGCTGCTCCCTGTAATCCACCGCTACCGAGGTAAACGATCCGTTTCCAGGGTTCATTGCCAAATACACCGTCGCTGAAATCGCCCAGCGAAGTCAGAATCGTCTGGCACCGATCGGCCACGTCACGGAAGGTCTGGCTGTTGATTTTCTCTGGGGCAAATACTGCCAGGCAGCTGGCCATCATGGTGGTAATGCTGCTGGTCATCGCGAAGCCACGGTCATGTGTCTCTGCGGGCATTAACAGAGCAAAGGCATTGTCGCTTGCAACTGCGTTTTGATAGAGGCTACCTGCTTCGTTGCAGGTGATCGGCAGGTGATAACACTCAGGCACAAACTGATTAGCCAGTTCCACTGCCGCAACGCTTTCAGGGCTGTTACCTGAGCGAGCGAAAGAAATGAGCAGCAGCGGATGTGCGGGATTCAGGTAATCCATCGGATTGGTGACCAGATCGGTGGTCGGCACAGCGCTGATGTTTTTACCGGTATAGCTTGCCAGCCAGGGGGCGATGATGTCGCCAATGAATGCTGATGTTCCAGCCCCGGTCAGTATGATCCGCAGATCGTTTTTGCGCAGTAATGGTGCGAGAAAGCTGTCAATGGCAGATCGAATGTTGTCGATATTCGTAAGGGAACGGATCCAACTGGCAGGTTGTTGACGGATCTCTTCTTCGGTCCAGGTGCCCGTTACCGCGGTAACAGGGGTATAGGTTTCTGGCATAACTTAAGTCCTTAGTCTTGTAAATTCCACATAAGACGCTGGCGAGAATGTCGCTATCTTTCGTTTCGTTTCACTTGTTCATCTTGTCGATTGATTAAAATCTATAGGAAAGAAATCGAAAGAGCAATAATCCAAAAGGAAATAAAACGAAATTTGTGATCGTGAGAACGAAAGGTGTGGTTATCTTATTGATCTATAAGAAGTAGGCTTGTTGTAGGATGGTTAGGTATTTACTCAAGCGAAAGGAAAAGAAAGGCCTTGCGATCGAAGACCGCAGGCCAACACGAGACAAAATGAAAGGTCAAAGGGGGAGAGCCTGACCCTGAATCCAGATCTGTTGTAAATGTAGCCCGCTATTGAGCGCGATCGCGTCTGCACGTTTTCCCGCTGCTAACGATCCCAGTTGGCGAGCGATACCCAACAGACGTGCGGGGTGGAGAGAGGCCATATGAATTGCCTCTTCTGCCGTTATCCCGGTGAGCTCGACCATATTACGTACGGCTGCGTCAACCGAGAGCGTGCTACCAGCCAGGCCACCGGAAGCGGTACGCACAATACCACTGTGCATTTCCACCTCCTCACCGCAGAGTGTATAGCGTCCGTCTGGCATTCCTGCAGCCTGCATGGCATCGGTGATCAGCACCAGCCTGTCTTTGGCGCAACAGCAGCAGAGTTTCATGGCTGCCGGGTGGACATGGTGTCCGTCAGCGATAAGTTCCAGCCAGGCGCGAGGGTCGGTTAACCCTGCGCCAACCATTCCTGGCTCCCGATGATGTAAACCGGTCATACCGTTATAGCAGTGAACCAGTCCGTCAGCGCCGGCGTCAAAGGCTGCGCGGGTTTGTTCCCAGGTAGCTGCACTGTGTCCCAGCATCACCCGTACGTTGCGTTGCTTCAGATGTTCGATGGCCTGCAATGCACCGGGTTTTTCTGGTGCCAGCGCAACGACGCGCAATGTTTGCTGGGAAATCGCAATCAGTTCATCCAGTTCACTGAGTTCCAGTTCCCTGAAAAGCTCAGGCGGGTGCGCCCCTTTGTTCTGCGGCGTAAAGTACGGGCCTTCAAGATAACTGCCCAGCACCTGTGCGCCGGGCCCTCCGGAATGGTAGCGATGGGCGATACGCTCAAGCGCCTTGTGAATATCCGGTAATGGAGCGGTGACGGTAGTGGGTAGCCAGTTGGCTACCCCTTCACGCGCTTTGTGCATCGCCAGTTTGTCGAGCGTATCCGGTGCTTCATCCATCACATCGGCACCCGCGCCCCCGTGTACGTGGGTATCAATGTATGCCGGACAGAGCAGTTCAGCATCGCGGACCATAACGCCGTAAGGAATTGGCTCTATTGCCGCAATGATACCGTCTTCAACATGCAATTGATGATCGTCCAGCCAACCCTGTTCGGTCAGTAGACGTCTGGCGCGCAGTAGCAGTGTCATATCCCTTCCTCAACGGGCTTTTCCTCACGGCAGCGTCCCAGCTCGTCCACCAGGCTGGTTAAACCCCGGTGCCCGCACTCCAGCGCCTGCAAACGAAACGCTTCGCTGCTCAGGTCGTCGCGCTCCAGCACCATCTCCAGTAGCAGTTGTAGATTGGTACCGGTGATCACTTCAGTACCTTGCCTTTGCATGGCTAGTGTGGAAGCGACGCGAAATGGTGTTCCGCCCAACAAATCAGTCAGAAACACGATGTCTTGCTGCGCATCCAGTTCATCCACCGCCCGTTCAAGTTGTGAGGTGAGCAAGGCAGTGGTTGAGGTTTCCGGAAAGTCGATGGCAATGAACTGAGTCTGCTCACCCAGAATCTGTTTCATCGCTTTTTCCATTCCGCTGGCAAACCCGCCATGACCCGTCAAAATAATACCTAACATCTACAACCCCTTATATTTACAGGAAATGACAGAACTTACCTACGACGCCGAGCACCACGGTAATGGCGATAAGGCGCAGAGGACTCCAGCCACGGCGGACCAGCCAGAACATGGTTAATGTGTAGACCAGCGGTAAAAAAGCAGGCATCAGCTTGTCTATCACGTCTGTTTGCAGTTTTACTACCGCATCGCCAGCAGTGATTTCCAGCGTAGTGCTCAGGCGAACATAGGTCGCTACCAGCGCACCAATCACCGTCATCCCAACGATGGATGCCGCATGTCCAACCTTTTTGGTGTTAGCTTTAATCAGCGGAATGGCAGCAACGCCCATTCGATAAGCATAGTGTGCCAGCCCAAAGCGCAGACCAAGATGAACCACGTTGAACATAACAATAAAGACAACTGCGCCAAGAATAGAGCCTTGCAGCGCCAGACTGGCCCCGATACCGCCGCAAATAGGCAGTAACGTTAACCAGAACATGGCATCGCCGATGCCGCCAAGCGGCGCACCCACGGCAATCTTGGTGCTTTGAATACTGTTCACATCCTGCTTGGAGCGTTCCATCGCCAGGATAATCCCGATAACAAACGTGACCAGGAACGGGTGCGTGTTGAAGAAGCCCATATGGCCTTTCATCGAACGCGCCAGATCGCGCTTATTGGTATGGATCTTTTTCAGAGCAGGTAACAGGCCGTACAGCCATCCTGATGCCTGCATACGTTCGTAGTTAAAAGAGGCCTGCAACAGCATTGAACGCCAGGCAACACGGTTGATATCTTTTTTCGTCAGCTCGGCACCGATATTCTGGTCTTCGTAGACGTTTTCATTGGTGCCGGACAGCAGCGTTTCTTCGGTTTCGGAAACGTTCGGCAGAGCCGTTTGATTAGATGCCATCTTCGAATTCCTCTTTTTGTGCTGCGGGAGCTGTAGGTTCAGGTGATTTACGCAGAAAATCGATCAGCGCCATTGCCAGTGCTGCGGCGGCGATCGCCAGCACAGGGAGTTTGAGCCAGGCTGCTGCTACAAAACCCAGGATGAAGTAGGGGATATAGACGTTTTTCATCATGATTTTCAGCAGTACGGCGAAGCCGATAGCTGGCATGATGCCGCCTGCCACACCCAGGCCGTCAATCAGACGCGTCGGCAGAACATCGATCGCGGTTTTGGCATGTTCCGCGCCAAAGTAAATCGGCAGGAACGCGCATAAAAAGTAGAAGGTCCCCAACGCGAGCAACGCCAGATAGTTGACCCGCTCAATCCCGGCGGTATCGGCATTCGCTGCCATGCGATCGCAGCGAGCCATCACCCCGGACATCACAGAGAACAGGAAGGTAATCCCCATCTGTACTGCTACAGCGAACGGTACCGCCACACCTACGGCAACTTCAGGTTTCACTCCGGTCGTTATGGCAAACGTGGTTCCCACGATAGTGCCGATAATCACGTTTGGCGGTTGAGCTCCCGCTAGTGGGGCAAGACCCATCCACACCAGTTCCAGCGTACCACCTGTTAAAATACCGGTATGCAGATCGCCCAGAATCAGGCCGACCAGCGGCCCGAGAACAACCGGGCGGTGCATGTGCGTTAACCCGTTGAACATATCCAGGCCTGCAATAAAGGCGAGAATACCCAACGCAAAAGCCTGCAACAGACTGATTTCCATTGTGAATCCCTCAGAGAAGTTTATAGAGGTCCTGGGCGGGTTCTGTTGGAACGCCCTGAACGAAGCATTCCACTCCAGCGGCTTTGAGCCCGTTGAACGCCGTAATATCGGCAGCGTCTACAGAAACCGTTTTGGCGATTTGTTGCTTGCCGTTGGCGTAGTGCATATTGCCAACGTTGATACGGTTAACAGGAACACCGCCTTCGACCAGACGGAAGAAATCCGCAGGCGATTTGCAGACCAGCAGAATTTTCTGGCGATCGGCGGCACGGTGAATATTGTCGATCACTTTTTGTAGTGACCAGAAGCGTACGGCGATCCCTTCTGCCAGTACCATTTCCATCAGGTTTTGCTGCACTGGATCTTCAGCCACCTCATCATTAGCGACCAGCACCAGGTTTGCCCCCGCAAACCCGACCCATTGCACACCAACCTGACCGTGAATCAGACGTTCATCAATGCGACTTAATACAATGTTTGGCATGGTATTTTTCTCTTTTTTGTTATGCGTTACGATCTGGAGCACCCAGGCAGGCGCAGTGATATTGCTGCAGTATGTCCTGAATATGGTTAATGATGAGTTCTCGCGGCGTGGCGCTGAGATCTCCCTCGCGCACTTTTACGTACTGCAAAGGTAAATACTGGCTAATCAGCGGTAGTGGAATGGGGTCGTCCGCCAGGTTACGTACCAGACGTTCAAATGCTTCATCAATCTGGCTGTCCGGCCAGTAGTAACGAACCCGATCAGAGTAGCTGTATCCACGGGCCAGACGGCGTGCGTTGCCATCACCGTGATAATGGCTCTGCCAGTACTCTGGTCTATCAAGCATTACGCTTTCCAGCACATGTCGCAGGCCCGAGCTGGCTTTTGCAGGCAGCAATTCTTCTTCAATGGCAGCTAACGAAAACAGCGCTTCGCGCAGGGCGAAGGTAAGCGCGGGTCCCACTTTCAGAATAGCGAAGTGGTCTATCACCAGTTGGCGCAAGGACTGTGGCGTTTGGTAATCGGTAGAATGCGCTTCAAAAACCAGCGTGTCGTAGTCTTCCACCATTTTGCTGAGTGCCACGGCTTTCTGCGGTTGATAATCAATGATGTGCGTGTGGTCGAATTCAACGCCAGGTTGCACGACCAGGGCGATAATACGTGCCCATATACCTTCCAGCCCGCGCTTTTCAAAGGCGTGATAGTGGGCCTGCAGCGTTGCACGTGCGGCATCTGGCGTTGTTACCGCCAGTTCGGTTAACGCTTCGTGTGCGCCACCAGGAACCGGAACTTCTGTGCCAATCACATAGACCAGGTCAGACTCGCCAAAATGTGCCATACAGGTTTCTTCGGCGACTTTGGCCAGGCGTGCGGCGCGCTCAGCGACGATTTCATCCGTCAGTGGAACCGGGTCGTTGGCACAAGACATGCTGCAATCGAGGTGGATTTTTTTAAAGCCTGCGGCGACATAGCTCTTGATCAGATCGTCAGCATTGGCCATTGCCTGTTCCGCAGGCAGATTTTGCCAACGGTTTGGTCCGAGATGGTCTCCGCCGAGAATCAGCATATCCTGAGAAAAATCAAGCGAGTCGGCTAATCGGCAGACAAAACTGCGAAAATCGGCTGGCGTCATACCTGTATAGCCGCCAAACTGGTCAACCTGATTAGAGGTTGCTTCGATCAACAGCGGTGTATGGCTTGCATGGGCGTAGCGTATTGCGGCTTCCAGTACGATTGGATGCGCGGAACAAACGGCATAAATCCCGTTTGCCTTCCCCCGTTTATGCTGCTCGACCATTTTAGTTAGATGTTTCACTTTCCTCTCCAGGTCAGATTACTGCGACATCAATCTTTCGTTTTGTTTCATTTAATACTGCATCATGGTGTTATAAAAATAAAACGAAAGATAATAGTTTTCCGATCTGTTTCACAAAAGAAACACAATGAAAGGTTTCAGCGTAAGTTCGTCCGGCTCTTCCCTGCTTGCGGGGCTTGCATTCGCGCAAAAGAAAGGCGTTAATAGACAAAACGAAATAAAACGAAAGGTTCAACTAAAGGATTTCTTATGAGTAACACCGAGTCCTCTGCAGACAAGCGCGTTATTGGCACCAGCGAAAGACGTGAGCAGATCATCCAGCGGTTACGGCAGCAGGGAAGCGTTCAGGTTAACGATCTTTCCTTATTTTTTGGTGTCTCCACGGTCACTATTCGCAACGACCTCGCTTTTCTGGAAAAGCAGGGGATTGCGGTACGTGCCTATGGCGGAGCGCTGATTTGCGAAAGCAATGCACCTGTTGTGGAGCCTTCTGTTGAAGATAAGAGTTCACTTAATACGGCAGTAAAACGCAGTATTGCCAGAGCCGCCGCAGAGTTGATTCAACCGGGACACCGCGTGATCCTTGACTCCGGTACCACGACCTATGAAATTGCCCGCCTGATGCGCCAGCATACTAATGTCATTGCTATGACCAACGGTATGAATGTCGCCAATGCGCTACTGGAAGCCGAAGGGGTTGAGCTGCTGATGACCGGCGGTCATTTGCGTCGTCAGTCACAATCGTTTTATGGCGATCAGGCTGAGCAGTCGCTACAAAATTATCACTTCGACATGCTGTTTCTTGGCGTTGATGCTATTGATTTAGAGCGTGGTGTTAGCACGCACAACGAAGATGAAGCGCGTCTCAACCGTCGGATGTGTGAAGTGGCTGAACGTATTATTGTTGTTACCGACTCGACGAAGTTTAACCGCTCCAGCCTGCATAAGATCATTGATACCCAGAGGATCCATACCATCATTGTTGATGAAGGTATCCCAGAGGAAAGTTTGCAGGAACTACGCCGCAGCGGTGTTGAAGTGATCATTGTTGAGTAGTCCCGCTCTAAAATTCAAAAATGTGATCCCATTCAATTAAACAAAAACAAACCATAAGCGAGCTTTTTTAGTAGCTCGCTTTCGTTTTTTTGCATGCGTCCCGTCTCTTTCTCGCATCTTACCCGTTTTGAGTCTTTTCATTTTTTCGGTTTTCTTCGTTTCGGTTTGCTAAAACGAAAGAAAATAGTCAGTTTTGGTTAAATTAAACGCTGAGTCTGTGCGCACAAATTCACCTTATTGCTTCTGATGTAATATATTCAAAAGAAAACGAAAGTGCTAAAGCGCTAAAACAAAACAACATGAATATTTGATGGAGCAATAGAAATGCTGGATAACTTAAGACGTCGCGAGCAAATAATTGATCTGCTGTGCGATCAGGGTAGCGTTCGTGTCGAGCCACTGAGCGTCCATTTTGGTGTGTCATCGGTCACGATCCGCAACGACTTACGTTATCTGGAGCAGAAAGGATGCGTCATGCGCTCCTACGGCGGTGCGGTTCTCAATCAGCACTTCGCCCTTGACCGGCCTTTGCAGGATAAGGACCGGCTGAATCGCGATGTGAAAACGCGTATTGCCGAAAAAGCAGCCAGCTTTGTGAAAGATGGTGACACGTTAATCCTCGATTCCGGTTCGACCACCACGCTCATTCCTCCAATGCTAAAGAATCGCCGCGATCTGGTGGTGATGACCAATGCGCTCAACATTGCGTGGGAGCTGGCGAATTTTGAGCGCGTAGACGTCATGATCTTGGGAGGGAACGTCAGGCAAAGCGTCTATTCATTGTATGGCCCTTCAGCAGAACACCAGCTCAGACAATACCGGTTTGATAAGCTTTTTTTGGGCGTTGATGGATTCTGCCTGGAAGCAGGGATAACCACGCCACATCCGGGAGAAGCACATCTGAATCAGGTAATGTGTGAGGTTGCGCAGGAGGTCACGGTAGTCGCTGACTCCAGCAAGTTTGGCCGCAAAAGTTTCTGTATGATTAGCGAAATCAGCGGGATTGACCGGGTGATTACCGACAGCGGTATCCCTGAAAATTATCACCGGACGTTAATCCAGCTTGGGGTGGATGTGGTGATTGCGGATGAATAACTGAAATTGCTGGCGAGATTTTCTCGCCAGCAGTGTTTTAGTGGGTCAGCGTACCCTGTTCAACTAGCAGCAATGCGGCACCGCGAACCCCGCTGGATGCACCATGGATGGCCGGGAATACGCGGGCAGGCTCTAATCCCGGGAACAAGTAACGTGACATGGCCTGCGGCAGCAACGTATAAATTTCCTCGATGTTGGAAACTCCACCGCCGAGAACAAAAGCATCGACATCCAGAATCAACTGCAATTGCGCCAGCGTACAACCCAACATATCAATCCATGCTTCTATGGTTGTAACGGCGCTGGCATTGCCATGACGATAATGCTCCAGCAGGGTCTCCATTTTGAGTTGTTCTCCACTGAAGTGTTTGTGGAGCCACAGTAAACCAGGACCGGATTGATAGCGTTCCAGACACCCTTGTAAGCCACAGCCGCACTTCAACTCCGGCAAGTGATAACGACGCATAAACGTTGCCGGAAGCGGTAAATGGCCGAACTCACTGGCCATTCGGTTGCGACCCCGATACAACTGACCGTCAATGACTAACCCTCCACCCATGCCGGTGCCAATAATGGCACCAAAAATTCGGGAGAACTGGCGAGCCTGCTGGGTATGGGCTTCCGAGAGTGCAAAACAGCAGCAGTCATTGTCCAGTTCAACCGAACGATTGAGGCGGTGGGCCAGATCGTTCATCACCTGGCGTCCTGTGAGGCAAGGCACGTTAGATGACAGTAATTTTCCGGTATGTCTGTCCATAAGACCGGGCATGCCGATGCCAATTTTTCCTTGCGTTCCAGTCGCCCAGTCGGCGGTATCAATAAGTGAAGTAAAGGTCGAAAGAAAGAGTTCATAATCCTGCACTGGCGTGGCGACGCGCTTACGCCAGCAAACCTGCATTTCCTTATCAAAAGCGACAATTTCAGTTTTGGTTCCACCAATATCAACACCGTAAAACATGCCTCATCTCCTCCGGCTTCACAGCGTAACCAGACAGTTTTCCTTGCGAGCGCGCTCTGCGGCAAAGACCATTAAGTGACTTTCCAGTGATTCATCCGGGCCAGAAAGGATCATATTTTGATCGTTGGCCATCACTGCGTGGATGAAGCGATCCATCAGGTAGTAATCGCCACCACCATGCCCCCCCATCTGGGTTTGTGTGCCAGCGGCGATCTCTTCGATCTGATGCACTGTTTCTTTGTCTGTCAGGAAATCAAACACCCGGATCTGCTCGCCATCGCCTTCCAGATAACCTCTGGTACCAAACAGGCGCGTTTTTCGATCTTCCATTTTGGTAAACGCGGTCATGGTAAAGGTCACTGTCTGCTGGTGGGCAAAACGTAAGTTAACAACCTGATGATCCACCACATCATTATCACAACGATAAACGCAACGACCATAAGGCCCATCGCGCAGCGCCTGGCGAACATTCTCTTCGCTAGGGTCTGCAGTCAGCACCCGACGGAAGTGTGGAGTGCATTTGTGGTTTTCACCCAGATAAATTTTGCAGGCAGACCAGGGACAGGTTGATTCAACCTGACAATCAAGGCAGCGGTCGGCGGCACCAGCAGGCTGATTCTCTTTCACAAAGTGACTCAGGCTACCAAATGATCCTACGTCCTGGCAGTTGTCGCTCATGATGTAGCGGATCCAGTCCAAATCATGACAGGATTTCTGTAACAACATAAATGACGATTCTGCTTCATTGCGCCAGTTACCACGTACAAACGAGTGCGCCTGATGCCAGTAACCTACGGGTTCGAGATGCTGCATGCTGACAATATCGCCAATTACGCCATCATCAAGCAGTGATTTCAGCTTTTGCGTATAGCGGGTGTAACGCAGGACGTGCGCGACGGCCAGTAATACGTTGTTGCGTTTGACCGCATCAATAATGATCCGGCAATCTTCTGGCGTAGGGGCGAGCGGTTTTTCCAGCAGAATGTGATAGCCGAGATTAGCAAACGCCACGGCAGGATCTTTGTGCATATTATCCTGCGTGCAAATAAGTACCACATCGGCCATTTTGGGTTGGGCCGCAGCTTCTTGCCAGTTGCAAAACACGTTATTTGGGTCAATCTTATGCTGTGCGACAAACTGCTGGCGGTATGCCTCTCTGGGCTCGGCAACGCCTACCACCTGCATTCTGTCTGGATGTTCAAGCGCATAGCGAGAATATATTTCTCCGCGCGCACCAGCCCCTACCACTAATACGGTCACTTTATTCGCACACATATAAACCTCTCATTTTTCACTTAGCCTGAATAACGGTCAGGCCAAATTTTCTTCATGTTTTTTATCAAACAAAAAGGCGGCATCCAGATTAAATTTCACTTTGATAGATTCACCGGGAAGTGGGGTCCAGTCGGGTGAGGAGTTAATACGTAAGATCATATGTTGCTCACCAATATCAAAATGCAGAAGGTCTTCGTTGCCCATCCTTTCTACGTTGGTAATGTGCGCATCGAACGCAGAGGCATCATGCTGCGAGGCTAACTGAATGGCCTCTGAGCGGATGCCAAACCAGACGCTGGAGTGCGGATATTGCTCCAGTAGGTTACTCAAGCGCGTATTTAATGGCAGGATTAAATTATCAGCCAGGCGCAGGCCACGAGTGCTGGGGTCAATATCAAGCAGCATAATATTCATTGCCGGATTACCAATAAAACCAGCAACAAATTTATTCCTGGGGTGATGGTAAATATTCCCTGGGGTATCCACCTGCATAATACGACCGCCATTTAGAACGCAAATCCTGTCTCCCATCGTCATCGCTTCAATCTGATCGTGCGTGACGTACACCATGGTTGCGCTCACGCCTTCGTGACGCAGTTGTCGATGCAGTTCTGTCAGCCGCACGCGCATTGAAACACGCAGTTTTGCATCCAGGTTGGACAGCGGCTCATCAAACAAAAAAACGTCTGGCTTACGCACGATGGCCCTGCCAACGGCTACTCGCTGGCATTGACCGCCTGAAAGCTGACCGGGCTTTTTGTCGAGCAATGTTTCGATTTCCAGCTTGTGTGCAGCTTCCCGGACGCGGATATCAATCTCTTCTTTGCTCATTTTCCCTAACAGACTGAATGCCATATTTTTATAAATCGTCATGTGGGGATAGAGGGCATAATTCTGGAAGACCATGGCAACGCCTCGCTCCTTTGGTAGCAGGTCGTTGACGCACTTCTCTCCGATTGCGATATGGCCATGAGTGATATCTTCCAGACCTGCAATCATGCGTAGCAGCGTTGATTTGGCGCAGCCTGATGGCCCGACAAACACCATGAATTCGCCGTCGTGGATTTCAAGATCAACGCCATGGATCGCCTGAAAGCCATTGGGATAGACTTTGCTTACTGCCTGTAATTGAATACCTGACATAACACTGCCCCTTATCCTTTAATTCCGGCACCAGCGATGCCGCGAATAAAATAGCGCTGGAAGAAGATATAAAGTAACAACATCGGGATAATCGCCAGCAATGCGCCCGCCATTAACATCGGATATTCCACGCCTGAACGGCCAGAAAGTGAGGCTAATCCTACTGGTAATGTCATTTTATCCATGGAGGTGTTGACGATCAGTGGCCACATTAAATTATTCCAGCTCCACAGTCCGTTAATAATGACGCAGGCAATCAGTCCCGGTTTAATTAATGGCAGCATAATTTTGAAGAAAATAGTCAGATGGTTATACCCATCCATAATGGCTGCCTCTTCCAGTTCTTTAGGTACTGACAGAAAAAACTGACGTAATAAAAAGGCGCTATATATGCTGAATAAACCCGGTAACACCAGTCCAGGAATTGAGTTCAGCAAACCGATTTTTTCAACGGTTAAAAACTGTGGGATTAAAAAGATCTGACCGGGCACCATCAGAATTGAAATACACAGCATAAATAGGACATCTCGTCCTTTGAAACGCAGTCGGGAGAAACCGTACGCTGCCATTGCCGCAATCAGCGTCTGCAAAATGACTATGACCAGCGTGGAGACGATCGAGTTAAAGTAAAAGCTGCCAAAAGGCATTTCATGCAAGATTTTACCGTAAGCCTGAAACCCTGGGTTGGCGGGTAGCAGTATCGGCGGAAAGGCGATGCTTTCTGCCTGGGTTTTAAAAGAGGTGATGATCATCCAGATAAACGGAACCACCGTTACCAGCGTCGCGAGGATCATCAGGCCGTAAATTAGCCATTTTTCACGTTTTGTCATGAACATCGTGGTGCCTCACTGTGCTTTAAGTCGTTTACCAATCCATATTTGCAGCAGCGTCAGGACCATCGTGATAACGAAAATCACCACGGCGATTGCTGAGGCATACCCTTTTTCATGGTAGATAAAGGCGTATTTATAGAAGAGATAGGCGATGGTCATCGTCTGATCGCCCACCATGGATGAACTGCCAAACAGCAGATAAACCACATCGAAAATTTGCAGCGTTTCGATAAAAGAGATCACCAGTACGAAAAACAGCGTTGGGATCATTAGCGGTAAGGTAATAGACCAGAATCCACGCAATTTGCTGATGCCATCCAGCGACATCGCTTCATAAATTTGTTTGGGGATCCCCTGCAATCCAGCGAGCAGAATGATCATCTTCAACGCAATAGCCGACCAGATGATAACCAACGAGGCGCTCAGGCGGACGACATCGGGATCGGATAACCAACCGATGGACGGAAGATCGAAAAAAGCCAGGATCTGATTAATTAAGCCGAAGTTTCGGTTCATCAACCACTGCCAGACCATAGCAATGGCCGCAGGCATAGTGACAGCGGGTAGAAATAACAGCGTGCGAAACAACCACTGACCGCGAATCGCCTGATTCAGGCCAATTGCGAGCAGCAATGACAAAACGGTGATTATCGGTACGCAAATAAAAACATAGGCCAGGGTGTTATATATTGCTGAACGAAACTCATCATCGCTGAATAAATTAATATAGTTATCTAAGCTGATCGTCGTCCAGATCTGAAACTCGCCCAGGTCGGTGAAACTATAAAAAACGTTCTGGAAGAATGGAGTAAAGTAAAAAACAATTAACCCCGCCAGTAACGGCATAATCATTATCCATCCCCAGAAGCGTTCTTCTTTTTCCAGCTTGGTCAGGGATTTTTTGTGCACTTCCCTGGCTGGTAATTGTGGGGATGCAGCTTCATCTGAATAGCTCATACAGACTCCGGGATGCTCACTGTGCAACCAAAATATATTGCGTGGGCGAAAGCGAGAGGGAGCATGGCTCCCTCAGGATTATTTCTGCATTTCTCGTTCAACGCGTTTTGCAACACCAGGCATGACTTTTTCTGGGTCAGTACCCGTCCAGACTTTTTTCAAGCCATCATTCAGGATGCTATTCCACTTGGCGGTATTGGAGCCTGCGGTTGGATATTTATGTGAGAAAGCCAATGAATCGATATAGGCTGAAACATCAATACCCTTAAAGCCTTCAGCCCACTCTTTGGCCACTTTTTGGTTAGCGGGGATCACGACTTTTCCCGTAGCCAGCGTCTGCTGCGCATGCTCAGAACTCATGAACTCAATGAACTTCCACGCCGCATCTTTATGCTGACTTTTTGCTGACATGGCAAATGCCAGGCTATGGGATACACCTGCCTGCTCTGCCATTTTAGGCATTGGTACCACGCCGATGTGATCCTTAATCAGCTCATTTTGAGAGAAGGGTAATGCCCACCATGAGCCTGCGTAGACCATGGCCACTCGGTTGGACTGGAAGACATCTGAGGCTTCCATCTCGCCTGGCGGTTGGATTAGTCCCGCGTTCAGCATGCCTTGAACATCGCGATAGACGGCGATGGCTTTGTCATTGGCAACATCCGTTTTGCCCTCAGGCAGGACAATCTTATCGCCAGCCTGTAATAGCAGGTTAAAATAACTGTCCTGTCCGCTGCTGAATTCCATTGCCAGTGGATAAGACTGTTTATCCAGCCCTTTACGCAACTGCGCTGATTTTTGTTTTAAATCGTCCCATGTCCAGTTTTTATCGGGATAGCTCACGCCAGCCTGATCGAACATTTTTTTGTTGTACCAGACGGCAATTGCATCAATATCTCTTGGGATGGCATATTGCTGCGACTGGTATTGATAGGCATCGACTGAGCTTTTAACAAAATCATCCAGTTTCGGCGCTGATTTCTCTTTCAGATAATTGCTCAGTGGTTCCAGCATGCCATTTTTAACATATTGCTGGAAATTAGGCATATTCATCCAGAATACATCCGGTGCTACATTTCCACCGACTGCTGAACTTAGCTTGATAAAATATTGGTCATAAGGTGTTAATTCAATTTCGACTTTGATGCCAGGGTTGTTTTTTTCGAATTCATTAACGAGCTGTTGTTCGCCAGGGAGTTGATTACGGTCCCATAACGTGTAGCGTAATTTAACAGGCTTTGCGTCCGATTGGCCTTCAGCACTCGCGACGACAGGAGTTGCCAGTAAACAGTAAATAAGACAGGCCAATGCGACATTATTTTTATTCAGGGTATACATAACTTCCCTCTTTATTCAGGTCAGAATGCTTATGAGGTAAATTACAGGAGCCTATGAATAATCTGTTTTACATCGGAGAAAGTCAAAGCGGTAAAAAATAGGGGATTATCGCATTAAAACAAGGTCGTCTTTCGGTAGGTTTCTCTTTTATCAAAACGAAAATATAACATAAAACAATGGCGATGTTATTTCGTTTAATTTCATGTTGTTAGGTTCATTTTGTGGGTTTGAATCGAAAAAAACAGATGTTTAAAAAAACCTCTTAAAATGCGAACGTTATCACTTTATTTGTTGTTACATAGACATAAAAAACGGGGATAAATCCCCGTTTTTTCGTTGGCTTTCGTTTCGATAATCAGGTCACTGGCGCCGGGTTAAACACCGCCAGCTGGTTATGCAGTCCCCACTGATCCGAGAAGGTTTTCTTACGCCCGCTGGCGACGTCGAGAATAAATTCGAACAGTTTCAGACCCACATCTTCAATGGTTTCTTCTCCGGTGGCGATGGTGCCCGCGTTAATGTCCATCAGGTCAAACCAACGGTTGGCCAGCTCGGTGCGTGTCGCCATTTTAATCACCGGCACGGCCATCAGGCCATACGGCGTACCGCGACCGGTGGTGAACACCTGCACGGTGATCCCGGAAGCGACCTGCTGTGTACCGCAAACAAAATCACTGGCGGGGGTTGCAGCGTAAATCAGGCCACGTTTGGTTGGACGCTGGCCCGGCGACAATACTTCGACAATCGCGCTCTTGCCAGACTTGGCAATCGAACCCAGCGCCTTTTCCACCACGTTTGCCAGACCGCCTTTCTTGTTGCCCGGAGAAGGGTTGGCACTGCGATCCGTTTTGCCCATATCAAGGTAGTTATCGTACCAGGCCATCTCTTCGAGCAGGCGTTTACCTACTTCTTCGTTAATCGCACGTGGGGTCAGAAGGTGGATGGCATCGCGCACTTCGGTTACTTCAGAGAACATTACGGTCGCGCCGCAGCGTACTAACAGGTCGGAGGCATAACCCACCGCCGGGTTGGCCGTCACGCCGGAGAACGCATCGCTACCGCCGCACTGCATGCCGACCACCAGTTCTGAAGCCGGGCAGGTTTCACGTTGGCGCTGATTGAGTTTTGCCAGATGACGTTCGGCCACCTGCAGAATATCGGTGACCATCGATTGAAAGCCGACGTGCTTTTCATCCTGCAGGCTGACGATACTGGCGCTGTCGACCGGAATACTTTTCACATCGTGCGTGCCTTCCAGCAGCCGCTCTGGCTGCAGTTTTTCGCAACCGAGGCCGATGACCATCACTTCACCGCCAAAATTCGGGTTAAGCGCAATATTGTGAATGGTGCGAATCGGCACGATGGCGGCTGGAGCATTGATCGCCACGCCGCAGCCATACAGATGATTGAGCCCCACCACACCGTCAACGCTCGGGTATTTAGGCAGCAGATCGCGCTCAATGATTTTCACCACATAATCCACCACGCCCGCTACGCAGTGCACGCTGGTGGAGATACCGAGTAGATTTTTGGTACCTACGCTACCGTCAGCATTGCGGTAACCTTCAAAGGTATAACCCTCAAGAGGCGGCAGCGGCTCTGGTACTTTAGTTGCCAGCGGCAGCGTCTCCAGCGGCGGGGCTTTGGGCAGCTCAACCATTGATTCATCAATCCAGCTGCCGCGTGGGATATCGCGAACGGCATAGCCTATCACTTCGCCATAACGCACGATTTCGCCATGAACAGGAATATCCAATAGCGCCACTTTATGACCCTGGGGAATATGTTCAATGAGTTCCAGTCCGTCCGGAAAACGCGTTCCGGCTTTCAGACCATTGTCATTGACAATTATCGCCACATTATCTGTTTCGTGAACTTTAATATAAAACGCCGTTGGCGATTCTTGTCTGATTTCGATGTCGGCCATTGTCCAGTATTCTCCAACAAGGTGGTGATAATAGTGTGGATATTTATATTTTGAATCTAATTGTAAGTAATAAAGATTCGGTATCGTGAAATAAGAATGTCAGGAGTTTAACGTGAAGAATGTGATGATGATCACTTAAAATCAGCAAGGCCGAGTCACCAGGAGTAGCAATACGTAAATGTGTGCATTAGCGCCCATGCTTGTGTGCATATGCCCAAAACATTAATTTAATAACGCGTATTTAATGAGCGTTTGCACAATGATTAACGTTGTGCTGATGATTATACTAAATCACGGTTTCATAACGTCTGATAAATTATTATCTATTTTTATTATCGGTAATTTATCACGAGAAACACCCACAAAATAATAATAAAAACCTTTTATGTGCCCGAGGTAAATAGAATGATATTGGATACAGTTGTCGAGAAAAAGAAAGGTACGCACACCCGTTATTTAATATTGCTGATAATATTTATTGTTACAGCCGTTAACTATGCGGACCGTGCGACGCTGTCTATTGCCGGAACTGAAGTGGCGAAAGAGTTACATCTCAGCGCCATCTCAATGGGTTACATTTTCTCCGCCTTCGGCTGGGCTTACCTGTTGATGCAAATCCCCGGCGGCTGGCTGCTGGATAAATTCGGCTCGAAGAAAGTCTACACCTACAGTTTGTTCTTCTGGTCACTGTTTACCTTCCTGCAGGGCTTTGTGGACATGTTCCCGCTGGCCTGGGCGGGTATTTCAATGTTCATCATGCGCTTTATGCTGGGCTTCTCGGAAGCGCCATCCTTCCCGGCTAATGCCCGTATCGTGGCAGCCTGGTTCCCAACGAAAGAGCGCGGCACGGCATCCGCGATTTTTAACTCCGCACAGTATTTCTCCCTGGCGCTGTTTTCCCCGCTGCTCGGCTGGCTGACCTTCGCCTGGGGCTGGGAGCACGTCTTTACCGTGATGGGCGTGATTGGTTTTGTGCTTACCGGACTGTGGGTAAAGTTTATTCATAACCCAACCGATCACCCGCGCATGTCGCAAGAAGAGTTGAAGTTTATCTCTGAAAACGGCGCGGTCGTGGATATGGACCATAAAAAACCGGGCGATGTGAAGTCAGGTGGTCCTAAACTGCATTATATCAGGCAGTTGCTCACGAACCGTATGATGCTTGGTGTGTTCTTTGGCCAGTATTTTATCAATACAATTACCTGGTTTTTTCTCACCTGGTTCCCGATTTACCTGGTTCAGGAAAAAGGTATGTCGATTCTGAAAGTGGGCCTGGTGGCTTCGATTCCGGCACTGTGTGGGTTTTTCGGTGGCGTGCTCGGCGGCGTGTTCTCTGATTATCTGATTAAACGTGGTTTCAGCATTACCCTGGCGCGTAAGCTGCCGATAGTGCTCGGCATGTTGCTCGCATCGACCATTATTCTGTGTAACTACACCGATAATACCGCTCTTGTGGTGGCGCTGATGGCGCTGGCGTTCTTCGGTAAAGGTTTCGGCGCGCTGGGTTGGCCGGTGATTTCCGATACCGCGCCGAAAGAGATTGTCGGTCTGTGCGGTGGGGTATTTAACGTATTTGGCAACGTGGCTTCCATCGTCACCCCGCTGGTGATTGGGTATCTGGTGAGCGAGCTGCACTCATTTAATGCTGCGCTGATGTTTGTAGGGTGCTCGGCGCTGATGGCAATGGTTTGCTACCTGTTTATTGTCGGTGACATTAAACGTATGGAATTGCAGAAATAAACAAAGGTATAGGCGATGAATAACACGATTTTCCCGAATAAGTTTAAAGCGGCCCTCGCGGCGCAACAAATTCAGATTGGCTGCTGGTCTGCATTGGCCAGCCCAATCAGTACCGAAGTTTTAGGTCTGGCAGGGTTTGACTGGCTGGTACTGGATGGCGAACATGCGCCGAATGATATCTCGACGTTTATTCCGCAATTAATGGCGCTGAAAGGCAGCGACAGCGCGGCGGTAGTGCGTGTACCAACCAACGAACCGGTGATTATCAAGCGCCTGCTGGATATCGGGTTTTACAACTTCCTGATCCCGTTCGTTGAGACGGAAGAAGAAGCGGTTAACGCTGTGGCGTCGACCCGCTATCCGCCGGAAGGTATTCGCGGCGTGTCCGTATCCCATCGCGCCAATATGTTTGGCACCGTACCGGACTACTTTGCGCAGTCGAATAAGAACATCACCATCATCGTGCAGATCGAAAGTCAGCAGGGCGTTGATAACGTTGACGCAATCGCGGCGACAGAAGGCGTTGACGGTGTCTTCGTTGGACCAAGCGATCTGGCTGCGGCGCTAGGTCACCTCGGCAATGCGTCACATCCTGATGTGCAGAAAGCTATCCAGCACATTTTTGCCCGCGCGAAAGCACACGGCAAACCAAGCGGCATTCTGGCCCCGGTAGAGGCGGATGCGCGTCGTTATCTGGAGTGGGGCGCGACGTTTGTTGCCGTTGGCAGCGACCTTGGCGTGTTCCGTTCAGCCACGCAGAAACTGGCTGATTCTTTTAAGAAATAACCACCATCGACAGTAGAGAGAGATAAAGACATGACAATGAAAGTTGGTTTTATTGGCCTCGGTATTATGGGTAAACCAATGAGTAAAAACCTCCTCAAGGCAGGTTACTCGCTGGTGGTTGCTGACCGTAACCCGGAATCCATTGCGGAAGTAATTGCCGCAGGTGCTGAAACTGCCGCCACGGCGAAAGATATCGCTGAGCAGTGTGATGTGATCATCACCATGCTGCCGAACTCTCCGCATGTTAAGGAAGTGGCATTGGGTGAAGGCGGCATAATTGAAGGGGCGAAACCGGGCACAGTGCTTATCGACATGAGCTCCATTGCACCGTTGGCCAGCCGTGAAATTAGCGACGCGCTGAAAGCGAAAGGCGTGGATATGCTGGATGCGCCGGTCAGCGGCGGCGAGCCAAAAGCGATTGACGGCACGTTGTCGGTGATGGTCGGCGGCGATAAAGCGATTTTCGACAAGTACTACGATCTGCTGAAAGCGATGGCAGGCTCCGTGGTGCATACCGGTGAAATTGGCGCGGGTAACGTCACCAAGCTGGCGAATCAGGTGATTGTGGCGCTGAACATTGCCGCGATGTCTGAAGCGCTGACGCTGGCGACCAAAGCGGGTGTGAATCCGGATCTGGTGTATCAGGCGATCCGTGGCGGGCTGGCAGGCAGCACCGTGCTGGATGCGAAAGCGCCGATGGTGATGGATCGCAACTTTAAACCAGGTTTCCGTATTGACCTGCATATCAAAGACCTGGCGAACGCGCTGGATACCTCTCATGGCGTTGGCGCTCAGTTGCCGCTGACTGCAGCAGTCATGGAGATGATGCAGGCGCTACGCGCAGATGGATTGGGTACTGCCGATCACAGTGCGCTCGCATGCTACTACGAAAAACTGGCGAAAGTGGAAGTCACTCGCTAACAAGAAGGGCGCGGATGTGCGCCCTGTATTTCTTGCCTTGCGCGGCACAGTCAGGCTACATAACTATGAAAATCGTAATTGCCCCAGACTCTTATAAAGAAAGCCTTTCTGCCACCGAGGTAGCTCAGGCAATAGAAAAAGGATTTCGGGAAATTTTCCCCGATGCGCAATATGTTTCTGTTCCGGTTGCCGATGGCGGCGAAGGAACGGTTGAAGCCATGATTGCCGCGACGCAAGGGAGTGAACATTCAGCGCAAGTAACGGGGCCGCTGGGCGAAAAAGTGAATGCCTGCTGGGGCATGTCTGGAGATGGTAAAACTGCGTTTATCGAAATGGCGGCAGCCAGCGGTCTGGCGTTGGTGCCTCCTGAAAAGCGCAACCCTTTAGTCACTACGTCACGCGGTACCGGAGAGCTGATTTTGCAGGCGCTGGATAGCGGTGCGCAGAGCATCATTATTGGCATCGGCGGCAGTGCCACCAACGACGGTGGCGCGGGTATGGTGCAGGCGCTGGGGGCAAAACTTTGCGACGCCAACGGGACAGAAATTGGCTATGGTGGTGGAAGCCTGATGAGTCTGAACTCCATCGATATCTCGGGTCTGGATCCGCGCTTAAAAACCTGTTCCATTCGCGTGGCCTGCGATGTGACTAATCCACTCATCGGCGATTCTGGCGCTTCGCGCATTTTTGGCCCGCAGAAAGGGGCGACGGAAGAACGCATTCTCGAACTGGACCGTAATCTGTCTCATTATGCCGACATCATTAAAAAATCGCTGCGGGTCGATGTGAAAGATGTGCCAGGCTCCGGTGCGGCAGGCGGAATGGGCGCGGCATTAATGGCTTTTTTAGGCGCCGAGCTGCGCAGCGGTATCGAGATTGTGACCCAGGCGCTCAATCTGGAAGAGCATATTCACGACTGTACGCTGGTGGTGACCGGCGAAGGGCGGATCGACAGCCAGAGCATTCACGGCAAAGTGCCGGTAGGCGTGGCGAATGTCGCGAAGAAGTACCACAAGCCGGTTATTGGTATTGGCGGCAGCCTGACGCGCGATGTGGAGATAGTGCATCAATATGGTATCGATGCGGTATTTAGCGTATTGACCAGCATCAGCACGCTGGAAGAGGCCTTCCGTGGGGCATTTGATAATATTTATCGCGCCTCAAGAAACATCGCTGCCACGTTAGCTATAGGAATGCGCAGTGCGGGGTGACATTGCCCCGCAAACCCTCTATACTGCGCGCCGAAGCTGACCAGACAGTCGCCGCTTCGTCGTCGTCCCTTTCGGGGGAGACGGGCGGAGGGGAGGAAAGTCCGGGCTCCATAGGGCAGGGTGCCAGGTAACGCCTGGGGGGGAAACCCACGACCAGTGCAACAGAGAGCAAACCGCCGATGGCCCGCGCAAGCGGGATCAGGTAAGGGTGAAAGGGTGCGGTAAGAGCGCACCGCGCGGCTGGTAACAGTCCGTGGCACGGTAAACTCCACCCGGAGCAAGGCCAAATAGGGGTTCACAAGGTACGGCCCGTACTGAACCCGGGTAGGCTGCTTGAGCCAGTGAGCGATTGCTGGCCTAGATGAATGACTGTCCACGACAGAACCCGGCTTATCGGTCAGCTTCACTCTTTATAAAACCCCGCTTCGGCGGGGTTTTTGCTTTCTGGGTAAGCCAGATGAATGAC
>NZ_JAOWHY010000046.1:151087-308219 GCF_030332375.1 Citrobacter sp. Cpo148
TTTTGCTTTCTGGGTAAGCCAGATGAATGACTGTCCACGACGCTATGCTCAAAAGAACGCGGCTTATCGGTCAGCTTCACACTTTATAAAGCCTCGCTTCAGCGGGGTTTTTGCTTTCAGGGCGGTTGCCATGCCTGATGGCGCTGCGCTTATCAGGCCTACTGGGGGAGAGACTGGTTTTGTAGGCCGGATAAGGTGTTTACACCGCCATCCGGCAGAGGTTTTACAGCGAGCATTGAGATTGGTTTTCGAGGATGCAGGCGCTTATTTCCTTCTTATCTAATTTTTATATCCCTATTATTTATGCACCGAATTTCTTTTATCTGAGGGGAATGTGTCGGTGGATATTTCTAATTTTGTGACGACCAACACAAAACGCTGTGCGATACGTTTTTCTCGAGAATAATCGAACGCAATCGATCGCCATCACAAAATTACTTGCTAATAAATCGCACAAAATCAGTGTTAATATAATGTTGCATATGATAATTGTTTGTATTTTTTAGATTGAATTTTAATGAATGCAATGTTTCTTTACAAACAAATGTGGCGAAAAAATGTGATGCATAACGTTATTTAATCGCCATAATCATTAAAATATAATTAAATTTGATAAGTTGTTTATTAAATTTAAGCGCCATCTTGCCTGATAATTGTTCTGTAATTGATTGAAATATAGCCTTTCATGGTTTTAAAAAATAGTGGAAAAAATGGGGGTGTTATAGCCATAAAAAATCGTTATCCCCCCATCTTTTTTTGACTAAAGTCAGGATAAAGTGAGATCGATAATTTATATCTATATGATTATTAAGTGATTTAAATTTTGACGATAGTCTTACAAAATGTAAGTCAAGGGGATTTGTGAGGGGTAGCACATATCCTTGTTCGCTTAATTTGGTACACTTCCTGCCGTCAACAAAGTAATTAACGCAGGTCGATATGAATACTATTACACTCCCTAAAACACAGCACTTAGTGGTCTTTCAGGAAGTCATTAGAAGCGGTTCTATCGGCTCAGCTGCAAAAGAATTAGGTTTAACTCAACCGGCTGTCAGCAAAATCATTAATGATGTAGAGGCTTATTTCGGTATTGAGTTAGTTGTACGTAAAAATACTGGTGTGACATTGACTCAGGCAGGGCAGGTGATGCTCTCATGGTCTGAATCTATTACCCGTGAAATGAAAAACATGGTTGATGAGATGAACAGCATGACGAGCAACGCGGTCGTTGATGTGTCGTTTGGCTTTCCTTCACTGATTGCCTTCACCATCATGTCCGGCATGATTAAAAAATTCAAAGAAGTGTTCCCGAAGGCGCAGGTTTCTATGTATGAAGCTCAGCTCTCCTCCTTCTTACCGGCAATCCGTGACGGACGTCTGGATTTCGCCATCGGTACGCTGAGTGATGAGATGAAACTGCACGATCTGCATGTTGAGCCGCTCTTTGAGTCAGACTTTATCCTGGTTGCCAGCAAGTCCCGAACATGCACCGGCATCACCTCGCTGAGCGCGTTGAAAAACGAACAGTGGGTGTTGCCACAAACGAATATGGGGTACTACAGCGAACTTCTTACCACGTTACAGAATAATGGCATCAGCAGTGAAAACATCGTTAAAACAGACTCTGTCGTTACGATTTATAATCTTGTTCTCAATGCTGATTTCTTAACAGTAATTCCCTGCGATATGACCACACCGTTTGGCTCAAACCAGTTTATTACTATCCCGGTAGAAGAAACCTTACCCGTCGCGAGCTATGCCGCCGTGTGGTCGAAAAATTATCGAATTAAAAAAGCAGCATCTATTTTGGTGGAATTAGCCAAAGAATATTCATCATATAATTGTCGGAGACGAAGGCAATTAATTGAAATTGATTAAAGATTGAATTTGTTTTAACACGAAATAAACGCCATTTGTCTATATCTGACAATGGTCACGGCTATCTATTTACTTTAATACCCAGGTAAGAGGTTCTAATGCACATTACATACGATCTCCCAGTTGCAATTGAAGATATCCTCGAAGCGAAAAAAAGACTTGCGGGGAAAATTTATAAAACGGGAATGCCTCGCTCTAACTATTTTAGTGAACGTTGCAAAGGGGAAATTTTCCTCAAGTTTGAAAACATGCAGCGTACCGGTTCATTTAAAATCCGTGGTGCTTTTAACAAGCTCAGTTCATTAACCGAAGCTGAAAGATGTAAGGGCGTGGTGGCTTGCTCTGCAGGTAACCATGCGCAAGGTGTTTCTCTCTCCTGCGCTATGCTCGGAATCGACGGCAAAGTGGTGATGCCGAAAGGCGCACCGAAGTCTAAAGTAGCGGCAACCTGCGATTATTCCGCAGAAGTTGTACTGCACGGCGACAACTTCAACGACACCATCGCTAAGGTTAGCGAGATTGTGGAAACTGAAGGCCGCATCTTTATTCCACCCTATGATGACCCGAAAGTTATTGCTGGTCAGGGCACTATTGGTCTGGAAATTCTGGAAGATCTGTACGATGTCGATAACGTGATTGTGCCAATTGGCGGTGGTGGATTGATTGCTGGTATTGCGGTGGCAATTAAATCTATTAACCCGACCATTAAAATTATTGGCGTACAGTCTGAAAACGTTCACGGCATGGCGGCTTCTTTCCACGCTGGAGAAATAACCACGCACCGAACGACCGGCACCCTGGCGGATGGTTGTGACGTTTCCCGCCCGGGTACTTTAACGTATGAAATTGTTCGTGAGTTGGTGGATGACATTGTCCTGGTCAGCGAAGATGAAATTCGCAACAGCATGGTGGCATTAATTCAGCGAAATAAAGTTGTGACTGAAGGTGCCGGCGCGCTGGCATGCGCAGCATTATTAAGCGGGAAATTAGATAGCTATATCCAGAACAGAAAAACAGTCAGCATTATTTCTGGCGGTAATATCGACCTTTCTCGTGTATCTCAAATTACTGGTTTAGTTGACGCTTAATATACTTCGTTGAGGATAGGATATGAGTACTACTGATAGCATTGTATCCAGCCAGACAAAACAGTCGTCCTGGCGCAAATCGGACACCACCTGGACACTGGGTTTATTTGGTACAGCCATCGGCGCTGGGGTGCTGTTCTTCCCTATCCGCGCAGGTTTTGGCGGACTGATCCCCATTCTGATCATGCTGGTGTTAGCATACCCCATCGCCTTCTATTGCCACCGTGCGCTGGCACGCCTGTGTCTTTCCGGTTCTAACCCTTCCGGTAACATCACAGAAACGGTTGAAGAGCACTTTGGTAAAACGGGCGGCGTGGTTATCACGTTCCTCTACTTCTTTGCGATTTGTCCGCTGCTGTGGATTTATGGCGTCACCATTACCAACACCTTTATGACCTTCTGGGAAAACCAGCTGCAGATGCCCGCGCTGAACCGTGGCTTCGTGGCGCTGTTCCTGCTGCTGCTGATGGCATTCGTCATCTGGTTTGGTAAAGATCTGATGGTTAAAGTGATGAGCTACCTGGTATGGCCGTTCATTGCCAGCCTGGTGCTTATCTCTCTGTCACTGATTCCTTACTGGAACTCTGCGGTTATCGATCAGGTTGATATCAGCAATATCGCCCTGACTGGCCATGACGGCATCCTGGTTACCGTATGGCTGGGTATTTCCATCATGGTGTTCTCTTTCAACTTCTCGCCAATCGTTTCTTCCTTCGTCGTCTCTAAACGCGAAGAGTATGAAAAAGATTACGGTCGCGAATTCACCGAGCAGAAATGTTCTAAAATCATCTCCCGCGCCAGTATGCTGATGGTTGCGGTGGTAATGTTCTTCGCCTTTAGCTGCCTGTTCACGCTCTCTCCGGCAAACATGGCGGATGCGAAAGCGCAAAACATTCCTGTGCTGTCTTACCTGGCAAACCACTTCGCTTCACTGTCCGGTACGAAGTCCACCTTCGCAACTGTTCTGGAGTACGGTGCTTCAATCATCGCCCTGGTTGCTATCTTCAAATCTTTCTTCGGCCACTATCTGGGGACGCTGGAAGGTCTGAACGGTCTGGTGCTGAAGTTTGGTTACAAAGGCGATAAAACGAAAGTTTCTGCCGGCAAACTTAATACCATCAGCATGATCTTCATCATGGGATCCACCTGGGTTGTGGCTTACGCCAACCCGAACATCCTGGACCTGATTGAAGCAATGGGCGCGCCGATTATTGCCTCTCTGCTCTGCCTGCTGCCGATGTATGCCATCCGTAAAGCGCCATCACTGGCGAAATACCGTGGCCGTCTGGATAACGTGTTTGTTACCGTGATTGGTCTGCTGACCATCCTGAACATCGTCTACAAACTGTTTTAATCCTTAAGCTCAGGATGAGCGGAGTAGTGAAATGAATGAGTTTCCGGTAGTACTGGTTATTAACTGTGGTTCGTCTTCCATTAAATTCTCAGTGCTGGATGCAGCAAACTGTGAAGTTTTAATGGCGGGGATCGCAGACGGTATTAACTCTGAAAATGCGTTCATAGCAATTAATGGGGGAGAGCCAGCTAAGCTGGCTCACCACAGCTACGAAGACGCATTAAAAGCAATTGCCGTTGAACTAGAGAAACGTAATTTAATGGACAGTGTGGCCTTAATTGGCCACCGCATTGCCCACGGCGGAAATATCTTTACCGAATCAGCAATTATTACTGACGAAGTTATCGATAATATTCGTCGGGTATCGCCGCTAGCTCCGTTACATAATTATGCGAACCTGAGTGGGATCGAATCTGCTCAGCACCTTTTCCCAGGCGTGCAGCAGGTGGCGGTATTTGATACCAGCTTCCACCAGACGATGGCTCCTGAAGCCTATCTGTACGGTTTACCGTGGAAATATTTTGAGGAGTTGGGCGTTCGTCGTTATGGCTTCCACGGCACGTCGCACCGCTATGTTTCTCAACGGGCGCATGAGCTTCTTGACCTGCAGAGTGATGACTCCGGTCTGGTTGTGGCGCACCTTGGGAACGGCGCGTCAATCTGTGCGGTACGTAATGGACAGAGCGTTGATACCTCAATGGGCATGACGCCGCTGGAAGGGCTGATGATGGGCACACGCAGCGGCGACGTCGATTTCGGCGCGATGGCGTGGATTGCCAGCGAAACCAACCAGACGCTGAGCGACCTTGAGCGCGTAGTGAATAAAGAGTCCGGTTTACTGGGTATTTCCGGTCTGTCCTCTGACTTACGTACGTTAGAAAAAGCCTGGCACGAAGGACATGAGCGTGCGCAGCTGGCGATTAAAACGTTTGTGCATCGTATTGCACGCCATATCGCCGGACATGCCGCATCGCTGCATCGTCTTGATGGGATTATTTTCACCGGCGGAATTGGTGAAAACTCGGTATTAATTCGTCGTCTGGTTATTGAACATCTCGCCGTTTTAGGGGTGAATATCGACAGCGAAATGAATAGCCTGCCAAATTCCCATGGCGAAAGAATTATCTCTAATAAAGATGCTCGTGTTATTTGTGCGGTTATTCCCACAAATGAAGAGAAAATGATTGCGCGTGATGCCATTGCCTTAGGCAAAATTAATACACCAGTAGAATTTGCATAATTAAATTTCAGCAGAGAGATTATTTTTCATGAAGGTAAATATCGATACCAGCGATATGCTGTATGCCGAAGCCTGGAATGGCTTTAAAGGTACGGACTGGAAAGAAGAAATTAATGTCCGTGATTTTATTCAGCACAACTATACGCCTTATGAAGGGGATGAATCTTTCCTCGCCGAAGCAACGCCTGCGACCACTGCATTGTGGGAAAAAGTCATGGCGGGCATCCGTATTGAAAACTCGACGCACGCGCCGGTTGATTTCGATACCAATATTGCTACCACGATAACCGCGCATGATGCGGGTTATATTGAACAAGAACTGGAAAAAATCGTCGGTCTGCAAACGGATAAGCCGCTCAAGCGTGCTCTGCATCCGTTTGGCGGCATCAACATGATCAAAAGCTCTTTTGATGCTTATGGTCGTGAGATGGATGCTGATTTTGAATACCAGTTTACTGAACTGCGTAAAACCCATAACCAGGGCGTATTCGATGCCTACTCTCCGGATATGCTGCGCTGCCGTAAATCCGGCGTGCTGACCGGTCTGCCGGATGGTTACGGTCGTGGCCGTATCATCGGTGACTACCGCCGCGTCGCGCTGTACGGTATCCGCTATCTGGTGCGTGAGCGTGAACTGCAGTTTGCCGATCTCCAGTCGAACCTGGAGTGGGGCCAGAATCTTGAAGCCACGATTCGTCTGCGCGAAGAGCTGTCTGAACACCGTCGCGCCCTGCTGCAAATGCAGGAAATGGCGGCGAAATACGGCTGCGATATCTCCCGTCCGGCGCGTAATGCGCAGGAAGCGGTGCAGTGGGTGTACTTTGCTTACCTGGCTGCGGTGAAATCTCAGAACGGTGGCGCTATGTCGCTGGGCCGTACCGCATCGTTCCTCGACATCTACATTGAGCGCGATTTCAAAGCGGGAATTTTAAACGAGCAGCAGGCGCAGGAGCTGATCGACCACTTCATTATGAAGATCCGTATGGTGCGCTTCCTGCGTACGCCGGAATTCGACACCCTGTTCTCAGGCGACCCAATCTGGGCGACCGAAGTTATCGGCGGTATGGGACTGGATGGCCGCACGCTGGTGACGAAAAACTCGTTCCGCTACCTGCATACGCTACACACCATGGGCCCGGCACCTGAGCCGAACCTGACGGTGCTGTGGTCTGAGCAGCTACCGATAGCCTTCAAAAAGTACGCCGCCCAGGTGTCTATCATCACTTCGTCTTTGCAGTATGAAAACGACGATTTGATGCGTGCCGACTTTGACAGCGATGACTATGCCATTGCCTGCTGCGTCAGCCCGATGGTTATCGGCAAGCAAATGCAGTTCTTCGGGGCGCGTGCCAACCTCGCCAAAACGTTGCTGTATGCAATCAACGGCGGCGTGGATGAGAAGCTGAAAATCCAGGTCGGGCCGAAAACGGCACCGCTGATGGATGACGTGTTGGACTACGACACGGTGATGGAGAGCCTGGACCACTTTATGGACTGGCTGGCCGTGCAGTACATCAGCGCGCTGAACATCATCCACTACATGCACGACAAGTACAGCTACGAAGCTTCTCTGATGGCGCTGCACGATCGTGATGTCTATCGCACGATGGCCTGTGGTATGGCGGGTCTGTCCGTGGCGGCGGATTCTCTGTCGGCTATCAAATATGCTCGCGTGAAACCGATTCGTGATGAAAATGGTCTGGCAGTTGATTTCGAAATCGAAGGCGACTATCCGCAATACGGCAACAACGACGAGCGCGTAGACAGCATTGCCTGCGACCTGGTCGAACGCTTTATGAAGAAAATTAAGGTGTTGCCAACCTACCGTAACGCGGTGCCGACGCAGTCCATTCTGACCATTACCTCCAACGTGGTGTACGGACAGAAAACCGGTAACACGCCGGACGGACGTCGCGCAGGTACGCCGTTTGCGCCAGGGGCGAACCCGATGCACGGCCGCGATCGTAAAGGTGCGGTGGCGTCGTTAACCTCGGTTGCCAAACTGCCGTTCACCTATGCCAAAGACGGTATCTCGTACACCTTCTCCATTGTGCCGGCAGCGCTGGGCAAAGAGGATGGAGTGCGTAAAACCAACCTGGTCGGTCTGCTGGACGGTTACTTCCACCATGAAGCACATGTGGAAGGTGGTCAGCATCTAAACGTTAACGTTATGAACCGTGAAATGTTGATGGATGCCATTGAGCACCCGGAAAACTATCCGAACCTGACGATCCGCGTATCTGGTTATGCGGTGCGCTTCAACGCGCTGACCCGCGAACAGCAGCAGGATGTTATTTCACGTACTTTCACCCAGGCGCTCTGACGCCGGAGGGACTATGAGAAAAGTAATTGCAACCGAATGTGCGCCAGGGGCGATTGGGCCTTACGTACAGGGTGTGGATCTGGGCAGCATGGTGTTGACGTCAGGTCAAATCCCGGTGTGTCCACAGACCGGTGAAGTGGCTGAAAACGTGGCCGATCAGGCGCGTCAAAGCCTGGAAAACGTGAAAGCGATCGTCGAGTCCGCAGGTTTGAAAGTGAGCGATATCGTGAAGACGACCGTTTTCGTTTCTGACCTGAACGACTTCGCCACCATTAATCAGGTGTACCAGCAGTTCTTTGATGAGCATAAGGCAATTTACCCTACGCGCAGCTGCGTACAGGTCGCCCGCTTACCAAAGGATGTGAAGCTGGAGATTGAAGCCATCGCCGTACGTGGCGACACGCTGTAATCCCTTGCGGGGCGATCTCAGGATCGCCCCGATCCTTAATGAGTGTGAAACCTGGTCTTCACTGAACGGCAATCCGAGGGTGTGGATATGATTAGCGCATTCGATATTTTTAAGATTGGCATTGGACCTTCCAGCTCCCATACCGTGGGGCCAATGAACGCAGGTAAAAGCTTTATCGATCTGTTGGTCAGCAGCGGGGAACTTTCCAAGGCTACGCATATTGTGGTCGATCTTTATGGATCGCTTTCCCTGACCGGAAAAGGTCATGCGACAGATGTCGCCATCATGATGGGGCTGGCCGGTAACAGTCCGCAAAACGTTAATATAGATTCAATCGCTGGCTTTATTCAGGAAGTGGCCCGTACCGGACGTTTACCGGTTGCAGAGGGCACGCATATTGTCGATTTCTCCCCAGACAAAAATATCCTCTTTCACACCGAAACGCTGCCGCGCCATGAAAATGGCATGCGTATCACCGCATGGAACGGCACCGAGACGCTATTAAGCAAAACCTATTACTCCGTCGGCGGTGGTTTTATCGTTGAAGAGGAGCAATTTGGTCAGGCGCATGATGTTGAAGCACACGTGCCCTACAATTTTCATTCCGCCAGCGAACTGCTGAAACTGTGTGAGCGTAACGGGCTGTCCGTTTCCGGTCTGATGATGCAGAACGAACTGGCGATGCGCAGCAAAGAAGAAATCGATGCTGGTTTTGCCGCCATCTGGGATGTCATGCACGCCGGGATTGAGCGCGGCATGAACACCGAAGGCGTCCTGCCGGGTCCATTGAACGTCCCGCGCCGCGCCGTGGCATTACGTCGGTTACTGGTTTCCAGCGATAATCTGTCCAGCGACCCGATGAACGTTATCGACTGGATCAACATGTTCGCGCTGGCCGTGAGCGAAGAAAACGCCGCCGGGTGCCGGGTTGTGACGGCACCGACCAACGGCGCATGTGGAATTATCCCTGCCGTATTGGCCTATTACGACAAGTTCCGCCGTCCGGTGAATGCAAACTCCATTGCCCGCTACTTGCTGGCCGCGGGGGCGATAGGGGCGCTGTATAAGATGAACGCCTCTATTTCTGGTGCCGAAGTCGGCTGTCAGGGTGAAATTGGCGTAGCCTGTTCAATGGCGGCAGCCGGGCTGACCGAGTTGCTCGGCGGTAGTCCGTCGCAGGTTTGTATTGCGGCGGAAATTGCCATGGAGCATAACCTGGGGCTGACCTGCGATCCGGTTGCTGGACAGGTGCAAATACCGTGTATTGAACGTAATGCGATCAACGCGGTAAAAGCCGTCAACGCCGCACGTATGGCGCTACGTCGCACATCTGAGCCACGCGTTTCGCTCGATAAAGTGATCGAGACTATGTACGAAACAGGCAAAGATATGAACGACAAATACCGCGAAACGTCACGCGGTGGTCTGGCGATTAAAGTGGTCTGTACCTGAGATGAAAGGGTGCGTTTGTAGGCCGGATAAGGCGTAAGCGCCGCCGCTCCCTTGCATCCAAGGCTCCCGGCGGGAAAATCGTCGCTGCGCGAGCTATTCGTCTTATTCCGTCTGCCTGTCGGGTCGGG
The DNA here is from genome assembly GCF_030332375.1 of Citrobacter sp. Cpo148. Lineage (NCBI taxonomy): Bacteria > Pseudomonadati > Pseudomonadota > Gammaproteobacteria > Enterobacterales > Enterobacteriaceae > Citrobacter > Citrobacter sp. Cpo148. The sequence continues at coordinate 160,960 of NZ_JAOWHY010000046.1, forward strand.
GCCGAGCCTGCATCCATGCAGGCCGTCCCCTCTGCCCGCATCCCTGCGGGCAGTCCCGGTCAGCCGTCAACGCCTCATCGATTTTCAGCCGGACCGGGGTCATCGCTTCAACCCTCTGACTTCCAGTTAAATCTGTTTTACTGTTTTAACAAAAAACGCAGAAGGTGAGGTGTTAACTGATCAGCATTAGCACTTTAGCGCGCATTTTTTGTTGTGATCTGCTTCAAAAATAGAATTTAAATACTATATATGCATATAAAAGAGAAAATATTTCTTAACTTTTAGAAATTACAGGGGTTTGTTTGTGAAGTTTTTCTCTGATCCTGCGCGTATGATTTCTTCATTACTCCAATAGCTCACCTGCACCTAAGTACTGCGTATCGCATTGATGCAGTACGAAAAAAATATAAAAACCTCTACCTACACATTGAGCGGGAAATTATGGAAACGGCAACGAATAGTAGCGTAATACTCGACGCATCTGCTCCGGCACGTCGGGCGGGAATGACCGAAAGCGAATGGCGTGAAGCCATTAAGTTCGACAGCACGGACACCGGCTGGGTCATTATGAGTATCGGTATGGCAATTGGCGCGGGGATTGTTTTTCTTCCTGTCCAGGTTGGATTGATGGGGCTGTGGGTGTTCTTGCTCTCCTCTATCATCGGCTACCCAGCCATGTATTTGTTCCAGCGTCTGTTTATCAACACGCTGGCTGAGTCCCCAGAGTGTAAAGACTACCCGAGCGTGATCAGCGGCTATCTGGGTAAGAACTGGGGCATCCTGTTAGGTGCGTTGTATTTTGTGATGCTGGTTATCTGGATGTTCGTTTATTCCACCGCCATCACCAATGACAGCGCCTCCTATCTGCACACGTTTGGTGTGACGGAAGGTTTACTGTCCGACAGCCCGTTCTATGGCCTGGTACTGATTTGCATCCTGGTGGCTATCTCGTCACGCGGGGAACAAATGCTGTTTAAAATCTCCACCGGCATGGTAATGACCAAGCTGCTGGTTGTGGCAGCGCTTGGCGTGTCGATGGTAGGGATGTGGCATCTGCATAACGCGGGTTCACTGCCGCCGATGGCGCTGCTGATCAAAAATGCGATCATCACTCTGCCGTTTACGCTGACCTCGATTCTGTTTATTCAGACCTTAAGCCCGATGGTTATCTCATACCGTTCACGCAACAAATCCATCGAAGTAGCGCGTCATAAAGCCCTGCGTGCCATGAACATCGCGTTCGGTATTCTGTTTGTTACCGTCTTTTTCTACGCCGTTTCCTTCACGTTGGCGATGGGCCACGACGAAGCGGTTAAAGCTTATGAGCAGAACATTTCCGCTCTGGCGATTGCCGCGCAATTTATCAATGGTGCGGGTGCTGGCTGGGTGAAAATCGTCAGCGTTATTCTGAACATTTTCGCCGTTATGACCGCTTTCTTCGGTGTCTACTTAGGTTTCCGTGAAGCGACTCAAGGGATCGTGATGAACATTCTACGCCGCTATATGCCGGCTGAGAAAATCAACGAAACCTTTGTTCAGCGCGGCATTATGATTTTTGCCATCCTGCTGGCCTGGAGCGCAATTGTGCTCAACGCGCCGGTGCTGAGCTTCACCTCTATTTGTAGCCCTATCTTCGGCATGGTGGGTTGTCTGATCCCGGCCTGGCTGGTCTACAAAGTTCCTGCACTGCACAAATACAAAGGTGCTTCCCTGTATCTGATTATTTTCACGGGCCTGCTGTTGTGCGTTTCTCCGTTCCTGGCATTTTCCTGAGATATTTGAGCAAAGGTTGTTGTTATGTTTGAGACTACATTGAATCCATTATGGGATAGTTTTATCCGCGCAGTGCAGGAAGAAGTTAAGCCTGCGTTAGGCTGTACAGAACCTATCTCTCTGGCTCTGGCGGCGGCGGTTGCATCCTCTGAGCTGGACGGCGCGGTTGAACGCATTGACGCGTGGGTCTCACCGAACCTGATGAAAAACGGCATGGGCGTTACCGTGCCGGGTACCGGAATGGTCGGGTTACCTGTCGCGGCGGCTCTGGGTGCGCTGGGGGGAAATGCCCGTGCCGGTTTAGAGGTACTGAAAGATGCGTCACCACAAGCGATCGCCGATGCGAAAGCGATGCTGAGCGCTGGCAAGGTTGCGGTGATGCTGCAGGAGCCTTGCGAGGACATCCTCTTTTCCCGCGCGAAGGTTTACAGCGCTGAAGGATGGGCGTGCGTGACGATTGTGGGCGGTCATACCAACATTGTGCACATCGAGACCAATAAGGGCGTAGTGTTCACCACAGAACAGAATGCTCAGGAAGAGGAACAGGAGTCGCCGCTGGCGGTATTGTCTCACACCTCGCTGGAAGAGATTCTGGCGTTCGTGAACGCGGTACCGTTTGAGTCAATCCGCTTCATTCTCGATGCGGCAAAACTGAACGGTGCGCTGTCTCAGGAAGGGCTGCGCGGTAACTGGGGTTTGCACATCGGAACTACGCTTGAGAAGCAGTGTGCGCGTGGCCTGCTGGCGAACGATCTCTCCACCTCTATTCTGATCCGTACCAGTGCGGCGTCGGATGCGCGAATGGGCGGGGCGACGCTGCCGGCCATGAGCAACTCCGGCTCCGGTAATCAGGGCATTACCGCGACTGTTCCGGTGATGGTGGTGGCCGAGCACTTTGGCGCGGATGAGGAGAAACTGGCACGTGCGCTAATGTTGTCTCATCTGAGCGCTATCTACATCCATCATCAGCTTCCGCGTTTGTCTGCACTGTGTGCAGCAACCACGGCGGCGATGGGGGCAGCTGCGGGGATGGCATGGATCGTAGATGGTCGCTACAACACCATCGCGATGGCGATCAGTAGCATGATTGGCGACGTGAGCGGAATGATTTGTGATGGCGCTTCAAACAGCTGCGCGATGAAAGTCTCAACCAGTGCTTCCGCGGCGTGGAAAGCGGTACTGATGGCGCTGGATGATACTGCTGTAACCGGCAACGAAGGGATTGTGGCGCATAACGTTGAACAATCTATCGCTAACCTGTGTGCGCTGGCGTGTCGTTCAATGCAGGAAACCGACAAGCAGATTATTGAGATCATGGCCAGTAAGGCACATTAATCTATAGGCCGGGTAAGGCGTTGACGCCACCCGGCATAAGTCTAAGCCGCCTGTTCAGGCGGCTTCTTCGTCTTCCAGCCGTAGTTCGGCATCGGCCACAATCGCTTCCAGCTCTGTCAGCATTTCTTCATAGCCGAAGGTAACTGTTTCCTGTTTTTTCGGCTCAACCTGAGGCTGGCGTTTTTTTGATGATTTCTTGCTCAATAGTCGTACTCCATTGTTTTCCCTGACTATACGGGCAAATCTATCAGCAAAGCGCGCAGCGGAGTATCGGCGACTAACGTTATGTTAGTTTCGTCACGAATAAATGCCCCATCGCCACAGGTGAGCGCTTCTTTTTCGGCGCCAGACGTCACCGCATGGAATCTGCCGTGAATCGACTGTAAATAAGCACGTGGCCCATGTAACTGAAAACTCAACGATTCACCTTGCTGCAGCTCAACGTGGTGCACCCATACCTGTTGGCGCAGATGTAGGCTGCCTTGTTCACCGTCCGGCGAGGCCAGCAGCTGATGCTTACCGGTGCCCAGCGTGGCTTTCTGTACACAGGCGTTTTCACGCTGCGGGCAGGCGTCCAACCAGAGCTGCATCCGGGTTAACGGTTTGTCTTTGCTGATATTGTGTTCGCTATAGCTAATCCCGGGCTGTGTCGCGAGCAGTAAAACTTCACCTGCTTTGGCCTTGATATGGTTGCCTTCGCTGTCTCGGTACTCCGCTTCCCCTTCGAGGATCAGATTGACGATATCCACCTTCGGATAGGTCCGTGGCTGGAAAGAGGCCCCCGGTGCCAGAACTTCCTGGTTCAGAACACGCAGCGAGGCATAACCCAGCAGTTTAGGATCAAAATAGTGTCCAAAGGAGAAGGTATAACGGGCCTGCAGCCAGCCGTAGTCTGCTTGCCCGCATTGTTTGGCTGTACGGGTAGTAATCATAGTTCTTGACCTCTCTTTACTTCCTTTTATGTTAAATGGCTAGACGCTGCATTGTTAGCCAGATATTCTGCCCGGTATGTTCAAATTTCCTGAATGAGAACGAGATGGCCAAAGAAAGGGCTTTAACGCTTGAAGCGTTACGCGTCATGGACGCAATAGACAGACGCGGTAGTTTTGCTGCTGCGGCAGACGAACTGGGACGCGTTCCTTCCGCACTTAGCTATACCATGCAGAAGCTGGAGGAAGAGCTGGACGTGGTGCTGTTTGACCGTTCAGGCCACCGCACAAAATTCACTAACGTTGGGCGTATGTTGCTGGAGCGCGGGCGCGTACTGCTGGAAGCTGCGGATAAACTGACTACCGATGCCGAAGCATTGGCTCGCGGTTGGGAAACGCATCTGACTATCGTTACCGAAGCGCTGGTGCCGACGGCGGCGTTTTTCCCGCTGATCGACAGGCTTGCCGGGAAGGCCAATACCCAGCTTTCCGTTATTACCGAAGTTCTGGCCGGGGCGTGGGAGCGTCTTGAGCAGGGGCGGGCGGATATCGTGATTGCGCCGGATATGCATTTTCGCTCATCCTCAGAAATCAACTCGCGCAAGCTGTACTCGCTGATGAACGTCTATGTAGCGGCCCCGGATCATCCCATCCATCAGGAGCCGGAACCGTTATCGGAAGTCACCCGCGTTAAATACCGTGGGATCGCGGTGGCGGATACCGCCCGTGAACGTCCGGTGCTGACGGTTCAACTGCTGGATAAGCAGCCGCGTCTGACGGTGAGTACGATAGAAGATAAACGTCAGGCGCTGTTGGCAGGACTTGGCGTGGCGACGATGCCGTATCCGCTGGTGGAAGAGGATATTGCGGCTGGTCGGCTGCGGGTCGTTAGTCCGGAATCGACAAGCGAGATAGATATTATTATGGCCTGGCGTCGTGACAGCATGGGCGAGGCGAAATCCTGGTGTCTGCGGGAAATCCCCAAGCTGTTTGCGGGTAAATAGCCTGACTGTTACGCCGGATGCGGTGCGAAGCACCTTATCCGGCCTGGAAGACGGAGTATGTTGTAGGCCTGATAAGCGCGGCGCCATCAGGCATCTACATATGCTACGTCAGGATAACTGTTTGGGATCGGGCCCGAAGCGGTTGCTCCCTTGAGTACCGTTTTGACAGTTGAAAATGATGATCACCAGCCAGCCTACGATCGGGATCAGCAGCACCAGTAGCCACCAGGCTGAACGATCGGTGTCATGTAAACGCCGGAACTGTACCGCCCACCACGGAATAAAGACCAGAACCCCGTAAATCGTCGTTAATATGCCTTCTCCACCGGCGCGCTCCCAGCCAAACATTCTGTCCAGAATACCCAGCACGAATGTGAAGATGATGTTGACCAGCACAAACATCCAGTATTCTTTACGACGCGCGCGGCCACCAAAACCAAAGTAATTCTTTAATACGTTTAAATACCAATCCATTTTTGCCTCGTTCTGCATTCAATTACTTGTTTTTAAAGTAATCAAATTAAGAATAGCTGTGAATGAAATGATGGTAAATATTTGTGGTGTTAATTATTTGGTCCTCTGATGGGTAATACTTATCAGTGAACGCCTCAGTTTCAGAAAGTATCAACCTGTGTTGGCGGGAGTAATGAATATGCGCTCTCAGAGAAAGGGTTCCGTTCACCTTATGTTCATCGCTTCTCTTAAGCATTGGTTCATGTGAACGTGTAAAGGGCGTTCTCCGCCACGCCCTTTACAATCCCGGCTCCCGGCGGGAAAATTGCCACTTCGTGGTTCCCTCCGCTTTTTCCTTCAGGCTTTCGGGCCGGGCGCGATGTAACGTCCCTGTAAAGCGCGCCCTGAACCCGCATCCCTGCGGGTTCTCCCGGCCTTACGGAAACACGTCGGCAATTTTCAGCCGGACCAGCCACGCCTGACCACCGGTATTTTTATATGAATATGTCTGAACAGCATAAGAGATTTAACTGAAAGTCAGAGAGTTGAAGCGATGACCCATGTCCGGCTGAAAATCGATGAGTCGTTGACGGCTGACCGGGTCTGCCCGCAGGGATGCGGGCAGAGGGGACGTCCTGCAAGGATGCAGGCTCGGCCCCGACCCGACAGGCAGACGGCATAAGACGAATGAATCGCGTAGCGACGATTTTCCCGCCGGGAGCCTGGGTTGCAAGGGAGGCGGCGGTGAGCCTCCCTTGCACGTTCACGGGTAACGGCGTTTCAGAGAAATGACACAGCTGAGGTGAACGGAACCCTGAGCAAAAATCACATGTTCGCCATACATGCTTAACTAATCGGCCTAACCCCAAAGTGGACCCGTGTAAATCATGCGAAACGCTCGTCACGCCCATGAGGTTCGTTGAGGTCCTGCCACGGCCCAACAGAAATAATGCCGGTCGGGTTAATGGTTTTGTGGCTACGGAAGTAGTGATTGCGGATGTGATCGAAATTGACGGTTTCCGCAATACCCGGCATCTGGTAGATATCACGCAGGAAACCGTACAGGTTCAGATAGTCGCTAATCCGGTGTTTGTCGCACTTGAAGTGGGTGACATACACGGGATCAAAGCGTACCAGCGTGGTCCACAGGCGAATGTCGGCCTCGGTTAACTGGTCGCCGGTCAGGTAGCGATGTTGCCCAAGGATCTGCTCCAGTCGTGCCAGAGATTGAAAGACGTTATCCACGGCGTCGTCGTAGGCTTCCTGACTGGTGGCAAATCCGGCTTTATACACGCCGTTATTAACGTTGTCATAAATCCAGCCGTTCAGCTCGTCGATTTTGCTTTGCAGGGCAGGGGGATAGTAATCTCCGGCTTTCGCGCCCAGCGCATCAAACGCGGTGTTAAACATGCGGATGATTTCTGCAGATTCGTTGCTGACAATGGTGTGGTTCTTTTTATCCCACAGCACCGGAACGGTAACCCGACCACTGTAGTGCGGATCGGCGTGTAAATAGAGCTGATAAAGAAATTCGTGCTGATACAGGGTATCGCCGGTTGCCGCCGGGAAGTTATCGTCAAAGGTCCAGCCGTTTTCCAGCATCAGCGGATGCACAACAGAAACGGAAATAAACGGTTCCAGCCCTTTGAGTTTGCGCAAAATCAGCGTGCGATGCGCCCACGGACAGGCCAGAGAAACGTACAGATGATAGCGGTCTTTTTCGGCAGCAAAGCCACCTTCACCGGTAGGGCCAGGCGCGCCATCCGCGGTGAGCCAGTTACGGAAAGCCGATGCAGAACGTTGAAATTTTCCACCGGTTGATTTGGTATCGTACCAGGTGTCATGCCAGACGCCGTCAATCAGTTGTCCCATGATTTTCGCCTCCTCAGATAGCAAAAGCGAGGAGATATCTCCTCGCTTTTTGATGTGTTCAGTATAGTTTGCTTACCACTTTTTATTCAGTACGCGGTCAATACTAAATGCGCCTGGACCGGTGATAGCCAGCAGCAGGAAACCGCCTGCGATGGTCAGGTTTTTCATGAACATCAGAGAGTTCACACCTTCCGCAAAGTTGCTGTGGAAGAGGAACGCCGTCAGCAATGTGAAGCCTGCGGTGAACAGCGCGGTTGTACGGGTCAGGAAACCGAACAGAATTGCCAGACCACCGCCAAACTCAAGCAGAATCACCAGCGGCAGCATAAATCCTGGGACGCCCATGGCTTCCATGTATTGTTGGGTACCCGCATATCCGGTGATTTTTCCCCAACCTGCGGTAATAAACAGGATTGGCATCAGAATGCGCGCTACCAGTACACCAACATCTTCTAATTTCTTCATCATACTCTCCAGGAAACCACTCAGGCGGCTTATTGTGTTTTTTTGTGCATCGACGCTGCAGAGCGCGTCGTTGCTGTCGATGGAGAGAATCATAAACGTGCTTAATGAGAATTGTTAGCAAGGAAAACTGTCAGTATTTTTCAAAAATTTTGAGGTTGGGGGCAAGGAAAGGATTAGCCGCGCAGTTGCTGCTGTCTGATGGTCGATTTCACCAGACGCCAGATACTCCAGACGCTAAAGCCGCGCTTAGCCCAGCGTACCAGCAGATTCGGGTTGCGGATGGTGCGAACCGCCATAATACTGCTCCCGACCAACACCCAGCCACGCAGGTTCAGTAGCGTCTTCCAGCCACGATCGTAGACCTCGGTGGCTTCCAGCCAGTCGCGGCGAGTCGCAGACAGATCCAGCCGTTGCTGCTGGATCTGTCCAAGCAGTTGCGCCTTACGCTTTTGACGTTCGACTTTGCTGCTCATTATGCATCATCCTCCAGGGCTTGCCTGTCATTAGCGAGTTCCTGGCGTGTATGGCGTAGCAGCGTTGTTTTACGTGCTTTACGCAGCGTCCATATCCCGCCAATCAGCGCTAACAGCAACAGCACAACGGTGGTGGCAATCATGGCGTTCAGGCGGTATTGAGGGTCAATGGCCCAGATGATAAGCACCATCAGGCTCATCAGGCCAAACGCCGCGAACAGCATAGTCAGCCCAAGCATCAACAGGATCTGGATGAGATTGGCTTTTTCCTCTTCCAGCTCAACGACGGCCAGCCGCAGCCGTGTTTCTACGATCTCAACGAGAATCGTCAGGATCCGCTGTCCAATACCCAGTACGCCTTTGCCTGGACCTTGTGCGTGTTGAGAATCAGCCATTGTTAACGGCGCGACAGCAGTACACCAAGCACCACACCGACTGCAGCGCCAATGCCGACGCCTGTCCATGGGTTTTCGCGCACGTAGTTATCGGCTTTAGCCGCGGCCTCACGGGTCTGTTTGGCGATTACATCGCTGGTTTCACTCAGACGATGGCGGCTCTCGCGCAGCGCATGTTCGGCTTTGCTGCGAATTTTACTCATCTCTTCCTTCGACTTATCGCCAGAGGAGCTAAGTACTTCTTCAAGCGTATCCGCAAGAGATTTCAGCTCAGCGCGCAGGTTTTCCGTAGCATTATCTTTCGACATAGTTTTCTCCAGTTGAGTGGCTAGTTACCGTACTTAGTAATCGCGGGTCTCGAGTTCTTTTAGCTCTTGCTGAGCTTCAGCAAGCTTGTGTTCGCGCTTTGCGATTTTTTCCGCATCGCCTTTTTGCTTAGCTTCGGCTAAGTCACGTTGACGCTCGGCAATCTCATTTTTCTGCTCGGCGATCTTTTTCTGATGGTTAGCGCGCAGTTTGCTGTCAGTACAGTTTGCTCTGACTTCGCTCAGCGCTTTGTTCAGCCCATTGATACGGCTCTGATTGTTGTGTTTTTCGGCATAGCTAATCTCCCGCTGAATGTCTTGTTCTTTTTCCTGACAGAGGGTGGTGGCGTAGCTGCCGGCACTGAGAGCGAAAAGGCTAATTGCCAAAGCGATGCGGTATTTCATTCTTGAACCTTCCATTGTGATTCGACCTCTTCGTTTAGGGTCGATGCTCCAGAATAATAAAGCGTTGGGTCATAAACCCAGTTTATTAATCATAGGCGCTAAACGGTGAAATCACCAAAGTGAGTGATCTAATTCAGATTCCTGGAAATTAACCAAAACGGTGTGGGGTCTCACGTAAGCGGGATAACCACTGAACCGCCTGATTATTATCATCCTGCTGAGCGATAACGAAACCGTGCGGTAACGTTCGATCCAGTACGACCTTTGCCGCTGCGCTCTGCGCACTGGAATCAAAGGTAATCAGCAGGGCGTCATTTTGCGGAGTGATGCTTTTAAAACGAATGCCGTTGGCATCCAGGTGATGCCAGATAGAGAAGCCATCAGGCATGCTGGCCCCCTGGTTTACGGCGCGAATGGCAAGCGTTGACTCCTGCTGGCGAATGACCGACCAGGTCAGGAGCAACGCGCCGATGAACAACATAAAAGTGGTGGACCAGGCAAGTCGTCGGAGCGTTATGCATGATTTCAGCATAATTTACCCTCGGTTCCCGTATTTCTTTTTCCAAAGAACAACCAGTGAACCTGCCAGACCAAACACCAGTAACACCACAGGAAGCAGCATCAGGCAAGACATCAGCTGATCTTCATATTTGAGAAACACCGGTGTTTTGCCCAGCAGATAGCCCAGCGATGTGAGAATAAGGACCCAAAGCAGTCCGCTCATCCAGTTAAAGAACTGAAAGCGCGCATTGTTCAGGCCGGACAATCCTGCGATGGTCGGCAGTAATGTTCTGACAAACGCGATAAAGCGGCCGACCAGCAGCGCAGACAAGCCATGCTTATGGAACAGATGATGCGCACGCTGATGATAATGTGCAGGAAGATGAGATAACCAGTTTTGCACGGTGCGGGTATTACCCAACCATCGACCTTGTATATAGCTGAGCCAGCAACCAAGGCTGGCTGCGGTGGTGAGCAGCAGTACCGTTTGCGGAAAACCCATTGCGCCTTTGGCAATAAGTACGCCGACCAGTACCAGCAAGCTGTCGCCAGGTAAAAAGGCTGCTGGCAGCAGTCCGTTTTCCAGAAACAAAATAGTAAAGAGTACAAAATAGAGCATGCCAATCATGGAAGGATTGGCCAGCGTTTCAAAATCCTGAGCCCATAAAGCATTTAGTAATTGAGTCAGTAGTTCCATTCAATATTCCTGGAGAATCGGTTATCGTCATGCCGGTTTTCTGGGTTTTGTAACACCACGATTTTATTAATATTTTTTACATGACTCGCGGTTTGATACAAATTCACGGCCTGAACTATTCCCTGTAAAGTTGTGAAGTTAGCAAGCTCTTAAACACAAAAATTCAAACAGCATCTAATTGTAACAAAGGTCAACGTAGTCCGTTATAGAAATTACGGTTGTTGAACTGTGATTTTGCTTATCGCAATGGAGGGAGGCGAGAGGATTTACACAGGCTGACACTTTATACCTAACGCTTACCAAGTGTCAGAAACAGGCGCGTGGTCGCGCCTGCATTGATAAGATTGTTTATTTTGCGCTGTTAGCCGCTGTATCGAGGTGAACGACCGGATTTTCGGTAAATAGATAACGGTCCGCATTGAACTCAAAATCATCGCTGGTTTCGTTAAACAGCATCTGCTTCGTGTTCTCAAGATGCTGCCACATCGCCAGTTTGGCGGCATGAGGATCTTTGCGAATCAGCGCCCGAAGGATCTGGTCATGGTCATCACACCAGTTATCAACCGTGCGCAGGTCGATGTGGTCGTGCAATTTCTTCCAGTAGGGGTTGTGAATACGCTGAGTCCACATTTTTTCAACAATCGCGGCCAGAGCCGAGTTCTGCGTTGCCAGGGCGACCTGCACATGGAACTGGAGATCCCACTCGGAGTCACGAAAGCTTTTTTCGTTACGTGATTTCTCCTGAATCTCCATCAGCTTCATGATGTCCTGTTTGGTCACCTGCGTGGCGGCAAACTCGGCAATGTTACTCTCAATGAGCTGACGCGCCTGGAGCAGCTCGAAAGGACCGTAGCTGGCAAATTCCAGGTTTTCATCTGGCGCAACATAATGTCTGGGTTGGTTGGAAATGACGTGGATCCCCGATCCTTTGCGCACCTCAACGTAACCCTCTACCTCGAGCATGATAATTGCTTCACGAACCACGGTACGGCTGACATTTTTTTCATCGGCGATAAAGCGCTCGGCAGGGAGTTTGTCACCCACCAGATAGACGCCTTGCTCAATGCGTTCTTTCAGATCAGCTGCAAGTTGTTGGTACAAACGTCGTGGTTCGGTGATTTCCATATGCGCTCCAGGCATGATACGGCAGACTATATTTGTTATACCACTTTTGCGATTACTGCTCCACTCGCGGCGATAAAAAAGCCGCCAGATGACTGGCGGCTTTGCATTATATACCCTTGATGAAAAGCAGCGGGTTAATTTTGCGGAGCGGGATCGCCAGTCTGTGATCCCGAGTCGACCTCGCTGGCCGATTTGTTTTGCAAGACCGTCCAGATAACGAGTGCGCCGAGCAGGTCGAATACCGCCAGTACGGCGAACAGCGGGCTAAAGCCGATAGTGTCAGCCAGTGCGCCAACAACCAGTGCAAACAGCGTACTGGCAAGCCAGGCGGACATACCGGTCAGACCGTTTGCGGTTGCCACTTCATTACGACCAAATACGTCAGAAGAAAGCGTAATCAGCGCACCGGACAGCGCCTGGTGAGCAAAGCCTCCGACGCACAGCAGGGCGATAGCAATGTACGGGCTGGTGAACAGACCAATCATCCCTGGGCCAATCATCAGCAATGCGCCCATGGTGACGACCATTTTACGTGAAACGATCAGGTTAACGCCGAACCAGCGCTGGAACAGCGGCGGTAAGTAGCCCCCAACGATACAGCCCAGGTCAGCAAACAGCATCGGCATCCAGGCAAACATCGCAATCTCTTTCAGGTTAAAGCCGTAGACTTTAAACATGAACAGCGGGATCCAGGCGTTGAAGGTACCCCAGGCTGGCTCTGCCAGGAAACGCGGCAGCGCGATGCCCCAGAACTGGCGGTTACGCAGGATCTGACCGAGCGACATTTTTTTCGAGGTCGCGTTTTTATGCTGTGATTCCTGACCATTCAGAATGTAATCACGTTCTTCATCAGACAGTTTTTTCTGGTCGCGCGGGTGTTTGTAGAACACAAGCCAGCACATCGCCCAGATGAAGCTCAGCGCACCGGAAATAATGAATGCCATCTGCCAGCTGTGCATGACGATTGCCCAGACGACCAGCGGCGGAGCAATCATCGCACCGATAGAAGAGCCGACGTTAAAGTACCCCACGGCAATTGAACGTTCTTTTGCCGGGAACCATTCAGAACTGGCTTTCAAACCCGCAGGGATCATTGCGGCTTCAGCGGCACCTACCGCGCCACGCGCCAGCGCCAGTCCACCCCAACTGCCAGCCAGTGCGGTCGCGCCGCAGAAGACGGCCCACAGAACGGCGAACATCGCGTAACCAACTTTTGTGCCGAGCACATCGAGCACGTAGCCGGCAACGGGTTGCATTACGGTGTAAGCAGCAGAATACGCTGCGATGATATAGGAATACTGTTGAGTGGAGATGTGTAACTCTTCCATCAGAGTTGGCGCAGCTGCCGCCACAGTGTTACGTGTCAGGTAACCCAGCACGGTGCCAAGCGTCACCAGTGCAATCATGTACCAACGTAACCCTTTAATTTTACGCATGTAAAACCTCATCGTTTTGTTATGTCCGCGAACGAGCGGTCATCTTCCAGTTCAGGGCGGAGGATGTTCTTTTACGAGGGGGGACCGAAAAAAAGCCGGTACTCCCCGAACTTTGCCATGTCAATAATTGTGCTAATTCGGTTTCCGTACCGGTCAATCCGATGGTTATACATCGGTAATTTGCATTCCGTCGGCTTATGTATCGCGACGGCCAAAAGATAACTTGTCATACAGCTTTAAAAGGTGAGTGCCATCACAAAAGCGTGAATCTTCGTGTGGTCATTATTTCGATTCAGCAAAGCCAGCGCTGGCGCGGCTTGACGCGTGATTTACCTCTTTGAGAGTAATTTTTTTGTCACCATTTGTTGATCTAACTCACGAAAATATCTTCAGTGTATGGAAATTGGTGTGATAACTTTGTCAACATCAAAACATAAGCAATCTGACGCACTCGTTGAGAGGAAGACGATAATGACCCCGTTTATGACTGAAGATTTCCTGCTGGACACCGAATTTGCCCGCCGTCTGTACCATGATTACGCCAAAGACCAGCCGATCTTCGATTACCACTGCCATTTACCACCGCAACAAATCGCTGAAAACTACCGTTTTAATAACCTGTATGACATCTGGCTGAAGGGTGATCACTACAAATGGCGTGCTATGCGTACCAATGGCGTCGCTGAGCGCTTGTGTACCGGCGATGCGTCCGATCGCGAGAAGTTTGACGCATGGGCCGCCACGGTTCCGCACACTATCGGTAACCCGCTGTACCACTGGACCCACCTCGAATTACGTCGCCCGTTTGGTATTACAGGTAAGCTGCTTTCTCCTGCGACTGCTGATGAAATCTGGAACCAGTGCAACGAGCTGCTGGCGCAGGATAAATTCTCCGCGCGCGGCATCATGCAGCAGATGAATGTGAAAATGGTCGGCACTACCGATGACCCGATCGACTCTCTGGAGCATCATGCGGCCGTTGCTAAAGACGGAAGCTTTGATGTGAAAGTGCTGCCGAGCTGGCGTCCGGATAAAGCCTTTAACATTGAGCTGGCGACCTTTAATGACTACATGGCGAAGCTCGGTGAAGTGTCTGACACGGATATCCGCCGATTCAGCGATCTGCAAGCTGCACTGACCAAACGTCTGGATCACTTCGCGGCTCACGGCTGTAAAGTTTCTGACCACGCGCTGGACGTGGTGCTGTTTGCCGAATCTAACGAATCTGAACTGGATAGCATTCTGGCGCGTCGCCTGGCGGGTGAAACCCTGAGTGAGCATGAAATTGCCCAGTTTAAAACCGCCGTGCTGGTGTTCCTTGGTGCGGAATATGCTCGTCGCGAATGGGTACAGCAGTACCACATCGGCGCGCTGCGTAATAACAACCTGCGCCAGTTCAAACTGTTGGGCGCGGATGTTGGCTTCGACTCCATCAATGACCGTCCGATGGCTGAAGAACTGTCCAAACTGCTGAGCAAGCAGAACGAACAGAACCTGCTGCCGAAAACCATTCTCTACTGCCTGAACCCGCGTGATAACGAAGTGCTGGGCACCATGATCGGCAACTTCCAGGGCGAAGGTATGCCGGGCAAGATGCAGTTCGGTTCCGGCTGGTGGTTCAACGATCAGAAAGACGGGATGGAACGTCAGATGACGCAGCTGGCCCAGCTCGGCCTGCTGAGCCGTTTCGTCGGCATGCTGACCGATAGCCGTAGCTTCCTGTCATACACGCGCCATGAATACTTCCGTCGCATTCTGTGCCAGATGATTGGCCGTTGGGTTGCTGCAGGTGAAGCACCGGCAGATATCCAGTTGCTGGGTGAAATGGTCAGAAATATTTGCTTTAACAATGCGCGTGATTACTTCGCCATTGAACTGAACTAAGGCCCAGGTGAAGGTATGCAATACATCAAGATCCATGCGCTGGATAACGTCGCGGTAGCGCTCGCTGATTTGGCTGAAGGAACCGAAGTCACCGTTGATGGGCAGGCGGTAACCCTGCGTCAGGCGGTCTCTCGTGGCCATAAATTCGCTTTACGCGATATTGCGAAAGGCGAAAACGTCATTAAATACGGTTTGCCAATTGGCCATACGCTGGTGGACGTTGCGGCGGGTGAGCATATTCATGCTCACAACACGCGCACCAATCTGAGCGACCTGGACACGTATAGCTACCACCCTGATTTTCAGGCGGAAGTTGCACAACCGGCGGATCGTGATGTGCAGATCTACCGTCGTGCCAACGGGGATGTTGGCGTGCGCAACGAACTGTGGATCCTACCGACGGTAGGCTGTGTTAACGCCATGGCGCGCCAGATGCAGAACCGTTTTCTGAAAGAGACTAACGACGCCGAAGGAATCGACGGCGTGCATCTCTTCAGCCACACCTACGGCTGTTCACAGCTCGGCGACGACCACATTAACACCCGCACCATGCTGCAAAACATGGTGCGTCACCCGAATGCGGGTGCGGTGCTGGTGGTTGGCCTTGGTTGTGAAAACAACCAGGTTGATGCCTTCCGCGAAACCTTAGGCGAGTACGATCCTGAGCGCGTTCACTTCATGGTCTGCCAACATCAGGAAGACGAAGTGGAAGCGGGGATTGAACATCTTCACCAGTTGTACAACGTGATGCGTAACGATAAGCGTGAGCCGGGTAAGCTGGGCGAGCTGAAGTTTGGTCTGGAATGCGGCGGCTCTGACGGCCTGTCTGGTATTACCGCCAACCCGATGCTGGGTCGTTTTTCTGACTACGTGATTGCCAACGGCGGCACCACCGTACTGACCGAAGTACCGGAAATGTTCGGCGCCGAGCAACTGCTGATGGACCACTGCCGCGATGAAGAAACGTTCGGCAAGCTGGTCACCATGGTCAATGACTTCAAGCAGTACTTCATTGCTCACGACCAGCCGATCTACGAGAACCCATCGCCGGGTAACAAAGCGGGCGGTATCACCACGCTGGAAGATAAATCTCTCGGCTGCACGCAAAAAGCAGGCTCCAGCCAGGTGGTGGACGTACTGCGCTACGGCGAACGTCTGAAGACGCATGGTCTGAATCTACTGAGCGCACCGGGTAACGATGCGGTGGCGACCAGTGCCCTGGCGGGCGCGGGCTGTCATATGGTGCTGTTCAGTACCGGTCGCGGTACACCTTACGGTGGTTTTGTGCCGACGGTGAAAATTGCCACCAACAGCGAGCTGGCGGCGAAGAAAAAGCACTGGATCGATTTTGACGCTGGACAGTTGATCCATGGTAAAGCGATGCCGCAGTTACTGGAAGAATTTGTCGATACCATCGTCGATTTCGCCAACGGCAAGCAAACCTGCAACGAGCGGAATGATTTTAGAGAGTTAGCGATATTTAAAAGCGGCGTAACGTTGTAGTAAATACCTGATGGTACCTGCATGCAGGTCTGCGCAAACCGTAGGCCTGATAAGCGCAGCGCCATCAGGCACAAACCGTTGCCGGATGGCGGCGAACTCGCCTTATCCGGCCTACGAGATAGAATTGGGGTTGCTTGCATGACCGCGTATTGGCTGGCCCAGGGCGTAGGTGTCATCGCCTTTCTGATCGGTATTACCACCTTTTTCAATCGCGATGAGCGCCGGTTCCGGCTGCAACTCGCCGTCTATAGCGCCACCATCGGCGTGCATTTTTTCCTGATGGGGGCCTGGCCTGCGGGAATGAGCGCAGAACTCAACACCATCCGCACACTTGTCTCAATGCATACCCGCAAACTGTGGGTAATGACCGTTTTTATTGTCCTCACCCTGGTTCTCGGGCTGGCGAAATTACAGCATGCGATGGAGCTGTTGCCGATAATTGGCACGCTGGCCAGTACCTGGGCGCTGTTCCGCTGCAAGGGGTTAACCGTGCGCTGCGTCATGTGGTGCGCAACTGCCTGTTGGGTTATCCATAATTTCTGGCTAGGGTCGATTGGTGGGACGATGATCGAAGGGAGTTTTCTGGTGATGAACGGCCTGAACATTATTCGCTTCCGGCGGATGCAAAAACGCGGAATTGATCCGTTCAAAATTGAAAAAAGCGTACAAGAAGAGAACCCCTCCGCCCGATGACGGAGGGGCGTAGGGATTAGCCGCGCAGGGCGTTATTTGCCAGACGCTCGTCTTCTGCCTGGCAGGCTGCAGCGGTAAACAGGACGTCTGTAGAAGAGTTCAGCGCCGTTTCACATGAGTCCTGCAATACGCCGATGATAAAGCCAACGGCAACAACCTGCATGGCGATGTCATTCGGGATACCGAACATGTTGCACGCCAGCGGGATCAGCAGCAGAGAACCGCCGGCCACGCCCGATGCACCACAGGCACACAGCGAAGCCACCACGCTCAGTAACAGCGCCGTCGGTAAATCAACCGGAACACCCAGCGTATTCACCGCCGCCAGCGTCAGTACGGTAATGGTGATCGCCGCGCCCGCCATATTGATGGTGGCGCCCAGCGGAATAGACACCGAATAGGTATCACGATCCAGATTTAGCTTCTCACACAGTGCCATGTTCACCGGAATATTTGCCGCCGAACTGCGGGTAAAGAAGGCATACACGCCACTTTCACGCAGACAGGCCAGCACCAGCGGGTACGGGTTACGGCGAATTTTCCAGAAGACCAGCAGTGGGTTGACCACAAACGCCACCAGCAGCATACAGCCTACCAGTACGGTCAGCAGTTGGGCGTAGCCCCAAAGCGTTGCGAAACCGGTGGTTGCCAGCGTGGAGGAGACCAGACCAAAGATACCGATTGGCGCGAAACGAATCACCAGCTTCACCATAAAGGTGACGGCGTTGGACATATCATTGACCAGATTTTTGGTCGTTTCATTACCGTGGCGCAGTGCAAAGCCCAGACCAACGGCCCATACCAGAATACCGATATAGTTAGCGTTAAGCAGGGCATCAACTGGGTTAGAAACCATGCTCATCAGCAGGCTGCGCATCACTTCAACAATCCCGGACGGCGGTACGATATCCCCCGCACTGCTGGAAAGATGCAGTGTTGATGGGAAAGCAAAGCTGAAGACAACGGCGGTTAATGCCGCTGAAAATGTTCCGAGCAGGTAGAGGAACAGAATGGGGCGGATATTGGTTTTTTGCCCGTGCTGGTGGTTGGCGATAGAAGCCATCACCAGCATCAGAACCAGAATTGGCGCGACGGCTTTTAATGCGCCGACGAACAGCGTACCCAGCAAACCAACGGCTTCAGCCGCAGGTTTTGACACCAGTGCCAGTAAAATCCCCAGTACCAAACCGATCAAAATTTGTTTAACCAAGCTCCCTTGCGCCAAACGCGAGAGTAGCCCCGATGAACGTTGCGTAGTCATGTAGTAATCCTTTCATTGTGTTGTTGCCTTACCTTTGTGCGTTCTGTTGACGCATCTTTCAGGATCGGGCAAATGTTTGCATGGCTGAGTATAAGGAAAGAACGCGGTTCGGGAAGCGAAATATCCTGGATTCCGCGTTGAGATCATATTTTATAACTTTAACTTAACATTATTTTGACATGATAAACAAAAAGCCCGACGCACGCAGTGTGCTGTCGGGCTTTTCAGCTAGCAGATGAAACTTACTGTATTTGCTGCTTTTTATCGTGCTGGTGGTTGACCCACGCGTTAACAACCAGCGTCACAAACAGAATGCCAAATACCACGCCTAACGAGATAGCGATCGGGATATGGTAAAAATCGACGATCAGCATCTTAATACCGATAAACACCAGAATGACCGACAAGCCGTACTTCAGCATGGAGAAACGCTCCGCCACGCCCGCCAGCAGGAAGTACATCGCACGCAGACCCAAAATAGCAAACAGGTTCGAGGTCAGCACGATGAACGGGTCGGTGGTCACGGCAAAGATAGCCGGAATACTGTCGACGGCAAAAATCACATCGCTCAGCTCAACCAGAATCAACACCAGCATCAGCGGCGTAACAAACAGCAGGCCGTTTTTACGCACGAAGAATTTTTCATCTTCGATGGTATCGGTCATGCGCAAATGACCGCGCAGCCAGCGTACTAACGGTCTGTCGCCAATACCGGAGGCATCTTCTTTCGCCAGCGCCATCTTCACGCCGGTAAACAACAGGAACGCGCCGAACACGTACAACAGCCACTCAAACTGGGTGATAAGCCAGCTGCCCGCGAAGATCATGATCGTACGCAGCACAATCGCACCCAGCACGCCATACACCAGTACCCGACGCTGCAACGCAGGCGGCACGGAGAAGTAGCTGAAGAGCATCAACCAGACAAAGACGTTATCTACTGCCAGTGATTTTTCGATCAAATAGCCGGTAAGGAACGCCAGCGCCTGTGGGTCGGCAACGGCTCGCCCCTGGGTTTCCGCCAGGTACCACCAGAAGGCAGCGTTAAACAGTAACGACAGCGTTACCCAGACGATTGACCAGGCCGCAGCCTGCTTCATTGACATCGTATGCGCGCCACGACGCCCCTGCAACAGCAGGTCGATGGCCAGCATAATTACCACTACGACAGCGAAGCCACCCCATAACAACGGTGTGCCGACAGTATTCATTGTATTTCCCCATGCATAAAAAAAACGGCCAACGCCGAATGACGTTAGCCGCTGCTTTTTATGCATAGACCTTGCCATTCGGCAAGGTCTCACTTACAACAACAAAGGAATACGGTGGCGTATTCCTTTGTTATCGCCCGGTGACCGGATGTGGTTTTTCACACATCGTAATGACGATCAACCGACAACGAAGTTACTCCCCTTTGCGGGTTACAAAATATTACAGGCCATGCTTTCAGTCAATGGCCTGCAACATTCGTTTTACACACCTTTACGCAGTCAGCGATGTTTCCGCTTCGTCTGCCGGGAAAACCACGCCGGTCTGGCGGCGAATCTCCGTTTGCAGTTTGGCGGTAATACGGCTGACGGCCAGTGCCGGGTGATCCACTTCGCCGGATTCAACCAAATGGGCAAAAGCCTCTGCCTCATACAGCATAGTATTGATGTGCTGAGGCGTCGTCAGATCCTGCGTTTTTCCCCCACGTGGCACGAAGCACACCTTTTGGCATTCGGAGATATGCTCGATGACCAGCGATCCCGACTCGCCCTGAATTTCACTGGCTAATACCGAGTCGCTTACTTTTGAGTGCTGGAGCGTAACGCTGAAATCACCGTAATTCAGCACCACCACGCCGTGGGCATCCACGCCACTTTCCAGCAGGCTGGCGCTGGCCTGAACGCTCAGCGGTTCGCCCCACAGCGCAACCGCTGAGGCCAGGCAGTAAAAACCGATATCCATAATCGAGCCATTGGAGAATGCCGGATTAAACGTGTTCGGATTTTCACCGTCCAGATAGCGCTGGTAACGCGAGGAGTACTGGCAGTAATTGATAAACGCTTTCCTGATTTTTCCTACTCTGGGTAGTGATTGCTGTAACTGCAGGAAATTAGGCAGGTAGGCGGTTTTAAACGCTTCAAACAGCACGACCTGATTCTCACGCGCGCAGGCGATAGCGGCTTCGGCTTGCGCCAGATTGGAGGCCAGCGGCTTTTCGCAAATAACATGCTTTTTGTGCCGCAAAAACAGCTCGGTCTGTGGAAAGTGCAGGGAGTTCGGGCTGGCGATATAGACAGCGTCGATTGCCTCGCTTTGCGCCATCGCTTCCAGTGAGGTAAACAGATGTTCGACAGGGTAATCGTTGGCGAAGGTCTGTGCCTGCTCAAGGCTACGGGAATAGACTGCGGTTAACTTATACTTGCCGGTTTCATGGGCGGCATCGACAAACTGGCGGGTGATCCAGTTTGTGCCAATTACTGCGAAACGTATCATAAAGGCCTTCAGGCTGCGAAAAGGGATTCTTTCGTCAATTTAGCATGCCCTGAAGACAAAGCCAGTGCGCGACTACGCAGTTTGCTTTAACGATTGTTGCGTTAACCACAGGCGGGTATCGAACTCCAGTTGATGATACTGAGGCTCCATATGACAGCAAAGCTGGTAAAACGCTTTGTCGTGCTCTTTTTCCTTCAGATGCGCCAGTTCATGAACGACGATCATGCGTAAAAAGGGTTCCGGGGCGCTGCGAAACACGGTGGCGACGCGGATCTCCGCTTTGGCTTTGAGCTTACCGCCCTGCACGCGAGAGACGGCGGTATGCAGCCCCAACGCATTCTTCAGAACGTGGATCTTGCTGTCATACATGACTTTATTCAGCGGCGGGGCGTTACGCAGAAACTGATTTTTCAGATCCTGGGTATATTGCCAGAGCGCTTTGTCGGTCGCGAAGTCATGCGTACCCGGATAGCGCTTCTCCAGCACTGCGCCCAGGCGCTGCTCAGCAATCAGCGTTCTCACTTGAGAAAGCAAATGTTCCGGGTAGCCCTGGAGGTAAGTTAGTTGGTTCATTCATGTCCACGCAAATCATAAAAGTGTATACTCACGCACCCTTTTCAGGGATACGCCGAAATTTTACCATTCAGGAGGGCCGATGAGCCACATAGACAACGGTTTCCGTTCGCTGTCACTTAAACGTTTCCCGGAAACGGATGACGTTAACCCGCTGCTGGCGTGGGAAGCTGCAGATGAATATCTGCTGCAACAGCTGGACGATACCGAGATTAGCGGCCCGGTGCTGATCCTGAATGATACCTTCGGCGCGCTGGGCTGTGCGCTGGCGGAACATACGCCGTACAGCATCGGCGATTCCTATCTCAGCGAGCTTGCCACGCGCGAGAACCTGCGTCACAACGATATTGCCGAGTCGAGCGTCAAGTTCCTCGACAGTACCGCTGACTATCCGCAGGCGCCGGGCGTGGTGCTGATTAAGCTGCCAAAAACCATGGCGCTGCTGGAGCAGCAACTGCGTGCGCTGCGCGAAGTGGTAACGCCAGAAACGCGCATCATCGCCGGGGCAAAAGCGCGTGATGTACATACCTCGACGCTGGAACTGTTTGAAAAAGTGCTGGGCCCAACCACCACGACGCTGGCGTGGAAAAAAGCCCGATTGATCAACTGTACGTTCAGCAAACCGGAGCTGGCCGCTGCCTCGCAAACGCTAAGCTGGAAGCTGGAAGGCACCGACTGGACTATCCATAACCACGCCAACGTCTTCTCCCGTACCGGGCTGGATATCGGCGCGCGCTTTTTTATCGAGCATCTGCCGGAAAACCTCGAAGGGGAGATTGTTGATCTCGGCTGCGGCAACGGCGTCATCGGTATGACGCTGCTGGCGAAAAACCCAGAAGCCAGTGTGGTATTTGTTGATGAATCGCCAATGGCGGTGGCTTCAAGCCGCCTGAACGTGGAAAGTAACATGCCTGAAGCGCTGGATCGCTGTGAGTTTATGATTAACAACGCGCTGTCTGGCGTCGAACCGTTCCGCTTTAACGCCGTGCTGTGCAACCCACCGTTCCATCAGAAGCATGCGCTGACGGATAACATTGCCTGGGAAATGTTCCACCACGCCCGTCGCTGCCTGAAAATCAACGGTGAGCTGTATATTGTGGCTAACCGTCACCTCGACTACTTCCACAAGCTGAAGAAGATTTTCGGCAACTGCGTAACCATCGCCACCAATAATAAATTCGTGGTGCTGAAAGCGGTCAAAACCGGTCGCCGTCGGTAATAGCGGGTGCCGGATGCGGCTAACGCCTTATCCGGCCTACGAAATACATCCTGTTAAATTTCCAGTGCCAGCCTGGTGCCTTGCGCAATAGCGCGTCGGGCATCCAGTTCCATCGCCACATCGCAGCCGCCGATCAGATGCACCGTTTTACCTGCCGCGTGCAGCGGATCGACCAGCTCACGGCGCGGCTCTTGTCCGGCACAAATCACCACGTTATCCACGTTAAAGATCACCTGTTCACCGTTCAACACAACGTGTAACCCATCATCATCAATCTTCTGATAGCTGACTGCCGGGATCATTTTCACGCCGCGTGAGAGCAGGGTGGCGCGATGGATCCAGCCCGTCGTTTTACCTAAACCTTGCCCCGGTTTGCTGGCTTTTCGCTGTAACATCACTATCTGGCGCGGGCTGCGGGATAAGTGCGGGCCTTCCGGGCGTAAGCCGCCAGGCTGTTGCAGGCTGGTGTCGATCCCCCATTCCACGCAGAACTCCGCAATGTTCTGGCTGGTGGGTTCACCGGGCTGACTCAGATACATTGCGGTATCAAAACCGATCCCGCCGCAGCCCACGATCGCCACGCGTTTACCCACTGGCGTCTTATCGCGCAGAACGTCGAGATAGCTCAGCACTTTAGGATGATCGATCCCCTCGATCGGCGGCATGCGTGGCTCGATCCCACTGGCAAGGATCACTTCGTCGAAGGAGTGCAGATCGTGTGCGCTGACAAAGTGATTCAGCTTCAGGGTCACGCCAGTCACGTCGATCATCCGGCGGTAGTAGCGCAGGGTTTCATAGAATTCTTCTTTGCCGGGGATCTGTTTGGCGATATTAAACTGCCCGCCAATCTCGCCATGTGCGTCAAACAGCGTCACGTGATGCCCGCGCGCTGCGGCATTAATGGCGAAGGCGAGGCCCGCAGGACCCGCACCGACAACCGCCAGGTTCTTTGGCACAGCTGCCGCAACGATCGGCATTTTGGTTTCATGGCAGGCGCGCGGATTGACCAGGCAAGAGGTGACTTTGCCGACGAAGATCTGATCCAGACAGGCCTGGTTACAGCCGATACAGGTGTTGATCTCATCCGCTCGTCCGGTTTGCGCTTTTGACAGCAGTTCGGCATCGGCGAGGAACGGACGGGCCATCGACACCATATCGGCATCGCCACGGGCCAGAATGTCATCGGCGACCTGGGGATCGTTAATGCGGTTGGTGGTGACCAGTGGGATTGTTACATGCCCTTTCAGCTTACGCGTCACCCAACTAAACGCACCGCGCGGTACCGGGGTAGCGATAGTGGGAATACGTGCCTCATGCCAGCCAATACCGGTGTTAATAATGGTGGCCCCCGCGGCTTCTATAGCCTGCGCCAGCTGAACGGTTTCGTCGAAGGTTCCGCCGTTTTCCACCAGATCGAGCATCGACAGGCGGAAGATAATAATAAAGTCATTCCCGGCACGCTGACGTACCGCTCGTACCACCTCAACGGCAAACCGCATGCGGTTGGCATACTCACCGCCCCATTGGTCATCGCGCTGGTTGGTACGCAGTGTCAGGAATTCGTTGATGAGATACCCTTCCGACCCCATCACTTCCACGCCATCGTAGCCCGCTTCCCGCGCCAGCTGTGCGCAGTGGGCAAAATCTTCAATCAACTGCAGCACTTCATCGTGCGTTAATTCATGTGGCGTAAAGCGGTTAATGGGGGCCTGAATAGCAGAAGGCGCCACCAGATGCGGCTGGTAGCTGTAACGTCCGGTATGCAGGATTTGCAGGGCGATTTTGCCGCCTTCATCATGCACAGCATCGGTAATGACGCGATGGTGAGCAAGCTGGCTGGTGTCGTTCAGCATCGCACCGCCTTCCATCCCCACGCCGGAAAGCGCAGGCGCAATACCTCCGCTCACAATTAACGCTACGCCGTGACGAGCGCGCTCGGCGTAGAACGCGGCCAGCCGTTCTGCACCATCAGGATACTCTTCCAGCCCGGTATGCATTGAACCCATCAGCACGCGGTTTTTAAGCGTGGTGAAGCCTAAATCGAGCGGGGCGAACAGCGACGGATAGCTCATAAAGGTGTCCAGTATGTAAAATTATTGTTATGTGGTCGGATGAGTTAATAATTTAGCCGTCGCCGCGTAAAAGGGAAAAGGGGAATGCCGTGATTGTGATGGGATTCAAAAAAGGAGTGGGGGCAGAGGACGAAATTGCCGGATGGCGGCTACGCCTGATCCGGCCTACAAAAGAGTGTCTTCTATAGGCCGGGTAAGGTTGTTACATTTGCTCCACGCTCACCCGTAATGCTGCCAGGGCTTTGCGCGTCGATCGCAATACCAGATCGCATTGCTCGATCGTTAACGTCAACGGTGGTTCGATGCGGATCGTCTTTGCATTATTAAGCGTGCCGGCAACCAGCACCCGCTGGCGGAACATCTCACTGGCAAAGTTGTAGCCGATTTCATTATCGACAAACTCAATCGCCATCAGCATTCCCTTACCGCGTACATCATGCACCAGGTCCGGATATTCCCGCGCAAGCTGGCGGAAACCATCCAGCAACATATCGCCTTTCTGCTCCGCCTGAGCCGGTAAATTTTGCTCCAGCAGGACGTTAATGGTGGCCAGCGCAGCTGCACAAGCGAGCGGGTTACCGCCAAACGTGGTGGTATGCAGGAAAGGATTGTCGAACAGGACGGAGAACACCTCTTCGGTGGCAATGGTCGCGCCAATGGGCATCACACCGCCGCCCAACGCTTTGGCCAGACACATAATGTCGGGTTGCACGTTTTCGTGTTCGCAGGCGAACATCTTGCCGGTACGCCCCATGCCGGTTTGCACTTCGTCAAGGATCATCAGCGCGCCAAACTCATCGCAAAGTTTACGAACGGCGGTCAAATAACCTTGCGGCGGCAGGATCACCCCTCCTTCACCCTGGATCGGCTCGAGGATCACAGCTGCGACATCGTCACCGGTCTTTTTACACTCGCTGAGCATGGTGCGCATTGCGTTAATATCGCCAAACGGCACATGACGGAAGCCCGGCAGCAGCGGCATAAAGGGTTTACGGAAGGTGGATTTAGCCGTAGCGGACAGCGCGCCCAGTGATTTACCGTGGAATGCGCCGCTGGTGGCAATAAACGTAAATTTACCGCGCGGCGATTGATATGCTTTCGCCAGCTTCAAGGCGGCTTCAACCGACTCGGTCCCGCTGTTACAGAAAAAACTGTATTTCAGTTTACCGGGCGCCAGTGCGGCGAGGGTTTTTGCCAGCATGGCCCGCAGAGGGTCAAGTAACTCCTGGCTGTGCAGAGGTTGTTTCGCGAGTTGATTCTGTACGGCGGAAACCACGACTGGATTACGGTGCCCCACGTTGAAAATTCCAAAACCACCCAGGCAATCGACGAACTCCTGCCCCTGGGTGTCGACAAGCGTATTCAGGCTTCCCGCTTGCCACTCTACGGCTCCGTAATCCCCGCCTGCAGTTACAGATTTTCGATACTCTAAGAACCCCGGATTGACATGCTCCTTGAAGTACTCAATCACCTCTCGGTTTAACGATTTCATTTCCTCATGATCAAGCGTGCGCTTTTCGATGAGATTCAGTGCGTGTGCGCTGCAGGCCAGGGCCGATGCGCTGGAAGGTAACCTGTTCAAAATATGCTCCCGGAGCTCGCGTATCACATGATACTGAATTAAGTATTGCAGGGATTGCGCCATTCCGGCGCGCTTAGCAAAAATCGGGATAAACACCAGGAAACATCTCATTTACGCAACATTTAATGCCGAGATTTAACATCTGCTGGCATTTTGCCCAAGTAAGGAGCCTGAAAACAGATCGAATAAACGCAAATTTGCGCTAAAAATGGGCGATATTTGCACTGTGACGGTGCGCTGGTAGAAGTGACGTTGAATAGTTACTAGATGAAAGTATTTTAAATCAATGGATTAGAATGCGTACAGATTTTGAGGTTTAATCGCAAATTGCGATCTAAATCAAATTTAACAACTAAAGATAAAAAAATTATCGCCGAAATAACATAAGCCGAAAGAGTTAACAACCAGATAACCTGCACAGGACGCAATCATGTCTTCTCATCCCTACGTTAGTCAGCAAAATACACCGCTGGATGATGATATCACCCTCATGTCTACCACCGATTTACAAAGCTATATCACCCATGCGAACGATACATTTGTCCAGGTCAGTGGCTATCAGCTAAATGAATTGCTCGATAAGCCGCACAATCAGGTTCGTCATCCGGACATGCCAAAAGCGGCGTTTGCGGATATGTGGTACACCCTGCAGCAGGGCGAGCCATGGAGCGGGATTGTGAAAAACCGGCGTAAGAATGGCGATCACTACTGGGTGAGGGCCAATGCGGTACCGATGGTGCGGGAAGGACGCGTGACCGGGTATATGTCGATTCGTACCCGGGCTACTGACGAGGAAATTGCGGCGGTAGAGCCTTTGTATAAAGCGCTGAACGAAGGACGTTGCAACCGGCGTATTCATAAAGGGCTGGTGGTACGCAAGGGCTGGCTGGGTAAACTGCCGGCGATGCCGATTCGCTGGCGGGTGCGCAGCGTGATGGCATTCATGTTTGTCCTGCTAGCGGTCGCATTGCAGCAAATGGGCGCCGAATGGCCGTTACAGCTGATGAGTGCATTGGTGATGCTTTTTGGAACGGCTATTTTCGAATGGCAAATTGTGCGTCCTATTGAGAATGTCACCTGTCAGGCGCTGAAAGTGGCGACCGGTGAGCGGAACAGCGTGTCGCATCTTAACCGTAGTGATGAACTGGGCCTGATGCTACGAGCAGTGGGCCAACTTGGATTAATGTGTCGCTGGCTCATTCACGACGTCTCCAGCCAGGTGAGTTGCGTGCGTAGCGACAGCGAAACGCTGGCGAAAGGCAGCGACGATTTAAACAAGCATACGCAGCAGACTGTCGAGAACGTGCAGGAAACGGTGACCACCATGAATCAGATGGCGGCATCGGTGAAACAAAACTCAGAGACCGCCGCCGCGGCCGATAAGCTCTCTATTGCCGCCAGTAGCGCGGCAACGCACGGCGGTGAGGCGATGGATACCGTCATCAAAACCATGGACGATATCGCCAACAGCACCCAGCGGATCGGCACCATTACGACGCTGATTAACGATATTGCCTTCCAGACCAACATTCTGGCTTTGAATGCCGCTGTTGAAGCCGCGCGGGCGGGCGAGCAAGGGAAAGGGTTCGCCGTGGTGGCGGGAGAAGTACGTCATCTTGCTAGCCGTAGCGCCAGTGCAGCCAATGATATCCGCAAGTTGATTGATGCCAGCGCTGACAAGGTGCAGTCCGGATCTGACCAGGTTCACGCCGCAGGACGCACGATGGACGATATTGTGGCGCAGGTGCAAAACGTCACTCAGCTGATCGCCCAAATCAGCCACTCCACGCTGGAACAGTCAGATGGTCTTTCCAGCCTGACCCGTGCGGTGAATGAGCTGAGCAACATTACACAGAAAAACGCCGAACTGGTTGAAGAGAGTGCGCAGATTTCCGCGATGGTGAAACATCGCGCGGGTCGTCTGGAAGATGCGGTTACGGTGCTGCATTAATACTAAAAATACAGGCGGAACGTTGGGCATACGGGTTCCGCCTGCTGTGCAGATTAATCCAGCTGAGTAATATCCAGTGCAGCGCGATCGATAATACCGATGATTTTTTTGATCTGCGCATCGCTGGTATCACCATGATTGACGCGTAGATCCAGCACGGCTTTGAAGTTTTCCAGCGCGCGTTTCATCTGTGGATTTTTGCGTAATTCAAAACCCACGCAGCGGGCTTTAATCCGTTCGTGGATATGTTCCAGATGTTCACGGTTCTCATCCAGCCACTGCTGGCCCTGAGTCGTGATCGCAATCTGTTTACGCCCACCTTCCTCGTCGCTGACGGTGATCAGTGCCTGATCCTGCAAGAAATCCAGCGTTGGATAGATAACGCCCGGGCTTGGGGTGTAATTACCCTGGGTCAGGGTTTCAATCGCTTTAATCAGCTCATAGCCGTGGCTGGCGTCGCGGGTCAAGATATCCAGAATCACCAGGCGTAATTCGCCGTGGCCGAAGAACCGCTGACGACGACCACCGCCGCCGCTGCCGCCGCGACGATGCTCGCAGCCGTGCTCGTGGTGATGATCTTTATTACAGCCTTCATGGCGATGTTCTTCACCTTTGCAGCAACCTGCATGGTGCTCGTTGTGGCGGCCTTCATGGTGATGTCCTTCACCCTTGCAGCAGCCTTCGTGTTGGTGCTCTGAGTGCTTACAGCAACCTTCATGATGGTTTTGCATCATCGTCTCCTGATGTTGTTAAGATATATCTAATTTATATCTAAAAATTATCAGTTTGCAAGTCTACAAATAAAATGTTGTATAACATTATGATTATTATCTATTTTTATGTGTTTGTGATAACTGGGTAATCATAAGTTAACTATATCAAAAAGTGCTTGCATTATTTTTGATTAGCAATCATTATCATTTAAAAAATCAATTTAGATATATCGTATTATCTTCACAAGGCGAAAAAATGACAAAAAACATCTCACGCTACCCACAGCGCGTTCGCAATGAACTGCGTTTTCGAGAACTTACTGTCCTGCGCGTAGAGCGTATTAGCGCGGGCTTTCAGCGTATTGTACTGGGCGGTGACGCTCTGGACGGTTTTAGCTCACACGGCTTTGACGACCATACCAAGGTCTTTTTCCCTGAACCGGGCAGCAACTTTGTACCACCTGTCGTCACCGATGAAGGCATTGTCTGGGCTGACGGTGTACGTCCGTTATCCCGTGACTACACGCCGTTGTATGACGAAACGCGCCATGAGCTGGCACTGGATTTCTATATTCATGACGGCGGCGTGGCAAGTACGTGGGCGATGAATGCCCGTGGGGGTGACAAGCTGACGATTGGCGGGCCGCGCGGTTCTTTGGTGGTACCAGAGGACTATGCGTATCAGGTTTACGTGTGTGATGAGTCGGGAATGCCCGCGTTGCGCCGACGCCTGGAGTCGCTCAGCCGTTTGGCGGTACGTCCGCACGTCACGGCGCTGGTTAGCGTGCAGGATGCAGCCTACCAGGACTATTTTGCCCATCTCGACGGATTTACTCTTCAGTGGTTTATCGGCCATGACGAGCAGGCGGTGAATGAACATTTATCGCGGCTAAGCGTGCCCGCAGACGATTATTTCATCTGGATCACCGGCGAAGGCAAGGTGGTCAAAAACCTGAGTGCTCGTTTTGAAACCGAGGCGTTCGATCAGCAACGGGTTCGTGCAGCGGCTTACTGGCATCAACGCCGTTAATCAGTAATTAGAGGGCGGAACGCCAAACGCCTGGCGGAATGCGTAGCTAAATGCCGCGGTGCTTGAATACCCAACGTCGAGTGCCACGGCGGTTACGCTTTTATTTTTCTTCAGCATTAATACCGATTCAAGTATTCGCATTTTTTGCTTCCAGACGCTGAAAGGCAATCCGGTTTCTTTTTTGAAATGGCGTGAAAAGGTACGGGCAGACATACCCAGATGCTGCGCCCAGTATTCAACCGAATGCTCCAGTGCGGGGGATTCTTGTATTGTTCGGCAGACTTTGGTTAATTCACGATCCTGCGGCCAGGGTAATACAAAAGCGACTTCCGGGAGTTGCAGAATAATATCGACCAGCACACTAACCAGCTTGCCCTCTTTTGACTGACTATCATAATGGCCTGAAATTGAATTCGTGGCGTAATGAATAAACTCTCTGGCGAAATCACTGATAGCCACTACTTTGCATTCATTGATGCTCTCTTCAAGAAAACCCGGTTTAATATCCAGATTTTCTAAATACACATCATCTAATGCCCAAACCGCATGCTCCGTATTATTTGGGATCCAAATGCCATAATGCGCCGGGATTATCCAGCACTTACCGGCAACATCAATGCGCATGCTGCCTTTGCGGGCGAAATGAAACTGCATAAAAGAGTGTGAATGCTGCGGTACATGGTGGTTGGCTTCCAGGACATAAGAGCGAAAGAATACGTCCTGCGGCAGTTCGGTCATGGAGTTATCCGGGAAGGAGTTCCACTGTTTTTGCGCGAGAGTTTCCATAAATGAATCGTCAATGCTCCCGATGGTGTGTCCGCTGCTCGATAGATCTTGTCCGCGGATCATAATACATACACTCTTTTTTCCATAATAATCTTGCGTAATAATTTTTAGCCCACTTTTGGTAAATACCATGAACTCGCTTTGTTCAGATGCTGTCATCGTCAATGAAACAAATGATAACTGGACCCGAATGGGAAAAGAGCTGCTTTCGCAAGCGGATATCAGAATTAATGGCTCGCGCGCCTGGGACATTCAACTTCATCATACCGGTTTCTTTAAACGGGTATTGCAACAAGGCTCATTAGGGCTTGGCGAAAGCTATATGGAAGGCTGGTGGGACTGCGAACGGCTCGATATTCTGTTCTGCAAAATCCTGAAAGCAAAACTCGACCAGCAGATGCCAGGTAATCTGAAAGATATTTTACGCATTGCCAGCGCACGCCTGTTTAATTTGCAGTCACGTAGCCGCGCATGGATCGTCGGTAAAGAACATTATGATATTGGTAACGATCTCTTTGCGCTGATGCTTGATCCGCATATGCAATATTCCTGCGGTTACTGGAAAGACGCGACCACATTAGACGATGCGCAAAATGCCAAATTAAAAATGATCTGCGAGAAGCTGCAGCTTAAGCCGGGTATGCGTTTACTCGATATCGGTTGTGGATGGGGCGGGTTGGCAGAATATGCGGCGCGTCATTATGGCGTGGCGGTAGAAGGCGTTACCATTTCCAAAGAGCAGCAGAAAATGGCGCAGCAGCGCTGTGAAGGGCTGGACGTTAACATTCTGCTGCAGGATTATCGCGATCTTGATAAACACTACGATCGCATTGTGTCTGTGGGGATGTTTGAACACGTCGGGCCGAAAAACTACGACACCTATTTCAGCATCGCCGACCGTTGTTTAAAACCGGACGGACTGTTCCTGCTGCATACTATTGGCAGCAATAAAAAAGGGATGAGCGTCGATCCGTGGATCAATAAATACATTTTCCCGAACGGTTGCTTACCGTCGATTTCCCATATTGCCGAGGCCAGCGAATCACGGTTTGTGATGGAGGACTGGCATAACTTCGGCAGCGATTATGATAAAACGCTGATGGCTTGGCATGAGCGCTTTAATCAGGCCTGGCCGGAGCTGTCGTCACGTTATTCCGCCACCTTCAGAAGAATGTTTAATTATTATTTATGTGCCTGCGCAGGGGCTTTCCGCGCCAGAGATATTGAGCTTTGGCAGGTGCTGTTTAGCCGTGGCGTAGAGGGCGGGATCCGCGTTTATCGTTAACGTTCTGCCGGATGGCGGCGCAAGCGCCTTATCCGGCCTACATAGGTTTGCACTCGTAGGCCTGATAAGCGAAGCGCATCAGGCGTATCTTTGCCGGATGGCGGCGCAAGCGCCTTATCCGGCCTACATAGGTTTGCACTCGCAGGCGCTGATAAGCGCAGCGCATCAGACTCTTCTTCGCCGGATGGCGGCGTAAACGCCTTATCCGGCCTACAAAGGTTTGCACTCATCGGCCTGATAAGCGAAGCGCATCAGGCACTTCTTCGCCGGATGGCGGCGCAAGCGCCTTATCCGGCCTACAAAAGTTTGCACTCATCGGCCTGATAAGCGTAGCGCATCAGGCATATCTTCGCCGGATGGCGGCGTAAACGTCTTCTCCGGCCTACAAAGGTTTGTACTCGTAGGCCTGATAAGCGAAGCGCATCAGGCGTATCTTTGTCGGATGGCGGCGCAAGCGCCTTATCCGGCCTACAAAAGTTTGTACTCGTAGGCCTGATAAGCGCAGCGCATCAGGCATATCTTCGCCGGATGGCGGCGCAAGTGCCTTATCAGGCATTTATGGCTTAGCCCAATTCACTCTCTGCCAGCGCTTTAAATACCATTGCGACGGCATGCGCGCCGGGGTCCATATTTCCGAGCAGGCTTTCGCTGCTCAGATACGATGCGCGACCCGCATTGGCTTTGCTCGACAAACAGGTTCGTTCGGCTCCCGCTTGCGCGGCGTCGAAGGCGGCCTGCAGATTTTGCGGCTGCGTGAGCAGCGAAGTCAGGGCCGGTTGCAGCGCATCAATCATGGTGCGATCGCCTTCGTCTGCGCCGCCGTAGAACTTCATCTGCGCCAGTCCCGTATTCAGGGCTTCGGCAAAGTTAGCTCCCTGTTCCAGTTTCTGCCCCGCAGCGGTAAAGAAAATAGACATCAGCACACCGCTGGAACCTCCCATCACCACGGTCAGACGTTCGCCAATCAGCGCAAACAGCGTGGCAAGGTTATCCAGCGGCAACTGCTGGCGATGCAACAGGCTGGCAATTTCCCGCGCGCCTGCGGCAAAGGTTGAACCGGTATCGCCATCGCCGACTTTGGCATCCAGCGCATTAAGATGGGTCTCCAGATCGGAAAGGGTTGTGGTGACAAGCTCCACAATCCCGGCCACCAGGGCATTTGCCGAAGGCTGGAATTCCACGCGTGCGCTACGCTGAGATGACGGTACACAGCTGATTTCACGCGGTGGGACCGGCGTCGGCCAGTTACTGGTTTCCACCTCTGTGAGCAGCGCTTTTTCGATGCTCTCTTCCAGCACGATGGCCGTCAGTGAAAAGCCTTTCATATCCAGCGCGGTGACCAACGAGGCCGGGCCAATCAGCCAGTCGATACGCGGATGCAGCGGGCTGCTGGCCAGTTCGCGGGTAATGATGGCCATTTCGGCAACAGAAACGCCGCCAAGATTGTTAATCATCACCGCCAGACGGCCGGTTTCAGGCAGGGCGGCCAGCAGTTTATCCACCATCAGGTTCACCACCTGCGCACTGTTCTGGGTGTCGATGACCGAGGCGCCTGGTTCGCCGTGAATGCCCATACCCAGCTCCGCGTGGCCCGGATGATGACGCGGGGCGGCGTCGGTTTCTTGCGGCAAATGACAGCTGGAAAGCGCAACACCCAGACTGAAGGTGTTATTGGCCGCGTATTGCGCTTCACGCAGGACGGTGGCGAGGTTGTAGCCGCGTTCGGCAAAATAGCCCGCGATTTTATGCACCAGGATGGTTCCCGCAATGCCGCGCGGGTGTTTGTTATCCGGTAGGGAGATGTCATCGCCGACAATCAGCATTTCAACGTTGTAACCAAGGCGACGGGCTTTCTCGGCGGCAAGACCGAAATTAAGACGGTCACCGGTGTAATTTTTCACGATCAACAAACAGCCCGCCTCACCGGTTACCGCCTGAATGGCGGTCAGTACCGCATCTACGCTCGGGGAAGCGAACACGTCGCCACAGACTGCGGCGGTTAGCATACCTTTACCGATAAACCCAACGTGCGCGGGTTCGTGCCCTGAACCGCCGCCGGAAATGACCGCTACGTTATTTTTGTTGAGGTCACGACGGACCACGATGCGAATGGCCGGATCGCTTTCCAGACGCGCCAGGTTATTCCACGGGCTGGCGATAATCGTACCGTCGATGACGTCGCTCACGAGATGGGTGCGTTGATTAAAAAAGAATTGAGACATAACGGCTCCTTGAGGTTGAGTGTAAGACAAACCCCCGGAAGCATGGTCATGGTGCGGAGGCGATAGAGAGATTCTGGCGAAGTCAGCGTGGAAAAAAACAACGTTAAAATGAGTTTCATTACGGAACGTTGTTATTGTTTTTTGTTCCGAAATGAAACCTAAAAGAACGGTGAACGACCACAATGCGAGCTCGCTCGACTTTTTCCTCTCGCGATGAATGCAGGTCACACGGTACTGTCAGCTTTTTTTTTACCGGTATTTTGGCAAGTGAGTGGGTAAAAGAGAAAGTGAGATTCGTCTGTGCCGGAGATTTGGTGGCAAATGAACGGATCGGGATCGCAAACCTTATATTTTTTATGGTTAAGCGTTCCAATATGAAACATGTGTTGTTTTTATCTGTTTCATATCAGAACAAAAAGACGAAAGATTTTTTTGTGCACGCCTCGCCCTACAGTTATTGCATCGCTCCGGTACCTCCCGTTTTCGCCGTCAGCATCAGGCCAAACAGGTTAACGCCAGGGCTCACCATGTAAAAACATGTACTTATTTGAGGATGAAAGGAATGCTAAAAGTTATTCAATCTCCAGCCAAATATCTCCAGGGTCCTGACGCTTCCACCTTGTTTGGTCAATACGCTAAAAATCTGGCGGACAGCTTTTTCGTGATTGCTGATGACTTCGTGATGAAGCTGGCGGGAGAGAAGGTACTAAACGGCCTGCACAGTCATGACATTAGCTGCCATGCGGAACGCTTTAACGGTGAATGTAGCCATGTTGAAATTAATCGCCTGATTGCCATTTTGAAACAGCACGGTTGCCGCGGCGTGGTTGGGATTGGTGGTGGGAAAACGCTGGATACCGCCAAAGCGATTGGCTACTACCAGAAGTTGCCGGTGGTGGTGATCCCGACTATCGCGTCTACCGATGCGCCAACCAGCGCGCTGTCCGTTATCTATACCGAAGCCGGTGAGTTTGAAGAGTATCTGATCTACCCGAAAAACCCGGATATGGTAGTGATGGACACTGCAATCATTGCCAAAGCGCCGGTACGTCTGCTGGTGGCCGGGATGGGCGATGCGCTCTCGACCTGGTTTGAAGCGAAAGCCTGTTATGACGCCAGAGCGACCAGCATGGCGGGCGGACAGTCCACCGTGGCGGCGCTGAGCCTGGCGCGCTTGTGCTATGATACCCTGCTGGCGGAAGGCGAGAAGGCACGCTTTGCCGCGCAGGCCGGCGTGGTGACCGATGCGCTGGAGCGTATTGTCGAAGCTAACACTTACCTCAGCGGCATCGGCTTTGAAAGCAGCGGTCTGGCAGGGGCGCATGCGATCCACAACGGCTTTACGATTCTGGAAGAGTGCCACCATTTGTACCACGGTGAAAAAGTCGCCTTTGGTACGCTGGCGCAGCTGGTGTTGCAAAACAGCCCGATGGAAGAGATCGAAACCGTGCTGAATTTCTGTCAGAAAGTAGGCCTGCCGGTAACGTTAGCGGAAATGGGTGTGAAAGAAGACGTTGACGGCAAGATCATGGCCGTAGCAAAAGCGACCTGTGCAGAAGGTGAAACCATCCACAATATGCCGTTCCCGGTAACGCCTGAAAGCGTACATGCCGCTATTTTGACGGCAGACCTGCTGGGACAGCAGTGGCTGGCGCGTTAATCAGTCGTCGGTAGGTTTCTATCCGGCATCTTCTCCCCCTCTGACAGTCTCTGCCGGAGGGGTTGTCTATGGTTAAACAGCGGAAAGGGATATGACGGCGCACACGCATAGCATCGGGAAGGAAGTCTCTTCAGTCATTGCCCAGTCATGGCATCGTTGCAGCAAGTTTATGCAGCGGGAAACCTGGCAGGCGCCGCATCAGGCGCAAGGGCTGACCTTTGAGTCGATTTGTCGTCGCAAGACGGCGTTGCTGACGATTGCTCAGGCTGCGCTGGAAGATGCCTGGGAGTTTATGGACGGCCGCCCGTGCGCGCTGCTGATTCTGGATGAATCAGCCTGTATTCTCAGCCGTTGCGGTGATCCACAGACGGTGGAACAGCTGGCGGAGCTTGGGTTTCGCGACGGCAGCTACTGTGCGGAAAGCATCATTGGCAGTTGTGCGCTGTCGCTGGCGACGATGCCGGGCCAGCCGACAAAAACTTCTGGTAAACAGCATTTTAAACAGGCGCTGCATCCGTGGTCGTTCTGCTCGACGCCGGTCTTCGATAACCATGGTCGACTGTTCGGCTCCATCTCGCTGTGTTGTCTGGTGGAGCATGAGTGCGTTTCTGATTTATCCCTGACGCTGGCGATTGCCAGAGAAGTCGGCAACTCTTTGCTGACCGACAGCCTGCTGGCTGAATCCAACCGCCATCTGAACCAGATGTACGGGCTGCTGGAGAGTATGGATGATGGTGTGATGGCCTGGAACGAACAGGGCGTATTGCAGTTCCTCAATGCGCGTGCGGCGCTGCTTTTGCATCTCGATGCGCAGGCCAGTCAGGGAAAAAACATTCACGATCTGCTCAATCTCCCCATGCTGCTGCGCCGGGCGATCAAACATGCCCGCGGCCTGAATCACGTCGAAGTTACCTTTGAAAGCCAGCATCAGTTTGTTGATGCCGTCATCACCCTAAAACCTATTGTTGAGGAGCAGGGCAACAGCTTTATCCTGCTACTGCATCCGGTGGAGCAAATGCGCCAGCTGATGACCAGCCAGCTCGGCAAGGTGAGCCACACCTTTGAGCAGATGTCGACTGACGATCCGGAAACCCGCCGCTTGATCCATTTTGGACGCCAGGCGGCGAGGGGGAGTTTCCCGATCCTGCTGTGCGGAGAAGAGGGCGTTGGTAAGGAACTGCTGAGTCAGGCCATTCACAACGAAAGCGAGCGCGCCAGCGGGCCGTATATCGCCGTGAACTGTCAGCTGTATGCCAACAGCGTGCTGGGGCAGGATTTTATGGGCAGTGCGCCCACCGACGATGAAAATGGCCGGTTGAGCCGTCTTGAACTGGCGAACGGCGGCACGCTGTTTCTGGAAAAAATTGAATATCTGGCGCCGGAGCTGCAATCCGCGCTGTTACAGGTGATCAAGCAGGGGGTACTAACCCGCCTGGATGCCCGTCGGTTGATTCCGGTGGATGTCAAAGTGATCGCCACCACCACGGTTGATCTCGCCAATCTGGTGGAGCAAAACCGCTTTAGCCGTCAGCTGTATTACGCGCTGCACTCTTTTGAGATAGTGATCCCCCCGCTGCGGGCGCGGCGTAACAGCATTCCCTCGCTGATTTATACGCGGCTGAATAGCCTGAAAAAACGCTTTTCATCCAGTTTGAAGATCGACGACGACGCGCTGGCTCAGCTGGTGGCCTATTCGTGGCCGGGCAATGACTTTGAGCTGAACAGCATTATCGAAAACATCGCCATCAGCAGTGATAACGGCCATATTCGGCTGAGCAATCTACCGGATTATCTGTTTGCCGAACGTCCTGGTCTGGAGACGGCGTCTTCACTGCTGCCAGCCAGTCTGACCTTTACCGCTATCGAAAAAGAGGCGATTATCCATGCTGCTCGCGTCACCAGCGGGCGCGTACAGGAGATGTCGCAACTGCTGAACATTGGTCGCACTACCTTGTGGCGCAAGATGAAGCAATACGACATTGATGCCAGCCAGTTTAAGCGCAAGCATCTGGACTAGTTTCTTCAATTCTCGCCATCGAGAACAGCGCGTCCGACAGTCGGTTGATGTAACGCCTGGGTTCATCGCGTAACGTCAGCGTTCTGCTCATCGCGATAAGGATCCGCTCCAGTCGGCGGGTTAGGGTTCGCGCAACGTGTAGCTGTGCCGATGGCAGATTTTTCCCCGGAATAACAAACTCTTTGAGCGGACCGCTTTGCGCCATATTGCGGTCAATAAGCTGCTCCAGCGCCTGAATATCCTCATCGCCAATACGCTGTTGTAAGCGCGCGAGTCCTTTCTCATCGCTGGCGAGTTCCGCACCCAGTACAAACAGCATCTTCTGCATGGCGTGCAGATCCTGGCGTAGTTCAGCCTGGTGCGTGCTGGCATAGCAGACGCCAAGCTGGGAAATCAGTTCATCCACCGTGCCATAGGCCTCAACGCGGATGTCATCTTTGTCGATACGGCTGCCGCCAAACAGCGCGGTCGTGCCTTTATCGCCGGTTCGGGTGTAGATGCGATACATTTATTTTATCTCGCTGAAGGGAAGTACTTTGACCAGTTGACCGGCATTGGCGCCGAGGACGCGAAGCTGGGCTGCTCCGGCGCGGATATGCCCACGGATCAGCGCCCGATCCTCGGGCAACTGGGCGTGGGTTAAAGCAATATCACCCGTGGCATTAAGACCCAGACCGACACGTAGCATTGAGCTTTTGGCCGCAAGTTTGCTCAATGCCAGCGCGCAGTCATGCTCGTCGCAACAGATTGCCCGGCAAGGGACGCCTTGCTCTTCCAGCCCCCAGCACAGCTCATCAAGCACGCGAGTATCCTGCCAGCGTGAGTGATAAAACAGATGTACGCCCGGTGATGAAAGTGACATTGCGCCCCCTGCGTTATCAGAATGCCTGACGGAAGATCTCGGCAATTTCTTTCTCGTTCCCTTTGCGCGGGTTAGAGAAGGCGTTGCCGTCCTTCAGCGCCATTTCCGCCATGTACGGGAAATCGGCTTCTTTGACGCCCAGATCGCGCAAATGCTGCGGAATGCCGATGTCAGCGGAGAGACGGGCAATGGCGTGAATGGCCAGTTCGGCGGCATCCATGGTGGAGAGTCCGTCAGTGTTTTCACCCATAAATTCTGCGATATCGGCAAATTTCTCCGGGTTAGCGATCAGGTTATAGCGCGCCACGTGCGGGAGCAGTACGGCATTCGCCACGCCGTGTGGCATGTCGTACAGACCGCCAAGCTGATGCGCCATTGCATGAACGTAGCCGAGGTTGGCGTTGTTGAAAGCCATACCCGCCAACAGAGAAGCGTAGGCCATGTTCTCGCGAGCTTTCAGGTTGCTGCCCAGCGCTACGGCCTGACGCAAGTTGCGTGCGATCAGGCGAATAGCCTGAATAGCGGCGGCGTCGGTGACCGGGTTGGCATCTTTGGAAATATAGGCTTCTACGGCGTGGGTCAGGGCGTCCATACCGGTCGCGGCGGTCAGCGGAGCGGGTTTGCCGAGCATTAGCAGCGGATCGTTAATGGAGACCGACGGCAGGTTGCGCCAGCTGACAATCACAAACTTCACTTTGGTTTTGGTATTGGTCAGTACGCAGTGGCGGGTGACTTCGCTGGCGGTACCGGCAGTGGTATTCACCGCAACGATAGGCGGCAGCGGGTTGGTCAGGGTTTCAATCCCAGCATAGCTGTAGAGATCGCCTTCGTGAGTTGCCGCGATACCGATGCCTTTACCGCAGTCATGCGGGCTACCGCCTCCAACGGTAACGATGATATCGCAATGCTCTTTGCGAAAGACCTCCAGACCATCGCGCACGTTGGTGTCTTTGGGATTTGGCTCAACGCCGTCAAAAACCACCACGTCAATGCCCGCTTCACGTAAATGGGCGAGGGTTTTATCTACCGCACCGTCTTTAATAGCCCGCAGACCTTTATCAGTAACCAGCAGCGCTTTTTTACCGCCTAACAGTTTGCAGCGTTCGCCGACAACGGAAATAGCATTGGGGCCAAAGAAGTTCACATTTGGCACCAGGTAATCAAACATACGATAGCTCATAATATACCTTCTTAGATTTAAATTATAATTCAGAGAAACAATTCAGTGCGGTTTCTGCTAATAATCTGTCTTGTTCGACGGTGCCGCCGCTAACGCCAACGGCACCAATTAATTTACCGTTTAATATGACAGGTAAGCCGCCGCCGAAAATAACAATGCGCTGTTGGTTAGTAAGCTGCAAACCATATAGCGAAGCGCCAGGTTGTACCGCGTCGGTAATTTCATGGGTACCCTGACGCAGGCAACAGGCGGTATACGCTTTATTAAGAGAGATATCACAGCTGGTGACAAACGCATCGTCCATGCGTTGCATTAGCAGCGTATTTCCGCCGTGATCCACCACAGAAAAGACCACCGGAACGTTGATCTCAAGCGCTTTAGCCTCAACGGCCTGCGCCATTTTTTTTGCAGCCGCCAGCGTAATGGTGGCAATTTGTTGGCTCTTATTCACAGTCTCTCCTGAAAATGTTGTAGGGCTGAGGTCACGAAACATATCGCGCAACAGCTATTTTTATCATTGGCTTTACCTTATTTTCTCGCCGCACGTTATTAAGTCAATAGGGTGGATTTTTTATAAAAATTAAATTTATTTCCCTGATTTTGCGTTTATTGATAATGATCATTTAACCTCGTCACAATTCACGATGGATATTCCTGAATTGCGTTTCAATATGGAACGATGCATTTTTATTAGGTGCCAAATTGGAACGAAATTAATTTTATTTTTTTATTGCTTGGCTCATTTAGAGTTCGGCCATTGCTGATGAAAGGCGAATACCGGGTGTGGTGTCCCCGGCAATATGGCCCGGCGTCCCTATTTTTTACCTTTTGAGTCAATAAATCATGAGAAGATCAAAACGATTCGAAGTGCTTGCGAAGCGGCCTGTAAATCAGGATGGGCTGATTGGCGAATGGCCTGAAGAGGGGCTGATCGCCATGGAAAGCCCCTACGATCCGACGTCGTCGGTGAAGGTGGAAAATGGTCGTATTGTTGAGCTGGACGGTAAGAGCCGCGCCGAGTTCGACATGATCGACCGTTTCATTGCCGATTATGCGATTAACGTGGCCAAAGCTGAGCGCGCCATGCAGCTCGACGCGCTGGAGATCGCCAGAATGCTGGTGGATATCCACGTCAGTCGGGAAGAGATTATTGCCATTACCACCGCCATCACCCCGGCGAAAGCGGTGGAAGTGATGGCGCAAATGAACGTGGTGGAGATGATGATGGCGCTACAAAAAATGCGCGCCAGACGCACTCCCTCCAACCAGTGCCACGTGACTAACCTGAAAGATAACCCGGTACAGATTGCCGCCGACGCTGCTGAAGCGGGGATCCGCGGCTTTTCCGAGCAGGAAACGACGGTCGGGATCGCCCGCTACGCGCCGTTTAATGCCCTGGCACTGTTGGTGGGTTCCCAGTGTGGTCGCCCCGGTGTGCTGACGCAATGTTCCGTTGAAGAGGCCACGGAGCTGGAGCTGGGGATGCGAGGGCTAACCAGTTATGCCGAAACGGTGTCGGTGTATGGCACAGAATCGGTGTTTACCGACGGCGATGACACGCCGTGGTCCAAAGCGTTTCTCGCCTCGGCTTATGCGTCGCGTGGCCTGAAGATGCGCTACACCTCCGGCACCGGCTCGGAAGCGCTGATGGGCTATTCCGAAAGTAAATCGATGCTTTATCTGGAGTCACGCTGCATTTTTATCACTAAAGGCGCGGGCGTACAGGGGCTGCAAAACGGTGCGGTCAGCTGTATCGGCATGACCGGCGCTGTGCCGTCAGGGATCCGCGCGGTGCTGGCGGAAAACCTGATTGCCTCAATGCTCGACCTTGAAGTGGCCTCCGCCAATGACCAGACCTTTTCCCACTCCGATATTCGCCGTACTGCCCGCACCCTGATGCAGATGCTGCCGGGTACCGACTTTATTTTCTCCGGTTACAGCGCGGTACCCAACTACGACAACATGTTTGCCGGATCGAACTTCGACGCTGAAGATTTCGATGATTACAACATTCTGCAACGCGATCTGATGGTTGACGGCGGTCTGCGTCCGGTCACGGAAGAGGAAACCATCGCCATTCGCAATAAGGCCGCACGCGCCATTCAGGCAGTGTTCCGCGAACTGGGCCTGCCGCTGATTAGCGATGAAGAAGTCGAAGCTGCTACTTATGCTCACGGCAGCAAAGATATGCCCGCGCGCAATGTGGTGGAAGATCTGGCCGCCGTGGAAGAGATGATGAAGCGCAATATCACCGGGCTGGATATCGTCGGCGCACTAAGCCGTAGCGGTTTCGAAGATATCGCCAGTAACATCCTCAATATGCTGAGACAGCGTGTTACCGGTGATTACCTGCAAACGTCGGCTATTCTGGATCGCCAGTTCGACGTCGTCAGCGCCGTCAACGACATCAATGATTATCAGGGACCTGGTACCGGCTATCGCATCAGTGCCGAACGCTGGGCGGAAATTAAAAATATCGCGGGCGTGGTTCAGCCTGGCTCAATTGAATAAGGCGGTACACCGTGGAATGCACAACTGAACGTAAGCCGGTTTTCACCTTGCAGGTAAGCGAAGGCGAGGCGGCTACAGCGGACGAACGCGTAGATGAGGTGGTGATTGGCGTCGGCCCGGCCTTTGATAAGTATCAGCATAAAACCTTGATTGATATGCCGCACAACGCGATTTTGAAAGAGCTGGTTGCTGGCATCGAAGAAGAGGGACTGCATGCGCGAGTAGTGAGGATCCTGCGCACCTCGGATGTTTCTTTTATGGCATGGGATGCGGCAAATCTCAGCGGCTCAGGCATTGGGATTGGTATCCAGTCGAAAGGAACCACGGTGATTCATCAGCGCGATCTGCTGCCGCTAAGTAACCTGGAACTGTTTTCTCAGGCTCCGCTGCTGACACTGGAAACCTATCGTCAGATTGGTAAAAACGCCGCGCGATATGCGCGCAAAGAGTCGCCTTCGCCGGTGCCAGTGGTCAATGACCAGATGGTGCGCCCTAAATTTATGGCCAAGGCCGCGCTGTTTCATATCAAAGAAACCAAACACGTGGTGCAGGATGCTGCGCCTGTCACGTTGCATATTGCACTGGTAAGGGAATGACCATGAACGACAACATCATGACCGCGCAGGATTACCCATTAGCCACCCGCTGCCCGGAGAAAATCCGGACGCCTGGCGGCAAGCCGCTAACCGACATTACCCTTGAGAATGTGCTGGCGGGCCGCGTAGGGCCGCAGGATGTGCGTATTTCTCAGCAAACGCTGGAGTACCAGGCGCAGATTGCCGAGCAGATGCAGCGTCATGCCGTAGCGCGCAATTTTCGTCGTGCGGCAGAACTGATTGCGATCCCGGATGCCCGCATTCTGGAGATCTACAACGCACTGAGGCCGTTTCGTTCTTCGTTCGCCGAGTTGCAGGCCATTGCCGATGAACTGGAACACACCTGGCACGCCACGGTGAACGCCGGGTTTGTCCGCGAATCGGCAGAGGTATACCAGCAGAGAAATAAGCTGCGTAAAGGCAGTCAGTGACGGAGGCAGCATGCCGTTAATTGCAGGGATCGATATCGGCAACGCCA
Source organism: Citrobacter sp. Cpo148 (assembly GCF_030332375.1). NCBI lineage: Bacteria > Pseudomonadati > Pseudomonadota > Gammaproteobacteria > Enterobacterales > Enterobacteriaceae > Citrobacter > Citrobacter sp. Cpo148. The sequence goes on from NZ_JAOWHY010000046.1 coordinate 204,687, forward strand.
CCACTGAAGTGGCGTTGGCGCAGGATGGCCGGTTTATCGGCAGCGGGATTGTCGCCACGACCGGGATGAAAGGCACGCGGGAGAATATCGCCGGGGTGGTCGCGTCCCTGCAGCAGGCGCTGGATAAAACGCCGTGGTCGCTGCAGGACGTGGCAAAAATCTGCATCAACGAGGCCGCACCGGTGATTGGCGATGTGGCGATGGAAACCATCACTGAAACCATCATTACCGAATCAACGATGATTGGCCATAACCCGCAAACGCCCGGCGGCGTTGGCGTGGGCATGGGGACTACCATCGCCGTGGAGAAGTTGGCGGCGTTGAGCGAGGATCGATTTGCCCAGGGTTGGATACCGTTGGTGGGTGAGGAGATGGATTTCCTTGAGGCGGTTTGGTTTATCAATGAAGCGCTGGATCGCGGCGTCAACGTGGTGGCGGCCATCCTGAAAAAAGATGATGGCGTGCTGGTGAATAATCGCCTGCATCGGCCAATACCGGTGGTTGATGAAGTCACTCTACTGGAGAAGGTGCCGGAAGGCGTGCTGGCGGCGGTGGAAGTGGCGGCCCCGGGACAGGTGGTGCGGGTGCTGTCGAATCCTTACGGTATCGCAACCTTCTTTGCCCTGACCCCTGAGGAAACACAAACTATTGTCCCCATCGCCAGAGCGCTGATTGGCAACCGTTCCGCTGTGGTGCTGAAAACCCCGCAGGGCGATGTGCGATCAAGAGTGATCCCGGCGGGTAAGATCTTTATCCGTGGTGAAAAGCGCGGCGGTGAAGCCGACGTAGCGCAGGGCGCTCAGGCCATTATGCAGGCGATGAGCGCCTGTGCGCCCGTGTGCGATATTCGTGGGGAAGCTGGTACGCACGCAGGCGGCATGCTGGAGCGGGTGCGTAAGGTGATGGCCTCGCTGACCGGTCATGACATGAACACGGTGCATATTCAGGATCTATTGGCGGTCGATACATTTATTCCGCGCAAGGTGCAGGGCGGCATCGCCGGAGAGTGTTCAATGGAGAACGCCGTGGGCATTGCGGCGATGGTGAAAGCCGATCGTTTACAGATGCAGGCCATCGCCAGTGAGCTGAGCGTCCGGTTAAACACTCTGGTTGAGGTGGGCGGCGTGGAGGCCAACATGGCCGTGGCGGGGGCGTTAACTACGCCCGGATGCGCCGCACCGCTGGCGATCCTCGACTTAGGCGCAGGATCTACCGATGCCGCCGTCATCAATAGCGACGGCGTAGTGAAAGCGGTACATCTGGCCGGCGCGGGGAATATGGTCAGCCTGTTGATTCAAACTGAGCTGGGCTTAAGCGATGCATTTCTGGCGGAGGAAATAAAAAAATACCCGCTGGCAAAAGTGGAGAGCCTGTTCAGCATTCGCCATGAGAACGGCTCGGTGGAGTTTTTCCGCGAACCGCTCAGTCCGTCAGTATTCGCCAAAGTGGTGTACTTGAAAGAGGGTGAGCTGATTCCGGTAGATAACCAGACTTCGCTGGAAAAAATCCGTCTGGTGCGCCGACAGGCTAAGGAGAAGGTTTTTGTGACCAACTGCCTGCGCGCGTTACGCCAGGTGTCACCCGGTGGCTCTATTCGCGATATGACTTTTGTGGTGCTGGTAGGCGGTTCTTCGCTGGATTTCGAAATCCCGCAGATGATCACCGATGCGCTGGCGCATTACGGCGTTGTCGCCGGGCAGGGTAATATTCGAGGTACCGAAGGGCCGCGTAATGCGGTGGCAACTGGGCTGGTTTTAGCCGGAGAAGCAAAAAAATAGCGCAGAAAACAGCCGCGCAAGCGTTTAGCTGCGGGGTAAGTCAAATAAAGGCGATGTTCTCTTTGATATCCCGGCGGAGTTGGGTACATAGTATAAATGTGTCTCTCACGTGGTTAATTTTAAGGATAAGAGCATGCCAACAGCAATTGAGAAAGCATTGGATTTTATTGGTGGTATGAACACTTCGGCGTCAGTACCACATTCAATGGATGAAAGTACCGCTAAGGGAATCTTAAAGTATTTGCATGACTTAGGTGTGCCAGCGAGTCCGGAAGTTGTGATGGCACGGGGTGAGCAAGAGGGATGGAATCCCGAGTTCACGAAAAAAGTGGCCGGATGGGCAGAGAAAGTCGCCTCCGGTAACCGCATCCTTATCAAGAACCCAGAGTATTTTTCAACCTATATGCAGGAGCAGCTCAAAGAGCTAGTGTGAGCTGACTATCGAATTAAACTCTAACGGACGTTTCCATCCCAGGATGGCGGCGTCCAGATGGGGTTGCCATTAACATGCTGTTTTCTGAACAGGTGTATCGCGTAAATAGCTTTAGTCCCCGCCAGCCATGTTCTTCCGCGTACTCATTCAACATATTGATGCAAGCAAGTATTGATTTTTCCAGGACAAACTCTTTTTTGCTACATGCCAATTTCTACGGAATACCCATAAAAAAAGGACCTGCGATTTCTCGCAAGTCCTTGAGATTTGGTGGCCCCTGTTGGGTTTGAACCAACGACCAAGCGATTATGAGTCGCCTGCTCTAACCACTGAGCTAAGGGGCCGTGGCGGTGGATTATAAAGTAACTCCGCGTTGCAATCCAGACTTAAGCGTACGGATGCTGTTTTTATAAACAATGTATTTTCAGTCCGTTATACTGGTTCCCTTGATGTATTGTTCGGAGTAATTATGGTTAAGGACATACTGGCACCGGAGCTGCGGGTGGTGTTTTGCGGTATCAATCCGGGGCTTTCTTCCGCAGGTACAGGATTCCCCTTTGCGCACCCCGCTAATCGCTTCTGGAAGGTTATCCATCAGGCGGGATTTACCGATCGCCAGCTTAAACCTGAAGAGGCACAGCACCTGCTGGACTTCCGCTGCGGCGTGACTAAGTTTGTCGACAGACCAACGGTACAAGCCAATGAAGTGAAGCTACAAGAGATGCGTAGCGGCGGTCGTCTGCTTATTGAGAAAATAGAAGAGTATCAGCCAGCCGCGCTCGCTATCCTTGGGAAGCAGGCATTTGAGCAGGGGCTTAGCCAGCGTGGGGCGCAGTGGGGAAAACAGACGCTGACCATTGGCGCGACGCAGATTTGGGTATTGCCGAATCCCAGCGGATTGAGCCGGATTACACTGGATAAGCTGGTGGAGGCGTATCGCGAGTTGGATGACGCGCTGGTCATGCGCGGGATGTAAAGAAAAACGCCACCTTGCGGTGGCGTTTATGCTTATGCGGCGAGATTAATCGTCCAGGAAGCTACGCAGTACTTCAGAGCGGCTCGGGTGGCGCAGTTTACGCAGCGCCTTCGCTTCGATCTGACGGATACGTTCGCGGGTAACGTCGAACTGTTTACCCACTTCTTCCAGCGTGTGGTCGGTGTTCATATCGATACCGAAACGCATACGCAGAACTTTCGCTTCACGGGCGGTCAGGCCAGCCAGAACGTCGTGCGTTGCGGCACGCAGGCTCTCGGTAGTCGCAGAGTCCAGCGGCAGCTCGAGGGTGGTATCCTCGATGAAATCACCCAGATGCGAATCTTCATCGTCGCCGATCGGCGTTTCCATGGAGATAGGCTCTTTAGCGATCTTCAGCACTTTACGGATCTTGTCTTCCGGCATCAGCATGCGCTCAGCCAGTTCTTCTGGCGTCGGCTCGCGGCCCATCTCTTGCAGCATCTGGCGGGAGATACGGTTGAGCTTGTTGATAGTCTCAATCATATGTACCGGGATACGGATGGTACGCGCCTGATCCGCGATCGAACGGGTGATCGCCTGACGGATCCACCAGGTTGCATAGGTGGAGAACTTGTAACCACGACGGTATTCAAACTTATCAACCGCTTTCATCAGACCGATGTTACCTTCCTGAATCAGATCCAGGAACTGCAGGCCACGGTTGGTGTATTTTTTAGCGATAGAGATAACCAGACGTAAGTTCGCTTCAACCATCTCTTTTTTCGCACGGCGGGCTTTCGCTTCACCGATGGACATGCGACGGTTGATATCTTTAACCTGCTCGATGGTCAGGCCGGTTTCTTCTTCAATCTGCTGCAGTTTCTGCAGGCCGCGGTGAACGTCATCTGCCACGTCGTGCAGTTTTTCAGACCACGGTTTGTTCATCGCGATTGCCGCGTTGAACCAGGTTTCGCTGGTTTCGTTGCCAGTAAACAGGGTGATGAAGTTTTTCTTCGGCATTTTGCACTGCTCGACGCAGAGCTTCATGATCAGACGTTCCTGAGTACGCACGCGGTCCATCATGACGCGCATGCTGTTTACCAGGTAGTCGAACTGCTTCGGCACCAGGCGGAACTGTTTGAACACTTCAGACAGCTTCTGAATTTCTTCCTGCGCGGCAGCATGGCTGCGGCCTTTCGCTTTGATGGTGTCGCGAGTGATTTCGTACTGAGTACGCAGTTCACCGAATTTTTCACGCGCTAACTCAGGGTCGATGCTGTTGTCATCATCGCTGCTGTCGTCGTCGCCATCTTCTTCATCTTCGTCTTCATCGTCATCCATCTCTTCCTGAGAGAGTTCAGAACCGACGTGGGTCGCCGTTGGCGCCATGTCTTCTTCCGCATTTGGATCGACAAAGCCAGTGATCAGATCGGAAAGACGTGCTTCTTCAGCTTCTACGCGATCGTACTGCTCAAGCAGGTAGGTGATAGCTTCCGGGTATTCGGCAACGGAGCATTGAACCTGGTTAATCCCGTCTTCGATACGTTTAGCGATGTCGATTTCGCCTTCGCGGGTTAACAGTTCAACGGTACCCATTTCACGCATGTACATGCGGACCGGGTCAGTCGTACGACCGATTTCGGACTCAACGCTGGACAGAACCTGGGCAGCCGCTTCTTCCGCGTCTTCATCGGTGCTGTTGGAGGTTTCAGCAAGCAGCAGATCATCGGCATCAGGTGCTTCTTCCATCACCTGAATACCCATGTCATTGATCATTTGGATGATGTCTTCGATTTGATCTGAATCGACGATATCTTCCGGCAGATGGTCATTGACCTCGGCATAGGTCAGATAGCCTTGCTCCTTACCACGTTGGACAAGAAGCTTCAGCTGTGACTGCGGGTTTTGCTCCATAAGACGGTATCCACACTTAATTCGTTTGATTGGTGTTGGGCGGTAAAACCGCCAACGGCAAAACGAGGGCATACTTATATTTTGCCGCTGCCTCTCCGTGCGGCTGTCGGGGGCTTCCCGATCGATATTCGGCAGTTAAGCCGTTAAATACTTTTGTCTTTCTGTTATTTCTTGGCCAGTTCCTGGTTCAGTGTCCAGAGTTCCCGGCGTTCTTCGCTGCTTAAACCGTGTGTGCGCTCACGAGCTATCAACTCTTCCTGGCGCAGTTCAAGCATCGAATCAAACATATGGTTGAGTGAGTCGGTGAAGGTTTTTTCCGCGATATCTTTATCTGCTATATCGTCCCACATCGACAGTTTTTCAAGGGTCACAGCATCATTTGTGCCACGGTAGTGTTCTAAAAGTTGCCCGGTGGTCAGACCTGGCTGAGCCAGACAAGTGTTGACCAGTTCTCTGAATAAGCCAAGTCCAGGCAGCTTATTGCTATCCAGTGCGCCTAACGGTGGAACCAGCGGGGCGAGGCCCGGGTTCTGTACCAGCAACCCTATAAGTATACGCATGGTCGTACGTTTTAGCTGTGGAACAGGGCGGGAAGCCCCATTTTCTGCCAGTTTAGGCATTAAACGTTCAAGCTGGCTGTCATCCAGAATGCCGAGCTTGTTCCCCAACTCCTGTCGCAGGTAAATGCGCAACGTTTCGCCTGGTACCTGAGTAATCAGCGGTAATGCCAGCGTACTGAGCTGTGCGCGTCCGTCCGGGGTACTCAAATCCACCTGCGGCAGCAGGCTGTTAAATAAAAACGCGGAGAGCGGCAGCGCCTGCTCCATCCGGGCTTCAAAGGCCTCTTTCCCTTCTTTACGCACCAGCGTATCGGGGTCTTCGCCGTCAGGTAAAAACATGAAGCGTAGCTGGCGTCCGTCTGTCATATAGGGCAGTGCGGTTTCCAGCGCGCGCCATGCTGCGTCACGTCCTGCTCGGTCGCCGTCGTAACAGCAAATTACGTTGTTCGACGCGCGGAACAACAGTTGGATGTGATCGGCAGTAGTTGACGTCCCTAGGGATGCAACGGCGTAGTTAATGCCGTATTGCGCCAGCGCCACCACATCCATATAGCCTTCTACCACTAACAGGCGCTGTGGATCGGCGTTATCCTGCTGGGCTTCATAAAGGCCATACAGCTGGCGACCTTTATGGAAAATATCGGTTTCCGGGGAGTTCAGATATTTCGGCAGGGCATCGCCCAGCACGCGTCCACCAAAACCAATGACCCGACCACGTTTGTCGCGAATGGGGAACATCACCCGTTCGCGGAAGCGATCGTAACTGCGTCCCTGATCGTTGGTGACCAACATCCCCGCATCGACCAGCGATTTGCGATTCTCAGCATTGCCGCCAAACCGTTTCAGGACGTTGTCCCAGCCGGGGGGCGCAAAACCAATAGCAAAACGGGTGATAACGTCGCTACTTAATCCTCGCTTTTCCAGGTACTGGCGCGCAGGGGTAGCGGCGGGCTGCATCAAAGACTGTTGATAAAAAGTGTTCAGGCCGTCCATCAATTGATAAAGGCTTTGCCGTTGATGGCGCTCTATCTGACTGGGGCCACTGCCTGCTTCATAGGGCACTTCAAGGTTGTGCATTGCGGCCAGTTCTTCGACGGTTTCCACAAACTCGAGCTTGTCGTAGTTCATGAGAAAGTCGACGGCGTTGCCATGCGCGCCACACCCAAAGCAGTGATAAAACTGTTTTTCACCGTTTACGGTGAAAGAGGGGGTTTTTTCGTTATGGAACGGACAGCACGCGTGATAATTTTTGCCCTGCTTTTTCAGCTTTACCCGCGCGTCGATGAGATCGACGATGTCGGTTCTTGCCAGCAGGTCATTGATAAAAACGCGAGGAATTCGTCCAGCCATAAGCCCCTGTTTTTTGATGACTCATATACACAAAATCATTCAGGATGCATCAAGGCGGCAAGGAAGCGAATCCTCAGGAGCGTACAGCAGTACGTGACTGGGGTGAGCGACTGCAGCCAACACTGAGGCAGCTTGAATGATGACGTGTATAAACGAAAATAAGCCGCGCATTCCTTCCGGAAGCACGGCCTTACAACTACAACTCAGTCTGAATTGAGAGCTTTGGCTCTCAATGGATTAGTACAGACGAGTACGGCGTGCGTTTTCGCGAGCCAGTTTCTTCGCGTGACGTTTCACAGCAGAAGCTTTAGCGCGCTTACGTTCGGTAGTCGGTTTTTCATAGAACTCACGACGACGAACTTCCGCCAGAACACCTGCTTTTTCGCATGAACGCTTGAAGCGACGCAGTGCTACGTCGAACGGCTCGTTTTCACGTACTTTAATTACCGGCATGTAACTCTCACCTTTAATAAATTCGGTTTGCCGCTGGCATCAACGCCAGCTTATTTCAAAATGGTGCGGAATTTTACTGCAATTGCTGCTGCTTTGTAAAGCACCGACGCGATTTTGAAAGGGACTTTTATAAGGACAAGGAGTATACACGAGCGAAACTCCTGGGGCGAACAAAGTTTTACATCAACCCGCATTGGTCCTACACTGCGCGGTAATAGAGCGAGGTAAAACAAGTCATGCGTGTACTGGGTATTGAAACATCCTGCGATGAAACCGGCATCGCCATTTACGACGATGAAAAAGGTCTTTTAGCCAACCAATTGTATAGTCAGGTGAAATTACATGCTGACTACGGCGGCGTAGTGCCTGAACTGGCCTCGCGCGATCACGTACGTAAAACCGTACCGTTGATCCAGGCCGCGCTGAAAGAAGCGGGACTGACGGCAAAAGAGATCGATGCGGTGGCGTATACCGCAGGTCCTGGTCTGGTTGGTGCGCTGCTGGTTGGCGCAACCGTAGGACGTTCGCTGGCGTTCGCCTGGGGCGTACCGGCAATTCCTGTGCACCACATGGAAGGGCATCTGCTGGCGCCAATGCTGGAAGATAATCCCCCTGCGTTCCCGTTCGTCGCGCTGCTGGTTTCCGGCGGCCACACGCAGCTGATCAGCGTCACCGGTATCGGTCAGTATGAATTGCTGGGCGAATCGATTGATGATGCTGCCGGTGAAGCGTTCGACAAAACCGCCAAGCTGCTGGGATTGGATTATCCTGGTGGCCCAATGCTGTCAAAGCTGGCATCACAAGGCGTTGAAAAACGTTTTGTCTTCCCGCGTCCGATGACTGACCGTCCGGGGCTGGATTTCAGCTTCTCAGGTTTGAAAACCTTCGCTGCGAATACCATTCGTAATAACGAAAATGACGATCAGACCCGCGCTGATATCGCCCGAGCGTTTGAAGACGCGGTAGTTGATACGCTGATGATCAAGTGCAAACGCGCGCTGGATCAAACCGGTTTTAAACGTCTGGTGATGGCGGGAGGCGTGAGTGCGAACCGTACGCTGCGCGCAAAGCTGGCCGAGATGATGCAAAAACGTCGTGGCGAAGTGTTTTACGCGCGTCCGGAATTTTGTACCGATAACGGGGCGATGATCGCCTACGCGGGCATGGTGCGCTTTAAAGCGGGTGCAACGGCGGATCTTGGCGTGACCGTGCGTCCACGCTGGCCGCTGGCGGAATTACCGGCGGCATAAGCTCACAATATCGTAGGCCCGGTAAGCGTAGCGCCACCGGGCAATACGCTACATCCGCAACATTCCTTTCTCTTCCAGAAACGCGATAATTTTGTCCAGGCCTTCTCCAGATTTTAAATTACTAAACGTCCATGGACGCTCGCCGCGCATGCGCAAGGTATCGCGCTCCATCACCTCCAGCGATGCGCCGACGTAAGGGGCAAGATCGGTTTTATTGATCACCAGAAAATCGGATTTGGTGATCCCCGGACCGCCTTTACGCGGGATCTTCTCGCCTTCGGCAACATCGATCACATAGATCGTCAGATCCGCGAGTTCCGGGCTAAAGGTGGCGCTCAGGTTATCGCCGCCGCTTTCCACAAAAATCAGATCCAGATTGCCGAATTTCTCGCTCAGCGCTTCTACGGCGGCCAGATTCATCGACGCATCTTCGCGGATGGCGGTATGCGGGCAGCCACCGGTTTCCACACCAACGATTCTGTCCGGTTCCAGTGCGCCAGCCTCGGTGAGAATGCGCTGATCTTCTTTGGTGTAGATATCGTTGGTCACCACCGCCAACTGATAGCTGCTGCGCATGGCTTTGCATAACGCTTCCAGCAGCGCCGTTTTGCCCGAGCCGACCGGGCCGCCAACGCCCACACGCAGGGGATGCTTGTAGTTACTCATTTTTTCTCCTCAGGAGCGGAATAATCGGGAATATTGGGTTTCATGCCGGGCAGACGCGATAGCGGCCAACGGCGTTGCGGAGCCGAGGCTGGTGTCAGGACACGTCAGCGCCTGTGCCAAACCCTGCGCATAGCGATCGCAGAGCGCAATAATCAAACGCTGGGCCGCCTGTTGTCCAAAAGGAACCAGCTTGACGCCAGCCATGACAGCGCTCTCAATCCAGCTGTAGCCGAGGCTTAACGCCAGCTCCGTCAGTGGAATTTTCCAGCGCACGCCCAGCCATGCCATGCCGCAGAGTTGGCTGTCGACAAAGAGGGTGCGCCATTCTCGCGAGCAATCCGACTCCCAGTCGGTGACCAGCCGCGTAAACGCCGCACCCCGACTGCGTTCTTCATCCCGCAGTTCGCGGGTTTCGCGACAGGCTAGCAGGTAAGCGCTCCAGCGGCGTGCTGCGTCGAGATCGTCCAGCTCGCAGGCGCGATACAGTCTCGCCAGCAGCGGTAGGTCAACGGTAAAAAAGTTCTGCTCCATCTGCTGGATTTGCCAGGCAGAGAAGTCATCGACGCTTTTCACCCAGCCGATTTCCACCGCCCATTCCAGACCCTGGGACCAGGTAAATGACCCTACCGGGAGCGCGCTGCTGGCGAGCTGCATCAGACGTAGCTGTTGGCTGTTATGCATCAGTGCGCATGGCCGTGGTGATGCCCGTGTGATTCACTGGCATAAGCGCCTGCTTCAGGTTCAAACGGCAACTGGGCGAATGTCACCTCAAGGTTGAACTGGCGCAGCATGTCGTCCAGCACATGATCGTGATGGTAACGCAGTTCATCAGGCAGGATTTGCAGCGGAACGTGGCGATTACCGAGGTGATAACAGGCTTTGGCGAGCAGGAAAGGATCGTCGCAGCGCACCACGGAAACCGACTCCGGTGCGGCGATCACTTCGATCACTTCGCTGCCATCGTCGGTACTTAGCAGATCGCCACCACGCAGCAGCAAACCACGCGGTAGCATTAGCCCGGCTTCGCGACCGTCGTTCAGTGCTACCCTGGCGCGACTTTTTACCCGGACATCAATGGGCAGCGTGACGCTTGCAGTAACGCGGTGAGCGTGGTCAAGGCGTTGGGTCAGATAGATCATCGTCACTCCTCAAAACAGAAAATAGCGTTGCGCCATCGGCAAAACATCTGCCGGTTCGCTGGTGATAAGTTCGCCATCAATACGCACCTCGTAAGTCTGAGCATCGACGGTGATATTGGGTTGCAGGCCGTTGTGGATCATGTCGACCTTTTTCACCGTCCGACAGCCTTTGACGACGGCGATAGCGCTTTGCAGATTGAGCTGCTGCGGGATGTTTTGCGCGTCAGCGGCCTGCGAAATAAAGGTCAGCCGGGTGTGGTGCCGCGCCGCGCCAAGCGCGCCGAACATCATGCGGTAATGCACCGGCTGCGGGGTGGGGATCGAGGCGTTGATATCGCCCATTGGCGCGCAGGCGATCATCCCGCCCTTGACGATCGTCGCCGGTTTTACGCCAAAAAAGGCGGGCGACCACAGCACCAGATCGGCCAGTTTGCCAGGCTCAACGGAGCCGACTTCATGGGCAATACCGTGGGTTAATGCCGGGTTGATGGTGTATTTGGCGACGTAGCGTTTAACGCGCAGGTTGTCGTTGTCACCGGTTTCTTCTGCCAACGGGCCACGCTGAACCTTCATGCGGTGCGCCACCTGCCAGGTACGCAGGATCACTTCGCCAACGCGCCCCATCGCCTGTGAATCGGACGAGGTCAGGGAAAACGCGCCAATGTCATGCAGCACATCTTCGGCAGCGATTGTTTCCCGGCGAATGCGGGATTCGGCAAAGGCCACGTCTTCGGCGATATCCGGATCGAGGTGGTGGCAAACCATCAGCATGTCGAGATGCTCGTCGATGGTGTTGACGGTATAGGGCAGCGTCGGGTTAGTGGAGGAGGGCAGAATATTCGGATGCGCGCAGGCGGTGATGATATCCGGTGCATGGCCGCCGCCCGCGCCTTCAGTGTGAAAAGTATGAATGGTGCGATCGCCAATCGCCGCCAGCGTATCTTCAACGAAACCGGACTCATTGAGCGTATCGCTATGCAGCGCGACCTGGATGTCCATCTCGTCGGCCACAGTCAGCGCGCAGTCGATAGCGGCAGGCGTGGCGCCCCAGTCTTCATGGATTTTCAGGCCAATTGCGCCCGCGCTGATTTGCTCGCGCAAGGCGTCTGGGTTTGAGCCATTGCCTTTGCCCAGCAAACCGATGTTAACCGGTAACGTGTCTGCCGCCTGCAGCATGCGCGCGATGTACCAGGGGCCCGGCGTGCAGGTGGTGGCGTGAGTGCCTGCCGCCGGACCGGTGCCGCCGCCGATCATCGTCGTCACCCCGGAAACCAGCGCCTCCTGCGCCTGCTGTGGGCAGATCCAGTGAATATGCGTATCCACGCCGCCCGCAGTGACGATCTTACCTTCCCCAGCGATGACTTCAGTTCCTACGCCTATCGGGATCGTGACGTTGGGTTGAATATCGGGATTACCTGCTTTGCCGATGGCGAAGATCCTGCCGTTTTTGATGCCGATATCCGCTTTCACGATCCCCCAGTGATCGACGATCAGCGCGTTGGTTATCACCAGATCCACGTATGCATCGGCGCGCATTTGTCCCTGGCCCATGCCGTCGCGGATCACTTTTCCGCCGCCGAATTTGACCTCTTCGCCGTAGGTGGTGAAGTCTTGTTCCACCTCGATCCACAGGTCGGTATCCGCCAGGCGCACTTTATCGCCGGTGGTTGGGCCAAACATGTCGGCGTATGCCTGCCGGGAAATGTCACTCATTATCTGCCTCCAGTGCGCCCATCACTTCGCTGCGAAAACCCACGATCCTTTGTGCACCAGCAACGCGCACCAGTTCGACTTCGCGTTTTTGTCCCGGCTCAAAACGTACTGCCGTGCCCGCAGCAATGTTCAGACGAAAACCGCGTGCAGCCAGCCTGTCAAAGCGCAGCGCTGGGTTCACTTCGTAAAAGTGATAGTGCGATCCCACCTGGATGGGTCTGTCGCCATGATTTTCCACCACGATCGTGCAGATCTCCCGCCCTTGATTAAGCGCAATATTGCCTTTTGCGATCTGATATTCACCTGGGATCATTGCTGCTCCTTAGACGATCGGATTGTGGACGGTGACCAGCTTCGATCCGTCCGGAAATGTGGCTTCAACCTGAATATCCGGGATCATCTCCGGTACGCCTTCCATCACCTGATCGCGGCGCAGGACGTGACGTCCGTCTTCCATCAGCGCGGCCACGGTTTGCCCGTCCCGCGCCCCTTCCATGATGAAAGCGCTAATCAGCGCCACCGATTCCGGGTAGTTCAGCCTCAGCCCGCGGGCCAGGCGACGTTCCGCCACCAGCGCGGCGGTAAATAGCAACAGCTTGTCTTTTTCTCTGGGAGTCAGTTCCATAAGGGTTCTCTTAGGTTTGCCAGATTCGCGGGAGTACGGGCGCTTTGTGTGTCAGCAGCGGGCGCAGAAATTGCCAGATGTCGCGCATAACGCGCTGGACAACCAGGTTGTCGCTAGCAAGAAAACGGATTGTCAGCAGCGAATCGTTAAGCGTTGCCCCGCCGTAATCGCCAAGCGCCGTAAGCCGCTCCCGCGTGCCCTCGAGCATATGTTCGCTGGCCGGATAACACAGCAACGTGCCGACCCAGGGATGATGTGCGACGCCGCTCAGATTCCCCTCCTGCAACTGCAAGCGTTCTATCAGCAGTGGCTGCCCATCTCGCCATACCTCCAGGCGGTTTTGCAGCGTGCCGTAACTGAAGGTCTCCTGCATAACCGGTCGGCCAAGACACAGCAGATCCCAGGCCAGCAGGCGGCTTGCGGATGTCAGATGAAAGACGGTCTGAATAGCGGCGTTGGCGCCGGGAAAGATAATCGTATCCTGCGGCAGCCACTCCAGCGTCGCGTGAGGAGTGAGGGTAAAATGCTGGCGCAGTAATGCCTGCGGTCCACGGCTGCGGTAAAACTTTCCCGCGCCAGGCTGAGTGATTAACGCGTGGCTGTTTTCGTCGAGCGTTACGGCGATATGGAGCTCATCCCCGCCGACGATCCCCGCCGGTGGATGAAGTAAATAGAGATGGCAGACGTCCTCTTCCGGGTAAAACGGGCGTTGAACCGTCAATGGACCATGATGACGCGCCGAGGCGAGCACCGTTTTGTTCCCGGTGCAGGTAAAATGCAGATCCAGTTCGGCCTGCCAGCCCCGTGTGAGTGTCTCGTGCGCAACCGTGTCCAGAGCGTTTCCCCTATCAGCATGAGGGTGTTTGCATACAAAAAAGTATGCCTCAGCGCATCGGGAAATCGATCATATGAGAAGCTTATGGATAAAGGGGCGACAATACGTCGCCCCACCAGGGTTTTACAGTAAAACGAGGGGCATCCAGACCAGACCGGTAATCACCAGCAGCACGAGGAAAATCAGGCCAAAAATAGCACCGAGTCGCCAGTAATCCACCGTTGGCAAATAGCCGCTGCCGTAGTAGATAGGGCTAGGGCCGGTGGCGTACGGGGTCAGAATGCTGCCCAGACCAATGGCGGCGCCGACCATCAGGCAGAAGACCGGTAGCGGGATTTCCGGCATTGCCAGCGCGGCGGCAATCATCATCGGTGCGAGGGCTGAGGTATAGGCTGTGGCGCTGGCAAAGAAGTAACGCAGCAGATAGAACACCACGATCAGCGCTACCATCACCATCATCGGGGAATAACCGCTCAGCCCGTTTGCCAGCAGCTTGCCGAACCAGGTAATAAAACCGGTGTTATTGAGCCCGGTGGCCAGCGTGATCAGCGAGGCCAGCCAGAAAAAGACGTTCCATGCGGCTTTATTGCTGACGATGTCATCCCAGCTAATGATGCGCAGTACCAGCATCAACGCCACCACGCTGTATCCGACCATCGCGGCGTCAATATAATCGCCGCCGAAGATCCACAGCACCAGCGCGCCGACCATCAGCACCAGCATCTTTTTCTCGCGAGCGCAGAGCGGTCCCATCGCTTTTAGTTCAGTATCCGCCCAGCGTGGAACCTGATCGCCGGATTTCAGCTCCGGTGGATATAACACGTACGCCAGCCACGGCACGATCAGCACCAGTAAAATGCTCAGCGGCAGCATGCCTAAGAACCAGTCACCCCAGCTCAGCGCGGTGTGGGATGCGCCTTTCATCAGACCGATCAACAGCAGGTTCGGCGCCATCGCCGTTAAGAAAATAGCGCTGGTGACGCAGTCGGCGACAATGCCCATCCACATGATGTATGAGCCAATGGAGCGTGAACTGGCGCTATTGGGCTGTGAGTTATACAGCGGCGGCAGGTTGCGGATAATCGGGTAGATTATTCCGGCCCCACGGGCGGAGTTGGAAGGTGTGACGGGAGCGAGGATAAGTTCGGAGAACATCACCGCATAGCCGAGAAACAGCGTCCTATGCCCCATCTTTTTCACCAGCATCAGCGCGATTCGCCGACCGAGTCCGGTTTTCTCATAGCCCGTGCCAAACATAAAGGCCGCGAAGATCAGCCAGATGACCGAGTTTGAAAAGCCAGATACCGCCCACGACAGCGATTTGGCGGTAAATTTAAAACCGTCCTGCGCGAGTTGCTCCGGGCTGAACAGCAGCCACGGAGAAAGGACGGCGATGATCGAAATGCCAATCATCGCCACTACCGCGCCCGGTACAGGTTCCAGAATAAGCCCGACAATCACACCGGTAAAGACGGCAAAATAGAGCCAGGTGTGGCTCTCAAGACCGGTGGGGACGGGTAGAACAGCAATAATGGCGATGACCACCAGCGGAGCCAGGTATCGCCACCAACCAGCTAAAGGTGCCATTGTTGTATCCCTACGAAAGGGGAGAGGCGTGGCGCCTCTCCGGGAGGGTTATTTGATGTAATGCACGTGCTCGCAGATTTCATCGACGATAGGGTCGCGACGTTCAGCGAACAGCTTTTTGTTTTCAGCGATCAGGTTATTGCCGTGGGTATCGATGGAAACGATCAGCGGGCCGAACTCTTTTACCCGACACACCCACAGGGACTCCGGCATGCCGAGTTCCGTCCAGTGCACCTCTTCGATCTCCTCAACCTGGGTTGCCGCCACGACCGCGCAGCCTGCCGGGAAGATGACGTGCAGCGCTTTAAACTGCTTGCAGCCTTCTTCCGTCAGCGGTCCCATGCCGCCCTTGCCGACCACCAGTTTGACGCCAGTCTGTTCGATAAAGTCTTTCTCAAACGCTTCCATACGCATGCTGGTGGTTGGGCCGACAGAAACCATTTCCCATTTTTCACCGTTCTTACGTACGATCGGGCCCGCGTGGAAAATGGCTTTGCCGTTCAGGTCATAAGGAATCGGGCGCTTCAGTTCGATCAGGCGGCGGTGGCAAACGTCACGGCAGGTCACCAGCGTACCGGTCAGGTAAATGACATCGCCAACGCGAATGTCTGCCAGATCTTCGGCTTTGATCGGGGTTGTGAGGATCTTTTTCATAACGCGCTCCGGGTGTGAGACAGGTTTTCGAAGGAGAGGTCAGCATGAACCAATAGCGTGCCGCGACGGTGGGCCCAGCAGCCGGTAGAGACGGCAACGCCGATAGTCGACGGGTGGCGCGCGGCGGATTCGATATGCACGCCCATCACCGAGCTATTACCGGTCAATCCTTGCGGACCAATGCCCAGACGGTTAAGTCCTTCTTCCAGACGCAGTTCCAGTTCGGCCGCTTTCGGATTCGGATGACGTGAGCCGATAGGGCGCAGCACCGCTTTACGAGAAAGAACGGCGGCGGTTTCTACGGAGGTGGCAATACCTACGCCCACCAGCACTGGCGGACAGGCGTTGACTGCCAGCGTGGAGATATTTTCAAAAACAAATTTCACCACACCTTCGTAGCCCTCAGAAGGCATTAACACTTTCGAGCGTCCCGGTAGCGTACAGCCGCCGCCTGCCATGTAGACTTCGATTTCCGCGTCATCGTTATCGGGGATGATGTCCCAGGTGACCCACGGCACACCGGTACCTGTATTTTTGCCGGTATTCACTTCGTCAAAAATCTCGACCGCGTTATGGCGCAGCGGCGCTTTTACCGTGGCGTCTTCAACGGCCTGCTTCAGAATGCTTTGCAGTTCGCCGAGGAGCGGAAAACGGGAACCGACCTTCACGAAGAACATAATCTCGCCGGTGTCCTGACAGGCTGGGCGGTTCAGGTCGATAGCCTTCTGCATGTTGTCAAACATGGTGTGGTAGATGATTTTACCCATCGGCGAGGTTTCGCCTTCACGCAGCTGTTTTAATTTATCCACGACGTCATCGGGCATGCGGGTAGAAATCATGGCGGTAAAATCAGCGACAATGTTAGTCAGCGTATTTATCGCATTTTGGTTATTTTGATTGCTCATCTTGTTAACTCCAGTTCTTTTATTTATCTGGAAATAAATTCTCCGCCACAAACTACCACTAAAAATGTGGATTAATATTATTTGCCACTGTGAATATCTAATTAACAGTTCGTGAATGATGTCCGGATAAGGCAATAAAAATTGCGCAAAGGCAGGGTTTAAGACGCATGAGAGAATTACACTGCGGTGAACAACATTACGGATAGACCGATCATGCTGAACACGTATCCCCTGGCGAAAGACCTGCAGGTGTTGGTTGAAATTGTGCATAGTGGCAGCTTCAGCGCCGCCGCCGCGACGCTGGGGCAAACGCCGGCGTTTGTGACAAAACGCATTCAGATCCTAGAGTCCACGCTGGGGACGACGCTGCTAAGCCGCTCTGCGCGTGGTGTAGCGCTCACGGAGAGTGGTCAACGTTGCTATGAACATGCGCAGGCGATCCTCGCGGGCTATCAGCATCTGGTCGATGACGTCACGCAACTCAAAACGCGCCCGGCAGGGATGATTCGTATCGGCTGTAGTTTTGGCTTTGGGCGCAGTTATATTGCGCCGGCAATTACCGAATTGATGCATAGCTACCCTGAATTACAGGTGCATTTTGAGCTTTACGATCGGCAAATTGATTTGGCACAGGATAATATCGATTTGGATATTCGTATTAATGACGAGATACCGGATTATTATATTGCGCATTTGTTAACGAAAAACAAAAGAATATTGTGTGCGGCCCCACCGTATTTACAAAAATACGGTGAGCCGATGACGTTACAGGAATTAAGTCGTCATGATTGTCTGGTCACCAAAGAACGCGATATGACTCACGGGGTGTGGGAACTGGACAATGGTCAGGAGAAAAAGTCGGTCAAGGTGGCGGGACATCTTTCCTCTAACAGCGGTGAGATTGTGTTGCAGTGGGCGCTACAGGGAAAAGGGATTATGTTGCGTTCCGAATGGGATGTGCAGCCGTTTCTGGCCAGCGGTGAACTGATGCGTGTGCTGCCGGACTATGCGCAGAGCGCTAATATCTGGGCGGTTTATCAGGAGCCGCTGTATCGCAGCGTGAAGCTGCGCGTGTGCGTGGAGTTTCTGGCGACGTGGTGTCAGAACCGATTAGGCAAGCCAGTGGAGGGGTATCACATCCCCCACGCCGGATAAGACGCCGTTGCGTCGCTATCCGACAATAAAATCACTCGGGGTCTCGTTCGCGTTTTTTCTTCAGCTTGGTCCAGATCTTCGGCTCCTGACGACGCCACAGACGCTGAATGTTGTCATGGTGACGAAGCAAAATTAAGCACGACAGCATGGACACCGGAAAAGTGAACTGGGGATTGAACCACCAGACGTAAAAAGGGGCGATCAACGCGCTGACGATAGCGCCTAACGACGAGTAGCCGCTCAACAGGACGGTCAGCAGCCAGGTCCCGGCCATCACGCCGGTTAAGTCCCAACCAATCGGCGCAATCGCGCCAAAAGCGGTGGCAACGCCTTTCCCACCTTTAAAGCCGAAGAACACCGGCCAAATGTGGCCCAGACAGGCGGCGATTGCGATCAATCCCAGCCAGAAGGGGCTGACGCCTAGCGCATAGGCACCCCAGACGGGTAACATACCTTTCAGGACGTCGAAAATCAGTACCGCGACGGCGGCTCCCTTGCCACCGATGCGCAGCACGTTTGTCGCGCCCGGATTCCCAGAGCCGCTGTCGCGCGGGTCCGGCAATCCAGCAAGGCGGCATACCAGAATAGCACTGGAAATTGAGCCACAGAGGTACGCGAAGATAATCATTCCAGGCGCGATTGCACTCATAAGCTGTTCCGTTTTGAAAATGTCGTGTAAAACGCTACTTCTGTGGATAATACGCATATTTCGCCGGAAGTGGTATCCGGGTTAGCCAAAAAGCAGGCAGGTCGTGATGGATATTGTATTTATAGAGCAACTTTCTGTAATCACCACTATTGGTGTTTACGACTGGGAACAAACGATCGAACAACGGTTGGTGTTCGATATCGAAATGGCATGGGATAACCGCAAATCGGCTAAAAGCGATGATGTGGCTGATTGCCTGAGCTATGCTGATATTGCTCAAACGGTTGTTAATCATGTGGAAGGTGGGCGCTTTGCGCTGGTAGAACGGGTTGCGGAAGAGGTGGCAGATCTCCTGCTTAGCCGCTTTAATTCTCCCTGGGTACGGATCAAACTCAGTAAACCTGGCGCGGTAGCCCGTGCGGCGAACGTCGGGGTTATCATTGAGCGTGGCAATAATCTGAAAGAAAATAATTAATTTAATAATTTCTAAAACAAACGGGTATAAAAGGGTCCTTTCGTCGGCTCTTTTTTGCCGTGGTTTCTCTATCTAGGGGTTTATTAATGAGTGATATGCACTCGCTGCTGGTGGCGGCAATTTTGGGTGTGGTCGAAGGATTGACGGAATTTTTACCCGTTTCCAGTACTGGCCATATGATTATTGTTGGCCACCTGTTGGGTTTTGAGGGTGACACTGCAAAAACATTTGAAGTGGTGATTCAGCTGGGCTCTATTCTGGCGGTGGTGGTGATGTTCTGGCGACGTCTGTTTGGATTGATCGGCATTCACTTCGGCAAGGCTCCGCATGAAGGCTCTGGCAAAGGTCGGTTGACGCTGGGACATATCCTGTTGGGGATGATTCCAGCCGTGGTACTGGGGCTAATCTTCCACGACACCATCAAATCGCTGTTTAACCCGATCAACGTGATGTATGCGCTGGTGGTGGGTGGTGTACTGCTGATTGCCGCAGAATGCCTGAAGCCGAAAGAGCCGCGTGCGCCGGGTCTGGATGATATGACCTATCGCCAGGCGTTTATGATTGGCTGTTTCCAGTGTCTGGCGCTGTGGCCGGGTTTTTCTCGCTCCGGGGCGACGATTTCTGGCGGCATGCTGATGGGCGTGAGTCGTTACGCGGCCTCTGAATTCTCCTTCCTGCTGGCCGTACCGATGATGATGGGCGCAACGGCGCTGGATCTCTACAAGAGCTGGTCTTTCCTCAGCGCATCAGATATCCCGATGTTTGCAGTCGGATTTGTGACGGCGTTTATCGTGGCGCTGGTGGCGATCAAAACCTTCCTGCAACTGATTAAACGCATCTCGTTCATTCCGTTTGCGATTTACCGCTTTATTGTGGCGGCTGCCGTTTACGTCGTGTTCTTCTGATGTCTTACCGTGGTGCCGGATGGCGGCGTTCTGCCTTATCCGGCCTACGGGTTATATCCGTTTCGAACCTGTAGGCCGGATAAGTACAGCGCATCCGGCAACGCAGTGTCTACGCTTTCGGGCACCGCTGCTCCTTCCAACTGGCTACCGCCGCGATGCGACGCCGGGTCAGTTCTTCACGAATTGCCTGACCTTTGAATCCAGCTTCAACCACGTCTTTCGTTGGCACCGCCTGCGCAACCTGCCAGGCTTCGCGCAACAGTCTGCCTTGCGGATAATCTGCCGCTTCAAAACCGGTTCGCCCACGCACATCGGCCTCGCTGGTGAGGGCGATTTGCTCCACGCGCTGCGGTTTGCGCCAGGCATCGATGGAATCAAACAGCTTAACGATAGTTTTCGGCTGCAGGATCGGGAAGGTATGAATGAGGTCGTGGAACTCGGAAACCAGTTTGGCTAAATCACGGATGTCATTCGGCACGCGCAGGCGCTGGCACAGTTGTTCGACAAGCTTAACACCTGCCGGACCGTGGCCGTGATGGCGCGGCCACAGCGCTTTAGGCGTCAATGCCTTGCCAAGATCGTGGCACAGCGTAGCAAAACGCACGTCGACCTCCGGACTTAACATGGCTGCCATCGACAGCGTCATCAGCGTGTGAATGCCGGTGTCGATTTCCGGATGCCACTGCGCGGGGGCTGGAACGCCAAACAAAGCATCCACTTCCGGAAACAGGACGCGCAGTGCGTCGCAGTCGCGCAGGACCTGGAAAAATACCTGTGGGTTACGGGTGGTTAATGCGCCTTCGGTTTCTTTCCACACCCGCTCTGGTGTCAGATGCTCCAGTTCACCAGCGGTGGTCATGTCACGCATCAGCGTCATGGTTTCGTCAGCAATACGAAAACCGAGGTGCGCATAGCGGGCAGCAAAGCGCGCCACGCGCAGCACGCGCAGCGGATCTTCGCTAAAGGCAGATGAAACATGGCGCAGCAGACGGTTTTCCAGATCGTCGCGTCCGTTGTACGGGTCGATAATCTCCCCGTCGTCATCGCGGGCGATTGCGTTGATGGTCAGGTCACGACGCTGAAGATCGGCCTCCAGCGTGACATCTGCGGCGGCATAGCAGGTGAACCCGGTATACCCCGAGCCTGACTTACGTTCGGTACGCGCCAGCGCATACTCTTCGCGGGTTTGCGGATGCAGAAACACGGGAAAATCGCGGCCTACCTGCTGGTAGCCCGCGTCGAGCATCTCTTGCGGCATGGCGCCAACAACAACCCAATCTTTATCTTTAATCGGTAGCCCTAATAACGCATCCCGAACAGCACCACCGACCAGATAAATCTTCACGCCACTTTCCTTTTGAAAACTATGATCCCTTAATCATATGTCAGTGTGGCGGAGAAGGCGATTCAGTTCATCCAGCGATCTTTGCGTTTACGGCTTGGGATCATGTGTGGCAGAACCAGGCCGAGCAGCAGACCAAGACCCAACACGCCGCCACCGTACATAAACCACTGCATGATGATGGTGCGCTGTTTGTCATCAAGCTGAAGGTTGGCTGCGCTGACCTTCTTTTGCGCCACGATAAGCTCGTTTTTCAGCTTCTGGTTTTCTTGTTTCAGCCCGTCGATCACGCTGTCGCTTTGCGCTACCTTTTGCTGCATATCAGCGGTGCGCTGATTCCACGTGGTATCGATATTATTGAGCTTATCGGTCAAGGTCTTAACCTGGTTTTCCAGGTCGGGAACGCGGGTACGCAGGCTCGGCGTACTGTTCAGCTCTTTCAGTGGGATCCAAGCGGTACGTCCGGTGCTGTCTTTCACCTGGCCGTAGTTAGTGTTGGCATCGGTCTGTAATAGCGTGACTTCCTCGCCGGCATTAACCGTACCCACGAGGCGATAATTATCTCCCGGACCGCTGCGGACCCAGGTGTTCAGTTCGTCAGAGACATAGCGCTTTTCTTCGGCATGAGAGACTGCAGTGGCGCTAAGTGCGAGTAAAGTTAATCCAATCAGGCGTAATTTTGGCATCAGGCTGTCGTTATTGTCATAGAAAGTGGAACGATAGTAGTGGCATCAGTGTCTCTACGCAAAGCATTCGACATCAATCGGAATCATCTGTGTCCTTATTTGCCACCACTCGAAACTTTTACGCCCGTCAAATTGCTCGTTGCATGGCAATTTGGCGCAAAATACTATCTACTGACCATAAAGAACGAACTTAGTTCGCAGTCAGTTTTCTCAACTGTGACATAACCCATAAGTACAAGACCATGGCCCAGGAAATCGAATTAAAATTTATCGTCAATAATGACGCTGTAGATGCGCTACGTGAACGTCTGAATACGCTGGGGGGAGAGCATCATGCGCCCAGCCAGTTGCTGAATATCTACTACGAAACACCGGATGCGTGGTTGCGTGGTCACGATATGGGGCTGCGTATTCGCGGTGAAAATGGTCATTACGAAATGACCATGAAAATTGCCGGACGCGTGACGGGCGGACTGCACCAGCGGCCAGAATATAACGTTGCGCTAAACGCGCCTGAGCTGGACCTCTCCTTGCTCCCAACGGAAGTCTGGCCTGATGGCGAGCTGCCTGCTGAACTTGCTTCTCAAGTGCAGCCGTTGTTCAGCACCGATTTTTACCGTGAGAAATGGTTGGTTGATGTTGATGGCAGCCGGATTGAAATGGCCCTCGATCTGGGGGAGGTGAAAGCGGGCGAGTTTGCAGAACCTATCTGTGAGCTTGAACTTGAACTGCTAAGCGGCGATACCCGTGCGGTACTGAAGCTGGCAAACCAGCTGGTTTCGCAAACCGGTTTACGCCAGGGTAGCTTGAGCAAAGCAGCGCGCGGTTATCACCTGGCTCAGGGGAATGCGCCGCGCGAACTCAAACCGACACGCATTTTGAAAGTTCCGGCGAAAGCGAATATTGAGCAGGGGCTGGAAGCGGCGCTGGAGCTGGCATTATCACAGTGGCAGTACCATGAAGAGCTGTGGGTGCGCGGTGTTAAAGGGGCGAAAGCCGAGGTGCTGGCGGCTATGGGCCTGGTGCGTCACATTCTAATGCTGTTTGGCGGTAATGTGCCGCGAAAAGCGAGCGCTCACTTACGTGATTTGTTGACCCAGTCGGAAGCGATCATTTCGTCGGACGTTTCTGCTGTTTCGGCGGTTTACAGCACGCAAACGGCAATGGCCAAGCTGGCGCTGACCGAATGGCTGGTGACCAAAGGATGGCAGCCGTTCCTTGATGCGAAGGCGCAGGGAAAAATTGCCGACTCCTTTAAGCGTTTCTCTGATACCCATCTTTCACGCCATGCCGCTGAGCTGAAGACCGCTTTTGCGCAGCCGCTGGGCGATCAGTACGCCGATCAGCTTCCTCGTTTGACGCGCAACATTGATAGCATGCTGATGCTGGCGGGATACTACGACGAAAATGTCGCATCAGAATGGCTCGCCAACTGGCAGGGTTTGCGCCACGCCATTGCGGCCAACCAATATATTGAAATTGAACACTTCCGTAACGAGGCAATTGCACTGGAACCGTTCTGGCTGCACAGCGGAAAACGATAATCAGGGCCGAGGCCGGGATGCCTGATGGCGCTGCGCTTATCAGGCCTACGCGATGTGTGTAACTGTCATGTAGGCCGGATAAGGCTAAACGCCGCCATCCGGCACCATTCAAAGGATAACCCGTAAATGAAGCAGCTCTCTTCACCGTTACAGCAGTACTGGCCGACCGTTGTTGAGCGGCTGCCAGCAGCAATATCTGAGTCCTCGCTTAGCGTTCAGGCGAAGTCAGTACTTACATTCAGTGATTTTGTCCGTGACAGCATTATTGCCCATCCCGAATGGCTGGCTGAGCTGGAAAGCGCTCCCCCCCTGGCGGATGAATGGCAACACTATGCCGACTGGTTACAGCAAACATTGGCTGACGTCAGCGATGAAAACACGCTGATGCGTGAGCTACGCCTGTTTCGCCGACGTATCATGGTGCGTATCGCCTGGGCACAGACGCTGTCGCTGGTGACCGAAGAGAGTATTTTGCAGCAGCTAAGCCATCTGGCTGAAACGTTGATCGTCGCCGCGCGCGACTGGTTATACGCTGCCTGCTGTCGCGAATGGGGTACGCCCTGTAATCCTGAAGGTGTGGCGCAGCCGCTGCTGATTTTAGGCATGGGGAAACTGGGCGGCGGCGAGCTGAATTTTTCCTCCGATATCGACCTGATTTTTGCCTGGCCTGAGCACGGCAGTACGCAGGGCGGGCGCCGCGAGCTGGATAACGCCCAGTTCTTTACCCGTATGGGCCAGCGGCTCATCAAGGTATTAGATCAGCCCACAATGGATGGGTTTGTCTATCGGGTGGATATGCGTTTACGCCCGTTTGGCGACAGCGGTCCGTTGGTACTGAGCTTCTCTGCGCTGGAGGATTATTACCAGGAGCAAGGGCGCGACTGGGAACGCTATGCGATGGTCAAAGCCCGCATTATGGGCGATGCCGACGGCACTTACGTCAGCGAGCTTCGTGCCATGCTGCGGCCTTTTGTTTTCCGTCGCTATATTGATTTCAGCGTGATCCAGTCGTTGCGTAACATGAAAGGGATGATTGCGCGTGAAGTGCGCCGCCGTGGTCTGAAAGACAACATCAAGCTGGGGGCGGGCGGTATTCGCGAAATCGAATTTATCGTGCAGGTATTCCAGCTGATTCGCGGCGGACGTGAACCGTCGCTGCAATCCCGCTCGCTGTTACCGACGCTTAGCGCCATCAATGCGCTGCACCTGCTGTCTGATACCGATACGGAACAACTGCGAGCAGCCTATCTCTATTTACGCCGCCTGGAAAACCTGCTGCAAAGCATCAATGATGAACAGACCCAAACGTTGCCAGGCGATGAACTGAATCGCGCGCGGCTGGCGTGGGGGATGAACGTTGATGACTGGCAGCAATTAACTGATGTGCTTGCCAATCATATGGACAACGTACGCCGGGTATTTAACGAGCTGATTGGCGATGACGAAGCTGAAACCCAGGAAGAGTCGCTTTCAGAACAGTGGCGCGAACTGTGGCAGGATGCATTACAGGAAGATGACACCACGCCGGTGCTGACGCATCTGGCGGATGACGATCGCCGGCGCGTGCTGTCTCTGATTGCTGATTTCCGCAAAGAGCTGGATAAACGCACCATTGGTCCACGCGGACGCCAGGTGCTGGATCATTTAATGCCGCATCTGCTGAGCGATGTCTGTACGCGTGACGATGCCTCAGTCCCGCTATCGCGCATTACCCCTCTGCTGGTGGGGATTGTTACCCGTACGACCTATCTGGAACTGCTGAGCGAATTCCCCGGGGCGCTGAAGCATCTGATTTCGCTCTGTGCGGCCTCGCCGATGGTCGCCAGCCAGCTGGCGCGGTATCCGCTGTTGCTCGATGAACTGCTGGATCCGAACACCCTGTATCAACCTACCGCGACGGATGCTTACCGTGATGAGCTGCGCCAGTATTTGCTGCGCGTGCCGGAAGATGACGAAGAACAGCAACTTGAGGCTCTGCGCCAGTTTAAGCAAACGCAGCTACTGCGTATTGCCGCGGCCGATATCGCCGGTACACTGCCGGTGATGAAGGTGAGCGATCATTTAACCTGGCTGGCGGAAGCTATTATTGATGCGGTAGTCCAGCAGGCGTGGACGCAGATGGTCGCGCGCTACGGTCAACCTACTCATCTTAGCGAACGCGAGGGGCGTGGTTTTGCCGTCGTCGGCTATGGCAAACTGGGCGGTTGGGAGCTGGGGTACAGCTCGGATCTCGATTTGATCTTCCTGCATGACTGTCCGATGGACGTGATGACGGACGGTGAGCGTGAGATTGACGGGCGACAGTTCTATCTGCGTCTGGCGCAGCGCATTATGCACCTCTTCAGTACCCGTACTTCGTCCGGTATTTTGTACGAAGTGGATGCGCGTTTGCGTCCGTCAGGAGCGGCGGGAATGCTGGTGACATCAGCTGATGCTTTCGCCGATTATCAGCGTAACGAAGCCTGGACATGGGAGCATCAGGCGCTGGTGCGTGCTCGCGTAGTGTACGGCGACCCGCAGTTGACCTCTCAGTTTGATGCGATTCGTCGCGATATCATGACCCTCGTCCGCGATGGGAAAACCTTGCAGACCGAGGTGCGCGAAATGCGTGAGAAAATGCGTGCCCATTTGGGCAATAAGCATCGCGATCGTTTTGATATCAAAGCGGATGAAGGCGGCATCACAGACATTGAGTTTATTACGCAGTATCTGGTGCTGCGCTATGCGCATGAAAAACCGAAGCTGACGCGCTGGTCGGATAACGTGCGCATTCTGGAATTACTGGCGCAAAACGACATTATGGACGAGCAGGAAGCGCTGGCGCTTACCCGTGCTTATACGACGTTGCGTGATGAACTTCATCATCTTGCGTTGCAGGAACTTCCGGGCCATGTGGCGCTGGAGCACTTTGACGCTGAACGTACGCTGGTGCGTGACAGCTGGCAGAAGTGGCTGGTTGCCGAGTGAAGTGTGCTATTATCGCGCGCAAATTTTAAGACCCTCAGAGAATCTCTCAGGAGACAGGAATGAAAGTAACGCTGCCAGAGTTTGAACGTGCAGGAGTCATGGTTGTCGGTGATGTGATGCTGGATCGCTACTGGTACGGTCCTACCAGCCGTATTTCGCCTGAAGCGCCGGTTCCGGTGGTGAAGGTCGATACCATCGAAGAACGTCCCGGTGGCGCAGCAAACGTGGCGATGAACATTGCCTCTCTGGGAGCGAATTCGCGTCTGGTGGGCCTGACCGGTATTGACGACGCGGCGCGTGCGCTGAGCAA
Organism: Citrobacter sp. Cpo148; assembly: GCF_030332375.1. NCBI lineage: Bacteria > Pseudomonadati > Pseudomonadota > Gammaproteobacteria > Enterobacterales > Enterobacteriaceae > Citrobacter > Citrobacter sp. Cpo148. Next base: position 231,537 of record NZ_JAOWHY010000046.1, read on the forward strand.
AACGCTGGCGGATGTGAACGTAAAATGCGATTTCGTTTCCGTGCCGACCCATCCGACGATCACCAAACTGCGCGTGCTTTCCCGCAACCAGCAGTTGATTCGCCTGGATTTCGAAGAAGGTTTTGAAGGTGTGGATCCGCAGCCGCTGCACGAGCGTATTAACCAGGCGCTGGGTTCTATCGGTGCTCTGGTGCTCTCCGACTACGCCAAAGGCGCGTTGGCAAGCGTGCAGCAGATGATTGCTCTGGCGCGTAAGGCTGGGGTGCCGGTGCTTATCGATCCGAAAGGAACCGATTTTGAACGCTACCGTGGCGCAACGCTGCTGACGCCGAACCTGTCTGAGTTTGAAGCGGTGGCGGGCAAGTGCAAAAGCGAAGATGAACTGGTTGAACGCGGCATGAAAGTGATTGCTGATTTCGACCTTTCCGCACTGCTGATCACGCGATCCGAGCAGGGGATGACGTTGCTGCAACCGGGCAAATCGCCGCTGCATATGCCGACCCAGGCGCAGGAAGTGTATGACGTGACCGGTGCGGGCGATACGGTTATCGGCGTGCTGGCGGCGACGCTGGCGGCGGGTAACTCACTGGAAGAGGCGTGCTATTTTGCTAACGCCGCAGCCGGTGTTGTCGTTGGTAAGCTGGGGACCTCCACTGTTTCTCCGATTGAACTGGAAAACGCCGTGCGCGGTCGGGCCGATACTGGCTTTGGCGTGATGAGTGAATCTGAGCTGAAACAGGCCGTTGCCAGCGCCCGCAAGCGCGGCGAGAAAGTGGTAATGACCAACGGTGTGTTCGACATCCTGCATGCGGGCCATGTTTCCTATCTGGCGAATGCGCGCAAGCTGGGCGATCGCCTGATCGTGGCGGTCAACAGCGATGCTTCGACCAAACGTCTGAAAGGTGAAACGCGTCCGGTCAACCCGCTGGAACAGCGTATGATCGTACTGGGCGCGCTGGAATCCGTCGACTGGGTGGTCTCTTTTGAAGAAGATACGCCGCAGCGTCTGATTGCTGGCATTCTGCCGGATCTGCTGGTCAAAGGCGGCGACTATAAGCCGGAACAGATTGCGGGTAGTGAAGAGGTGTGGGCGAACGGCGGTGAAGTGCTGGTGCTGAACTTCGAAGATGGCTGCTCCACGACAAATATCATCAAGAAGATCCAGAAAGACAGCGATAAGTAACACCTGGAAAGTTTGCCGGATGGCGGTGTGAACACCTTATCCGGCCTACGTGACGTAACGTTTGTAGGCCGGATAAGACGCTTTCGCGTCGCCATCCGGCATTTTTACGTTTTATTCTTGAGCCACAGCGCTACTTTCCACTGATTTTAACAGCTCGGCCAGTGCTGACAGCGAACCGCTGGACAATCCAATTTCACTTAACAGCGAGTCAATCAGCGGCGCTTGTGTACGATAAGGAAGAGTTGTCGGAAACTGTGAACCCGCGCAGTAGGTTTGCGCACAATATGTACAGAATAACTTCGTATCCAGGGAAATACTGAAATTAGAAAAAGCATATGGCCTTAGCAGATATTCAATAACTGGAGGGTATGCTCATGAACAGCAATATGTATTCACTGAACAATTTCGATTTCCTGGCCCGTAGTTTTGCCAGGATGCAGGCTGAGGGCCATCCCATTGATATCCAGGCGATAACCGGGAATATGGATGAAGAACATCGTAGCTGGTTTTGCAAACGCTATGCGCTGTACTGCCAGCAAGCGACGGAAGCCAGGAAGCTAGAACTGGAACACTAACAGAAAAACGGGCCTTGCGGCCCGTTGTCGTTTTTACTCTTGCGGATCAACTGACGGGATCGCGGGGGCAGGCTTAACGTCTGCCGTTTTATCACGTGATTCAAGCTCAGTCAGACGTTGCTCAAGCAGCGCCAGCTTTTCACGCGTGCGCAATAAAACCTGAGTCTGTACATCGAATTCTTCGCGGCTTACCAGATCCAGACGGGTCAGCTGTGACTGCAGCGTTTGACGAATTTTCTTCTCGACGTCTTCGCCAAACTCGCGGATCCCTTTCGGCATCGACTCGTGAACCTGACGAGCAATCTGCTCAATTTTTTTCGGGTCAATCATTGTGGTTTCCCTGAACTGGTACGTGTTGCTGCCTATTGTAGTGCGAACTGGCACAGGCATAAACCAGAATTGTGTGAAGCTAAGACGAGTAAAGGCGTTGATGAAGGTAATCAATAGCGTTATAGTTAACCCGCTTATTCTCAGGGCGGGGCGAAATTCCCCACCGGCGGTAAATCAACTGATGTTGAAAGCCCGCGAGCGCTTTTTGTTACGGCAAAAAGGTCAGCAGATCCGGTGTAATTCCGGGGCCGACGGTTAGAGTCCGGATGGGAGAGAGTAACGATCCAGTCGGGCATGGACCCGCTCACGTTATTTTTTTGCCGCTTAGACGGTACTCCTAAGACTGCCCTGATTCTGGTAACCATAATTTTAGTGAGGTTTTTTTACCATGAATCAGACGCTACTTTCCTCTTTTGGTACGCCTTTCGAACGTGTTGAACATGCGCTGTCTGCGCTGCGTGAAGGACGCGGTGTAATGGTGCTTGACGATGAAGACCGTGAAAACGAAGGCGATATGATTTTCCCGGCAGAAACCATGACCGTAGAACAGATGGCGCTGACCATCCGTCACGGTAGCGGTATTGTTTGCCTGTGCATCACTGAAGACCGACGCAAACAGCTCGATCTGCCAATGATGGTGGAAAATAATACCAGCGCTTACGGTACCGGTTTTACCGTGACCATTGAAGCCGCAGAAGGCGTAACCACCGGCGTTTCCGCAGCAGACCGTGTTACAACGGTGCGTGCGGCAATTAAGGATGGCGCAAAACCTTCCGATCTTAACCGTCCAGGGCACGTTTTCCCGCTGCGTGCTCAGGCAGGCGGCGTGTTGACCCGCGGTGGTCATACTGAAGCAACCATCGACCTGATGACGCTGGCAGGGTTTAAACCAGCCGGTGTGTTGTGCGAACTGACCAATGATGACGGCACCATGGCCCGTGCGCCAGAGTGCATCGAATTTGCCGGTAAGCATAATATGGCTGTAGTGACTATCGAAGACCTGGTGGCTTACCGTCAGGCGCATGAGCGCAAAGCCAGCTAATTGCTGACTACCGCGACAACCGTGGTAGGGATAAAAAAACCGAAGTCAGTTTTCTGACTTCGGTTTTTTGTTATTACAACCTGGCTATTTTTTTCTGGCCAGTTTAAGTGCCCAGGCTCCGCTCATTACCAGCAACAGCACTAAACATAAACCAAAAGCGAGCAGGCAAGCCTGCGCCATATTCATAAAATGCCATGGCGGGAGCAGATACCAGCCTTCGGACTGCTGGTACAGATCGACAAACCACTTTTGCATACTGCTAAGCGCTACGCCATCAGGAACGACAGGTGCGTCATAGCCGCAATCTCCAGTGGGCTTAAACCATTCTGGAGCCCAGTTTGCCAGCGGCAAATTGAAAGGGAATGTCGGATCGGTGGAACATCCCTGTACGCCAAAGAGCGAATCCGGGTCCGGGTTATGTACCGCATAATGAATGCCATTAAGTTTGATAGAGAACTTAATGCCCATAATGCTGCCATAAAATGCCGCAATGCAGCCGACCAGTTTTAGAATGAGGTTTTTAGGGTTTATTGCCGCGATCAGCCCACCGAAAACCATCACAAACATGGCAAAGCGGATGTATACACATTGCTCGCAAGGGGCCATGTAGAGATAGATTTGGAAGAACGAGTGCGCCAGAATAATTAACCCACCCATGGCACAAGCCATTAGCAACCACAAAAAGCGTCGCTCCTGCCATCTCACCAGGGTATTAACCGGTGCGGTACATAAGTCTCGCCACAATCCTTTGATAAAATCCATAGCCGGTTCCCTGTTTATTTTGTCGCCAGCTCTCTGACAAGCTCAGCCATGGAATCAATCGATTTGATGCTTTTGGTGTAGATCAGGTACTTACCATTGACGACGTAAGCCGGAACCCCCTGGATTTTGGCAACATCATAAGCCGCTTTCCATTTTTCCAGTGTCTCCTGGACTACGGGTTCTTTTAAGGCGCTCTCGAAGTCTGCTTGACTCATACCTGCAGCGTCCAGTCCTGTTTTGATGAATGAAGCGGGATCTTTACCGTCAGACCAGCGTTCTTTCTTATCGTGGTAGGCAGTGTAGTAAGCAAACTTAGCTTTTTTGAACTGTGATTTGGCATCAAACAATGAAATTCCTGCGGCCTGATCCTTAGCAATCATTACTGCAAATACTTCACTGGCCTGTTTGCCGTATTCTCCTTTGGTCTCGAGATGAAACGGTGTGAAGGCGACGAGATCGGCAACTTTATCTGACACCGGGCCGGTTACGGCTTTATCATATTTGTAGCAGAATGGGCAGGCGTAGCTGAATACTTTGATCAACGTTTTATCAGCATTGGGAATCGGTTTCTCCAGCACCATATAGTCAGTACCTTCAGTAAAAGCCGATGCTGCAAATGGTGATACCAGCGCTGCCGTTAATACCACGCTTTTAAATAATGAAGTAATCCATTTAGATGACATAATTAATCCTTAATCTAACGAAATTATTTAAACATTTGTTGTGGGCGAACCAGTAATGCGCGGTAGTGCGTTTGGTTTGGTTTATCGGAAAGGACATCAATTTCGACTTTGACTTCTTTTGTTTTGTAGTCAATTTCGTTGATTTTGCCGATGGTTGGCTGTCCAACGTCAAATAAATTAATAGAACCACCAAATCCAAACATCGTGTCGCGGTCTTTTTGATATTCAATTACCGACGTGATAGGACTGTAGAAATCATAACCGCGCTCTTTCCCGTATTCCCAAACTTGCTGAACGGTTCCTTTTTTCTCGTCAATTTTATATTCGACGAATCGGGAGTATTTCATTGTTGGTAGAGCCGGTTGTTCGAGTCCACGGCCATCGCCATTGTCAAAGATGGTTAGCGTTCCTTTGCTGGAGAGCCAGGCGGTGTGTTGGGTGTAGGTAAAATCGAAATCAGTATTCTCGCACTTACCGTTTTCATCACACTTCAGCGCGTTGCCCTTATCATCAACCGGTTTTAACAGTTTGCTTGCCAGCGCCTTATTCCAGCCTTTAGACGGTGCCAGGATCCATTTAACCTGTTTATCGCGACCGATTTTGACGACACCCTGATGGCGGGAAGAAAGAATGATGGAGTCATCTTTAGCGTCATAGGCAATGGAGTTGACGTGAGCCCAGTTACGGCCCGCACCAACGCCGAGGGCGTCACCATAGGGGGTATCTGGCTCCAGTTTCGCCTGTTGACCTGCGTGAGCGAGATCCACGTTGACGCATACCGCGCCTGCGTCCAGAGCACCCAGCAGTGCGTCACGCATCGGGTCGAGAATTTGTGTCAGATCCCATACGTCAACAACACGTCCAGATTTATCGACTTCAATAATCTGGTCGCGGATGGTATGTACGTGAAGGCCATCTTCTTTGCGATAATCGCGTTTACCCACGCGAAGCAGTACGGTGCCGTTCACTGTTTCGACCGACTCATGTGAAGCATCCAGGAATCCGCGAGGCAGCTTATGGTCGGCCAGAATTTGCCCCAGCATATCGAATTCATACCAGTGCTGGCCCTGGACGGCGGTGAAGGTGCCTCGCGGGGTTTCACGAATACCCATCAGGTAGCCGCGCTTGTTGATATCCATGTCATGGCCGTCATAGAAGGTGTCCTGATCCAGCCACCACCGATATTCACCTTCCGTATCGACGACAAAGGTAAAGGGTGCGATATCAAAGGGGAGTGCGCCGCCAGCTGGACCCGCATCCAGGATGCCGGCATTTTTATCTTTTTCACCATGCCAGTGGAATTCCGCCCCCTGCGGGGTAAAGGTGTGGGTATTCACCAGATAAAGACGATCTTCAAAACCCGGTGCTACTTTAATCACTTTTGTTTGCTGTAAATCAGATATTGAGCGGTTATCCATGTAGTGATTTACGATGGCGGAAGTTTGCACCACATAATCATCTTTCATGGCCTTACCGTTTTCTTTATATTCAACGGTTACCTTATTTGCGAACTTTTGATAAAGGCCAAAAATAGGAATGCCATCGTACGTGGCGAGTGACTCTTTGCCGACGGTATAAGTCACCGGAACGCCTTTTTCACCTTTACCATGGACGGTAACTTTAACATCTGAAATAACGTGGCTATCTAATTCAACCAGCGCAGTAAGCGGGGCATTTCCATAAGGGTCAACTACTATTGCGCCCAATTTTCCTGCAGGTTGGGCCGGTTGAAAACCAGCGGCAAGAGAGTTTCCTGCTGCTAATCCAAATGTCAGTGCCAGAGTCCCTGCCAGAAGTGTTTTTCGGTATTGTGTAAACATGGATATATCTCCTTATATTACCTATAAATATAATCTTGCTGAATATATTATGTTTTTACTGTTTTGATAAAATAAAGTAGCATTGCTAATACTACTTTTGTAATGCATTAATTAATATTGATGAAATGTATTATTCTGCAGAAAATAATTTTTATTATTTTTTTGATAGTATGAGTGAGATATTTTAAGAACAATATTTATTATTGCGTAGTGTGATCTTGTCGACATTGTTTTAATTGTTTATAACGAGTTTGGCTAATAGCGTAGCCGCTGATTTATATGATCGAAATCATATATTTGTTTCTGAAATATGCCACTATATGAGTATGTCAGAATAAGGTTGTGTAAAATTTTAACGTTAAATGTTTAATGATGTTAAATTTTAAGGGTAGAAGAATGTTTATTGCCTGGTATTGGATTGTATTAATTGCACTCGTTGCGGTGGGTTATTATTGCCATATGAAACGTTATTGTCGGGCATTCCGCCAGGACAGAGATGCCTTACTTGAAGCGCGAAACAAACTCTTTCGTCGCTCTGGTGAAGATAACAGCGCGGTTAAGGAACAGGATTAGTCCTTCATATTCTGCTATGGATGAGCGGATGCTGTAAATTTGCAGGGTGGCATCCGCCCTCTGGATTATCCGATTCCCATTGACTGGAGGATGACGAGGCTTAATCCCATCACCGACATTCCACATAACACCCCATAGCTGGGATTATTATTGGGATCGATCTCTTTTGCCAACGGCATCAATTCATCGACGGACAGCGCCACCATAATACCTGCGACTGCCGCCATTATTGCCGCCATCACCACCGGTGATATCAGGCTACCGAGAATTAACCACGCCAGTACGCCGCCCAGTATTTCTGCCATACCTGAAATCCCTGCCCAGAATATCGCCGTACGTTTGGAGCCTGTGGCGGCATAGACGGGACCCGCCACCGCTAATCCTTCAGGAATATTGTGCAATGCAACGGCGAGGGCAATACCAAAGCCCAGCTCAAGGTTGCTACTGGCGGTAACAAACGTCGCAATCCCTTCAGGAAAGTTGTGCAGGCTGATGCCGAGCGTTAATAAAATCGCGGTGCGTTTAATAGAGCCGGGTAGAGGCTGCGTTGTTTTTTGTACCAGATCCTGAGGGTGCGCGTGCGGCAATAGACGATCCAGGCCAAAGTAGCCCAGTAAGCCGACGATAAACATTCCGTAGCCCAGCACTGGCGACATACCTTCAGCGGCCAGCGCAGCAGGTAGCATCTCCATAAGGGAGATCAGTAGCATAATCCCGGCGGCGAAGCCTAAAGAAAAGGCGAGAACGCGGTTAGACGGTTTTTGCCCTAACACGCCGAGAAATGCGCCGATAAACGTGGCGGCACCTGCCAGTAAAGTCAGAAGTAAAGGTACTGACATCGACAAATAAAACTCCTTATCAATCTGCTATCCGGGTTGGATCGTCAAAATAACTGATGATCTTCATCATGGTTATCTGAGTTCTTCATCAACCGAATAAGCGTATTATGGTGGTATCAAAATGACTCCCTCAGTAAGGATATCATCATGTCTTCAACTCGTATGCCAGCATTGTTTTTGGGTCACGGTAGCCCGATGAATGTTCTGGAAGATAACGTTTATACCCGTGCCTGGCAGCAACTGGGGGAAACGTTGCCGCGTCCGAAAGCCATTGTGGTGGTCTCGGCGCACTGGTTCACCCGTGGAACGGGTGTGACTGCGATGGAAGCCCCCAAAACGATCCACGATTTTGGCGGTTTTCCGCAAGCATTGTATGACACTCATTATCCGGCTCCCGGCTCGCCTGAACTGGCGCAGCATCTGGTTGACTTGCTTGCTCCTGTGCCTGTTACCCTGGACAAAGAAGCCTGGGGTTTTGACCACGGTTCCTGGGGCGTGCTGATCAAGATGTATCCGAATGCGGACATTCCGATGGTGCAGTTGAGTATCGACAGCACCAAACCCGCGTCATGGCATTTTGAGATGGGCCGTAAGCTGGCGGCGCTGCGTGATGAGGGCATTATGCTGGTGGCCAGTGGTAACGTGGTGCATAACCTGCGCACTGCGCGTTGGCACGGTGAGAACACGCCTTATCCGTGGGCGACTTCATTCAATGACTATGTTAAGGCAAACCTGACATGGCAGGGACCGGTTGAGCAGCACCCATTGGTGAACTATCTCGATCATGAAGGTGGATCGTTGTCGAACCCGACGCCGGATCACTATCTGCCGCTGCTGTATGTACTTGGGGCTTGGGATGGTAAAGAGTCTGTCACTATCCCGGTAGATGGTATTGAGATGGGAAGTTTAAGTATGTTGTCGGTGCAGGTTGGATGATGAATGCCCGATGGCACTGCGCTTATCGGGCATTAAGTTCGCGCCGTAGGCCGGGTAAGGCGAAGCCACCACCCGGCACTCTCAATTATTCGACAAAAATATGCGGATAGAAACGTGACAGATCCTGCGTGATTAACGCGCGGTCTTCACGAATGCCGATCCCGGCTGGTTGATCGTTGATCAGCCAGCTGCCAATCAGCATATAGCTGTCGCCAAACTTCGGTAGCTGATGGAACTGCTGCACGATCATGCCTTCTTCACCGTACGGTCCTTCCACGGATTCGATCGTTTTACCGTTCTCAATGATGGAGACATTAGCCCCCTCGCGCGAGAAGATCGGTTTGACGACGAATTTATCCATCTGCGGATGGTCGTCTTCGGCGAAGTACGCTGGCAGCAGGTTCGGATGGTCCGGGAACATTTCCCATAACAGCGGCAACAGTGCTTTGTTGGAGATAATGCTCTTCCAGGCCGGTTCCAGCCAGCGAACGCCAGCGTCTTCCAGCTTGGTGGAGAACATTTCACGCAGCATGAATTCCCACGGATAGAGCTTGAACAGGTTAGCGATTACCTGATCCTGCATGTCGGTGAACTGACCTTTTTCACCAAGACCAATATCTTCTACATAGAGGAATTCTGTAGCGATCTCAGCTTCGGCAGCGCAATCCTGCAGATACTGGATCGTACCGCGATCTTCTACCGTATCACGACAGCAGGTCAGATGAAGCAGTTGAAAACCATACTGCTCACGCAGCTCGGTGAAACGCTCGATCAGTTTTTCCTGAAGACTGTTGAACTGATCGCTGCCTTCCGGCAGGTTGCCCGCATTGAGCTGATCTTCCAGCCAGATCCACTGGAAAAACGCGGCTTCGTACAGCGAGGTTGGCGTATCGGCGTTGTTTTCTAAAAGCTTGGGTTCACCCGTGCCGTCCCATGCCAGATCGAGACGTGAATAGAGCGACGGTTGCTGTGTCTGCCAGGACTGGCGGACAAAGCCCCAGGTATGCTTCGGAATGCGAAACTTGGTCATCAGCTCATCGCTGGCGATGACCTTTTCCACCACCTTGAGGCACATTTGATGCAGCTCTGCGGTGACCTCTTCCAGCTTTTCAACCTGAGCAAGGGTGAGCTTATAGTACGCGTCTTCACACCAGTACGGCTCGCCGTACATCGTGTGAAAATTGAAACCGTATTCGGTGGCTTTGTCGCGCCAGTCCGGGCGCTCAACAATACTGACTCTTTCCATGACGATCAGCCACCCATTGAACGTGTGGTGGTGCCGCTTGCGCTACGCTGCATGGTGCTCTGTTTGGCCACAGACTCACCAAATCCGCCGCGGGTTACGGTAGAGGTGGTAGCTGGTTTCGGTGCCATAGCGGTTTTCGGTACGGTCATGGTGCGACCCGGCGTTGCTGCGCCGTAGTTTTTACCGCTGGCATCCGTGTATTTGCCGTAAGCCGGGCTGGCTGGGTTTTTCGAGCTGAACAGCGGTTGCTGAGCGCCCATTCCGCCGCCCATCAGTCGGCCCATCATGTAGCCCGCCATCAGCGGCATCCAGAAGCTGCCGCTGCTTTGATTCTGTGCCTGAGCCTGGCCTTCACCGGTCGGTGCCATACCCGCTTGCGCAGGAGCCTGCTGGCACTGGCCTTCGCCGAATTCAGCGATACAGTCTTCACGAGTGGCGTATTTTGGCGCGGTACGTTCAGCTTCTTTCAGCGCATTGTTAAACGCGGTAGTACATTCGGCGCTTTTACCCGGATTCGCCGCAGAGCAGTCGTCAGCGTTCTGATAAAGCGAAACCGTTTCGTCGCTCTTTTCACAGCCCGCGAGCATAAACACAGCGGTAACTGCCAGGGCGACAGGAGTCAGATGGCGCGCGCTCCAGCTTTTGCGGAACGAGGCGTGATGTATAGATTTTGTCCGTTTCATTTATGTCTTCCAGTACCCAGTGGTAACTCTGCTCAGAATAGAGGATGACTGGTCGAAATTGAAGCGGTAAGAGGCGAGAATGCGGAAGAAGGGGCGGATCTTTACGTTGTCTTACGTTCAGACGGGGCCGAAGCCCCGTCATCAGCATCAGTTACGGAACGGGTTGTTGCCGGTGCTGCTGGTTGAACGTGCTGCTGTCGGCTGTGCCGCAGGCGTCGCGCTGTTGGACGTATAACCGTCCGCCGCGGCATCTTGCTGCGCGTTTTCCGGCGCGATCGTATCCGGAGTCGTGGATACTGGTTTACCCAGCGTATTGTTCAGTGCCACCAGATCCTGCTCGTTCAGCGTACCGAGCGCAGATTTGACGTTTAACTGGTTGATGAGATAGGTATAACGCGCATTCGCCAGTTGCTGCTTGGCGTTGTACAGCGTGGTGGTGGCATCCAACACATCCACAATGGTACGTGTACCTACGGAATAGCCAGCTTCCATCGCATCCAAAGAACTTTGTGCAGAGACAACCGCTTGTTTGTACGCGTTAATGCTACTGATAGACGCATTGATGTTGTTGAACGAAGAACGAACGGTCTGCACCACGCTGCGGTGTGCGCTTTCCAGTTGTTCACTCGCGCCAACAAAGTTGTACTGCGCTTGTTTCACCTGCGAGTTAACCATTCCGCCCTGGTACAGCGGCAGTGAGAAGCTCAGACCGATTTTATTCTGGCCCATGTTGCTGTCGTCATACTGGGAGGTGTTGGTTTTAGACCCGCTGTACGAGGTGTCAGATACCCCGGTAGAGGCGGTCAAATCCAGGGTCGGTAAATGACCATCCTGCGCCAGACGAATTTGCTCACGTGCCAGATCCTGGCTCAAACGGGCCTGCAATAACGACAGGTTGCGGTTTTCTGCTTCTTTCAGCAGCGCGTTCACCGCCTGCGGTTTGTTGGTCTTAAAACCATCAACGTTCAGTGAAGCCAGTTCCGGGTAGTAGTTACCGGTTACCTGGCGCAGCTGTTCTACCGCGTTATCCAGATTGTTACGCGCGGTAACTTCATTCGCCAGTACAGTATCGTATTGTGAACGGGCGTTTTGTACGTCAGTGATGGCAACCAGGCCAACGTTAAAACGCTGAGTGGTCTGATCTAACTGACGATAGACCGCATCTTTCTGTGCCTGAGTGTAAGAAAGCACGTCAATTGCGTTTAGTACGTTAAAATAGGCCGTGGCGGTATTCAGGATCAGCGTTTGCTGATCGGTCTGATAGGTCACGTCCTGGATGCCCGCTGATTTTTCTTGCAGCGTCAGGGCACGCCATTTAGACATGTCAAAAATAGACTGAGTTAACTGCAAAGATGCGCTGGTGGCGTTGGAGTTGACGCCATTTGCATCACGGTAGCCATTGCTGTAGGTGTAATCGGCACCTAAACCCAGTTGCGGCAGTAATGGGCTACGCGCTTCGTTAATTTTTTCGAATGCAGCATCGCGATCGGCGGCGGATTTACGCAATTCCGGGTTGCTCAGGCGTGCTTGCTGATAAACCTGCATCAGGTTTTCTGCCTGGCTCAAAGTACTGAACCCCGACAGGCTCAGGCCGATAAGGATGGGGAGCAATTTCTTCATTTGCATTCCTTGTTGTGAAGCAGTATTTAGCGCTGATCAAATTGTAAAAATATTTGCTGATTCTAGCAGAATCCGCCACTTCAAAAAGTTGGCGTTACGTGCCATACGGCGTTAATTTGCATCAATTTAACACAAGGGCGTTCAAACATCAGTCAAACGACCTTGAAATTCACATTTTAATCACTATTGGTTTCAGGACAGCACAATGCGTAAACCAGACAACTTGCCAATGACTTTCACTAAAAATGATGTAGAAATTATTGCACGAGAAAAGCTATACCGCGGTTTTTTTTCACTGGATCTTTATCGGTTTCGCCATCGCCTGTTTAACGGGGGGATGAGCGGCGAGGTAACGCGCGAAATTTTTGAGCGCGGACACGCGGCAGTCTTGCTACCCTTTGACCCTGAGCGAGATGAAGTTGTGCTGGTCGAGCAGATCCGTATCGCGGCATTTGATACCAGCGAAAGCCCGTGGTTACTGGAAATGGTGGCCGGGATGATCGAAGAGGGCGAAACCGTTGAAGATGTAGCCCGTCGTGAAGCAATGGAAGAGGCCGGGCTGGAAGTTAAGCGGACGAAGCCCGTTCTGAGCTATCTGGCAAGCCCGGGTGGCACCAGTGAGCGCCTGTCTATTTTAGTCGGCGAAGTGGACGCCACGACCGCGAGCGGGATCCATGGTCTGGCTGATGAAAACGAAGATATTCGTGTTCATGTGGTAAGCCGGGAACAGGCTTACCAATGGGTAGAAGAGGGGAAAATCGACAACGCAGCGTCTGTCATCGCCTTGCAATGGTTACAGCTGCACTATCAAGAGTTAAAAACTGAGTGGAAAAAATGAAGCGTTACACACCTGACTTCCCTGAAATGATGCGTCTGTGCGAAACCAACTATTCGCAATTGCGCCGCCTGCTGCCACGTAATGATGCAGCCGGTGAAACAGTGAGCTATCAGGTAGCAAACGCACAATATCGGTTAACGATCGTGGAATCGACCCGATACACTACGCTTGTTGCGATCGAACAAACGGCACCGGCCGTCACATACTGGAGCCTGCCTTCATTGACCGTGCGCCTGTATCATGACGCAAGGGTGGCTGAAGTGTGTTCAAGTCAGCAGATCTTTCGCTTCAAAGCGCGGTATGATTATCCAAATAAAAAGTTGCATCAACGCGACGAAAAGCATCAAATTAATCAGTTTTTGGCCGACTGGTTACGGTACTGTTTAGCACATGGAGCGATGGCGATTCCGGTTTATTAGCGTCGTGAAACCTAAGGACACCATTTGGAAAGCCTGTTAACCCTTCCTTTGGCTGGTGAGGCCAGAGTCAGGATCTTACAAATTACAGACACTCACCTGTTTGCCGAAAAGCATGAAACGCTGCTGGGTGTGAACACCTGGGACAGCTATCAATCCGTACTGGATGCAATACATGCAGAGTCGCCTGAGTACGATCTGATCGTCGCGACGGGTGATTTGGCGCAGGATCAATCCGCTGCGGCTTATCAGCATTTTGCTGAGGGCATCGCAAGTTTTCGTGCGCCCTGCGTTTGGCTACCGGGCAATCACGATTTTCAGCCGGCAATGTACAGCGCGCTGCAGGATGCGGGCATTTCCCCGGCCAAACGCGTTTTCATTGGCGAACAGTGGCAAATCTTGCTGCTCGACAGCCAGGTGTTCGGCGTTCCCCACGGTGAGTTAAGTGAATTCCAGCTCGAATGGCTGGAGCGTAAACTTGCTGATGCGCCAGAGCGTAATACCTTGCTGCTTCTGCATCATCATCCTCTGCCTGCGGGCTGCAGCTGGCTCGATCAGCACAGTCTGCGTAATGCCGCTGAGCTGGATAACGTGCTGGTGAATTATCCTCGCGCCAGGTATCTATTGTGCGGGCATATTCATCAGGAACTGGATCTGGACTGGAACGGTCGCCGTCTGCTGGCGACGCCGTCGACCTGCGTGCAATTTAAACCGCACTGTTCCAACTTCACATTGGATACCATCAGCCCAGGCTGGCGGACGCTGGAGCTTTTTGCCGACGGGACGTTGCAGACTCAGGTACGTCGTCTGCAGGGTAATCGGTTCCACCCTGATACCGCTTCAGAAGGCTACTGATGTCTACGCTTCTCTATCTTCACGGATTTAATAGCTCTCCTCGTTCGGCGAAGGCGTGTTTACTGAAAAACTGGCTTGCGGAACACCACCCGCACGTTGAGATGATCGTGCCGCAGCTACCTCCGTATCCTGCGCAAGCCGCAGAGATGCTGGAATCGATCATTCTTGAACACGGCGGAGAGTCGCTGGGGATTGTCGGTTCCTCTTTAGGCGGCTATTACGCCACCTGGCTGTCGCAATGTTTTATGCTGCCGGCAGTGGTGGTGAACCCTGCCGTACGGCCTTATGAACTGCTGGTCGACTATCTCGGTCAAAACGAGAACCCCTACACGGGGCAGCAATATGTGCTAGAGTCACGCCATATTTACGATCTTAAAGTCATGCAGATTGACCCGCTGGAAGCGCCGGATTTGATCTGGCTGCTCCAACAAACGGGCGATGAAGTGTTGGACTACCGCCAGGCGGTGGCGTATTACGCCTCCTGCCGTCAGACAGTTATTGAGGGCGGAAACCACGCATTCACGGGCTTCGAAGATTATTTCAACCCGATTGTCGATTTCCTTGGACTGCACAGTTTCTGACGATCAATTCGAATTGCTTATTTAAACCATGACGCAAACTTATAACGCTGATGCCATTGAGGTACTCACTGGGCTTGAGCCGGTACGCCGTCGCCCTGGGATGTACACCGATACGACCCGTCCGAACCATCTTGGGCAGGAAGTGATTGATAACAGTGTGGATGAAGCACTGGCGGGCCACGCAAAACGCGTGGACGTGATCTTACATGCCGACCAGTCTCTGGAAGTTATTGATGACGGACGCGGCATGCCGGTAGATATTCACCCTGAAGAAGGCGTTCCGGCGGTTGAGCTGATCCTCTGTCGTCTGCACGCGGGCGGCAAGTTCTCTAACAAGAACTACCAGTTCTCCGGTGGTCTGCACGGTGTGGGTATCTCCGTTGTTAACGCCCTGTCCAAACGTGTGGAAGTGAACGTGCGCCGCGACGGGCAGGTATACAACATCGCGTTTGAGAATGGCGATAAAGTGCAGGATTTACAGGTTGTCGGTACCTGCGGCAAACGCAATACCGGGACCAGCGTGCACTTCTGGCCCGATGAAAGCTTCTTTGACAGCCCGCGTTTTTCTGTTTCGCGCTTAACGCACGTACTGAAAGCAAAAGCGGTACTGTGCCCAGGCGTTGAGATCACTTTTAAGGATGAGGTCAACAACAGCGAACAGCGCTGGTGCTACCAGGACGGTCTGAATGACTATCTGAGCGAAGCGGTGAATGGCCTACCGACGCTGCCGGAAAAACCGTTTATCGGTAATTTCAGCGGTGAGACGGAGACGGTGGACTGGGCGCTGCTCTGGCTGCCGGAAGGCGGCGAGCTGCTGACCGAAAGCTATGTGAACCTGATCCCAACCATGCAGGGTGGTACGCACGTTAACGGTCTGCGTCAGGGACTGCTGGATGCGATGCGCGAGTTCTGCGAGTACCGTAACATCCTGCCGCGTGGCGTGAAGCTGTCGGCGGAAGATATCTGGGATCGCTGTGCTTATGTGTTGTCGGTAAAAATGCAGGATCCGCAGTTTGCCGGACAAACCAAAGAGCGCCTCTCTTCGCGTCAGTGTGCGGCATTCGTCTCTGGCGTGGTGAAAGATGCATTCAGCCTGTGGCTGAACCAGAACGTGCAGTCAGCCGAACTGCTGGCTGAGATGGCGATTTCCAGCGCGCAGCGTCGTCTGCGTGCGGCGAAAAAAGTAGTGCGTAAAAAGCTGACCAGCGGTCCGGCGCTGCCGGGTAAACTGGCGGACTGTACCGCACAGGATCTTAATCGCACCGAACTGTTCCTTGTCGAAGGTGACTCCGCGGGCGGATCGGCCAAGCAGGCGCGCGATCGAGAATATCAGGCGATCATGCCGCTGAAAGGTAAGATCCTCAATACCTGGGAAGTCTCTTCCGATGAAGTGCTGGCTTCGCAGGAGGTTCACGATATTTCCGTGGCGATCGGTATCGATCCGGACAGCGACGATCTGAGCCAATTGCGCTATGGCAAGATCTGTATCCTGGCGGATGCGGACTCCGATGGTCTGCACATCGCTACGCTGCTGTGCGCGCTGTTTGTGAAGCACTTCCGCACGCTGGTGAAACACGGTCACGTCTACGTGGCGCTGCCGCCGTTATACCGTATCGACCTCGGCAAAGAGGTCTATTACGCGCTGACGGAAGAAGAGAAAGCGGGCGTACTGGAGCAGTTAAAGCGCAAGAAAGGCAAGCCGAACGTGCAGCGCTTTAAAGGTCTGGGTGAAATGAACCCGATGCAGCTTCGTGAAACTACGCTGGATCCGAACACCCGTCGCCTGGTGCAGCTCATTATCGATGATGAAGACGATCAGCGTACCAACGCAATGATGGATATGCTGCTGGCCAAGAAGCGTTCTGAAGATCGTCGTAACTGGTTGCAGGAGAAAGGCGACCTGGCGGATCTCGAAGGGTAATTGCATGTAGAAAAGCCGGAGACGGGCGTAAAATGCCTTATCCGGCTCTCATCTGACGAAGCGATTTATGCCGGATAGCTAAGCGTCACCCGGCAAATCGACAATCTTAAATGCCCGACTCGAGAATACGAATATTCATGTCCAGCACGTCACCTTTCACGGCTTCGCTGTAGGCTTTCATATGCGGGGTCTGCAAATGCGCTTCAAGATGCGCGATGCTTTCCCACTGCTCAACCATCACGATTGAATCTGGTGCTGTAGTCTGAAAACTCACACCTGCGGCATGATCCACCATCGGCGCATAGCCGTGGCAGCCTTCTTCTTTCAGTACGGTCGGAACGATTTTGGCAAACTGATCCAGTACCGCCTGGCGGTGATGTTGACCTGGACGTGTACGGATTTCTGCAATAACGGTAAGCATGGTTAACTCCTTCTAATTCCAGGTTACCAGTTAACCAAAAATTTCGGTCAGATGCTTGCGATATTCTGCGATATAACGCGGGACGTCCGGCATTTTAATCACGTCATTGGTGATAAAGGTCGGCAGCGCTTCCATTCCCAGGAACTGGTTTGCTTTATGGAAAGGGAGATAGACGCCATCAACGCCAACGCCATGGAAGAACTGGTCTTTTTCAGTGAAGGCTTCCATCGGTGCGTTCCAGGTCAGGGACAGCATGTATTTTTTGCCCTGAATCAGCCCGCCGGAGCCGTATTTTTTAGAGGCATCTGAACGTGTGCGGCCGTCGCTGGCGTACAGCGTACCGTGACCTTCGGTAAACACGTCATCGATGTATTTTTTCACGGTCCACGGTGCGCCCATCCACCAGCCAGGCATCTGCCAGATAACCGCATCGGCCCAGACGAAATTCTGCACTTCTGCTTTTACGTCATAATCGCTGTCTGCGCGTACGACTTTAACATCATGCCCGAGGTCGCGCAGGATACCGTCCGCGACCTCGGTCAGGGTGTCATTCAGTTGACCATTAGAATGGCCGAATTTTTTCGCCCCGTTGATAATCAGAATGTTGCTCATTTTGTGTCCTCAAGGAAATACGTTTGAGGACGATTTTACTCCCACCAGCGGTGCGGTGAAATTAGCAAAATGTGCAAAGTCTTTTGCTATATGAGCAACAATAACGCAATTACCAACTGACTTTTGCTTCAAAGCCACCTTCCGGAGCGTTGCCAAACGAGGCTGACATTCCATGCAATATCGCGATACGACGGACAATCGACAGGCCGAGACCGCTGCCGGTCACGCTTTGCCCCGGTGGACGATAAAAGCGTTCTCCAATGTGCATCAGAACTTCCGGCGCAATACCTGGACCATTGTCTTTGACGCTAAAATTGCGGGCGTTGAGCGTCACTTCCACAATACTTCCCCGTGGACTATAGCGAATCGCATTATCCAGCAGATTTCGCACCATCAGGCTGAGTAACAGCGGTTGCCCGGTACATGTGATGCCGTGCGCGTTAATCTGCAAACGTACGTCAATATGCGCCTGCTGGGCCGAATGGTAGATATCCATCACCGAAGATTGTAGTAGCTCCTCCAGCGAGATTTCTGCCACATCCTGAAGATTGTCGAGGGAGTCAAGGCGCGAAAGCGTCAGTAACTGATCGACCAGACGGGTGGCGCGATCGATCCCGGCCTGCATCTGCATTAAGGCTTTTTGCCGTGCCTGCGGGTCATCGTCAGACAGTTGCGCCACTTCGGTTTGTACTTTCAGCGCCGTCAATGGACTACGCAACTCGTGAGCGGCATCTGAAGTAAAGCGCCGTTCACGTACCATGGTGGTATGAATACGAGTGAAAAGTTGGTTGAGTGATTCAACCAGCGGGCGAACCTCGCCAGGAATGCCTTTCAAACTGAGCGGTTCTTCTGATTCCGGGTCGCGTAAACGTAGCGCCTGCGCCAGTTTCTTCAGTGGCTTAAGTTCAAGACTTAACAACACAATCAGGATTAACAGCATCAGCGGCAGAGCGACCAACCACGGCACCAATTGTGCTGTCACAATCGCTAAAGCCATATCTTCACGATATTCCCATTCCTGGCCGACAACGATTCGATACTTTTTATCTGCGGAAGTCAGCCAGACAAAACGCCATTTATCGTTGTCGCCATTCAGATAGCCATCGTCAAAACCTTCCCGGCGGTAGCTGTAGGGAATGTATTGGCCATTGTCGCCATCGTGAAGAACCATTTTCCCTTCTGGCGTGTAGGCCGCGAAGGTCAGTACATCGTCGTCAATATGACCATGCTTGAATTTTTTCGGGGTATGCGCGATGCGTTCAGAGGCTTTGAGTTCATCAAGATCCAGCGTGACCAGACGCTTGGCGAACAGCATTTGCTGCGTGTCGAACATCTCATTCACGTTATCGGTGGTTTGCTTCCAGGCGACAAAGCTGGAAATCAGCCAGGTCACTAAAACCAAAATCATGAAGATAAGCGTTAGCCTGATGCGCAGGCTGAGGCTTTGTGCGAGTTTCATGCGTCACCCAGGGTGTAGCCAATGCCATGCACGGTACGGATAAAGTCGCTGCCGAGCTTACGGCGTAAGTGATGGACGTGTACTTCAACCGCATTGCTGGAGACGTTTTCGTCCCAGGTATACAGTTTTTCTTCAATCAGTTTGCGGGGCAGGACGCGGCCCTTGTTACGCATAAGCAGCTCCAGCAGCGCGAACTCTTTGGGCTTAAGAGACAACGGTTCGCCAGCCGCCGTGGCGACCAGCGCGCCGGGATCAAGCGTCACCTGGCCATGGCACAATGTGTTGCTGGCCTGGCCACTGGCACGACGTACCAGTGCCTCCAGTCTGGCGGCAACTTCGATCAGCGCAAAGGGTTTGCACAGATAGTCATCTGCGCCCAGGCGCAGGCCTTCTACGCGTTCTGCCAGCGCGTCGCGAGCGGTCAGAATCAGCACAGGCTCCTGCTTTCCGTTGGCTCGCCATTCGCGCAAAATGTCCCGTCCGTCTATGCCTGGCAGCGTCAGGTCGAGGATTACCGCATCATAAGGTGCGCTGTAGAGTGCTTCTTTCCCTTGGCGACCTTCGGTAAACCAGTCGATGCTGAAACCCATTTTACTCAGACCTGTTTTCAGGCCATCGCCAATCAACGTGTCATCTTCGATCAGTAAAATACGCATATGTTCATCCCTGCGATAACTCATTTGCAGTCAGTAAACCTGTGGCTACAGTCTCTGTACAGCAAAAAAAGTATCTTTTTTTGCCTTAAGAACTTGTTAAGGATTAACTTATTTAATAGTCGTAAACCAACATGAAAGGGAGACATGACGATGAAAAAATTAGCTGCAATGGTTGCCGTAATGGCACTGTGTTCCGCACCTGTTCTGGCAGCTCAGCAGGGCGGCTTCTCTGGGCCAACGACAACCACCACGCAGAGCCAAAACGGCGGATTTGTCGGCCCGAACGGTAGCAGCACGACGGTAGAAAGCGCCAAATCACTGCGTGATGACACCTGGGTTACCCTGCGCGGGAACATCGTTGAGCGTATTTCCGACGACCTGTACGTGTTTAAAGATGCGACCGGCACGGTGAATGTGGATATCGACCACAAGCGCTGGAACGGCGTAACCGTCACACCGCAGGATGTGGTTGAAATCCAGGGTGAAGTGGATAAAGACTGGAACTCCGTTGAAATCGACGTAAAACAGATTACCAAAGTTGCTAAGTAATCCCCATCAGGGCCGCATTCGCGGCCCTTTTCTTTGTGACTCAACACGCCAGATAGGGTAGTATCTGCGGCAATATTGCCCTTCAATAGAGGGGTACAAAGTTGAGGAACCACGATTAATGAGCGATATGGCAGAGCGCCTGGCGCTGCATGAATTCACGGAAAACGCCTATCTGAACTATTCCATGTACGTCATCATGGACAGGGCGTTGCCGTTTATTGGCGATGGTTTGAAACCCGTTCAGCGTCGCATCGTATACGCGATGTCCGAACTGGGGCTGAATGCCAGCGCCAAATTTAAAAAATCCGCCCGTACCGTCGGTGACGTGCTGGGTAAATACCATCCGCACGGCGACAGCGCCTGCTATGAAGCGATGGTGCTGATGGCGCAGCCGTTCTCTTACCGTTACCCGCTGGTTGACGGGCAGGGGAACTGGGGGGCACCGGACGACCCGAAATCCTTCGCGGCGATGCGTTATACCGAATCACGCCTGTCTAAATATGCGGAAGTCCTGCTGGGTGAACTCGGTCAGGGAACGTCGGACTGGGTGCCAAACTTCGACGGCACCATGCAGGAGCCGAAGATGCTGCCTGCTCGTCTACCAAATATTCTGCTGAACGGCACGACCGGTATTGCCGTTGGTATGGCAACGGACATTCCGCCACATAATCTGCGTGAAGTGGCAAAAGCAGCGATTACCCTGATTGAGCAGCCGAAAACGACGCTGGATCAGTTGCTGGATATCGTGCAAGGGCCGGATTACCCGACCGAAGCGGAGATCATTACTTCGCGCGCGGAAATTCGTAAGATTTACGAGAACGGACGCGGCTCCGTACGTATGCGTGCGGTATGGACGAAAGAAGACGGCGCGGTGGTGATTTCCGCGCTGCCGCATCAGGTTTCCGGGGCAAAAGTGCTGGAGCAGATCGCTGCTCAAATGCGCAATAAAAAGCTGCCGATGGTAGACGACCTGCGCGACGAATCGGATCACGAAAACCCGACCCGTCTGGTGATTGTCCCGCGCTCTAATCGTGTGGATATGGAGCAGGTGATGAACCACCTGTTTGCCACTACCGATCTGGAAAAGAGCTACCGTATCAACCTGAACATGATCGGTCTTGATGGTCGTCCGGCGGTGAAAAACCTGCTGGAGATCCTCACCGAATGGCTGGCGTTCCGCCGCGATACCGTACGTCGCCGCCTGAATTATCGTCTGGAAAAAGTGCTCAAGCGCCTGCACATCCTTGAAGGTTTGCTGGTGGCGTTCCTCAACATTGACGAAGTCATCGAAATTATTCGTCATGAAGATGAACCTAAGCCTGAGCTGATGTCGCGGTTTGGCATTTCTGAAACCCAGGCTGAAGCCATCCTTGAGCTGAAATTGCGCCACCTTGCCAAACTCGAAGAGATGAAAATCCGCGGTGAGCAGGATGAGCTGGCGAAAGAGCGCGATCAGTTGCAGGCCATTCTGGCTTCCGATCGTAAAATGAGTAACCTGCTGAAGAAAGAGCTGCAGGCCGATGCAGACGCCTATGGCGACGATCGTCGTTCTCCGTTGCAGGAGCGCGAAGAAGCGAAGGCGATGAGCGAGCACGACATGCTGCCATCTGAGCCGGTGACCATTGTGTTGTCCCAGAGTGGCTGGGTGCGTAGCGCGAAAGGCCACGACATCGATGCGCCAGGATTAAGCTATAAAGCGGGCGACAGCTTTAAGTCGGCAGTGAAGGGTAAGAGCAACCAGCCGGTGGTGTTCGTGGACTCGACCGGACGCAGCTATGCCATCGACCCGATTACGCTGCCGTCGGCGCGCGGTCAGGGTGAACCGCTGACCGGGAAGCTCACGCTGCCGCCAGGCGCGACGGTTGAGCACATGCTGATGGAAGGCGACGATCAGAAACTGCTGATGGCCTCCGATGCGGGCTACGGTTTTGTCTGTACCTTCAATGACCTGGTCGCACGTAACCGTGCGGGTAAGGCATTGATTACGCTGCCAGAAAATGCGCGCGTGATGCAGCCGGTGGTGATTGAAGATGAAACCGACATGCTACTGGCTATTACTCAGGCTGGCCGCATGTTGATGTTCCCGGTGAGCGATTTACCGCAGTTGTCGAAAGGCAAAGGGAACAAGATCATTAATATCCCTTCAGCGGAAGCGGCGAAAGGCGAGGATGGCCTGGCGCAACTTTACGTGCTGCCGCCGCAGAGCACGCTGACCATCCACGTCGGTAAGCGCAAAATCAAACTGCGTCCTGAAGAGTTGCAGAAAGTGACCGGAGAGCGCGGCCGTCGCGGCACGCTAATGCGTGGTCTGCAGCGTATCGACAGCATTGAGATTGACTCGCCTCGACGCGCCAGTCACGGCGACAGCGAAGAATAACGCTACCGTCCGGCTCTCCCTGTTAAAGCCCAGGGAGAGCCAACGTTAAAAATTCCCGTGAAACCGTTGTTTATTCGTGCGTTGCGATTAACAATACGCTTTTCCAGAGAGCCGCCCTTAACAAAGCCCTAACCTGATACCGCGTGATGAATCAGGTGACGTAAAATGCCAGGCTCTTAGGCCTTAGAGGTTGTTATGCTATATATTTTTCGTTTAATTATTACTGTTATTTACTGCGTTCTGGTCTGTATTTTCGGTTGCATATACTGTCTGTTCAGCCCACGAAATCCAAAACACGTTGCAACGTTCGGCCATATGTTTGGCCGCCTGGCTCCCCTTTATGGCCTGAAGGTCGAGTGCCGCATGCCGGCAGACGCGCAGAACTATGGTAATGCTATCTATATTTGTAACCATCAGAACAACTATGACATGGTTACCGCTGCGAATATCGTTCAGCCGCCGACGGTGACGGTAGGTAAAAAAAGCCTGCTGTGGATCCCTTTCTTCGGGCAGCTGTACTGGTTAACCGGTAACCTGTTGATTGACAGAAACAACCGCGCTAAAGCGCACAGCACCATTGCTGCCGTGGTGAATCATTTCAAAAAACGTCGCATTTCTATCTGGATGTTCCCTGAAGGGACGCGTAGCCGCGGTCGCGGTCTGCTGCCGTTTAAAACCGGCGCGTTCCATGCAGCGATTGCTGCTGGTGTCCCGGTCATTCCGGTGTGCGTTTCCACAACCTCGAACAAGATAAAACTCAATCGACTCAATAATGGTCTGGCAATTGTCGAGATGTTGCCACCGGTGGATATTAGCCACTTTGGGAAAGATCAGGTTCGTGAACTGGCAGCGCATTGCCGCACGCTGATGGAACAAAAAATCGCAGAACTCGATAAAGAAGTTGCTGAGCGGGAAGCCGCCGGTAAGGTTTAATCCGCGCAATTCGGGTTTTTTACAGGAAATGACTTCCTGCGTGTTAATAGCCAGTTTTTTATGGAGTTTATATGTCATTCAGTCGGCGTCAGTTCATTCAGGCATCGGGGATCGCACTGTGTGCAGGTGCTGTTCCGCTGAAGGCTAATGCTGCCGGTCAGCAACAACCGTTACCCGTGCCTCCGCTGCTGGAGTCCCGCCGGGGGCAGCCGCTATTTATGACGCTGCAACGTGCGCACTGGTCCTTTACGCAAGGCACGCGCGCACCTGTATGGGGAATTAACGGCCGCTATCTGGGACCGACAATCCGTGTCTGGAAAGGGGATGACGTCAAGCTTATCTACAGCAACCGTCTGACTGAAAATGTCTCGATGACCGTCGCCGGGTTGCAGGTACCAGGCCCGCTGATGGGCGGCCCGGCGCGCATGATGTCCCCGAATGCTGACTGGGCGCCGGTGCTACCGATTCGCCAGAATGCCGCCACGTTGTGGTATCACGCTAATACGCCAAATCGTACTGCTCAGCAGGTCTATAACGGTCTTGCCGGGATGTGGCTGGTTGAAGATGAAGTGAGTAAATCACTGTCTATTCCCAACCACTATGGCGTGGATGATTTTCCGGTCATAATCCAGGACAAGCGGCTGGACAACTTTGGCACGCCGGAATACAGCGAGCCCGGCAGCGGTGGCTTTGTCGGTGATACGCTGCTGGTCAATGGGGCGCAAAGCCCGTATGTCGAAGTCTCCCGCGGCTGGGTGCGCTTGCGTTTGCTGAACGCTTCAAACTCGCGTCGTTACCAGCTGCAAATGAGCGATGGCCGTGCGCTGCATGTGATTTCCGGCGATCAGGGTTTTTTACCTGCGCCTGTTTCGGTGAAGCAGCTCTCGTTGGCTCCGGGCGAGCGTCGTGAGATCCTGGTGGATATGACGAACGGTAATGAGGTCTCTATCACCTGTGGTGAGGCGGCCAGTATTGTCGACAGGATCCGCGGGTTCTTTGAGCCTTCCAGTATTCTCATCTCCACGCTGGTGCTGACTCTGCGTCCAACGGGCCTTCTGCCGCTGGTGACCGATAGCCTGCCAATGCGCCTGCTGCCAACGGAAATCCTCAGCGGTTCGCCGATTCGCAGCCGTGATATCAGCCTGGACGACGATCCTGGCATCAACGGTCAGCTGTGGGACGTCAATCGTATGGATATTACTGCCCAGCAGGGCTCCTGGGAGCGCTGGACGGTGCGGGCGGATATGCCCCAGTCCTTCCATATTGAAGGTGTTTCGTTCCTGATCCGTAATGTGAATGGCGCGATGCCGTTCCCGGAAGACAGAGGCTGGAAAGATACTGTCTGGGTTGATGGCCAGGTTGAATTACTGGTTTATTACGGACAGCCTTCCTGGGCCCATTTCCCGTTCTACTTTAATAGCCAGACGCTGGAAATGGCGGATCGTGGCTCAATCGGACAGATGTTGGTGAACCCGGCGCCGTAATGCGCCGGGGTATTCGTTACGCCCGCCAGAACATGCGCGAGAACAGGATCAGAATGGGGTAAATCTCCAGACGCCCCATGATCATGGCCGCGCACATCAGTAGCTTTGCTTCCTCGTTTAAGGTGCCAAATGTCGTGGCGGTGACGCCAAATCCTAGCCCCATATTGTTGATGCAGGCGGCGACGGTGGCGAAAGAGGAGAAGAGATCGTAGCCCATCAGATTGAGCGCCCAGATAAAAAAGCTGGTGAACAAAACGTAGAGAAAGAAAAAGCTCCATACCGAACGCACCACCCGGTCGCTTACCACGCTATTGCCCACTTTGATATTCAGCAGGGCACGGGGATGCGCGAGCTGGTGTAACTCCTGACGGCACTGCTTGAACATAATCAAAAAGCGCAGCACCTTAATCCCCCCGCAGGTCGATCCCACACAACCGCCGAAGAAACTGGCGCTGAGCAGCATGAAGATCGTGTGCGAAGGCCACTGCGCGTAATCCGCCGTCGACAGGCCATTATCTGTCAGCATCGAACTGGCCAGAAAAAAAGCATGCACCAGGCTGTCCGTTAATCCGTACATACCTGCCCGCCAAACTTGCCAGGTGGCGATCAGAGTGACCACCAACGCAATAAGCAAAAAGAAACGCAATTCGGCATTACGACGAAAGGGTTTGAAGGTACGTTTCACGATAGCAACGTACCAGAGGGTGAAGTTAAACGCAGACAGCAGTGAAAATATCCCGGCGACAAGCTCAATGGCATGGCTGTTATAAAAGCCGATGCTCTCGCTGCGAGTGGAAAATCCGCCGAGAGAGACCGTCGACAGCCCGTGGCATAAGGCGTCGAAAAACGACATCCCGGCAGCCCAGTAGGCCAGAGTACAAATAAGACCCAGAATGACATAGGTCATCCACAGCGTGCGTGCAGTATCAGCAAGTCTTGGCGTGAGGCGTTCTTCTTTAAAAGGGCCCGGCATTTCAGACTGATACAGCTTCATGCCACCAATACCCAGCAGCGGCAATACCGCCACGGCGAGGACGATAACACCCAGACCGCCAATAAAATTGAGCTGAGCCCGATAGTACAGATACGACTTCGGCAAGGCGCTGACGTCATCAATCACCGTTGCGCCTGTAGTGGTAATCCCAGAAACTCCTTCAAACAGGGCATCCGCAAAAGAGAGGTTTAAGCCATCGTCCATCCACATCGGCATCGCGCTGATAAACGAAAACAACAGCCAGAACAGGACGATAATGACGAAACCATCCCGGGTGCGCAGTTGAATCCCCGCATGTTTGGTTGCCAACCACGCCCCGCCGCCGAGGGTGAAGAAAGTCATAAACGTGCTGAAAAAGGCGAACAAGCTCCGCTCTTTGTTTAACAAAGCGATGAGCATCGGTGGCAGCATAGAAAAGCTGTAGAGAAGAACCAGAAATCCGCACAGGTGAACAACAACCCGTAACTGGGAAATATGCAGTGAATCGTTGAGTCGCAATGAAAAATCCCCCGCCGAAAAAGAGTTATCTCAGCTGGCTGGCATGGTGTTAATTATGATTGATAAAAATGATCGTCGTAAAATTTAACAATTTATATAACTTTCTACTGGTCTGGTTCAGACTCCACTTCATTTCTTGCCGACATACAGCGTATAATCCTCGGCCTTTGATTATTTTTTTACCATTTTTGGAAGCATTATGAGCGCAATATCCCTGATCCAGCCGGACAGAGACCTTTTCTCCTGGCCGCAGTACTGGGCTGCCTGTTTTGGCCCGGCACCGTTTTTGCCGATGTCACGCGACGAAATGGACCAACTTGGCTGGGATAGCTGCGACATCATTCTGGTTACCGGCGATGCATACGTCGATCATCCCAGCTTTGGCATGGCAATTTGCGGACGTATGCTGGAAGCACAAGGCTTTCGCGTAGGGATTATCGCCCAGCCGGAGTGGAACAACAAAGACGATTTTATGCGTTTGGGTAAACCGAACCTGTTCTTTGGTGTGACCGCAGGCAACATGGACTCGATGATCAACCGTTACACCGCCGATCGCCGACTGCGCCATGACGATGCCTACACACCGGACAACGTTGCGGGCAAACGTCCGGACCGCGCCACGCTGGTCTATACCCAGCGCTGTAAAGAAGCATGGAAAGATGTGCCGGTTATTCTCGGCGGTATTGAGGCCAGCCTGCGCCGTACCGCGCACTATGACTATTGGTCTGATACCGTTCGTCGCTCTGTTCTGGTGGATTCCAAAGCCGACATGCTGATGTTCGGCAACGGCGAACGTCCGCTGGTGGAAGTGGCGCATCGTCTGGCGATGGGCGAAACCATCGATCAGATCCGCGACGTGCGTAACACTGCGATTATGGTTAAAGAAGCGCTGCCGGGCTGGAGTGGGGTGGATTCCACGCGCCTCGACACGCCGGGTAAGATTGACCCGATCCCGCATCCGTATGGTGAAGATCTGCCGTGTGCTGACAACAAGCCGGTCGCACCGAAAAAGCAGGAAGCGAAAGCGGTAACCGTACAGCCGCCGCGCCCGAAACCGTGGGAAAAAACCTACGTGCTGCTGCCGTCCTTCGAAAAAGTGAAGGGCGATAAAGTGCTGTATGCGCATGCGTCGCGTATCCTGCACCACGAAACCAACCCAGGCTGCGCGCGTGCGCTGATGCAAAAGCACGGCGATCGCTACATCTGGATCAACCCGCCAGCCATTCCGCTCTCTACCGAAGAGATGGATAGCGTCTTTGCGCTGCCGTACAAACGCGTGCCGCATCCGGCGTATGGCGACAGCCGCATTCCGGCCTATGAGATGATCCGTTTCTCGATCAACATTATGCGTGGCTGCTTTGGCGGCTGTTCGTTCTGTTCGATCACCGAGCACGAAGGTCGCATCATCCAGAGCCGCTCTGAAGACTCGATCATCAATGAAATCGAAGCCATTCGCGACACCGTTCCAGGTTTTACCGGCGTGATTTCCGACCTCGGCGGCCCAACGGCGAACATGTATATGCTGCGCTGTAAGTCACCGCGCGCGGAGCAGACCTGCCGTCGTCTGTCATGCGTCTACCCGGATATCTGTCCGCATATGGACACCAACCACGAACCGACGATTAACCTTTATCGTCGTGCGCGTGATTTGAAAGGCATTAAAAAGATCCTCATCGCTTCGGGCGTGCGTTATGACATCGCGGTTGAAGATCCGCGCTATATCAAAGAACTGGCGACCCACCACGTTGGCGGCTATCTGAAGATTGCGCCAGAGCATACCGAAGAAGGCCCGTTGTCGAAGATGATGAAGCCGGGGATGGGCAGCTACGATCGCTTTAAGGAATTGTTCGATACCTACTCTAAGCAAGCGGGTAAAGAGCAGTACCTGATCCCGTACTTTATTTCCGCGCACCCGGGTACGCGTGATGAAGATATGGTGAATCTGGCGTTGTGGTTGAAGCAACGTCGTTTCCGTCTGGATCAGGTGCAGAACTTCTATCCATCGCCGTTGGCGAACTCCACAACCATGTATTACACCGGGAAAAACCCACTGGGTAAAATTGGTTATAAGAGTGAAGATGTGGTGGTGCCGAAAGGTGATAAGCAGCGTCGTTTACATAAAGCCCTGCTGCGTTACCACGATCCAGCCAACTGGCCGTTAATCCGCCAGGCGCTGGAAGATATGGGTAAAAAGCATCTGATCGGCGGTCGTCGCGAATGTCTGGTCCCGGCGCCTACGCTGGAAGAGATGCGCGAAGCGCGTCGCCAGAACCGTTATACTCGCCCGGCATTGACCAAGCACACACCGGTGGCGCATCAGCGCCAGACGCCTGCCGCGAACAAAAAACGCGGGAAAGTGGCAGGGCGCTAATCTGCCTTGCCCGGTGGTGAAATGCTTATCAGGCCTACGAATAGAACAGTTTTGTAGGCCGGATAAGGTGCTTGAACCGCCATCCGGCAAAGAGACACAGTATTTATGCTTCACGAATTCTGGCCGCTAATGCGGCCAGTTTTGCATCATCCGCCCGTTCATGATCGTGTGACGAAAGATATCCTTCATACTGCTCGAAAAATTTGTTCTGCCGCGCTTCAATCGGTTTCCAGTGGGTTAGATCGCCAGTGCCATGCATGGGGCTTAATTTGCTGTGCACATGGTCTACGCCGAAACCTTCGAAGAACATACCCGTACGACTGACATCCGGGAAAGCCTTATCCAGTTTCTTAGCCACTTTTTGGGTCGCCAGCATCAGATCAGCCAGTGCCTGCGGCGGCATATCGAAGGCATAGCTGGGATAATGCTTTTTCGGGATCACCACGGTAAAACCGTCGGTGTTCGGGAAAATCGACAGAAAAGCCAGATGATGCTCGTCTTCCCAGACCTTATGGCAGGGTGCTTTACCTTCAACTATTTGACAGAAAATACAGGTCATTCCTTTTCTCCGCAGGTAAGGTGATTCGTCAGGACGCAGTCAGTTTAGTACAGACCCAACACCTTCCACCACATCAGACCCACGGTGATAAACACCGCCTGGTTAAACAAGCTGATGATAAATCCTGTACGCCACCAGACGCCCGTTGGAACGTACCCGGCACCAAACAGGATTGGACCGCGAGCATGGGTGTACTGGGTGAGCGAGCAGTACAAACTGCTGGTGAAGGCCAGCATTAATGCCGTGGGGGCTGCGGGAATATTCAGATGCAGACCGACACCAAGGAAAACGGCGTACAGCGCGGCAATCTGTGCATTACCGCTGGCAAAAAAGTAGTGGGTATAGAAGTAGGCGGCGTTCAGCAGCAGCAGGACGATCACCCAACTGGTACCGTGCATAGTACTGCTCAGGCTATCGCCGATCAGATTGCCAAACCAGGTGGTGAAGCCCAGTTTTTTCAGCTGGTTCGCCATCATCAACAGCGCGGCAAACCAAATCAGTGTGTCCCATGCGCCTTTCTCGCTCTTCACATCTTCCCAGCTCAGAACGCCGCTTAGCAATAAAATGGACAGTCCCACGAACGAAGCAGTGGTGGCGTCGACGCCTAACGTATCGCCAAAAATCCACAGCACCAGCAGCACGCCGACGGTAGCCAGCATCAGCCATTCGCCGCGAGACATACTGCCCATTTCCGCCAGCTCTTTGCGCGCCAGGTTAGGGGCATCCGGCGTGTGTTTAATTTCCGGGCGCACGATCCAGTAGACCAGCAGTGGAACCAGCAGTAAGGACACCAGGCATGGCAGCAGCGCCGCCATAAACCAGCCGCCCCAGGTCAGCGTGACGCCCGCATTGGCCGCCAGCTTCACCGCCAACAGGTTGCCGGTATAGCCGGTCATAAAGAGCGCGGCGGTGACGTCGTTGACGTTGCCAATACAGGTGATAAGAAAGGTACCGATTTTACTGCGGGACTCGTCTTCCGGGTTCGAATGGAAACTGCGTGCCAGAGAGTCAGCAATCGGATAGATGACGCCGCCGCAGCGTGCTGTATTACTCGGCATTGCCGGGGAGAGGATCAGATCGGCAAAGGCCAGACCATAGGCGAGTCCCAGCGTGCGCTTGCCGAGCAGACGGATCATCTGCAGCGCAATGCGTCGTCCGAGGCCGGTTTTGATAAACCCGCGGGCAATCATAAAAGCCACGACGATAAGCCAGATAAGTGAACTGTTCAGCTCACTCAGTGCCGTGGTGATAGCGCCGCTGGCGGTTTTATCTCCGGCAGCATAGGCGAGCGCGAATACCGTAATACCAATAATGCCGACCGCGCCGATGGGTAATACTTTAGCCACAATAGAGGCGATGGTGGCGACGAAAATAATTGCCGAATGCCAGGCTGGCGCACTTAGCCCGGAAGGTGGAGTAAGCTGCCACAGTCCGGCAGAAATGAATATTATAAGAATTAATGGGAGCCATTTGACTCCGCTGCTTTTTTTCTCAGTCACGTTTACGCACCTATGGATATGGTGAATATATTCATCAAATAAATATATTTATTTAATAATTAACAGGTTATGTTGCGTAATGCTGCTCCAGCGACTGCAAGAAATACATCAATATATGTGTGTGAATTGTTTCCTGATATTTCAAATCAGTAAAGGCCCGACGAGAGTGTCGGGCTGGAGGGAAGGGGTTAACCGCCGAACTGATCCGGGTCTGGCCCCAGACGTTTGCCCTGATCGAGTTTCGCGATTTCGCCTAATTCGTCTTTATCCAGGCGGAAGTCCCAGACGTTAAAGTTTTCTGCGATACGCGCAGGGGTGACCGATTTTGGAATCACCACCAGCCCGCTATCCAGATGCCAGCGGATGACAATCTGCGCCGGTGATTTGCCATATTTCTCAGCGAGGTCGCGGATGATCTTTTGATCAAAGACGTCTTTGCCGCCCTGCGCCAGCGGGCTCCAGGATTCGGTCTGGATTTTATGCGTTGCGTTCCAGGCGTGCAGTTGGCGCTGTTGCATAAGCGGATGAAGTTCGATCTGGTTAATCACCGGAGGTACGCCGGTTTCATCCATCAACCGCTGGAGATGATTGATCTGAAAGTTGCACACGCCGATGCTCTTAATCAGCCCTTCTTTTTGCAGGTCGATCATGTTTTCCCACGCTTCAACGTAGTGGTCGATCGCCGGAACCGGCCAGTGCATCAGGTATAGATCGAGGTAATCAAGCTGGAGTTTTTCCATGCTTTCGAGCAAGGCTTCCCGGGGGCGTTTTTGGTCATCATTCCACAGCTTGGTGGTGATGAATAACTCGTCCCGTGGTACGCCAGCATCGCGTATTGCTTTGCCGACACCTTCTTCGTTTTTGTACGCCGCAGCGGTATCAATTGAGCGATACCCCACTTCCAGCGCTTTATGAATGGCGGTGATGACTTCTTCGTTGCTTGCCTTCCAGACCCCCAGGCCCAGTTGTGGCATGACGTTACCATCCTGTAGCTTGATAATGGTTGGACTGGTCATAATTCCCCCCCACACTTAATCCTTCAGGCTGCCTCTTTGTTGGCTGCTTGCGTTTACCCCGGTCACGTACTTATGTACGCTCCCGGGGATTCACTTAATTGCCGCCTCGATGCACCATGAATGATTGGGTGTAAATTGAGTTCACCGGGGCAGCCCCCGGTGAGTTAGGTGTGACTTAAGCCTGGTATAAATACCCAAAAACGAAAGGCGGAGGTTAAAAAACCTTAGCGGGCAGCTTCGTAAATCCGACGGCTGACTTCAAGCGTAATGTCCTGATGTTCGCCCAGTTGCGTACCACCGTGTGCTTCCAGTTTTTCCAGCAATGCCGGGATGGAGCTACCGTCCAGGCCATAGTCAGACAGGCGAGTGGGTACGCCCATTTGTTCGAAGAAAGCACGGGTAGCGGCAATGGCAGCGTCGATGCGCTGGCCGTCGGAACCTTCGGTGATATTCCAGATACGCTCTGCGTATTGCAGCAGTTTGGCACGCTTGGTATCACGTTTTTCATTCCACAGCGCTGGCAGAACGATGGCCAGCGTTTGAGCATGATCCAGACCGTGCATTGCGGTCAGTTCATGGCCCAGCATATGCGTTGCCCAGTCCTGCGGTACGCCTGCGCCAATCAGGCCGTTCAGCGCCTGGGTTGCCGCCCACATGACGTTCGCACGCACGTTGTAGTTTTCCGGCTCCTGCAAGGCTTTCGGACCTTCTTCTACCAGCGTGAGCAGAATGCCTTCGGCAAAGCGATCCTGAATTTTCCCGTCTACCGGATAAGTCACATACTGTTCCACGGTATGAACAAAAGCATCCACAACGCCGTTTGCAACCTGACGCGGCGGCAGGGTGTAGGTGTAAACCGGATCCAGTACGGCAAACACTGGCTGCACGAACGGGGTCATAAAGGCCAGTTTATCGCCGGTGGTTTTACGCGAAATTACCGCGCCGGAGTTAGATTCAGAGCCGGTTGCAGGCAGGGTTAATACGGAGCCCATCGGGATGGCGCTTGTTACGTCGTTGCCGTGGGTTTCCAGAATGCGCCATGGATCGATGCCATCAGCGTACTGTGCCGCTGCCGCGATGAATTTGGTGCCGTCCAGCACTGAACCGCCACCTACCGCCAGCAGAAACGTCACTTTCTCATCACGCACGATTTTTACTGCGTTCATCAGCGTTTCATAAGACGGGTTTGGCTCGATACCGCCAAACTCCAGCACATCCAGGCCTTTCAGCGCGTCCTGAACCTGTGCCAGGACGCCAGTTTTTTTCACGCTGCCGCCGCCATAGGTAACCAGTACGCGAGCGTCCTGAGGAATTTGATCGCGCAGCTCAGCAATCGCGCCTTTACCAAACAAAATACGTGTTGGGGTATGGAGATTAAAGTTGTTCATTGCTCGTTCCCTTTGGTGGGTAATAAAAGAGGGCAGGTGAGTGTCTGCCGGATGATGAACATTGTGGTCGCCCGCCGCGTTGCTCTCAATGCTCATTTCTGCCGATGTCTTGCCCATTTCTACAGACTGCTGGAGAAAACGGATAAATCTGCGCATTATGTCAGGGTCGAAAACCGATGATGAAATGGTGCCCCATGAACCGTGATGAGATCTGTCTTCTGCTGACAGATAAAATTAAGCAGCTGAAAAGCAATGAAAATAGACTTAACGAACTGCTGCCAGATGTCCGCCTGCTACACGGTACGGAGCCGGCGGCGCGTACACCGGTCATGTATCAGCCGGGCATCATATTTCTCTTTTCGGGACATAAAATTGGTTACATCAATGAGCGCGTATTTCGCTATGACGCCAACGAATACCTGCTGCTAACCGTACCTTTACCCTTTGAATGTGAAACCTATGCGACGCCGGAGGTTCCTCTGGCCGGTATTTATCTGAATGTCGATATCCTGCAATTGCAGGAGCTGCTGATGGACATTGGGGAAGACGAGCTGTTCCAGCCCGCCATGGCGGCCAGCGGGATTAACTCTGCAACGCTCTCTGACGAAATTCTCTGCGCTGCTGAGCGCCTGCTGGATGTGATGGAGCGACCGCTGGATGCGCGCATCCTGGGGAAACAGATTATTCGCGAGATCCTCTACCATGTGCTGACCGGACCGCGCGGCGGCGCGTTACTTGCTCTGGTCAGTCGCCAGACGCATTTCAGTTTGATAAGCCGGGTGCTGAAGCGGATTGAAACCAAGTACACCGAAAACCTCAATGTAGAACAGCTGGCGGCAGAGGCGAACATGAGCGTGTCGGCGTTTCATCATAATTTTAAAGCGGTGACCAGCACGTCGCCGCTGCAATATCTTAAGAGCTATCGCCTGCATAAAGCACGGATGATGATGATTCACGATGGAATGAAGGCCAGTGCGGCTGCCATGCGCGTTGGCTATGAGAGCGCATCGCAATTCAGTCGGGAGTTCAAACGTTTCTTTGGCGTAACGCCGGGGGAAGATGCGGCAAGAATTCGTATGATGCAGGGGAGTTGATTTCTTGTAGGCCTTAAAACCGCGCGCCATCAGGCATAATGCCGGGAATTACCCCGGCTACGGATAATACTCAGGCGCTACAGTATTTTTTTTTAATCACCACGAACAATGTTCCCAACAATCCTGCGGTTAACAGGGCAATCGGCAGGATCATTAGAAAGGTCATCACCTGATCTTCATGGCGTTTAACGAACGGGATCATGCTCAGCGCATAGCCGAAACTGGTGACGACGGTGACCCACAGCAGGCCACTCAGCCAGTTAAAAAACTGGAACCGACGGTTAGGAAGCCCTGAAATGCCCGCCATCGTTGGCAGCAAGGTGCGAACGAACGCCAGGAAACGCCCTGCCAGCAGCGCCATCAGACCGTGTTGGTCAAACATGCAGGTGGCGCGCTGATGGTATTTTTCCGGTAATTGCGCCAGCCAGCCTTTCACCGTGCGCGTGTTGCCTAGCCAGCGTCCCTGAATATAACTCAGCCAGCAGCCCAGACTGGCTGCGGCCGTCAGAATAGCTATGGTAGGTAAAAAACTCATCACGTCCTGAGCGATCAGCGCTCCTGCCAGTAATAACAGGCTGTCTCCGGGTAAAAAGGAGGCGGGCAGCAGGCCATTTTCTAAAAACAGCGTGGCGAACATGACGAAGTACACCACGCTCACAACGTGCGGATCCGCCAGTGCGGCAAAATCGTGTTGCCAGAGCGCGGAGACAATATCTTGAATGACTACCATGGACTTTCCTGTGGAACAGCATTTATGTGTGGATTGTACTCCTGAATTGCCCGGGATGCCTTGATCCCGGACGCAACAATTGCAGACTTTTCCACCAGAAGTGTCTGCATATATGTCCATCTGTGGCAATTTTACTCGATTCGGGCAAATCCTGCGGCCAAATCGGCAATCAGATCGTCAACATTCTCTAAACCGATATGTAAACGGATGAGCGTTCCGCTGAAATCCACCTCGCCTTGCGGACGGATTGCCGCAATGTGTTCCGGCTGGTTGGCGAGAATCAGCGACTCAAAACCGCCCCAGGAGTAGGCCATGCTGAACAGGCTGAAGTGATCCAGATACGCAGCAAGCTCCTCATTATTGAGCTTCTTATTCAATACAAAGGAGAACAGGCCGCTGCTGCCGGTAAAATCACGCTTCCAGAATTCATGCCCTTTACTGCCGGGCAGTGCCGGGTGGTTCACGCGGGCGACCTGCGGATGGCTGGCCAGCCACTCGGCGACCTTTAAGCTGCTTTCATGGTGCTGACGCAGGCGAACGCTCAGCGTACGCAGTCCACGGCTGGTCATATAGGCGGTATCGGCGTCCAGCATTTGCCCCATCAGATAGGCATTTTCGCGCAGTTGATCCCAGCAGCGGGCATTAGATACCGCCGTGCCGACCATGCCGTCAGAATGACCAATCAGATATTTGGTGCCTGCCTGAATAGAGATATCAATGCCAAAATCCAACGCTTTGAACAGCACCCCGGCAGCCCAGGTGTTATCAATCATGATGATTGCATCCGGCGCGACGCTTCTGACGGCGGCAACAATAGCTGTAACATCATGCACTTCCATAGTGACAGAGCCGGGAGATTCCAGAAATACGACTTTCGTGTTCGGCTGTATGTGCTTAACGATATCGGCGCCAACCAGCGGATCGAACCAGCCGGTGGACACGCCGAGCTTGCCGAGAATTTTGGTACAGAAATCCTGACTGGGTTCATAGGCTGTGTTGGTCATCAGCACATGATCCCCTTGCTCCACAAAGGCAAGGATGGTGTTGGCAACGGCCGCCGCACCGCAGGGGAACAGCGCGCAACCCGCACCACCTTCCAGTTCGCACATCGCTTCCTGAAGAGAGAAATGCGTCAGGGTTCCGCGACGCCCATAGAAAAGCGCACCGTTCGCCCGGTTGTGCGTAGCCTGTTTTTTAGCCTCTACGGTGTCAAAAACCAGCGAAGAAGCGCGCTGGATCACGCTATTTACCGAGCCCAGCGTGTACTTTTTACTGCGTCCTGCGTGAACGAGTTTGGTTTCAAGTTGCTTATCTGCCATGTTGTCTTACCTGTTTTTATACGTCTGGATGTCTAAACTACCATGAATCAAAGATGACGCATCCTGCAGAACGGCCATACAGTAGAAAATAATCTCAAAATGCTTCTGGTGACTTTTTTACTGCGTAAGCGCAAGGAAAAGAAACCAAAGGTGCGGCAATATGTAAATAGTAATGAGAACGACTATCAATTCGACGTCGTTTTGATATGATTACGCTCAGATTTTGTGATTTGCGTCCTGGAGATACAGAGTGGGTAATAATTTGATGCAGACGGATCTTTCCGTCTGGGGTATGTATCAGCACGCCGATATCGTGGTTAAGTGCGTGATGATTGGGCTGATTTTGGCGTCAGTGGTCACCTGGGCTATCTTCTTTAGTAAGAGCCTTGAGTTCTTTACTCAGAAACGCCGCCTTAAGCGTGAACAGCAACTGCTGGCGGAAGCCCGCTCTTTAGATCAGGCAAGTGAAATTGCCGCAGGATTCGATGGCAAAAGCCTGGGCGCACAGTTGATTAACGAAGCGCAGAACGAGCTGGAACTGTCAGAAGGCAGCGACGATAACGAAGGCATTAAAGAGCGTACCGGCTTCCGTCTGGAGCGTCGTGTGGCGGCGGTAGGTCGTCATATGGGCCGCGGTAACGGATACCTGGCCACCATCGGGGCTATCTCTCCATTCGTCGGTCTGTTCGGTACCGTATGGGGCATCATGAATAGCTTCATCGGGATTGCACAAACCCAAACGACCAACCTCGCCGTTGTTGCGCCGGGTATCGCAGAAGCGCTGTTAGCGACCGCAATCGGTCTGGTCGCAGCAATTCCAGCTGTTGTTATCTACAACATTTTCGCACGTCAGATTGGCAGCTATAAAGCGATGCTGGGCGACGTCGCGGCACAGGTGCTGTTGCTGCAAAGTCGCGATCTGGACCTGAATGCAAGCGCATCCGCGCATCCGGTACGTGCAGCGCAGAAATTACGTGTAGGATAATGTTCCATGGCAATGAGCTTTAATGAAAACCTGGACGATAACGGTGAAATGCATGAAATCAACGTGACGCCGTTTATCGACGTTATGTTGGTTTTATTGATCATCTTTATGGTTGCCGCGCCGTTGGCAACCGTAGATGTGAAGGTGAATCTCCCTGCCTCCACCAGCACGCCGCAGCCGCGTCCGGAAAAACCGGTTTACCTGTCAGTTAAAGCCGATAAGAGTATGTTTATTGGCAACAATCAGGTGACGGATGAAACCATGATTAACGAGCTAAATGCGTTAACTGACGGGAAGAAAGACACCACGATTTTCTTCCGGGCAGATAAAACCGTTGATTATGAGACCATGATGAAGGTGATGGATACGCTGCATCAGGCGGGCTTCCTGAAGATTGGTCTGGTTGGCGAAGAGACTGTGAAAGCGAAGTAATCCTCATCATTGCCGGGTAATGGTTGCCGCCTTACCCGGCGTGTCTCTCCTGATTCAACTCCCTTGCACACTTGTTCTTATCTGTTCTCATCTAACGCGACCGTGGTTATCCTGGTGGGTTCGTAGTTCCCTTCAGACAGCTTTCGCGTCAGGCGTAAGGTGGCCGTTTCCCGCGCGAGTATATGCTGGTAGGTGCTTTCCAGTCGGGCCATGATTTTGTCCCGCAGTTCTGGTTGCTGCTCCATAATGGCTTCGATCGCGGCACCGTAGATCTCTTCTTTAGCCTGTAGCGAGTAAATTTCACGGCGATTTTGCCATTTCATCCGCACCAGTGCAGCGGGAATAGAGACTATCTCCTGAGCAACGCTTTCCAGTGTCGCGTTTTTATTGGCAATCAACACGGCTAAATTTTGCTTTAAGACAAACTCATCGCTTTTATGGTTATCTAAAGCCAAATAAACATTATTATCCTCAACATCTTTCATTTTATTTCTCTTCCAGAGAATAAAAAATAGGGTCGCTGGTTTCACGGGTAATTAAATTAAGCCAAATTTTGTTGCCCTGTTCATTTATGATGGCTGTTTTTTGAGTCAAAATTTTACTTAATTCTTGTGCATTAATGTCGCCTTCTGCCTGTAGTGAATTGAGTAGACGAGAGAATGACTCAATTTTTGCTGCACGAAACAGGCGCTCTTTTAAATGGCGGTCGCACTCTTCAAATAGCATATTTCGTGACTGGCCGGTAGCAGCAGAGCTAATCAAAATATCGGATTCGTAATCGCTTAATGTTATCTTCCCCTGAGTCAAATTTTCACTATTATCTGTGGAGGTGGTATTGTCAGGTGAGCTGGATAAGTGAAAACGCGAGGGAACAAGATGCTCGGGAAGCATGTTGAAATATCCTTTGATGCCAATGATATGTTGTTTTAAATAAACCATGCCGCGTTGACAATAGCATGGCGTAATTTTAAAATCAAAAAAAATGGAGCCAGTATATGAACAGTATATTTTATTCTGTTATTACCCTGCTATTGCTGACCTGCGGGGTACTTTTGTTGATGCGCAGTGCAAATAAAAACCGTAATGCAGAAAATGGATACGCTGAAAACCAGCCGGAAATACTGAGTAAAGAAGAGGGTGAAGATCATTTCTCGGTACTGATGAATTCGATTACTCCTGTTTGGTATTGGCGCGTCAATCACGAATATATCGATTTTATCCACTCGACGATCAAACGGATGACAATGGTGGAGCTGAATGAGACGCCAGGGCTATTTGATGCACAGCGGCGTTGCAGCGATCTCAACTCTGCAGTGTATAAATATTACGACAATATTAAAAAACGCTGTCTGAGTGGCGAGAAAGTCCCGCATGCCGATCTGGACGTGCTTAACTTACGTCAGTGCTTCAGGGAGTTCAGCCTGGAAGCCTACCCTGCACTTGTCGCGCTGGTGTGGCCTGAATATCAGCGCCCAGAAATCAAAGCAGAAGAGGTGTGAGGAGCTGGCTGGCCCGTATTATGTGCCGGGAAGAACAACGTTGCTACCCGGCACGGTATTACCTACGGCTATTTGTCAGATGAGGCCTGCCACAGGTTCAGCTTACCGTCCGCGACGTGCTTATCGATCTGCGCCAGTTCTTCGGCGCTGAACGTCAGATTCGCCAGCGCCTGAACGTTTTCTTCCAGTTGCTCCGGTCGACTGGCGCCAATCAATACCGACGTTACCCTGTTGTCTTTTAGCAGCCAGCTTAAGGCCATTTGTGCCATCGACTGTCCACGCTGTTGCGCCATCTCATTAAGCAAACGCAGGCTGGTAAGGTTTTCTTCCGTCAGCATGTTTTCCGTTAACCCACGAACTTTTTTCCCTTCACGCTGCATGCGTGAACCTTCCGGAATACCGTTAAGGTATTTCCCCGTCAGCAGTCCCTGAGCCAGCGGCGTAAATGCGATGCAGCCCATGCCGTTGGATTCCAGCGTATCCAGCAGGCCGCTGCTGTCTACCCAGCGGTTAAGCAGGTTGTAAGACGGCTGATGGATCAGCAATGGAATTTTCCATTCCCGCATCAACTCGGCCATTTTCTGCGTACGTTCCGGAGAATAGGATGAGATGCCGACATACAGCGCTTTACCGCTTTGCACGGCGTGGGCCAGCGCCGAGGCGGTCTCTTCCATTGGCGTATTTTCGTCAACGCGGTGAGAGTAGAAGATATCGACATAGTCGAGACCCATGCGTTTCAGACTCTGGTCGAGGCTGGCGAGCAGGTATTTGCGCGAACCGCCAGAACCGTATGGCCCAGGCCACATGTCATAGCCTGCCTTGGTGGAGATAATCAGTTCATCGCGATAGTGTGCAAAATCCTCGCGCAGCAATCGGCCAAAATTCTCTTCTGCGCTGCCTGGTGGCGGCCCATAGTTATTGGCTAAATCAAAATGCGTGATGCCTAAATCAAACGCTTTACGCAACAGGGCGCGCTGTGAATCCAGCGCCTGAACGTTCCCAAAACTGTGCCATAAACCCAGCGATAGCGCGGGTAAACGCAAACCGCTGCGCCCACAGTAGCGATAGAGCATCTGCTCGTAACGTTCAGGATTGGCAAACCAGGCCATGAGATCTCCTTAGTGCAGGTGAATTTCGAAACAACGTTTCTATTCTAGCGGGTTCACGGTGAATATCCCGTTCACCAGGTCACACTGAGATGAAAAACTGGGCAAAAACAGGTCACTGTGCTTTGCTTAAAAAAACACCAATCAGGAGTGCGACGATGCCGCGTTTGACTGCCAAAGATTTTCCGCAAGAACTGCTCGACTACTATGACTATTACGCGCATGGCAAAATAACGAAACGCGAGTTTCTCAATCTGGCAGCGAAATATGCAGTGGGTGGCATGACGGCGTTGGCTTTATTCAATTTATTGAAACCCAATTATGCCCTCGCAACGCAGGTAGAATTTACCGATCCCGATATTTTGGCGGAATATATTACTTATCCTTCGCCTGAAGGGCATGGTGATGTGCGGGGATATTTAGTTAAACCTGCGAAGGTGACAGGGAATGTTCCGGCTGTGGTGGTAGTGCATGAGAATCGTGGGCTGAATCCGTATATTGAAGATGTGGCGAGACGGGTGGCGAAGGCGGGCTTTATGGCACTTGCGCCGGATGGATTAAGTTCGGTAGGGGGATATCCTGGCAATGATGATAAAGGTCGGGAATTGCAGCAGCAGGTTGATCCCGTAAAGTTGATGAATGATTTTTTTGCCGCCATTGAATTTATGCAACATTATTCAGGGACGACGGGAAAGGTAGGTATCACCGGATTTTGCTACGGTGGTGGTGTGTCGAATGCCGCTGCTGTGGCTTTCCCTGAACTGGCCTGCGCGGTGCCTTTTTATGGGCGGCAGGTTCCTGCATCAGATGTCCCTAAAATAAACGCGCCTTTATTACTGCACTATGCGCAATTAGACACACGTATTAATGAGGGATGGCCTGCCTATGAAGCGGCGCTTAAGGCCAATAAGAAAGTCTATGAAGCCTATATCTATCCCGGTGTTAATCATGGCTTTCACAACGATTCGACCCCCCGTTATGATAAAGCTGCCGCTGATTTAGCCTGGGAACGTACTCTTGCGTGGTTTAACAAATATTTGCGATAGAAAACAATAGATTATTTAATGCTTATAACTAATTACCTGAATAATAATGCTACCTAATTTCATTAGCATTCATATTGATATAGTGTGGAGAGATAGTGGATGTACTTAAGAAAGTAAAAAAATAAAGAACGCATTATATCTTCTCTACTGCCTGCCGATAACAAGGATAAGTATCGCCTGATGGCGAATTCCTCATCAACGGCAAGGAAATTATTATGCGTTTGCTGAAAAACTTCACTATTCGTATTGTCATGTTGGCAATACTGGGACTTTTTTGCCTGCTCTGGTCGGGCGTGGGTTTATTCAGTCTTCATTCGTTATCAAAAATATCTGAAGGCAATGATATTGACCGTCATCTTGTCCATCAGATGACGGTTCTCAGTCAGGGTAACGATCAGTACTTTCGCTTCGTAACGCGCTTAAGTCGCGCCATGGATGTCAAAATGAGTGGCGGAACGCCTGATTTTGCGCCAGCGCAACAGTCCCTGGAGAATATGAGCAAAAAACTCCAGGAGATGAAAACGTTGTCTCCGGGACCAATGGATCCTGACATCGCTAACGCAGTACTGACGAAGTGGCAGGCGCTGCTGGACAACGGCGTGATCCCGCAAATGCAACTGGCGCAGCAGGGCACGCTTACGGCCTTTGCGGAGCATGCCAGCACTATTACACCCGCGTTGAGCCGTGAATTTGGCGCCAGTGCCGAGCGTTTTAACGCCACGGCAGGTGAGCGACTCGATACCACCCGCGTGATGGTCGATGGCAAAACCTCTATCATCCGGACGCTAATTATCACCGCCGTTATTCTTGGGATTGCCCTCCTTTTCTTTACCGACCGCTACCTTGTTTCCATGATGGTGAAACCGCTGGGACGTATTCGCCAACAGTTCCAGCAGATTGCGCAGGGCGATCTTAGCCATCCCATCGAAGATTTTGGTCGTAACTGTGTGGGTCAACTGGTGCCGTTATTGTGCGCGATGCAGGATAGCCTGCGTGAAGCCGTCAGTACCATCCGTTCAGGTAGTGACAACATCTGGCGAGGGGCGACGGAAATTTCCACCGGGAACAACGATCTCTCCTCACGTACTGAAGAGCAGGCTGCGGCTCTGGAAGAGACCGCTGCCAGCATGGAGCAACTGACCGCAACGGTAAAACTGAACGCAGAAAATGCGCGTGAAGCTAGC
This sequence comes from Citrobacter sp. Cpo148, assembly GCF_030332375.1. Taxonomy (NCBI): domain Bacteria; kingdom Pseudomonadati; phylum Pseudomonadota; class Gammaproteobacteria; order Enterobacterales; family Enterobacteriaceae; genus Citrobacter; species Citrobacter sp. Cpo148. The sequence goes on from NZ_JAOWHY010000046.1 coordinate 274,651, forward strand.
CAGCTTGCCGATACGGCCACAGAAACGGCAGGCAAAGGGAGCACGCTGGTTTCGGAAGTGGTTGAGACGATGGACGGCATTGCCGCCAGCTCTAAACAGATCGCGGAAATCACGTCAGTTATTAATAGCATTGCTTTCCAGACCAACATTCTGGCGCTGAACGCGGCGGTTGAAGCAGCCAGGGCAGGCGAGCAGGGGCGCGGTTTTGCCGTCGTCGCCGGTGAAGTACGCAACCTTGCCAGTCGCAGCGCCGGGGCGGCGAAAGAGATTGAGACGCTGATTGGCGAGTCATCGCGTCGTGTTGATCAGGGCGCTCGTCTGGTTAAAGAAACAGGATTAACCATGGAGGCGATTCTGCGCGGCGCCACCGAAGTGACTGTCATCATGAAGCAAATTGCCTCTGCCTCGGAAGAACAGAATAAGGGTATCTCGCAGGTGAGCGTGGCGATCACGCAGATGGACAGCGTAACGCAACAGAATGCTGCGCTGGTAGAACAAGTTTCCGCCGCGGCAGTGGCGCTGGAACGACAAACAGAGGAGCTGCAACGCTCGGTGCAACAGTTCCGCCTTTCCGCTAATGATGTGCAATACGCAGCCAGCCAAACCACTTCCTCTTCAGCAGACAGCAAAACGTCTGCGGCCGCTAAAACGGATGAGTGGGTGTCCTTTTAAGCCGTTATAAAAAGTTCGTGATACCTCTGGTCTTTGCTTAAAAAATCGCTATATAATTTATTATATAGCGATTGGAGGTTATGCATGGACAACCATTTTGGTAAAGGTCTGATGGCCGGATTAAACGCCTCAAGTGCGGACAGTGCACGCTCAGTGGCGAATTTTTGTGCGGATTATAAGCGTGGTTTTGTGCTGGGATTTTCACATCGAATGTTTGAAAAAACGGGCGATCGACAGCTCAGCGCGTGGGAAGCGGGGATCCTGACGCGCCGTTATGGGCTGGATAAAGAGATGGTGATGGATTTCTTTAAAGAGAACCAGTCCAGTACAACAATTCGGTTTTTCATGGCTGGCTATCGACTCGAAGCTTGATCCGAAAGGGGTATTATCTTGCTTTAATTAATTACACTATTGACCTACGCCTTCGTTTTGTTGCTCCGCCGAAGTATTATAATGCACATAACCATATAAAAAGTGTGGTAATGGCGCGCCGATCGCAATATGCAACATGCGAATGGTGCAAAATAAAAGCCAGGTCTTCGCAACGGAATAACTATAAAATGACTGGAGATAACTCTCTCATCAATTCGAGCGGCATTAATCGCCGTGATTTCATGAAGCTTTGTGCAGCACTGGCCGCTACCATGGGGCTCAGTAGCAAAGCCGCCGCAGAAATGGCCGAATCAGTTTCTCGTCCTCAGCGCCCACCGGTTATCTGGATTGGTGCTCAGGAGTGTACGGGTTGTACTGAATCGCTGCTTCGCGCGACACACCCTACAGTGGAAAACCTCGTTCTGGAGACAATCTCTCTGGAATACCATGAGGTGCTCTCTGCCGCCTTCGGCCATCAGGTTGAAGAGAACAAACATAACGCTCTGGAGAAGTACAAAGGGCAATATGTTCTGGTAGTAGATGGTTCTATCCCACTGAAAGATAATGGTATTTACTGCATGGTTGCCGGTGAGCCGATCGTGGATCACATCCGCCGGGCCGCAGAAGGCGCAGCCGCTATCATTGCCATCGGCTCTTGCGCCGCGTGGGGTGGTGTTGCTGCCGCTGGCGTTAACCCAACGGGTGCCGTCGGCCTGCAAGAAGTTCTGCCAGGCAAAACCATCATCAACATTCCCGGCTGTCCGCCGAACCCGCATAACTTCCTCGCAACGGTCGCGCATATCATCACTTATGGTAAGCCGCCGAAGCTGGATACCAAAAACCGTCCGACATTCGCCTATGGCCGTTTGATTCACGAACACTGCGAACGTCGCCCGCACTTCGATGCTGGTCGTTTTGCTAAAGAGTTTGGTGATGAAGGCCACCGCGAAGGTTGGTGCCTCTACCATCTGGGCTGTAAAGGACCAGAAACCTACGGCAACTGCTCAACGCTGCAATTCTGCGATGTGGGCGGCGTGTGGCCGGTGGCTATCGGTCACCCTTGCTACGGCTGTAACGAAGAAGGCGTCGGCTTCCATAAAGGTATTCACCAGCTTGCTCACGTGGAAAACCAAACGCCGCGTTCCGAGAAACCTGACGTCAACATGAAAGAAGGCGGCAATGTTTCTGCCGGAGCGATTGGACTGCTGGGTGGCGTAGTAGGACTGGTTGCCGGTGTCAGCGTGATGGCGGTTCGTGAACTGGGGCGTCAGCAGAAGAAAGATAACGCTGACTCACGGGGAGAATAACCGTGAACAGACGTAACTTTATTAAAGCAGCCTCCAGCGGGGCATTGCTGTTGGGCGCAGCGCCGTCCATCAGCCATGCGGCTGCAGAAAACCGTCCGCCGATCCCAGGTTCTCTTGGGATGCTCTATGACTCGACGCTGTGCGTAGGCTGCCAGGCCTGTGTAACCAAGTGTCAGGATATCAACTTCCCGGCGCGTAACCCGGAAGGCGAGCAAACATGGTCGAACAACGACAAACTGTCGCCGTATACCAATAACATCATTCAGGTGTGGCGTAGCGGAACAGGCGTTAACAAAGACCAGGAAGAAAATGGTTATGCATACATCAAGAAACAGTGCATGCACTGTGTTGATCCGAACTGCGTTTCCGTTTGCCCGGTCTCCGCGCTGAAGAAAGATCCGAAAACCGGCATCGTCCATTATGACAAAGATGTCTGCACGGGCTGTCGTTACTGCATGGTCGCCTGCCCGTACAACGTGCCTAAGTACGACTACAACAACCCGTTTGGTGCACTTCACAAATGTGAACTGTGTAACCAGAAAGGCGTTGAGCGTCTGGACAAAGGTGGTTTACCGGGTTGTGTTGAAGTGTGCCCAGCCGGTGCGGTGATTTTTGGTACGCGTGAAGAGCTGATGGCTGAGGCGAAAAAACGTCTCGCGCTGAAGCCTGGTAGCGAATACCACTATCCGCGTCAGACGGTGAAAGCAGGCGATACCTATCTGCATACGGTACCGAAGTACTACCCGCACCTGTACGGTGAGAAAGAAGGCGGTGGTACGCAGGTTATGGTACTGACGGGTGTTCCTTACGAGGATTTGGATCTGCCGAAGCTGGATGATCTTTCAACTGGTGCGCGTTCCGAACATGTTCAACATTCCCTGTACAAGGGCATGATATTACCCCTGGCTGCGCTGGCGGGCTTAACCGTGCTGGTTCGTCGTAACACGAAAAACGACCATCACGATGGAGGAGACGATCATGAGTCATGATCCTAAACCGCTGGGCGGAAAAATAATCAGCAAACCGGTCATTATTTTTGGGCCGCTTATCGTCCTGTGTATGCTCCTGATCGTGAAACGTCTGGTCTTCGGACTGGGCTCAGTCTCCGATCTGAACGGCGGTTTCCCATGGGGTGTATGGATCGCGTTTGACCTGTTGATTGGTACTGGCTTCGCGTGCGGTGGTTGGGCGCTGGCGTGGGCGGTGTATGTTTTCAACAGAGGCCAATACCATCCGTTGGTTCGTCCGGCGCTGCTGGCGAGCCTGTTTGGCTACTCGCTGGGTGGTCTGTCGATCACCATTGACGTCGGTCGTTACTGGAACCTGCCGTATTTCTACATTCCGGGCCACTTCAACGTGAACTCGGTACTGTTCGAAACGGCGGTCTGTATGACCATCTATATCGGCATCATGGCGCTGGAATTTGCTCCGGCTCTGTTTGAACGTCTGGGGTGGAAAGTTTCCCTCAAACGTTTGAATAAAGTGATGTTCTTTATTATTGCCCTCGGCGCGCTGCTGCCAACCATGCACCAGTCTTCAATGGGTTCATTGATGATTTCTGCGGGTTATAAGGTGCATCCACTATGGCAAGCTTATGAAATGCTGCCGCTTTTCTCGGTATTAACCGCCTTTATTATGGGCTTCTCGATCGTCATCTTTGAAGGCTCGTTGGTACAAGCCGGTCTGAAAGGTAACGGTCCGGACGAGAAAAGTTTGTTCATCAAGCTGACGAATACCATCAGCGTGCTGCTGGCTATTTTCGTCGTTCTGCGCTTTGGCGAACTGATCTATCGCGACAAGCTGTCCTATGCGTTCTCAGGCGATCTTTACTCCCTGATGTTCTGGCTTGAAGTCGTGCTGATGGTCTTCCCGCTGGTGGTGCTGCGCGTCACTAAGCTGCGTAATGACTCGCGCATGCTGTATCTGTCTGCGCTGAGCGCATTGCTGGGTTGTGCAACATGGCGTCTGTCCTATTCGCTGGTGGCGTTCAATCCTGGTGGTGGCTACCACTACTTCCCGACCTGGGAAGAGCTGTTGATTTCTATTGGTTTTGTGGCTATTGAGATTTGTGCATACATCGTACTCATTCGTCTACTGCCGATACTTCCTCCTTTAAAACAAAACGATCAAAATCGTCATGAGGCGAGCAAAGCATGAGCCAGAGAATTACTATTGATCCGGTAACCCGTATTGAGGGTCATTTACGCATCGACTGCGAAATCGAAAATGGCGTGGTATCTAAAGCATGGGCTTCCGGTACCATGTGGCGCGGCATGGAAGAGATCGTGAAAAACCGCGATCCGCGCGATGCCTGGATGATTGTGCAGCGTATCTGTGGCGTTTGTACTACCACTCACGCTATCTCTTCCGTTCGTGCAGCAGAAAGCGCGCTGAATATTGATGTTCCGGTGAACGCACAGTATATCCGTAACATCATTCTGGCCGCGCACACCACGCATGACCACATTGTTCACTTCTATCAGCTGTCTGCGCTGGACTGGGTGGATATCACCTCTGCCCTGAAAGCTGACCCAGCGAAAGCGTCTGCCATGCTGAACGGCGTGTCCTCCTGGCACCTGAACAGCGCAGAAGAGTTCACCAAGGTTCAGAACAAGATCAAAGATCTTGTTGCCAGCGGTCAGTTAGGCATTTTTGCTAACGGTTGCTGGGGTCACCCGGCAATGCAACTGCCGCCGGAAGTGAACCTGATTGCGGTCGCACACTACCTGCAAGCGCTGGAATGCCAGCGTGATGCCAACCGCGTTGTGGCACTGTTGGGCGGTAAAACGCCGCACATCCAGAACCTGGCGGTAGGTGGGGTTGCTAACCCAATTAACCTTGACGGTCTCGGCGTGCTGAACCTTGAACGCCTGATGTACATCAAGTCCTTCATCGATAAGCTGAGCGACTTCGTTGAGCAGGTGTACAAGGTTGATACTGCGGTTATTGCTGCGTTCTATCCTGAGTGGCTGGAACGTGGTCAGGGTGCGGTTAACTATCTGAGTGCGCCGGAATTCCCGACAGACGGTAAAAACGGTAGCTTCCTGTTCCCGGGCGGTTATATCACCGATGCTGATCTGTCGACCTATCGTCCGATCACCTCTCACTCCGATGAGTACCTGATCAAAGGAATTCAGGAGAGTGCGAAACACGCGTGGTACAAAGACGAAGCGCCGCAGGCTCCGTGGGAAGGCACAACGGTTCCTGATTACACCGGTTGGTCAGATGACGGCAAATACTCCTGGGTTAAAGCGCCGACCTTCTACGGCAAAACGGTTGAAGTGGGTCCGCTGGCCAACATGCTGTGTAAACTGGCGGCCAAACGCGAGTCTACCCATGCCAAGCTGAATGAAATCATCGCTATTTACACCAAGCTGACCGGTAAAACTATCGAAGTGTCGCAGTTGCACTCTACGCTGGGCCGTATTATTGGCCGTACCGTTCACTGCTGTGAACTGCAGAACGTTCTGCAGGATCAGTACAATGCGCTGATTGTGAACATCGGTAAAGGCGACCACACCACCTTCGTGAAACCGGATATTCCGGCAACAGGCGAATTCAAAGGTGTTGGTTTCCTCGAAGCGCCACGCGGTATGCTGTCTCACTGGATGGTGATTAAAGACGGCATTATCAGCAACTACCAGGCGGTTGTACCGTCAACCTGGAACTCTGGCCCACGTAACTTTAATGATGAAGTGGGGCCGTATGAGCGCTCGCTGGTAGGTACGCCGATTGCCGATCCAAACAAACCGCTGGAAGTGGTTCGTACCATTCACTCCTTCGACCCTTGTATGTCATGTGCGGTGCATGTGGTGGACGTTGACGGGAACGAAGTGGTCTCAGTTAAGGTTCTGTAATGCGGATATTAGTCTTAGGGGTCGGCAATATTTTGCTGACCGACGAAGCCATCGGGGTACGTATCGTTGAGGCATTAGAGCAACGGTACATCCTGCCAGACTTTGTTGATGTTCTGGACGGTGGTACGGCTGGGATGGAGCTTCTCGGCGATATGGCGAACAGAGATCATCTGATCATTGCTGACGCCATTGTGTCGAAGAAAAACACGCCAGGAACGATGATGGTCCTGCGGGATGAAGAGATCCCGGCGCTGTTTACCAACAAAATCTCACCGCACCAGCTTGGCCTGGCCGACGTATTGTCGGCCCTGCGTTTTACCGGCGAGTTTCCGAAAAAGCTGACCTTAGTCGGCGTTATTCCGGAATCGTTGGAACCGCATATCGGGCTAACGCCAACGGTTGAAGCGATGATTGAACCTGCGCTGGAGCAGATTCTTGCCGCGCTTCGCGAATCAGGCGTTGAAGCGATCCCTCGGGAGGCGGCTCATGTCTGAGGAGTTTGTCGGTTTTCAGACGGCCCCGAAGACGCAGATTCAGGCAGCGTTTGAAGAGGTTGCCCGGCGTTCGATGCACGACCTCTCGTTCTTGCATCCGAATATGCCGGTATATGTCTCTGATTTTACGCTGTTTGAAGGACAGTGGACGGGGTGTGTTATCACACCCTGGATGCTCAGCGCACTGATTTTCCCCGGACCGGACCAGATCTGGCCGGTGCGTAAAGTCAGTGAAAAAATCGGGTTGCGTCTGCCGTATGGCGAGATGACCTTTACCGTTGGTGAACTGGAGGGCGTATCGCAATACCTTTCCTGTTCACTGATGTCGCCGCTTTCGCACAGTATGTCGGCGCAAGAAGGTGTGCGTCTGACTGACGATTGCGCGCGCATGCTGTTATCGCTGCCGGTGAGCGATCCGAATGCGCCGCAGCTAAATCGCCGCGCGCTGCTGCTGGGTCGTCGGAACTGCGAAAATGCATGAGCTGTCCCTTTGTCAGAGCGCGGTTGAGATTGTTCAACAGCAGGCAGAGCAGCACGGTGTCAAACGTGTAACCGGTGTTTGGCTGGAAATCGGAGCGCTCTCGTGCGTTGAAGAGAGCGCCGTCCGTTTCAGCTTCGACATCGTCTGTCAGGGCACGCTGGCGCAAGGGTGTGAGCTGCATATTGATTACAAACCAGCCCAGGCATGGTGCTGGGATTGCAGTCAGGTTGTGGAAATCACCCAGCATGATGCGCAGTGTCCACTATGTCAGGGCGATCGTCTGCGGGTTGATGCAGGCGATTCACTGAAAGTGAAAAGTATTGAAGTCGAATAACCCATAGGTTGCTATGGGGCGGAGTCAGATATGTGTATTGGAGTCCCTGGTCAGGTTCTGGCCGTTGGTGAAGATATTCACCAGCTTGCGCAGGTTGAAGTGTGCGGCATCAAACGTGATGTCAATATTGCCCTGATTTGTGAAGGTGATACCGCTGAGCTGGTCGGGCAATGGGTGCTGGTGCACGTAGGGTTCGCCATGAGCATCATTGATGAAGATGAAGCTAAAGCCACGTTAGACGCACTTCGCCGCATGGAGTACGACGTCACCAGCGCGTGACAATCGGTTAGTGCCTGATGGCGTTACGCTTATCAGGCCTACACCTTCTATGTAGGCCGGATAAGGCATTTATGCCGCCATCCGGCATCTTGCGTTAACCCTGGCGCTTATCTTCGGTATTGGTGTCGAAGTCGCTGGCGTCATGACGTTCATGAAGCTGCTCGTTTAGCGGCCCGTTAGTGCGGTTTACAATACGACCTCGCTTAACTGCCGGACGCTCGGCAACCTCTTTTGCCCAGCGTTGCACGTGCTTGTAACTTCCTGCATCGAGGAACTCTGCCGCGTCGTACACGTTACCCAGCACCACATTGCCAAACCACGGCCAAACCGCCATATCGGCAATGGTGTATTCATCTCCTGCCACAAACTGATTTTGTGCTAACTGCTTATCCAGTACGTCGAGTAAGCGTTTGGCTTCCATGGTGAAGCGGTTAATAGCGTACTCAATTTTTACCGGCGCATAGTTATAGAAGTGGCCAAAACCACCGCCGAGGAACGGCGCCGCGCCTTGTAGCCAGAACAGCCAGTTCAGCGTTTCGGTACGTTTTGCCAAATCTTGCGGCAGGAAATAACCATATTTTTCCGCCAGATAGAGCAGGATTGCGCCAGATTCGAATACGCGAACCGGTGGGTTTTGCGAGTGGTCACGCAGTGCCGGGATCTTCGAGTTCGGATTCACCTCAACAAAGCCGCTGGAAAACTGATCGCCGTCGCCAATGCGAATAATCCAGGCATCATATTCCGCGCCCTTCACGCCCTGCGCCAGTAACTCCTCCAGCATAATCGTCACTTTCTGCCCGTTTGGCGTCCCCAACGAATAGAGCTGTAGCGGATGCTTGCCAACCGGCAGCGTCTTCTCGTGGGTGGCGCCGGAAATCGGGCGGTTGATATTGGCGAATGCGCCGCCGTTCGATTTTTCCCACGTCCAGACTTTCGCGGGCTGATAGGTATTGTCTGACATATTGACCTGCCTTCTGAGTGGTTGTGTTGATGCAGTGTAGCAGTTAGGTAGAACTCAATTTAACAGATTGGGACTTTATGTCGCTTTGTGCTGAAAGGGGAAGATAAATCTAACCCGTTCATTGTACCTGGCCCGTACTCCATGAAGAGGAAATCAATGTTGGACGGAAATTGCTACCGTATTCACCATCAAAAATTGGCGGTGAATAAGCTGTAATAATGAAAAATGGTGTTCCAGGAGTAAGCGGTTATCAGGGCCCTGCGGGTGGGTGGGGTGCGGTAAAAGCCGTCACTGCTTCGGTGTTTTCGCAAAAGGCTGTCGCGCGCGACATTATCGCGATGTTCAAAATGAACCAGGTGAAAGGGTTCGACTGTCCGGGCTGTGCGTGGCCGGACCCCGGGCATCGTGCGCCAATGGAGTTGTGCGAAAATGGCGTTAAGGCGGTTTCCTGGGAGACAACCAGTAAGAAAGCGTCACCGGAATTTTTCAGTCGTCACCCGGTTTCCACACTCTGGCACTACAGCGATTATGAACTGGAAAACATTGGTCGTTTGACGCATCCAATGAAATACGATGCAGTGTCAGACACCTGGCAGGCGGTGGATTGGGATATCGCCTTTCGGGAGATCGGCGAGCGTCTGCGCAGCTATGACTCAGCACAACAGGTTGAGTTTTATACCTCCGGCAGAACGTCAAATGAGGCGGCGTTCCTGTATCAGCTGTTTGCCCGCGAATATGGTAGCAGCAACTTTCCTGATTGCTCAAACATGTGCCACGGACCGACCAGCGCAGGGCTAACGCCGGCCATTGGCCTTGGGAAAGGGACCGTTGAACTTGATGATTTTGACCACTGCGATCTGGTGATTTGTATCGGGCATAACCCTGGTACTAACCATCCACGCATGCTGACCACCTTACGCGACGTTGCCAAACGTGGAGCCAAAATTATCTCCATCAACCCGCTGAACGAAAGGGGGCTTGAGCGCTTTAGCTTCCCGCAAAGCGCGAAAGAGATGTTCACCGGTCAGGCTACGGAGCTGAGCAACGACTACTACCAGGTCAAAATGGGCGGTGACGCCTCGTTGCTCAAAGGCATAATGAAGGCGCTGATCGAAATGGACGAAGCGCGGATCCTACTGGATCAGCAGCCGACGCTCGATCATGCGTTTATCGACCAACATACCGCGGGATATGCAGCGCTGTATGACGACTTACGTCAGCATAACTGGGCTGAGCTGGAACAGGACTCGGGCCTGACGCGCAGTCAGATGGAAGATCTGGCGCACAGCTACAGTAAATCCAGCGCCACGATTGTTTGTTATGGTCTGGGCATCACTCAGCATAAAAACGGCACCGAGAACGTCCAGCAGCTGGTAAATCTGTTGTTGCTGAAAGGCAATATGGGTAAGCCCGGCGCGGGGATCTGCCCGTTACGCGGCCATTCTAACGTGCAGGGCGATCGTTCTGTGGGGATCAACGAAGCGGCGTCCGAAGACTTCCTGCAACGCCTTGAGAAGCATTTTTCTATCCGCGTTCCGCGCAAACATGGACGCTCCAGCGTGGAGAGCATTCGGGCCATCGAGCGGGGAGACGCAAAAGCGCTCATCTGCATGGGCGGCAATCTGGCGGTAGCGATGCCCCAGCCGCAGCGTACCTTTGCGGCGATGAAAAATCTGGATCTGCAGGTCCATGTGGCGACCAAACTGAACAGATCGCATCTGCTGATGGCAAAGCATAACTACCTGCTACCTGTATTAGGCCGAACGGAGCGCGACATGCAGGCGACGGGGATCCAGTCAGTGACCGTCGAAGATTCTATGTCGATGGTTCACGCTTCCTGTGGCGCGCTGAAGCCGGCTTCCCGCTGGCTAAAATCGGAGCCCGCGATTGTGGCGGGCATGGCGCGTGCCACGCTGCCGCATTCTCCTATCAACTGGGAAGCATTTACCGGGGACTACGCGCTGATCCGTGACGCCATTGAAGCCGTGATCCCGGCGTTCCACGATTACAACGCACGTATTGCCGAGCCGGGCGGATTTCGTATGGATACACCTGCTTCGCGCCGTGAATGGCGAACGGAGAATGGCAAAGCCAACTTTATCGTCAGCCATCAGCGGGCGGTAGAGCGGGAACATCAGCCTGCTGATGCACTGGTTCTGGCAACGCTGCGTAGCCACGATCAGTACAACACCACGATTTATGGGATGAACGATCGCTATCGTGGCATTACTGGCCGTCGGGATGTGGTGTTTTTAAGCGCCGAAGAAGCGACGAGCCGCGGTCTGAGCCAGGGTGATGTGGTCAACGTTCAGGCGCTGGACGACAACGGTCAGCCCTGCGCGGATCGCATCATGTACGGCTTAACGGTGGTGATTTACAACATGGCGGCTGGCTCAATTGGCGCTTATCTGCCTGAAGCGAATGTCCTGCTTTCGCTGGATGCAGTAGATACACAAAGTTTGACTCCGGCGTATAAAAGCGTACCGGTCACCCTGACCAAAGCGTAGATCCTGCTGTGAATTTTTCGCCTCTGAGCGCCAGCCGCTGCGTTGAGGTGTATGATGATGTCGACCTCTGTCCGGTTAGTGTCGCAGAGCAGGCAATCAGAGCGAAAAATTCACGCCAACCTGCTCAGGCTGTATTGTTTTGAGGTAAGGTGCATGAGCAAAGGAACGACCAGTCAGGATGCCCCATTCGGGACATTATTGGGCTATGCCCCAGGTGGCGTAGCAATCTACTCTTCAGATTACAGCTCCCTCGACCCACGGGACTACGACGATGATGCAGCATTTCGCAGCTATATCGACGATGAATACATGGGCCACAAATGGCAGTGCGTAGAGTTCGCACGCCGCTTTCTCTTCCTTAACTATGGCATGGTCTTCACCGATGTGGGTATGGCCTGGGAGATCTTCTCCTTACGCTTCCTGCGCGAAGTAGTGAATGACAACATCCTACCGTTACAGGCATTTCCGAATGGTTCGCCCCGCGCGCCGGTAGCAGGGGCTCTGCTTATCTGGCAAAAAGGCGGTGAATTTAAAGATACCGGGCATGTGGCGGTCGTCACCCAGTTGCTGGAAAACAAAATCCGTATTGCCGAACAGAACGTGCTCCATACGCCGCTGCCTCCCGGACAGCAGTGGACCCGCGAACTGGAGATGGTGGTTGAGAACGGTTGTTACACCCTGCGTGATACCTTTGACGATACGACTATTCTTGGTTGGATGATCCAGACCGATGATACCCGTTTCAGCCTGCCGCAGCCGGAGATCGCCAATGACTCGCTGAAAATTGGCGGCGCGCGACTGGAAGATAACGGGCAATTTGATGGTAAATGGCTGAATGAGCAGGACCCGCTGCAAAAAGCCTACGTTCTGGCGAATGGCCATGTGATTAATCAGGACCCGCATCAATACTTCACCATTACCGAGAGCGCCGAGCAGGAGCTGATTAAAGCCACTAACGAGCTGCACCTGATGTATCTGCATGCGACCGACAAGGTGCTGAAAGACGACAACCTGCTGGCGCTGTTTGATATCCCGAAAATCCTCTGGCCGCGCCTGCGCCTTTCCTGGCAGCGTCGTCGGCATCATATGATTACGGGGCGTATGGATTTCTGTATGGATGAACGTGGACTGAAGGTGTATGAGTACAACGCCGATTCCGCATCGTGCCATACCGAAGCCGGTTTGATCCTCGAAAGATGGGCCGAACGGGGCTACACAGGGCAGGGACACAACCCGGCTGAAGGGTTGATCAACGAACTGGCGGGGGCCTGGAAGCACAGCCGTGCACGTCCGTTTGTCCACATCATGCAGGATAAGGATATCGAGGAAAACTATCACGCGCAGTTTATGCAGCAGGCGCTGCGTCAGGCCGGGTTTGACAGCAAAATTCTGCGAGGTCTGGATGAACTGCGCTGGGATGACGCCGGTCAATTGATTGACGGGGACGGCCGTCTGGTGAACTGCGTCTGGAAGACCTGGGCGTGGGAAACCGCAATTGAACAGGTGCGCGAGGTCAGCGAAACGGAGTACGCCGCGGTGCCAATTCGTACCGGGCATACGAATCAGGAAGTGCGCTTAATCGATGTGTTGCTGCGCCCGGAAGTGCTGGTCTTCGAACCTCTGTGGACGGTTATCCCTGGCAACAAAGCGATTCTGCCGATCCTCTGGCAACTGTTCCCGCACCACCGTTATCTGCTTGATACGGATTTCACTGTTAATGAAGAGTTGGCGCAAACCGGTTATGCGGTGAAACCTATTGCAGGACGTTGTGGCAGCAACATCGATCTTGTGAGTCATCAGGAAGAGCTACTGGATAAAACCAGCGGTAAGTTTGCCGAGCAGAAGAACATTTATCAGCAGCTTTGGTGTCTGCCAAAAGTTGCCGGTAAATATATCCAGGTTTGTACCTTTACCGTAGGTGGTAACTACGGCGGTACCTGCCTGCGCGGTGACGAGTCGCTGGTGATTAAAAAAGAGAGCGATATTGAACCGCTGATTGTGTTGAAGGAAGACTAATCTTTCTGCTCGCTCACGAGTGAGATATGAAAAGCCGGAGTATCTCTCCGGTTTTTTTTTTATGATTAGATTGATAGTACTTATATTTAAATGAGTGTCTATATTTATATAAATGACAGCAAGTATTCTCATGGTAAATAATTATTTAATGATTAATGCATTCGTTAAATGAATGCATTAATCATTAAATAAATATTTTTGTTTGTATTAGATAAATATTTTCTTGATTGTCATTTTAAATATAAAAACATAATGTATTATTCGATTAATTAATGACATTGATCATGTTTTTACCTATGGAATATATCGGATTGCATTAGCGTGATAATTATAATAGTTAATTGTCATCAACAGCCATTGTTAACTGCCTGCAGAAATGACGTTGTAAGAAACATGTTGAGCGATTGGAACGTGCTCCATTAGGAAACGCAAAATACCGGCAGGAATCGCCGGTCTGAGAGGGACGTATGGGTGACAGTTTTCAGAATGAAGTGCCGACGGCACGCGTTAATATTAAGTTAGATTTACACACCGGAGGCGTTCAAAAGAAAGTTGAATTGCCTTTAAAACTACTAACTGTCGGTGATTTCAGTAATGGCAGAGAGCAGCGACCATTATCTGAGCGTGAAAAGATAGATATTAATAAAAATAATTTTAACGATGTGTTGGCCAAGTTTTCACCAGCGGTTAATTTAAGTGTTAAAAATACGTTAGCTGATGATGACAGAAAGGACGATATTAACCTTACCTTTAAGAATATCCGCGATTTTGAACCTGAGCAGGTCGCACGAAATATCCCGCAATTACGTGTTCTGTTGGCTATGCGTAACTTACTACGTGACCTGAAATCTAACTTACTCGATAACGCTGCTTTTCGTCGCGAGCTGGAAACAATCCTTAAGGATCCAGCCCTGAGTCAGGAATTGCGTAATGAGCTGGCAACTATGATGCCAGAAGAGATTTAACGCTCTACAGGGTTTCCTCCGCTAAATCGGCAGGAATAGTAAAGGAACATAAAAGGAATATGTTGATGTCTGTTCAGGAACATACCTCTTCAGCCGCGACCACCACGACCAGTGAACGCAGTGTTTATCAGTCCCTCTTTGACAAAATTAATCTTTCCCCCGTCGCGTCATTAAAAAATGTAGATGCGTGGCAGAGTGATGAAGCGCTTTCTGATGCCGCTCCGGCGGAGCGTGTGACCGCTGCTATTCAGGTTCTGGTCTCATGTCTGGCGGATGCCGCACAACCCTTAGAACGCCTGGATAAAACGCTACTCGATGAGCAGATTGCTCGTCTGGATAAGCAGATTAGCGATCAGGTTAATGAAGTTATGCATCATGCTGAATTTCAAAAACAAGAATCGCTCTGGCGTGGTTTGCATTCAATGATCTCTGGTATCGATTTTCGCCGAAATGTCCGTGTCGAAATGATGGATGTCAGTAAGGATGCGCTGCGTGATGATTTTGATGACGCGCCGGAACTTATCCAGAGTGGGTTATATCGTCATGTTTATATTGAAGAATATGACCAGCCAGGTGGCGAACCTATTGCGGCAATGATTTCAGCGTACGAATTTGATAACAGCCCGCAGGATATTGCGCTGCTGCGCAATATTTCTGGCGTATCGGCAGCCTGTCATATGCCATTTATTGGTTCAGTTGGGCCGAAATTCTTCCTGAAAGAAAATATGGAAGAGGTCGCAGCCATAAAAGATATCAATGATTATTTCGAACGTGCTGAATACATCAAATGGAAAGCATTTCGTGATAGTGATGATTCACGCTATATCGGATTAACTATGCCGCGTGTACTGGGGCGTTTGCCGTACGGCCCTGATACCATTCCTGTGCGCAGCTTTAACTATGTCGAAGAAGTTAAGGGCCCGGATCACGAAAAATATCTGTGGACCAGCGCATCTTTCTCTTTCGCTGTGAATATGGTGAAAAGTTTTATCAAGAATGGTTGGTGCGTCCAGATCCGTGGACCACAGGCGGGTGGCGCGGTTAAAGATTTACCTATCCATTTGTACGATCTGGGGACGGGTAATCAGGTGAAAATCCCGTCTGAAGTGATGATCCCGGAAACTCGTGAATTTGAATTCGCCAACCTTGGTTTTATTCCGCTTTCTTATTATAAGAATCGTGATTATGCCTGCTTCTTCTCTGCTAACTCGGCTCAAAAACCTGCGCAGTTTGATACCCCGGAAGCAACAGCTAACAGCCGGATTAACTCGCGTTTGCCGTATATCTTCCTGCTTTCTCGTATTGCTCATTACCTGAAAATCTTGCAGCGAGAAAACATTGGTACGACCAAAGATCGCCGCCTGCTTGAGCTTGAACTAAACAACTGGTTACGCAGTCTGGTAACCGAAATGACCGATCCTGGCGATGATTTGCAGGCTTCACATCCGCTTCGTGATGGGCGTGTCGTGGTGGAGGACATTGAGGATAACCCGGGTTTCTTCCGCGTGCGCCTGTACGCCATCCCGCATTTCCAGGTTGAAGGTATGGATGTCAGCTTGTCGTTAGTTTCACAGATGCCTAAGTCGAAATCTTAACGGCGTAATGCACAGGAGGTGCGATGAAGATCTATCGTCCGTTATGGAGCGAGGGGGCTTTTCTGGCTCCCCAACAGTTTCAGCAACAGACACGTTGGGATGCTTACGTTGCTGACGTTGTTGCTCACATGTCACTTTCATCACCGTGGGGCGTCATCAGCGCGGAGTTTGATGAAAGTGCGCTAACGGTTTCCCGTTTGAATCCCGTTAATCTGGTTGTGCGCTTTCCTGACGGTACGTTAGTGGATACAGGTATTTCAGATAACCTGCCTCCAGCGTGTGATTTATCGCATCTTACTGGCTACAACAGCGTTGATATCGTGCTGGCATTGCCGCTGCTTTCAGCTAATGGCGGCAATCTTTCATCAGGCAACGGTGTCAGCCGTCCGTGTCGCTGGCAGCAGGAATGGCTGCCAGTTCAGGATCTCTCCGGTCAGGAACGGACTGATATGGCAGTGCTGCGGCATGCTATCACCCTCCGGTATGCCCATGACGATAACAGCGCTTACCTGACTTGTCCGGTAGCTTGCCTTATTCGTAATGCTCAGGGGCAATGGGAGCTGGGACGTGATTTTTTACCCCCCTCGCTTTCACTCTCAGCCAGCCCCTTATTAATCAACTCGCTCAGTGATTTGGTGCATCGTATCCAGGCTCGTTGTCGCCGCCTGATGTCCTTGCGCCGAGAAAGTAACGAACGAATGGCGGATTTTGCAGTAGCAGATGTTTCGTTGTTTTGGCTGCTGAATGCGCTTAATAGTTCGGAACCTGTTCTGAAAGAAATGCTGCAAAACCCAGGCCGTCATCCCGAACTTTTGTGGCGTGAGCTGGCGCGGTTAGCGGGCAGCCTGCTGACCTTCTCGTTAGAAAATGATGTCAGCGTTGTACCTCCATATCAGCATGCAAATCCGCAGCAGGTATTCCCGCCGCTGTTTGCTCTGCTGGTGGAACTGCTGGAAGCCAGCCTGCCGTCTCGTGTTGTCGCTATTGAACTGACGCAGGAGCGACAGTTCTGGTATGGCGCTCTGTCGGATGCCCGACTGCGTGAAGGTGCTGATTTTTACCTGTCCGTTCGCTCGGGTCTCCCCGCACATGTCCTCCTGGCGCAATTTCCACAGCTCTGTAAAGCAGGGAGCCGGGCGGATGTGTCAGATGTCGTCAATGTGGCACTCAGCGGTATTCCATTAAAACCGCTGACACATGTACCCGCAGCCATCCCGTTACGACTGGAAAATCAATACTTTGCTCTTGAAATTAATCATCCAGCAGCCCAGGCCATGTTGGACGCCGGTAATTGTGCTTTCTATGTGCCGGGAACGCTGGGAGAGATTCAACTTGAGCTGTTTGCAGTATTAAGGGATTGAAATAAATGAATAAGGAAATTGATCAGGTTTTCTGGCCAACATGGCTTGCTGTAAGCCAGCTACGTGACGGGGCAGAAGTCGACGACGGAGCTGTTCTTTATCGTCGGGCCAGCCAATGGGTTGAATCTGCACGTGAGGCATTGCGTGATATGGGGTACAGCGAACACAGCGTTGAACATATGCTCTACACGCAATGTGCGTTACTGGATGAAAGCGTGTTGAACCGCAACCGGCAGGATAGCGGTTATATCACCTGGCTTGCGACACCCTTACAGGCCCGTTATTTCAATACCACCAACGCAGGGGAAGAGTTCTGGGAACGCATCCGGTCTGTGCTGCGTGAGCCCGTTCCTGATACCGCCGTAATAACCTGCTTTTATCGCGCAATCACGCTCGGTTTTGTTGGGCGCTATCGTGAGCAAGGTGACGAACGTCGTGAAGATGTTCTTGAGGCGCTGGCGGCTCAGGCGAAGCCTTTTAAGTTAACGCACGATGCGCCCGTAATCATGCAGGCGTCCGGTTTCTCTGGCAGTAAGCGTCGCTGGTGGCAGGCATGGATTGTCGGCGCGGTGGCGTTGGGGGCTTTATGGTTAACATTTTCTCATGTCTTACAAGGGCTGGTTGCTCAGCTTATTGGGCAGGGCTAAAACATGGCTCAGTTGCGAGGGATCGTTAACTATGTGCTGACAGCTGTCCTGGCTTTGTTGCTGGTTTGGGGATTCAGTCCGTTAAGTACGGGTGTCCGGGGCGGCCTGACCGTCTTTATTTTATTGTTTTCCATTCCAGGGATCGTTTACGGCTGGCGTCAATATGGCCAGTTGAGATCAGCGCATTCCGAGCATGAAGTTCCGCTCCCTCCGGAGAGTTTCAGTGGGCCAGTTGTGCTCGTGTGTGGCGATAATGCCCCCTTGTTTGCCGGACGCAGCGGTTCTTGCGAGAGCTCGCAGGGCTGGTATTTATCTGTCCAGTCCCCTGAGCATTACATTGCTCTGGTTCGTCAGATAGCTGCTCAGCGTCCTGGGCTTCTTATGCGCGTCTCCGTAATGCTGGCATTAACTCCGGAACGGCATACTGATGAAGATGCGCTTAAGCACATACTGCTCAGTTGGCGGCGAGTGGTGACCCAGAGTCGGCGTTGGTTATCAGGTGTACCGCCGTTTTGGTTGTGCTGTTGGCTGAATTCTCCTCAATGTAATGAGGCTGTACGCTGGTTTATTCGAACCCCTCAGGATGCAGAAGTGCAGTCGGCTACGGGATTAGACGACTTTGCTCCTTTCTCTTCGCAAGAGAGCCCAGCCCGCCATTCTCATCTTACACATGCAGTGTGGTTAGATAATTTACTGGGCTGGCTGAAGAAGGTACAAGGCGATACTGAACACCATGCTCTGCCTGTTTTCTTTGCATTACGGGTTGTGTGTTTCACCTCATCAGCGGTCTGCGAAAATAACCTCTGGCAACGGCATATCGTTGCTCAAACAACGCTTTCCCCTGCGGCGTCAGTAGCGCCCGCACTGCTGCCTTTTCCAGATTTAGCATTGCCATTCTTATCCCGCCGTCGGGCGTTGACAGCATTTCAACGGACGGTGGGCGTAAGTGGTCTGCTATGCGGCATTTTCATCGGAATGGCGATGGCATGCAGCTTTATCAATAACCAACATCTCATCAGGATCACAAACGATCACCTGATGCTATACCGCCAACTTAGCGGTAATCCTGCCGAGCCAAAGATCCTGGCCCAGGATCAACTTCGTCGTGATGCACAACTCCTTGAGCGCTGGTATCAGCGTGGCGAACCACTTTCTCTTTCAATGGGATTGTATCAAGGAATGAGATTGATCCCCCCTTTGCAGGTTGCCATAAGTGACTGGGGGTCACCCGAAAAACCGAAAGTGACTGCCCCGCAAACTGTACGTCTCGACAGTATGTCGCTGTTTGATACGGGTAAGTGGGCGCTAAAAGCGGGTTCAACAAAAGTACTCATTGGGGCTTTGGTCAATATCAAAGCCAAACCCGGGTGGCTGATAGTCATCGCCGGACATACCGATGATGTGGGTGACGATAAATCTAATCAGCTGCTCTCTCTCAAACGCGCGGAATCTGTTCGTGACTGGATGCGAGATACCGGTGATGTCGCGGAGAGCTGTTTTGCCGTTCAGGGCTACGGCGAATTACGCCCCTACAAAAACAACGATACGCCGGAGGGTCGGGCTGCCAACCGCCGTGTAGAGATCAGTCTGGTACCGCAGGCTGATGCCTGTCGGCTGCCGGGCATGAAGGAACCGTCACCGCAAGGTGGTGACGCATTAGCGAAGTAAAAATGGAGAAAGAGTTATGGCAATTCCAGTCTACCTTTGGCTGAAAGATGATGGCGGCGCGGATATTAAAGGTTCTGTTGACGTAAAAGACCGTGTAGGCAGTATCGAAGTGGTGGCACAGGAACATAACCTGTACATCCCTACCGATAACAATACAGGTAAGTTGACCGGTACGCGCATCCATACCCCGTTCCTTTTCACTAAGGAAATCGATGCCTCCAGTCCATATCTGTACAAGGCTGTAACCACCGGTCAGACCCTGCGCCAGGCAGAGTTCAAATGGTATCGCATCAATGACGCGGGTCAGGAAGTGGAATACTTCAACACCACGTTACACAACGTGAAAGTGGTGAAAGTAAACCCTGTGATGTACGACATCAAAGATCCCGCAAAAGAGAAGCATAACCACCTGGAACAAATTGAACTGCGCTACGAGAAGATCGTCTGGACGTATAAGGATGGCAACATTATCCATTCTGACGCCTGGAACGAGCGTACCACCGCGTAATGCGCTAACGGATGAGGATTTCCTCATCCGTTTTTTTATGCCCTCTGCTGAGCTTCCGGGGCGGGGGTTAAGCAGAGAGTATCAACATCACTATTACCTTATGGGCATTGGATTACGGCTACGGGCGGTAGCGTGCCTGAATACAGGGAGTCAGGAAGCAAATGGAACACCATTCAGCAGTGCTATTACGACGTCTCAACCCCTATTGTGCTCAGGCGCTTGAAGCAGCGGCATCGTTATGTCAGACGCGCGCGCATGCAGAAATCACTCCAGAACACTGGTTGCTGAAGCTGTTGGAGCAGGGGGAGGGCGATATTACTGTCATTGCTCGTCGTTATGAATGGGATATCGATAATCTCTGGCAGTCACTGCTGGCGCATCTGGATGTTCAGCCGCGTTCCGTGAAAAGCCGCCCCCAGTTGTCTGATGCGCTCCTTTCTGTAATGCAACAAGCGTGGTTGTGTGCCGCAACGGATGAAAATTCGCAGATACGTGGTGTGCATCTACTGATGGCCCTGGTGGGAAAGCCTTCGCTACTGAAGTGTGATGGCCTGTGGCCTCTTCTGAGCGCCGGACATACTCAACTGGAACGCCTCCTGCCGCTATTAAATGTCCAGTCGGATGAACGTCCTGAGAGACAGCAAGAAGCCGCTCTGGCACAGGTTTCTCCTGATGATGAACCGCGTCCTGGCCTGGCTGAATCGACGTTATCGCCAGCATTACAAGGCGTGCTCGATAAATTTACGCTGGACGTGACCGCGAAAGCGCGTGCCGGCGATATCGACCCGGTATTTGGTCGCGATAATGAAATCCGGCAAATGGTGGATGTGTTGTCCCGTCGGCGAAAAAATAATCCCATTCTGGTCGGGGAACCCGGTGTCGGCAAAACCGCTCTGGTGGAAGGTCTGGCGCTGCGTATTGCTGAAGGTAATGTGCCGGATAGCCTGAAATCAGTAACATTACGCACGCTGGATCTTGGGCTGTTACAAGCAGGTGCCGGGGTGAAAGGTGAGTTTGAGCAGCGGTTGAAAAATATCATTGATGCCGTTCAACAATCGCCAACGCCTGTTCTGCTCTTTATCGATGAAGCACACACCATCATTGGGGCCGGTAATCAGGCGGGAGGCGCTGATGCAGCCAATCTGCTAAAACCCGCTCTGGCCAGAGGTGAATTACGAACTATCGCGGCGACCACATGGAGTGAATATAAACAGTATTTTGAGCGTGATGCTGCGCTGGAGCGGCGTTTTCAGATGGTTAAAGTGGATGAGCCGGATGATGACACTGCCTGTTTAATGCTGCGTGGTCTGAAATCACGCTATGCAGAACACCATGGCGTTCACATCACCGACGAAGCGGTTAAAACTGCTGTTACGCTCTCTCGCCGCTATCTTACCGGGCGACAATTACCCGACAAAGCCGTCGATCTGCTGGACACCGCAGGTGCAAGAGTGCGGATGAGCCTTGATACCGTTCCGGAATCACTGACGCGTTTGAAGTCGGAGATCACCGCGCTTGAAATGGAAAAGCAGGCATTGCTTGCAGACCTCACGGTAGGAAATGGTCAGCATGGTGAAAGGCTGGCCACCATTGAACAGCGTGAAAATCTTCTGCTTGTCGAACTGGATGAACGAGAAACTCAGTATGGTCAGGAATTAGCGCTCACAGAGCAACTGCTGGCCAGCCGCCGTGATATTTCTCGTCAGGCGGAAACGGTTGAATTGCAGCAGCAGCTTAGTGTGCTTCAGCAGGACCATCCGTTACTGTTTCCGGATGTAGATGCGCGCACCGTGGCTACGGTGATCGCCGACTGGACCGGTATACCATTGTCTTCATTAATGAAGGACTCCCAGGCAGACTTACTGACGCTTGAAACCCAGATGGGAAACCGGGTTGTCGGCCAGGATTACGCGCTGAATGCGATCGCACAGCGGTTGCGGGCATCAAAAACAGGACTGACGCCGGAAAACGGCCCACAGGGTGTGTTCCTGCTTACTGGACCAAGTGGAACCGGCAAAACGGAGACGGCGCTGGCCCTGGCTGACATTCTGTTTGGTGGTGAAAAATCGCTGATCACGATTAATCTGTCTGAATATCAGGAGCCGCACACTGTGAGCCAGCTAAAAGGCTCACCTCCGGGATATGTGGGTTATGGTCAGGGAGGGATCCTGACCGAGGCGGTGCGAAAACGCCCCTATAGCGTGGTACTGTTGGACGAAGTAGAAAAAGCGCATCGCGACGTCATGAATCTGTTTTACCAGGTATTTGACCGTGGTTTCATGCGTGACGGCGAAGGTCGTGAAATTGATTTTCGCAATACCGTTATTTTGATGACCTCCAATCTTGGCGGCGACGCTGTAATGCAGATGCTGGAAGAACAACCGGAAACCACAGAGTCTGAGTTGCACGAACTGCTGCGCCCACTTTTGCGCGAACACTTCCAGCCAGCGCTACTGGCCCGCTTCCAGACGATTATCTACCATCCGCTCAGTGAATCTGCGCTACGTACGATTGTACAAATGAAACTGGATCAGGTTAGCCAGCGATTACTGCGTCACTACGGCATCACCACGACGATATCCGAGAGCCTTTTTGATGCCCTGACCGCCGCTTGCCTGCTACCGGATACGGGGGCAAGGAATATTGATAGTCTGCTCAACCAACAAATCTTGCCTGTGCTTAGCCAGCAGTTGTTAACGTATCTTTCCCGGCAGCAAAAACCTCAGCAACTCACTTTAAGTTGGAGTGATGAAGAGGGAATTGAACTGATAATTGATAGCGAGTGAAAAATAAAACTCAGTGATAATACTAGCGCTGGGTTTTACTTTGTATCGGGATATGCTTTGCGCTAAAGGACTAAATATGGATGGTGCTAAAGATCTTGCAAAAGATATGCTCGAAGCTATTAACGTTGATGATTCTGGGTTTATAGCTGCTTTGGCTAAAGGGCTTATATCATTTCCTGTGAGTATGGGATATCTGGCCTACGATTTTATGGATACAGAACATCGCAGAACGAATGAAGATGATAAATACAGGTTTGCCAGGCTTCTTAATAAAGCAAAGCTAAATAAGGAGTTGATAGGTCAGGTTATTGATATCTTTATTAGAGATTTTTCTTCGCGACTGGACGTTGCTTTAATGACGGAGAAAATTGTTGGGAGTAGTGCTGGAAGGATAATTTTCTCAGAGCTAACTGGCGTTAAAATTGGGGCTGTTATTTCTAATCGGTTAGTCACAGCATTTTTTTCAGGTGCTCTTATAGGCTCGCTTCTTACGTTGGGAGCGGAAGTATCCAGAGCAATCTATACATCTCGCTATCTGGCTGCAAGGAGTCCGGGTTGTTATCAGAAATTGAAAGATATGTGGGATCTGGATTTGCTTTATTTTCTGATAGAAGATCTTGTTTCACCTTTTGAAAAAGCAATTGAACTTCACAATGCAAATGAAGTGTTTTTTAATGAGGTTTGCCAATGTTTTCTGGACGGCTTGGGAAGTTTAGAGAAATAGCTATATATTTAATGTATTGTTTTTCATATCTTCTAGGTAATATCTTATGCATGTTTGGTATTGCCTTTTCTATTTGGTTTTTCTTCATTTCAGACGATGAGTTTAGATATTTATGGGGCATGGGTAATTTTTTATTGATTGTTTTAGGGTATTTTGTGATGAAATTTGGCTGGCCTCATGTGCGTAGTAATTGGGATGATTATCTGTAATTTTTTTATTTAATGGAAAACTGTGTCGATCAGTTTTTATTATTATTTCATAAGCGCGTAAATATAGTTTATTAAATAGCGTTAACTCCATGAATATGGAACTAACAATATCAGGGCCTACGCTTAACCGCTACAGCTTAACGATCTCTTCATGCCCGTATGCACTGGATGTGTTGCGTTTTGAGGGACTGGAGCAGTTAAGTGTTCTCTACCATTATTCAGTCCGTTTCATCAGTAGTATTGAGTTTGAGTTATGAAGAGCGAATGACTCTGGAGTTTAATGATGAGTAAACGTAACGATATTATTGAACCTTCCGAGTGGACATCGGATCGTAAAACAGGGCTTGTTTACAGCGAAATATTGGGATGGATAGATATAGGCCATGCACAGGGAAGTGATATTAAAAACCTACTGTCAGATATAAAACGAGGTGAATCAAGTCGTGATGGTTATTATGACGTCACCTATAGCCAAAAGATGTTTGTATATCATCGCCAGTTTGGTACAGGAAAGTTTGTTAAGTGGCGTATCAAACAAGGTTTATCTGCATGTGAGAAAAATAGCGTTGCGTTAGCCATGATGACGACGACGGCACGCTTGTTTGAAAGTTTGCAATCTAATTGGTGTTTTAGTTGGTATACCGACAGTGGGTTTAGCGGTGAGGATCTTACCTCCGATCTTTTAGGCTTCTACCGGGCAATCCTTCCTTCAGACTATCAGTCAAGACTGAGGCTTGTCAGTAAAGAGCAGGCCCTGAGTAG
The DNA here is from genome assembly GCF_030332375.1 of Citrobacter sp. Cpo148. Lineage (NCBI taxonomy): Bacteria > Pseudomonadati > Pseudomonadota > Gammaproteobacteria > Enterobacterales > Enterobacteriaceae > Citrobacter > Citrobacter sp. Cpo148. The sequence goes on from NZ_JAOWHY010000046.1 coordinate 299,156, forward strand.
ATGGGATTATTATGGGCCGATAGGCAATTATAAAAATAAAGGATTTTTACCATTACTGTTTCCAGCCCCCAAGGATAACTGTGCTGTCCATAAACCCTATAAAGGGCAACTGCCTTCATTTATGACATGGGTGCAACCGTGGAGTGATTTCACTTCTGGTCGGGTAGAAATTATCCCCGGGGATGGCGGTTATTATTCATTTTTGTCGAGGTGAATGGTAATGAGCTACTATAAAATAATACTGGTGATGATTATTTTGATTTTCTTGTCACCGCTGTTAATACCCTGGCCAGATAAATTAGAATATCGGGAAAGCGATCTTTTTGACTACTATTTCTATACTGATGTTGATATCAAACAGACTCCAAGGATATCAAATAATTATCGCTTTGAATATATTTCTCCTGATGGAAGTACACGGGAAACAAACCTTGTTGTTTTTTACGGTGGTGATGTGGGAATTATTCGTGATTATCTAACATGTCTTGGTTTTCATCTTTATGATTATAGTGATAATGGAAGAGAAGAACTTTGGATATCAAATGATAATCGTCGATTTACTTTTTCTATTGTCACTAACAAGAAAAAAGATTTGGTCAGTTTAATAAAAACAATGCGTTGAAGGTAGGTTTTGTTCTAGAAGTGACTCTTTATAATATTACAGGGGGTAAATATATGGGAATGAGTGAATCACTTGACGGTGGGATGTCATTTATATCTGAAAATACGCTGAATCGCTATCAATTGTATATCCCTTCATGTAAATCGATACTGGATGTTATTAACTTTAATGGTACAGAGGAAATGAGTTCGCTGTATCGATACGTAGTACACTTTTCCAGCCAGGATAAAGATATTGCGGCCGAATCAATACTTAGAAAATCAACGACATTGACTATGGGAATGGGGAAGTTAAGTGAGTTAACTGCCCGTAAAATGGTACATGGTATTGTGACATCTTTCCATCGTATCAGTGGTTCAAAAGACCAGACAATTTATCAGATAATCATTGAACCCTTTGTCGCGTTGCTGAAAAACCAATTTCGTACACACCGTTTCTTTATTAATATGTCAGTTCCGGAAGTTGTTACTCAAATTTTACAAGAGCATGGTTTAAAAGACTGGGAATATAATTTTGATTTAGTAATGGAATATCCCAAAAGAGAGCAAATTAATCAGTATCAGGAGAGTGATCTGGTTTTTATTGAACGCCTGCTCTCTGAAGTTGGGATTTTCTTCTTCTTTAGGCTTCAGCCTGATGCTGGCACTGAGGTGATCTATTTTGCTGACAAACAAAGCGCATGGGAGTTTGGCAAAACATTACCGCTGAATAGTCCCTCCGGAATGAATGACAATGGCATCGACTCAGTCTGGGATATTCAGTTCCAACAGTCTGCGGTGCAGGCATCGGTTACTGCCGGGGATTATAACCATCGCCAGGCTCAGAAAATATTATTTTCTGCACAAACCGATATGACTTACGGTGAAGGTGACGAGGTGACTTACGGGGATGTTTACCACTATCGCCCACGCCATCTTGAAACGGGTGATAAGGTTTCGCCGGCGCCTGAGACAGGGAATTTTTGGGCGCGTCTGGAACATGAGCGTTATCTCTCCTCACAAGCGACAATCTCTGGATTATCAACCGATGTAAGCCTCAGCCCGGCTCAGGTCCTGAATATTACGGAATCCACACCTGTCCCAACGCTTCCTGCCAGTGTGCGTAACAGCTTGCTGGTTACGGCGGTTTCATTCAGCGCAAGCCGAAAGGAAGCGCTACAAGTGGTGTTGATGGCGACCATTTACAGTGAAACGCGCTGTTGGAGACCTCCACTCAAACCGCGACCAGTGATTAGCGGCACACTAATGGCACGTGTTTCAAGCCCGAAAAAGAATGATGAATATGCTCATTTAAATCAGAGCGGGCTTTATTGGGTTAAGTTTGATGCGGATCGCGATGAAAAACAACAGGGCTACGAAAGTATGCCGGTACGCCTTGCCAAACCCTACGGCGGCGACACTTATGGTATTCACTTCCCGCTGATACAGGGCACAGAAGTGGCGGTGGCGTTCCATGAAGGGGACCCGGACCGGCCCTATATCGCCCATGCGCTGCATGACTCCCGGCATCCGGACCACGTGACACAGGCAAACCATACCCGCAACGTCATCCGCACGCCTGCGAACAACAAGCTGCGCATGGAGGACAAACGAGGTGAGGAGCACGTCAAGCTCAGTACCGAGTATGGCGGGAAAACGCAGCTGAACCTGGGGCATAACGTGGATGCGGGGCGTGCGCTGCGGGGAGAGGGGGCCGAGCTGCGCACAGACGACTGGGTGGCGGTACGCGGCGGTAAAGGGGTTTTTATCACTTCGGACAGGCAGAGTGAAGCTTCGGACAGGATGCTGGAGATGAAAAATGCTGCCGCGCAAATGGTTCAGGCGCTGTCTGTGAGTGATGCCCTGGCGAATGCTGCCGATATCGCACAGGCGTGGCCGGCAGACTCAGATACAGCAAAGGCACTGAATACAGCGTTAAACAATCTTACTCAGCCAGGGATTGTGCTCAATGCACCGGAGCACATAAGCATCAGTAGTCCGAAGTCGGTGCGTCTGTCCTCAGGCAGTGAAAGCGTGGGGCTGGTCGCGGGTGGTAATACAGATATCAGCGTGATGAAGAAATTTACTGCCGTGGCGGGGGAAGCCATCAGTCTGCTGGCCCTGAAGCTGGGTATACGTTTATTTGCCGCAAAGGGGAAGGTTGAAATCCAGGCCCAGGATGACGGGATAGATACCGTGGCGAAAAAGGACATTACCATCACAAGCGTGGAGGGCAAAGTGTTAGTGACGGCAGCCGACGAACTGGTGCTGAACTGCGGAGGAGCCTATATCAAACTCAGCGGAGGTAATGTGGAGATAGGCTGTCCGAAAAATATTCTGCTCAAATCTATCAGCGTGCAGAAATTAATGGCTGCTGATTATGATCTGCCAAAGCCAGAGCTACCGAAAGGATTTAATGATTTCTTTATCGCCAAAGATGAGGATTCTGGGGAGATTATGCCTTTCGTACCTTATCGAATTAAAACAGGAGAGGGAAACGTATATGAGGGGGTAACGGATGCTGAAGGTAAAACCATTACCGTATATACCGCACAGCCTGAATCTTTAGATATCGAATTACTTTGATTTTTTAATTTTAAACAGGGAGGTATTTATGGCAACAGGTGAAGAGAAAACTAAAACGTCTGCGCAAGGCTCAGGAAAAGTTGTTAAAGGTAAACACGATCCAGAAATTTATCTCCACCCTGGCAGCGCGACAGTACTTTGTGTTGATGCAACTGCTGAAAAAACAATTAAGGAGGAGCATTACTTTTTATCAGGGTTACTGGAAAAACAGCTAAAGGCACAGAAAGATCTTGATGAAGCCAATTATGCGGCAATTTTACAGGCTGATACTGTACCAGAAAGACAGCTTCAGAGTAAGGTAACAGAAGCATACGCCGCACTCAATAAAGCCAATAAAGCATTTCGCCAGGAATTAATGACTCTCACGGCCAATGTCCCTGAAGGGGAACTTTTGGATGAAAAAATGAAGGAGAGTGCTATTGGCATTATGGAGTTAATTCCCCTTAATAAAAACTCTGTCACTGGATTCAAAAAAACTTATATTCGTTCTGAAAAGATCAAAGAAGATTGGCGTAGATATAAGCTTAGCAATGTTGACAAAAAAACAGGCGAAGCCAGCTTTATTAAGTACCATGACAAAAACATTTCCGTGCAAGATGAAAATGGTAAAACTGTTAATAAAACTGTACGTCAGGCGAAAATAGACCCCCAGGAGCTAAAAAAACAGCTGAAAGAAGCCTCTGTTAAGTTCAAGTTTGATATTTGTGAAGATAGCAACATTATTGTCAGCGATTGGGCAAAAGAGATGAATAAATCGCTGTCCTGGCCGAAGGGGGGGAATGCTGATGAGTCCGTCTATCATCAGTATGTTGATATTAGCGCTCAGGCCCAGCTCATGCGATTTAGCCATGGCGCAGGGATATCCGCGGAATTTAATCCACTAAAGGGTAAGGTTGAAGGGAAATTAGAGGGGCACGCCAGTTTTGCGTTAGGTGAAGCGAAAGCAGAAAGCACTTTATATGTTCCGGACAGGCTAGGCATCAGTCTGCTGTTTCCGGCAAAAGCCGATACCCCGCAAACGCCAGGCGGTATCTGTAATATGGGGGCGCTGCGTTTTGCCCTGAAAATGGTGTTGTCCGGCAGTGTCGGAGCCAGTGTGGCAGTTGAGGTTGGCGCAACGCTCGACTGGAGCGGTGAAATGGGCAAAGGTTACGGTATTAAAGGCCGTCCAGCGGAGCTTCCTCCCCCGCCGCTACCGGGCAAACGAACAATTAATTTACATACTCCGGAAACACCTGAAGCACAGGGCGGAGGAGAAATTGGCGCTTTTGTGGGTGCCCAGTTCGGGGGCAATATCAGCGGCGCCATAGAATGGTTCGACCCGCATCCTGACGACACGCCTCCCGCTAACGTCGGGAAGACGGACGATAAAACCATCGTCAGTAAAGAACGGAAATTTGCGGCAATTGCGAAGCTGGAAATGGGGGTATCGCTACAGGCGGGTGCCGGGGGAAGCGCGGTTTTCTACGTCACCTACATCCAGGGGCGTTTTCGTATTTATTGCAAAGCGGCATTTTGCTGGGGAGTCGGTGCAAAGGGGAGTCTGGGGTTTGAGGTTGATGGCGGCTGCTATTTAGCCTTTATGAAAAGCTTTATGTATATGCTGCGCAACGTTGATTATCAGAAGTTAGCCGACATGATGGAACTAGATGCCTTTCAGGCATTGTGCGCGATCCCCTTAATTATGGCGGCCCGTGGCGTCCATGCGGCGGTCGCTATGGTCGAAGAGACAAAGGATATCATTGCTCAATTAGCGTATGATTTAAAACATGAAAATAACCGGGTTAAGCTGATGGAAAGTGTGCTGAATAATCCGGAACAGTTTAAATACTCGCCACCGGAAACCAAAGGCGCGCTGATTGCGCAGCTAATGGATATCAGTTGGGCGGACCCTCTCGACCCGCGAAACCAAAATAATAACCCGCTCACGTTTAACTCCTGGAAGTTAGGGCCAATGAAACGCCGTAAGCAGGCCATCTTCCTGGCGTTGAAATGGGTGCAGAGTAAAGCGGATTACGACAATGTTATGCAGCATATTACTGAAAATCCGGGGGCGACAAAAGGTGACCGTAATAAAAATGAACAAGCAGTGATTACATTCCTCTCTGATGGTGAGAATGATTCTATATTTTTTACCCATTACGGTAAGAAGCTACCTGAGTTATATAACAATCTTCCGGAGAGGGTTTCACCAGTGGAACCGTTCAAGCCTATTCCCGATAAATTAATGGATCAGTATTTAGCGTTGATTGACCAGCAACAGACATATGACCCCATGAGTGATGACGGACAGACCAGAACGGTTTAATTAAGGATGTCATAATGAATAAGCAATACTGCGCCGCGCTATTAGTAACAATCAGTTTTTGTAATGGCTGTGATAGCAGCACCAGTACTGAACACCAGCAGCTCACCCAGGCGCTGGTGAAGCACTCGCTGGATAATATGGTCCCGGTCGCGGGCGGTGAGTTTTTAATGGGGGACTTTGGTCCGCTGATTTGGGAAAAACTGCCCTTCAGCATGAACCAGGATGATAAATACCTGCATAAGGTCAGGCTGAGTGACTTTATGATCGGCAAATATAAGGTCACGCATAAAGATTATAATGAGTATATTAAAATCACCCATGGAAAGAAGCTTACCTATGTATTTGGTGGGAAGTTACTGGCGGATGACGTTCCCGTCAGCGTCCCCTGGCAGATGGCCAAAGACTACTGCCTGTGGTTGGGTAAAATGTCGAGTAAACGGGTGGATTTACCCACCGAAGCGCAGTGGGAATACGCGGCCCGCTCCCGGGGACAGTATTTGCCCTATGCCACCAGTAACGGAAAAATAGAGCGCGGAGTCAACGTTCCCACCTTTGATGAAAGAGCAAAAATGAATGGTGTAGGGATATCGATTTACCCGGTCGGGAAATATCCCCCCAATCCACTGGGGTTGTATGACATGGGACTAAGCGGTGATGAATGGGCTAATGACTGGTATGCGGCGGACTACTATGCACACTCGCCGGTTGATAACCCGCAGGGACCGGGGACCGGCGACAGGAAGGTTATGAGGGGATATTCAGGAGGAGATTATCAGTATGCCCTGACCATGTTTCGCAAGTCGAACCTCCCTTCCCCACTTTTTGACGGGCATAAAGCAGAAGATGACCAATTTCCTCCCAATTTTGGCTTTCGCTGTGTGGTGAATAACGGATGACGGCGCATATTCTGAAACTTCTTACCCCGGGAATATTTTTTCTGGCGCTGACCGGTTGTGATAACAGCACCAGTGCGGAAAACCAGCAGCTCACCCAGGCGCTGGTGAAGCGTTCGCTGGATAATATGGTCCCGGTCGCGGGCGGTGAGTTTTTAATGGGGGACTTCGGCCCGCTGATTTGGGAAAAACTGCCCTTCAGCTCGAACCAGGATGATAAATACCTGCATAAGGTCAGTAGAACTCATGCCTTAGGCGCTAGAATTGAAGTTCTTGGAATGTTTTTGGCATCATGGAAGTATTGCCGTATTTTTTAACACCACCCAAACGACGGAATGGAAAGAGTGTAAGGTACCTAACAGTCCTTCTTCATGCCGCAGGATTCGTAAACGGCTTCCCATCGAGACCAGATTGTATTTGGTTCCTGAACTTATTTTAGAGGCCAGTCAAAAGGCGAATGAAGCACAAAAAAGATTCACTCAATTATTAACAAAGATGGATAAAGAAGACTGGTTTCCTCCTTATACTAACCCTGATTTAGATCATGCGACGAACGTTGGCAGGCATTCCATGCCAGATCAATATTTGAGTTATCTTAATAACCAACTAAAAGAATGTACTCAGCCAACATTGACCATGATGAGGAGAATCAACAGAGAGAAATTTTTAAAGCAAATGAAAACGTATGAGAGTAGTTCCCCGGTGGAAGAGTTTACAAGAAATAGTGCTTTCATTGAGATTCATGATGTAGTCGCATCGACGCTGGATATGACGCGTGGAGTTAAGGGAGGAAATGAAGCCTTGGAATATATAAAGCCACTTAACTTTGAGGAGTTTGAGCTATGATTGAAAAATGCTTTATTTTAACCCTGGTGATTATGTTATCGGGCTGCGTTTCAGAGCGGAATCGAACATTATCTCCTCCAGAGGATACCCAATGGGTCACAGTAGGAGTCAATGTCCCTGAAGAACTTATGGTGCTTCCTTTGGCGGTAATTTATCGTTCAGAAATATGTAAACGCACTCGGCATAATTCGTCCGGGGAAGCTTATGAAGTTCCCGGGTATAACTCAATGGAATTTCCAGTATCCCAAAAAGATAGTACAAAGAATTTCTATGATGTGAAACTTGCCCGGCAAGGCGGAGGGCGTTGTCAATGGCATCTGTCTGTGGCTGATATACGGTTGCAATACAAAAATACCCTACAGTTTGGTCAGGGTACAGAGTCGGTAGAAAGTAGCATCAGGCTGGAATTTGATTACCTTGCGGCGAATCAAGGTGGTTGGCATCAAAGAATCAACAGAGATGGCTTGATTTCAAAAGATTATTTTCCATATTTAACTGAGGATTTTATTGGTGGTTATGAAAAAATTATATGGATATATAATGGAAAAATGGACGAGCGGTACTCTGCGTTAAATATAAATTCGATTACATTTTATCCCCTATTGCATTCAGATAAATTAATAAAGAGCATAGGCCCGAAAAAGAAAGAGAAAGGAGCTCATAGGACGTTGATTTATCCTGATGGTACGACGATTCCGATAACTGAAGCCTTTCCTGATATTGACGTATTGAAGAAATTTATAAAGTGATGAAGGACAGAGCAATCGCTCATATTATTATAAATACAAATCTCTTTATTCATTTCAACTGATTTAGGTTAACTAGTTGTTCATGGATTAAAAACTTTGTCGAGGGATTGGTATATGATATGGACATATTTTTTCGCACCGCTGGTAATGTTATCGGGCTGCGTTTCAGAGCGGAACTGGACATTATCTCTCCCAGAAGATACTCAATTGGGCACGGTGGTCGTTGAAATGGGTACAAAGCAAAGCCGATTACGACAATGTTATGCAGCATATTACTGAAAGTCCTGGAAAGGTGAAAGGTGACCGCATTAAAAATGAGCAGACGGTAATTACATTCCTTTCCGACGGTGAGAATGATTCTGTGTTTTTTACCCATTACGGTAAGAAGCTACCTGAGTTATATAACAATCTTCCGGAGAGGGTTTCACCAGAGGAACCGTTCAAGCCTATTCCCGATAAATTAATGGACCAGTATTTAGCGTTGATTGACCAGCAACAGACATATGACCCCATGAGTGATGATGGACAGACCAGAACGGCTTAATTAAGGATATCATAATGAATAGGCAATACTGCGCCGTGCTATTAGTAATAATAGCATTTTGTAATGGCTGTGATAACGGCACCAGTGCGGAAAGCCAGCAGCTCACCCAGGCGCTGGTGAAGCGTTCGCTGGATAATATGGTCCCGGTCGCGGGCGGTGAGTTTTTAATGGGGGACTTCGGTCCGCTGATTTGGGAAAAACTGCCCTTCAGCTCGAACCAGGATGATAAATACCTGCATAAGGTCAGGCTGAGTGACTTTATGATTGGCAAATATAAGGTCACGCATAAAGATTATAATGAGTATATAAAAATCACCCATAGCAAAAAGCTTACGTATGTATTTGGTGGAAAATTACTGGCGGATGACGTTCCCGTCAGTGTCCCCTGGCAGATGGCCAAAGACTACTGCCTGTGGCTGGGTAAAATGTCGGGTAAACGGGTGGATTTACCCACCGAGGCGCAGTGGGAATACGCGGCCCGCTCCCGGGGACAGTATTTGCCCTATGCCACCAGTAACGGAAAAATAGAGCGCGGAGT
>NZ_JAOWHY010000046.1:308269-457730 GCF_030332375.1 Citrobacter sp. Cpo148
CAGTGGGAATACGCGGCCCGCTCCCGGGGACAGTATTTGCCCTATGCCACCAGTAACGGAAAAATAGAGCGCGGAGTCAATGTCCCAACCTCTGATGAAAAATTGAAAATGACTGGTACGGGATTTCCTTACTACCCGGTTGGGAAATATCCCCCCAATCCACTGGGGTTGTATGACATGGGACTAAGTGGTCAGGAGTGGGTTAATGACTGGTATGCGGCGGACTACTATGCGCACTCGCCGGTTGATAACCCACAGGGACCGGAGAGCGGCGACAGGAAGGTACAAAGGGGCTATCCGGGAGGGGATTATCAGTATGCCCTGACCATGTTTCGTGAGTCAGACTTCCCTTCTCCACTTTTGAATGGGCGTAAGGCAGAAGATTATAGATTTTCTCCTAAATATGTTTTTCGCTGCGTGGTGAATAACGGATGACGGCGCATATTCTGAAACTTCTTACCCCGGGAATATTTTTGCTGGCGCTGACCGGCTGTGATAACGGCACCAGTGCGGAAAGCCAGCAGCTCACCCAGGCGCTGGTGAAGTGTTCGCTGGATAATATGGTCCCGGTCGCGGGCGGTGAGTTTTTAATGGGGGACTTCGGTCCGCTGATTTGGGAAAAACTGCCCTTCAGCTCGAACCAGGATGATAAATACCTGCATAAGGTCAGGCTGAGTGACTTTATGATTGGCAAATATAAGGTCACGCATAAAGATTATAATGAATATATTAAAATCACCCATCGAAAAAACTCGTTTATATTTATTAAGTGAAGGCTGTACTTTGAAGAAGAAAGTGACTGGATTTTTTTTATATTTTTATTAATTGTCGATTTGTTTCCTTTTATACTGGAGTGAAATATGTCAAAAGGTTTTGTTTTGCTTGGTGATAAAACGACTCATGGTGGAAGTGTAATATCTGCATCTTCAACCATGTTTGTTCAAGGGAAAAAAGTAGTTCTTCTGGGGGATATGGTCAGTTGCCCGATACCATTCCATGGCATTAATCCTATTATTGAAGGTTCGCCAGAATGGTTTTCTGATGGTAAGCCGATAGTTGTCGATGGATGCCACAGTTTGTGTGGATGTCAGGTTATTTCAAGTGCGCCAGAAGCATCAATAGGATGAAATCATGGGCTGGGAACGCCATAGAATTATCATGCCCGTAGCTCCTGAACCTCTTTCTCTCTGGCGATGGACACTGGCTGGTATATTATCAGTAATAATAAGTATCTTACTTTTTGTATTGCATGCAACAGAACATCTATTTTTTATTAATGATGTCAATATCTGGCTGGTTTCGCTCTTTCCAGCGTTCCTGTGGTTAATAATTGCTAGTGTTAGAGCATATTTATATGGGCGGGCGCTTGAATATTATGAATTTTTGCAAAAAGAAATATTGATTTCTCAGCGTGAATGGCAGTCCTGGGGACAGCGCTCTATTGTCGTGATGAATAGCTGCATATTGTTACCAGAGAAAATTACCGTTTCGTTTATTGCAGGTAATCCCACAAATATTGAGAATAAATGTGGTTTAGCTCATCGTATTGACTATTTGCCTAATGTCAAAAATCAAGACAATGCAGTGACTGTTTTGCTGAACAGTATTGCTGAATCTCTGAGTATATTACCGATAGCCATTCCTTTGCATGTAACACTCATCACCGATGGTTCAACGGAAGAACGGCATTTACTGCAAAATAACTTTAATAGCATCTGGCAGATGACTTTCCCTGGCAGGCCACAACCTTCCTCTGTACGAGTAGAAATGGAGTTTCCTTTTTATCGACTGGAAACGAACCTGAAAAATGCAAAAGTCAGGAGCGATCTTGTTCTGGTTTTACAATTTAACGGGAATCAGAATTATTCTGATGGAATGGCAGTCTTTCTTTTAACCAGTGATGACGTAGCGCGTATTTATGGGTTCAACGGTAAGTGCCATTTTCTACGTCCAATGCCTCTGGATAAAGCGTGTTTACCTCAAGATTTAACCACTTTTTTTACTACTCAGGTAAGCGCGATAAATACCAAAAACATTGTGTCTGATGGTCAGTTAATTGATTTGTTGAGTGCGCAACTCTATCCAATTGGTCACAATCATGGCGCTCATTGGCAGGTTGAAAACAAAATTATTCTTGAAAGATTTATGGGGATCCCCGGTCCATTTTCCGGTTGGCTATGCGCTGGCGTGGCGGCTGATATGTCAAAGCATAACTTAGAGTCATATTTAGTCGTTTCTGTTCAGGAAGAACAATCATATATCTGCACCGTTTTACCCTGGAGTAATAATGAATACGACAAGCCATCTGTGGCGTAGGGGAAGTCTGCTTGTTTTAATTGTGGCATTTTTAGCGGGGCTGACATGGCTGATTAGGAGCTATGGTGATCTCCTGGGGGCTGATTCACTTACGAAAAAAGTCATCTTAGGTATATTGACGGTAATTTTGATTATTGTTGTTCGCTGGTATCCACTTATCAACATTTATGCCAAGGAGCACCTTTTTCGGGTAAAAGAAGAAAACGATAGAGCTTTTCCAGACAAAGAATCCCGAATAGAGGAACCGCCCTCCGGGAATATGCTGATAGGGGAAATTCGTGATGTACTCAAGGTATATTACAGTTATCGCTGGCGCGCCAAAACGCGTCTCCTGCTGGTGATGGGGGATGCCTCCCAGGTTGATCAATTAGTACCTAAACTCACCTCTCAACGCTGGGTTGAAGGGGATGGCGTGGTGTTAATCTGGGGAGGTACGCTCACTGAAGCGCCAGATGCCTCGTTGTTTGATGTGATACGCAAGCTGCATCGGCGTCCGCTGGATGGGATTGTATGGGTAACCCCCACTTTTCAGCACCAGGATACACTGGTTCAATCGGCACCTGTTGTCTCTTTAACCGCAGAACAAATAGATAATGCCGCCCGCCATTTTCAGGCTGTTTTTACCACGCTCCGCTGGCGAGTACCGTTATACCTTTGGTCGCTGTATGGCGCTCAATTCGTCCGGGATGACGTAACCTTGCACTCTGCGACATGTTTGTTCCCTGCAGGATGCACCACGGCTTTATGTCGTTCGCAGTTGACCTCGCTGGCAATGCAGATGGCGGAGCAGGGTACGCAGCAGGTTACGCGCAATATCCGTGATAACTTCTTACTGAAAATGGCTAATTTGCTGATGCCTGGCGCAGAAGCTATCAGCGAATCGTTGTCCACTTTTTTCAGCCCGCATCGGCCTCTGCCGCTGGCGGCGGTAATCCTGAGCCAGTATGCGGAAAATACTTCATCGCACGTCGCGCATGCCTGGATGCGTGATGAGCGCTGGCGTGCGCTGCTTGATTCACTCCCTGCGTTACCTGCTGAACTTAAGGCACAGCGTACAGGCCGTTCAGGGATGCGCGTGCTGGCAGTCGGTACAGCCGGTTTGATGCTGCTATGGGGAGCGGGAATGGTGGTGTCTTTCCTGGCGAATCGCAATCTGATTGGCGAAAGTCTGGACCAGGCGAGCCTGGCAGGCGGTGCGGATAAACCGCTCGCCGAGCGTCTTACGGCGCTGTCTGCTCTGCAGCAAACGCCAGGCATGCTTCGCTGGCGTCAGCAGAATGGGACGCCGTGGTACTACCGTTTCGGCTTAAGCCAAAATGATGCTCTGCTGGATGCGCTATGGCCGCGCTATACGCGTATCGCTATTCCGCTCCTGCGTGATGAAGCCGCCCAACATCTTACCCAGGAATTAACGGCGTTAACCCGACTGGCTCCAGACAGCCCGCAGTTTGCCGCCCAGGCAAAGATCGCCTACAACCAGTTGAAAATGTATCTGATGCTTTCCCGGCCTGAACAGATGGAGGCGTCATTTTTTAGTCAGGCGCTGATGCAAGACTGGCCGGAGCGAGCGGGTATTTCGCGCGCATCATGGCAGGGCGTTGGCCCTGTGCTCTGGCAATTCTGGGGAGAGAACCTTCAGGCGCATCCTGAATGGAAGATAGCAGCCGATAAAAATCTTATTAGCCAGGTGCGAACGCTGTTAATTCGTCAGATGGGGATCCGCAATGGCGAAGCCGCCCTGTATCAGAAAATCATTGAACAGGTAACGCCGCATTACACCGATCTTCGTCTGGAAGACATGACCGGCGATACCCGGGCAGAGCACGTATTTTATACCCACAGTTCGGTTGCTGGCGTGTATACCCACAAAGCCTGGGAAGAGGAGGTTTTGCCCGCCATTGAGAAAATCGTCAACAACCGCCGGGAAGAAATGGATCAGGTGCTGGGAGATGATACGCATTCTGCAAGCGACCCTCTCTCTCCACAGGCCTTAAAGGTGCGTCTTAGCGAGCGTTACTTCACGGATTTTGCCGACAACTGGCTGGATTTTCTCAACAGTATTCGCTGGAAGCGCACCCAGACGCTAAGTGATGCTATCGATCAACTCACGTTGATTGCAGATATCCGTCAGTCTCCTCTGGTTGCGTTAATGAATACGCTCGCCGTTCAGGGACGCACAGGGTTAACCGGAGAAGCGCTGTCGGACTCACTGGTGAAGTCGGCAAAGGATCTATTTAACACCAAAGAAAATCAAACCATTGACCAACATGCGCGGGAAGAAGGCCCTATGGCGAGTACCTTCTCGCCAATCCTGGCATTGATGGATGAACAATCGGCTGGGCAGGATATCAGTCATCTGAGTCTGCAAACCTACCTGACCCGGGTAACGCAGGTCAGGCTGAAACTCCAGCAGATTACTAACGCTGCCGATCCGCAAGGCATGAGCCAGGCCCTGGCGCAAACGGTGTTTCAGGGTAAAACCGTCGATCTCACCACCACGCGTGACTATGGCAATCTGGTGGCTGCCAGTCTGGGGCAAGCATGGAGTGGATTTGGTCAAACGATGTTTGTACAGCCGCTGGAGCAGTCATGGCAGCAGGTGTTGCAACCAACCGCGGCGGGCCTGAATGCGCAATGGAAGGCGCTGATTGTGAATGACTGGAACAGCGCATTCGGCGGACGTTATCCGTTTCGCGATGTTGGCAGTGAGGCTTCTCTGCCGCTGCTGGCGCAATATCTGCGAAGCGATAACGGGCGAATCCCGCATTTTCTCGAAAGTCATTTAAGCGGTGTGCTGCATAAACAGGGAAGTCACTGGGTTGCCGACACGGTGAATGCTCAGGGGCTGGAGTTTAATCCGGCGTTCATTGAGGCAATGGATCAGCTCAGTCAAATTGCGGATGTCGCATTTATTCGTGGGGAAGCCGGGATGCGTTTTGAATTGCGTCCTGGAACGGCGCGCGACGTGATGCAGACTGACCTCGTGCTGGATGGACAGAAACTCACCTACGTTAATCAGATGCCAGCGTGGAAAAATGTTGTCTGGCCTGCTGATACGCAAGCGTCAGGGGCAACCCTAAGCTGGGTGAGCACCAAAACGGGAACCCGAATCTACTCAGATAACCCCGGTACCTGGGGGTGGATCCGACTGCTTGAGAAAGCGGAGATAACCGATAACGCTGGCGTGAGTAGCGGTTTTAACCTGCGCTGGACTGCGCAGGATGGATTGCCGCTGAACTATACCCTGCGAACGGAAGCCGGTGAAGGTCCCCTTGTATTACTCAAACTCCGCGATTTTGAACTACCAGAAGCAATTTTTGTTGTAAGCGGCAATATTTCCTCAGAGGAAGAAGAATGAGCGCTCTGAAACGTCTACTGGCTGCCAGCACGGCTTCGCCAGATGAACAACAGCAACTAATGGAACAGGCGCAAACGCAGACTACGCTATGGAAAAACTGGCTATTGCCCATTTCAGCAGCCAACCCCGGTGGTGAAGATCCTGGCTATGACGATGATTTTCAGCGCATGCGAGAGGAGGTGAATAAACTTTCTGGCGCACAAACGGATCTCATCATTGAGCTTGCGGAAAAACTTCTGATCACCACCTGTAAGGATGTCCGTGTTGTCACTTACTACACATGGGCACGTTTGTATCAGGATGGTGAGCCCGGCCTGGCGGATGGTCTGATTTTGCTGGCTGGTCTGATGCAACAATATGGCGATTCTCTCCATCCCTTAAGAGCCAACAGCCATAAAGCTGCTCTTGAATGGCTGGCAGGCGGGCGGATGCTGGATAGTCTGGCGCGTTTTCCCGAAGTTTCACGACCTGACGCGCAACGGATCGCCGGTGCGTTGATGCTGCTGGAGCAGCAGTTTAGCCAGCGAGAGGAGAGTATTCGTCCTGGGCTTGGGGCGCTCTATAGCGCGCTGGAGAACCGTCTGGCCCAATCTGGCGGAGCTCAGGCATTGGTACCGCAAAATATCAGTGCTCAACCCAGTCGGCACAGCGCAGAAACCCCCGTCCTCAAAGGTATTGCCTCTGGTCGTGAGCTGCTGGAGCAGGCGCGGGTGTTGGCGAAATACTTAAGCGATCAGCCGGATGGCTGGCTGGCGGCGCATCATTTGATGAAAAGCGTGCGGCTCGATACGGTCAGCCAGCTTCCACCGCCAGATGGCGCCGGACGTACGCGCCTGGTAGCGCCCAAGAGTGATTATCGCGCGCAGCTCAAACGTCTGTATTTGCAGCAAAGTTGGACTGAACTGATTGAGTTAACGGACAGCTTATTTGTTGAGGGAGTGAATCATTTCTGGCTGGACGTGCAGTGGTACCTTCATCAGGCATTAACAAGAGCGGGATCGCCATGGGATAAAAATACCGGGATTATTATCAGCGATCTGAAAATGCTGCTGCATCGGATGCCGGGTCTGGAAACGCTGGCGTTTAACGATGGGACTCCCTTTGCAGATGATGTCACGCGTGAGTGGATAGCCCGTGACGTGCTACAGGAAAGTGACTGGCAGATGGAAAAAATCGCTGCGGCTAGTGCAGGAGCGGACGACGATATTCTGCTACTTGAAAGCGAAGCTTTGACGTTAGCGGATAGCGAAGGCGTTGAAGCCGCGCTCGCCTGGGTTCAGGCACGACCAGGTATTGTTTCACGTCGACAGCGTTGGTTACGCCAGCTGTTGATGGCCCGTCTGACAGAACAATGTGGGCGCAACGATCTCGCGCTGCATTTGCTTGGGGAATTGAATACTACAGCACACTCTCTCACTCTCAAACAATGGGAGCCTGAGCTGCTGTTTGAAGTTAAAGCGCGACGGCTGAAACTTTTGCGTTTAAAAGCCAACCGCAGTGAAAGTGACAAAGCGCGTCTGGCACCAGAGATGGACTCACTGTTGTCCGGTTTGGTCGCCATTGATCCCGCCAGAGCCGCCGTTTTGTGCGGTTAAAACAAAATAAGCGAACTGTAAAATGGAAGATTTAACTCTGCGTTATTATGACGCGGAAATGCGTTATTTAAGGGAAGCGGCAAGAGAGTTTGCGCAGGCGCATCCGGATCGTGCAGCGATGCTGGATCTGGATAAAGCCGGCATTCCCGATCCCTATGTGGAACGGTTATTTGAAGGTTTTGCATTTTCAATGGGGCGATTGCGCGCCAAAATAGACGATCATCTCCCTGAATTTACCGAAGGGTTGATGAGTCTGCTGTGGCCACATTATTTACGTACCATTCCCTCCTTAAGTATTGTCGAGCTTTTACCTGATATTGATGTGCTGAAAATGAGCGAGCGGATTAACGCGAGGTTTGGCGTATTGTCACAGCCCGTTGGCCCTAAAAAAACGGTATGTCAGTATCGTACTACCCAGCCCGTCACGCTCAATCCGCTGTCTGTCGCGGCGGTGAATATTGATGCCGAACCTGATGGGCGCTCGGTCATCCGTCTACAAATAAAGTGCAATCCACAGATGGACTGGTCGCAAACCGATCTGACGCGTCTCAGCCTTTACCTCAGCGGTGACGCGCCGGTAACCCACGCGCTGCACCTGGCTTTGACAAAGCGTCTGGCTTCTCTTTATTTGAGACTCCCCAACAGCGTAGAACGTATTCGACTGGAGGGTTTCTTTTCCCCGGGTGGATTTGCCGATGAAGACAGTTTGTGGCCAAAAGGCGATACGGCGTTTGGCGGCTGGCAATTATTGCTTGAGTATTTTACGTTCCGCGAAAAATTTATGTTTGTCCATCTTAACGGTCTGGAAAAAATATCGTTTCCTGAGGGTATAGACTGCTTTGAAATAGAAGCGGTACTGACTCAACAGTGGGATTCTGAGCTTCCTGTGCGGAGTGAAAACATTCGTCTTCATTGTGTTCCGGTTATTAATCTTTTCACTATCGAAGCCGATCCGCTGGTAGTTAATGGTCTGGAAAGCGAATATTTGTTGCGTCCGCGAAGGTTGCAAGATGGCCACACGGAAATTTATGCAGTCGATGCGGTTTCAGGATCACAGCGAACGCGTAACGCCGTTTATGCCCCTTTCACCAGTTTTCGCCACAAGGGAGGCATGATGCGCCGTAACGCACCCGAGCGTTATTACCATACTCGTGTCAGACGCGGCGTATCCGGGTTGTATGATACATGGCTGATCCTCGGCGGAGGTGCCTGGGAGCGGGATCGCCTTGCTGAGTATGAAACCTTGTCTTTGAAAGTGACCGGAACAAACGGTCAGCTACCGCGGCGAGCTTTGCAAAGTACATTGCTCAATCGTTGTGAGCAGATCCTCCAGACACCGCTTGCCGTGCGCAATCTGTCTAAACCGACACTACCTGCTTACCCTCCCGCTGAGGATCGTTTTCACTGGCGAGTGTTGAGTCACCTGGGATCCAGCTTTCTGAATATGATGGCCAGCGCTGAAGTGCTCAAAGGAACGTTGTCTCTCTATAACTGGCAGGATGATGAACTTAATTATCGTCGTCTGGATGCGATCATGGATGTTCAACTACATGAAATACAGCGCTTTGAAAAAGGATTTCTACTCCGTGGTGTGGACATCGAAGTAACGCTTGATGAAAACGGATTTACAGGCGAAGGCGATA
The DNA here is from genome assembly GCF_030332375.1 of Citrobacter sp. Cpo148. NCBI lineage: Bacteria > Pseudomonadati > Pseudomonadota > Gammaproteobacteria > Enterobacterales > Enterobacteriaceae > Citrobacter > Citrobacter sp. Cpo148. The sequence goes on from NZ_JAOWHY010000046.1 coordinate 317,182, forward strand.
TTCATCTGTTTGGTGAAATGCTTAACCGCTTTTTTGCATTGTATGCGGATATTCATTTGTTTAATCAGCTTACTTTAATCATACAGCCGGCAGGGAAAAGCTTGCGATGGAAAGAGAATCACAATCAGCGACTACCCGGTTGCTAACGAGCCTTGGCGAACACCTGCCCCGTACTAATTTTTATCGTTTCTGTCAGTTGCTGGAACAGTGGGATCCACAAGCGCCCTGTCCCGGAAGCCAACAAAGCCCACGTTTCGATACCATTCGTTTTCGCCCTCATCCGGGTATGGGATTCCCGGCGGGTGAACTAAAAAGTACAGAATATGATCCGCAGCAACCCACACTTCCACCAACGGTTCGTGTCACTTTTATGGGGCTGTATGGCGTGGAATCGCCGCTGCCGACAACCTATCAGGGTGATATTGCCCAGCGTCAGGAAGGTGCGGACGTTGCCGCTGAGTTTCTGGATATTTTTAACCATCGCTTAATTACGCAGTTTTATCGAATCTGGCGTAAATACAGCTATCCAGCGACTTTTCGCTCAGGCGCGACAGATGAGACTTCACAATATTTGCTGGGGTTGACTGGGCTGGGAATTCAGGGGTGCGCCACACAAACAGCTACCCCGATATCGCGCTTTTTGGCGCTGCTGGGAATAATGAGAATGCCAACGCGTACGGCAGAAGGTATATCCGCGCTGGTTTCTTTATTATCGCCAACAACAAATACCACCGTGACCCCTCATGATAAACGCTTAATCCTGCTGGATAAGGCGTTAAAAATGAGTGTGCGGCAACCCATTAGCCTCCATTCTCGTCCGGTGATGGGACGTAGCGCCGTAGATATTAACAGTCAGGTGCTAATTACGCTTACAACGGACGTTCCTGATGAAGCTCGCGAATGGTTACCGGGTGGCCAGCTTTACCATGATTTTCTCGCGCTGATGCATGTTTATTTAGGTGCCAGAGTGAATGCGAGACTGCAATTACGCATTCCTCGATCGGTGCTTCCGGATGCTCATCTTACCAGTAATAAAAGCGAGCACGCAGTTCAGCTTGGCCGCACGGCTGTGATGCGTCTGGATAACCAGGAAGCGAAGAATCAATTTATAACAATTAAGCTTGGGCTTTGGCAGAGCCTTACTCAACATGTTCAACGGAGGGAAGCCGATGAGACTGGCGATTATCGCTATTAATTTTGCCGTAATAACCGGAATGGTCAGTTTAGTTACTGGGTGTGGTCTGACACAAAAGGTATCTGAAGGTACCGTGTCATTAACGAAGTCGATTTTTTATAAGGAAATTAAAACCCTGCATTTGGATCTTTCCGCCAGAGAAGCTGCAAATAAAAATGCGCAGGGCATAGCGCTTTCGACGGTCGTGCGTATTTACCAACTCAAAGATCGAAAAGCATTTGACTCGGCTAATTATCAGTTCTTATTTGCGCAAGATAGTACGGTGGCGAAAGCAGATTTATTGGCTCAGAGAGATGTTCGGGTACGACCTGGTGAAAGCGTAACTGTCGATATTCCATTCGAAAACGAAGCGCAATATGTTGCCGTGGCGGGAATGTTTATTTCTCCCGATCAGTCTGAAGATTCATGGCGTGTGGTATTACGTCGTGAAGATCTCGATCCTGATAAGGCGCGAGTGATTGAATTAAATTCTCAGGCTCTGGTTCTCCTGATGCCGGAGGATGAGTAATGATTAAACAGCCTTCTCTTTATGACATCTTGCTGGGTAATTTTTCCGGTGGTTTTCCTTTGCACGCAGTCAGCGAAAATACGCAGGTCATCTTGTCCGTCCTCGATAATATGCAGCGCATTTTGAATACTCGTGCCGGTAGCCTCAAACATTTACCCGATTATGGTCTACCGGATATGACCAAAATCCTCCAGGGTATGCCGGGAACAGCACATCAGCTTATCAGCACGCTTTCTCAGGTTTTGTTGAAGTATGAACCGCGACTAAAAGACATTCAGGTAACGATGCAGGAGCAGGAAATGCCGGGGCATTTGCGTTATTCCATTGATGCGGAACTTCATGATCTTGGCATTGTGCGCTATGGCACTGATTTTACCCCTGAGGGGCGGGTTCTTATTCGTCATCTTAAGAAGCAGGGGTGGCTTGAGACGGGAGTGTACTGACATGGAAAAGAATCGCATCAGCACCGGCGGCGATCCGCGTGCTTTCACGGAGTTTGGTCAGTTACGCGATGAAATCAGCAAGCTGACTCACCCCGCACGCCCGGACGTTGACTGGCAAAAAGTGGAACAGTTAAGCCTGGCGCTGTTTCGTCATAACGGAGTCGAACTGCAAACACTGGCCTGGTATACCGTCGCCAGAATTCGTAGCGCAGGTCTGGCTGGGCTGGCCGAAAGCGCTGAACTGCTGGAGGCATTACTGACGCATCACTGGAGCGTAATATGGCCGCAGCAAACCCATGCCCGCGTTGAAATATTGGCATGGCTGTCAGCTCGTTTACAGCAAGAATTACGCACGCTAACGTTGTCATATGCAGATTTATCGATGGTGTATCGGGTTGAGCAGAGTCTGAAACATGTCTGTGAGGTGCTGCAACGTCTTGAGTTAAAATCGTTAAGTAAACTAGACGCTGTCGTTACCTGGATGCATAACGCAGCTTTACGCCTGGAGAAGTCTGAAGCGGATTCGGGATCCACCGCTGTGATGATACCGGCTTCAGTTACGACTAATCACGCTGAGACGTCTTTGCCACAGTTGGTCTTTGTGGTTAATGAGGCATCGTCGCCCGATCAATCAAGCGCAGCGGAGTTTGCTACTCAAAGCGTTCATCGACCCCGGCGAATGTGGTTGGGATTCACCATCGGTGTCATGGTTACGGCAGTGGTGAGTACAGGCGCTTTTCTTGGAATCAGCCCTATGTGGGCCGACAGATTTGAACTGGTTCAGCCATTGCCACGGGGGCTGACACCTGAACAATTGTCCACATTGAAACATTCCTCAGATTTGAAGGAGAAGAAACAGGAATTAATCGCCGCAACGCAAGGGCAATTGGACGTTTTACATCGCCTGTCACCTTTGTGGTCAAGAGAATATGCCGCATCATTAGCACAGCAGTTAGTCACCCTGTGGCCGGAAGAATCGCAGACTACGGTATTCGCCAGCGGATTACAGAAACAGTTAAACACGGAAGCGTTGCCGGAAAGTGCTCTGCAAAACTGGCATCATGCCCAGCAGGGGCTGGAGGCGTTAACTGCCCAGCTAAATTCACTTGATGAACGTAAAGGTAAATATCTGACGGGTTCGGAGCTGAAATCAGCCATTTTCACTATCCGCCGCCAGCTTGACCAATCGCCGCCGACAGAAGAGTTATTGCGTCAAATTGATGAGGAGTTAAAAAAGCAGGGAAGTGTATCACCCGCTTTGTATCAGCAACTCGATATGCGGATTAATCAGCTTCTTAATCGTTATGCGTTGTTGAAACAAAGTTCGGTGAAGAGAGAATAGTGACTATTCGCCAAAAGCAAAAACCCGCCTTTTGGGCGGGTTCTTTAAATGAGTGCTGCCTGGACTCGGACTAACGCTGTAAGCGTTGAACAGCGCGCTTGTCGCGCTGGCCCCGAAGGGGTGAGCCGCTGGCGGCGAATAATCGAACGAAGTTCGATGGAGAGTCCGTTTCGCCAAAAGCAAAAAACCCGCCATAGGCGGGTTCTTCTAAATAGTGGTGCCCGGACTCGGAATCGAACCAAGGACACGGGGATTTTCAATCCCCTGCTCTACCGACTGAGCTATCCGGGCAACGAGGCGCATTAAAACCGATTCGCTTCGTTTCGTCAACGAAATTTCTTCAAATCAACGCAGACTGCACAATCTATCACCACATTGTTGCTATTGCACGCATTCTCAGGCAAAAAATGCCGTCCACGCGGCAGAAAGCGGCATTGCCAGCAGAAGGGCAGGAAGCATATTCACAACCGCAAACATTTTGATTCCACAAATACGTAAACCGGTTGCTAACAACAGCAGTCCACCTACGGCGCTGAAATCGGCCATCATGGCTGGCGTCGTCAGGGGCAAAATAAGTGCTGCGCAGGTGGCAAGCGTTAACTGGATTGCCAGCATTGGTACACAAATTGCCGATACCGCGATACCTAATGAACAGGCAAAAATGATGGCCGTGAAGAAATCAAGAAACGACTTGGCGATTAAAATATTCGGGTCGCCGGTCATCCCTTCATGTATCGCCCCGAAGATCCCGGTACCACTGGCGCAAAATAGCACGATGATGGCCACATAGCTCTGGATGAAGGATTCGTGCGTGGTTTTGGCATCCGACCGGGTGAAAAGCTGCTGCGCTTTGGCAACCGCGGTATTGATCCCTTTTTCCAGATAACAGAACTCGCCAATTAATGCACCGACCAACGTAGCCAGGACCATCACCGGTAGGTTAGCGCACTTGATAACCAGCAAAATACCAATCCCCAAAGAGCACAGTCCGAATATGGAGGTCATGGAGGCACGAATGCGTTCCGGTAAATGCTGGCTGAGTAGTGCGCCGAGAACACCACCAAATAAAATGGCGCCAGCATTAATAAAGGGTCCAATTACCACGTTTGCTCCTGCATACCCATTATCGTCTTGATGCTAAAGGCAATTCTCTGGGTAATATATGTTTTCAGATTGCATTATTATGCCGCGATTGGCAGACGAAATGCTTGTTTATCTGTGAGGTTCGGGCGCGGGATTTTATCTTGCGCCTGAAAGTGAAAGGTGCCATGATTGCGCGAATTTTCTCCTGTCTGAATGGGCTGCCTGGGATGATATTACTCCCCCTACATCGCCTTCAACATCGCCTTTTTGCGCGACGTTTGCCCCTTCCTGCGACTTATCTTTACGCTCCCACCATGCGGTGAGGGCAGCGCACGCTCACTGCAGGATAACAGTAAAATCAGAGGCTATCTGCTTTTACTGATGTCTGGCGGTCGGGGCTGGTAACCAGTTTGACCTGTCATTTCGTGGGCAAAGCAATATGGCTTTGTCCGGGACTTTTGATTTTCCCGAAACGGGTTATTGCGCTTATGAAATCAATGAAAATTGCCGCCAGTGGAGAACTGGTTTCTCGTCTGTCCAGCCATCGTCAGGTGGTGTCGCTGGACAGTACTGATTTTACTGACGTTGCGGCAGTCGTCATTACCGTTGCGGATAGCCGCAGCGGGATCCTTGCTTTGCTGAAACGCACCGGTTTTCATATACCCGTGTTTCTGTTCGCAGAGTCGGATGTTGATCTGCCGATGGGTGTGAATGCGGTCATTCGCGGTCAGGCGCAGGACTGGCTGGAGCTGGAGTCTGCTGCCTGTCAGTATGAAGAAGATTTGCTGCCGCCGTTCTATGACACGTTGACTCAGTATGTCGAGATGGGGAACAGCACATTTGCCTGCCCAGGACATCAACACGGTGAGTTCTTTAAAAAGCATCCCGCGGGGCGCCATTTCTACGAGTTCTTTGGCGAGAATCTGTTTCGCGCGGATATGTGCAACGCCGACGTTAAGCTTGGCGATCTGCTGATTCATGAAGGCTCGGCGAAACATGCGCAGAAATTTGCCGCGAAAGTTTTCCACGCGGATAAAACCTACTTTGTGCTGAACGGGACCTCTGCGGCCAATAAAGTAGTAACCAATGCGCTGCTGACGCGCGGCGATCTGGTGCTGTTTGACCGTAATAACCATAAGTCGAACCACCACGGTGCGCTGATCCAGGCGGGTGCGACGCCGGTGTATCTGGAAGCGGCGCGTAATCCGTTTGGCTTTATTGGCGGTATTGACGAGCACTGTTTTGATGAGGAGTATCTGCGCCAGCAACTTCGCGAGGTTGCGCCGCAAAAGGCCGATCAACCGCGCCCGTTCCGTCTGGCGATCATTCAGCTCGGCACCTATGACGGTACGATCTACAATGCCCGGCAGGTGATCGACAAGATCGGTCATCTGTGTGATTACATCCTGTTTGACTCCGCATGGGTCGGCTACGAACAATTTATTCCGATGATGGCCGATGGGTCACCGCTGCTGTTGGATCTCGATGCTAACGATCCGGGGATCTTTGTCACCCAGTCGGTACACAAACAGCAGGCCGGATTCTCGCAAACTTCGCAGATCCACAAAAAGGATAACCATATTCGCGGTCAGGCGCGGTTCTGCCCGCATAAGCGTCTGAATAATGCATTTATGCTGCATGCTTCTACCAGTCCGTTTTACCCGCTGTTTGCGGCGCTGGATGTTAACGCCAAAATCCATGAAGGCGAGAGCGGCCGTCGGCTGTGGGCGGAGTGTGTGACGCTGGGCATTGAGGCCCGTAAAGCGATACTTACCCGCTGTAAGATGATTCAGCCGTTTGTTCCCCCGGTAGTTGATGGCAAACCGTGGGAAAGCTATCCGACACAGGTGATTGCCAGCGAGCGTCGCTTCTTTAGCTTCGAACCAGGTGCTAAATGGCATGGTTTTTCCGGCTACGCGCGCGATCAGTATTTCGTTGACCCTTGCAAACTGCTGTTAACCACTCCGGGCATTGACGCACAAACCGGGCAATATACCGAGTTTGGTATTCCGGCGACGATTCTGGCGCATTACCTGCGTGAAAACGGCATCGTGCCGGAGAAATGCGACCTTAACTCGATTCTGTTCCTGCTGACCCCGGCAGAAAGCGCAGAGAAACTGGCGCAACTGGTGGCGATGCTGGCGCAGTTTGAGCAGCATATTGTAGACGATACGCCGCTGGCAGATGTGCTGCCCACCATCTTCAATAAGTATCCGGTACGCTATCGGGATTACACGCTGCGTGAACTGTGCCAGGAGATGCACTCACTGTATGTCAGCTTTGATGTGAAAGATCTGCAAAAAGCGATGTTCCGTCAGGAAAGTTTACCTGCCGTGGCGATGAACCCACAGGATGCGAACAGCGCTTTTATCCGTGGTGATGTTGAACTGGTGCGGATTAGTGAAGCAGCTGGCCGCATTGCGGCGGAAGGTGCGCTGCCTTATCCTCCGGGCGTGCTGTGCGTGGTACCGGGCGAAGTATGGGGTGGGGCGGTACAGCAATATTTCCTGGCGCTGGAAGAGGGCGTAAACCTGCTGCCAGGCTTCTCGCCGGAGCTGCAAGGAGTTTACAGTGAAACGGATGCAGACGGTATTAAGCGTCTGTATGGATATGTTGTGAAGTAAGCGCAAAAAAAGCGGGTTACCTTTTGGTAACCCGCTTTTCTCTGCGTAAACGTTAGTGCGCGATAGTCTGGGTGCCTGCTGGAACGCGTACGTGTTTGTATTTAAACAGCGCAACGAAGGCAAAAGCCAGAACCAGCGAGTAACCTGCGAAGATCAACCACACGGTCTGCCAGTCGGTAATACCGTTCAGCGTATAGTGTTCAACAACTTTACCGCTCACCAGTCCGCCCAGAATACAACCGAAGCCGTTGGTCATCATCAGGAACATACCCTGTGCGCTGGCGCGGATTTCAGGGCGTACTTCTTTCTCCACGAACACAGAACCAGAGATGTTGAAGAAGTCGAAGGCGCAGCCGTAAACAATCATCGACAGAACCAGCAGCACGGTACCGAACGGCGTTGGATCGCCATAGGCAAACAGGCCGAAGCGCAGCATCCACGCCACAATACTGATAAGCATCACGTTCTTAATACCGTAACGGCTTAAGAAGAACGGGATGGTCAGGATAAACAACGTCTCGGAAATCTGTGAAATCGACATCATCACCGATGCGTGTTCCACGATAAAGCTACCGGAGAACAGTGGGTTGTTATCGAAGCTGTGCAGGAAGGTGTTACCAAACATATTGGTAATCTGCAGCTCTGCACCCAGCATCATTGAGAAGATGAAGAAAATCGCCATACGCTTGTTTTTAAACAGCGCGAAAGCATCCAGACCAAGCATTGATGTCCAGCTCTGGTTTTTCTGCTGATTGGCAACCGGAATATGCGGCAGCGTCAGGGTGAACAGTACCAGTACCAGGGACAATGTCGCACCGATGTACAGCTGCATATGGCTCAGTTCAAAGCCGGAGAAGCTCACGGCCCACATCGCCAGAATAAAGCCGATGGTGCCCCAGATACGAATTGGCGGGAAGTCGGTAACGATATCCATCCCGGCAGATTGCAGGCGATAGTAGGAGATGGTGTTGATTAGCCCCAGTGTTGGCATATAGGCCAGGGAGTTAAGCAAGATCACAAAGAACATGGCCCCTGGCGTGGTGACTTCGGCTGCGGCAAACAGCGTTCCTGCGCCGACCAGGTGGCAAAGGGCGTAAACCCACTTCGCACTGATCCATTTATCGGCCACGATCCCTAACAGCGTTGGCATAAACACGGCGGCGATCCCCAGCGAGCTATACACCGCGCCAATGGATGCACCATCGAATTTAAGGGTGACAAACATATAGGAGCCGAGGGTAGTGAGCCAACTACCCCATAAGCAGAACTGCAGAAACGAGAGAACTTTCAGCTGCAGCTTAAGATTCATGTTAATTTCCTCACACCGTAATGCGGATGAATGTTTTAAAAGGCACATTTGCCGTGGCTATATGATGTGATTCTATCAATGAGAGGCACTCTTTTTTTGTTACCTGTGACAAATATTTGCAAACAATTTCTGATTGCAAAGCAAAAGAGTGATGGAGTTAACATTTTTGGTGCTTCAGGCCCCCGGTTTAGGGGGCTGAAGGGGGATACATTAGCGGCGTCGATAGGATTTTTGTGCGGAATTGACCTTGTAAAGGTATCGGCGTGATTCAGCAGAGGGATGTCGGGTGGTCAGCGTTTGATAAACGTCACCAGGAGACATGCTGTTAATGATATTCGCGGCCTGAATTTTATCGTTCGAGAACACGCGTAGCACGCTGCCCGCGCCGCCGTTATACGCGGTGATTACCGCATAGCGACGTGAGGTCGGATTATCGATACCGCCCAAATAGACATTGTTGAGCATTGCCAGATAGGCCGTACCGGTATCAATGTTGCTGGCCGGGTCAAACAAGAAGCTACGGCTTGGTGTGCCTGAGCGCCCTTGCGAGCGGAACACATCTTTCCCGGCGCTGTGCTGTACCACCTGCATCAGTCCCAGCGCATCGGCATGGCTCACCGCATACGGGTTAAACGAGGATTCGGTTTGCATGATAGCCAGAATCAGCGACTCGTCGACGCCATACTTACGTGAAGCCTGACGCACCATGCCAACGTATTTATGCGCGCGCTTATCAAGGTGGTTCGGCACCAGATTGATCGTCACGCTATAGATGATACGCAGGCCATTGCTGCGGCTTTTAAGTCGTGTTTGCAGCAGGTAGTTGGCAAAGTTGGTGGCACGCCCCTCCCAACGAATGGGCTGGCCGGTATTATCAATCACCTGTCCGTACAGGAATGGCTCTTTGGAAATCTTAATGTCGTCGACATCGGAATAGAGGTCGATAGAACCCGGATCATCGCCCATCAGCAATGTCTTGATAATCGCCCGGCGCAGGTGTCCGGCGGGATCTGTCCCGGCAATGGTCTCGACGGTTATTGTACCGTCATCAAAGTTGATGTGGCTGCGGGTTTGATACTGATCGGTATACTTTACGTAGTCCTTCGGACCCGCAATCAGCACTTCCTTAAATCCCCACAAATTCTCAATATTATGGGCAAATTGCCCCATCAGAATATCAAAACCGTTGGTATCCTTGACCCAGGCTTCGTTATAGGAATCGCCTTTTTTGGTCGAACTGGAACAGGAGATGAGCAACGGCGCAATAACGGCAAGCGCGAGAAATTTTTTCATCATTCCGGGAGTGCGTGTTGTGTTTGTTGTTTGCAAGGACCAGATTAAAACGTAGGCCGGATAAGCGCAGCGCCATCCGGCAACGGTTCTTATGACTCTGGCGTATAGCCTTCAATATGCACATCCTTACCTTCAAACAGGAAGTTAATCATCTCCTGTTCCAGTAACTTACGGTGTTCGACGTTCATCATATTGAGTTTTTTCTCGTTAATCAGCATGGTCTGTTTATGCTGCCATTGCGCCCATGCTTCTTTAGAAATCTCGTTATAAATGCGTTTTCCCAGATCGCCCGGGTACAGCTGAAAATCCTGGCCTTCTGCTTCGCGTTGCAGGAAAGTGCAAAAAATCGTTCTGCTCATAAAAAGTCCTCTTTATCGTCCGGTACGTTAAACGTGTGTACCGGCACGTAATTGCTGTAACAAACGCTCCACGGGAGCCGCCAGTCCGACCGACGGCGGTTGCGCTAAGTTATACCAGAGCGCGTTGCCTTCATCCATGCATGAGGTGAATGAAGACACGGGAAGCCACATAGGCACAATATCTAAGTGGAAATGGCTAAAGGTATGGCGAAACGCATTAAGTTGGGTCAGATTATCTGCGTTAATTTGTCGTTGCGCCAGCCAGTTGCGCAGTCCATCTTCGTCGTCAAACTGCGGAAAACAGTATAAACCACCCCACAAGCCGCTGGGCGGTCGCTGTGAGAGCAGCACTTCGTCATCATGCTGCATCAGTAAAAAATAGCCCGTTCGTTCCGGTAACGTCTGTTTGGGTTTTTTACCGGGATACAGCGCCCAACTTGCATTGGCGCTCGCCACACAGCCATTTTCCAACGGACACAGGGAACATTTAGGTTTTGAGCGCGTACAGACCATTGCGCCTAAATCCATCATCGCCTGATTAAAACGCTCAACACCCTGGGCCGGCGTAACTTGCTCGCTCAGCTCCCACAGCTTCTTTTCGACCTCTTTTTTACCCGGCCAGCCGCTTACAGCATAACAGCGAGCCAGCACGCGTTTGACGTTACCGTCGAGAATCGGAAAATGCTGACCCAAAGAGAGAGAAAGGATCGCGCCTGCGGTTGAACGTCCGACGCCAGGTAGGGCGGCTACTTCATCAAAGGTTTGCGGAAATATACCGCTATGCAGCGTCACAACCTGCTGCGCGGCTTTATGCAGATTTCGCGCACGGGCGTAATAACCCAGCCCGGTCCACAAATGCAGAACTTCATCCAGCGGCGCATGGGCTAAATCCGTTACCGTTGGGAAGCGCGCCATAAAGCGCTCAAAATAGGGGATAACGGTCGCAACCTGAGTTTGTTGCAGCATTACCTCAGAGAGCCATACTTTGTAAGGCGTCTTGTCAATTTGCCAGGGCAGCGTTTTCCGCCCGTATTTGTCGTACCAGCTCAAAACCTGAGCCGAAAATTGAGACGCTTGCATGATTACCGTTTCATTATTGCCGGGGGCAAGATTGCAGCACAGCGGCAACGGGGTGTAAACCGGAACTTTCCGCTGCTCACTTTCTTCCTTTACTTGCATCCGGCAACTAACTTTGGATAATGCCCGTTTTCAGAACTCAAACACAGCAGACTAAACTTTTATGAAGAACGACGTCATTTCACCGGAATTTGATGAAAACGGCCGCCCTCTGCGCCGGATTCGTAGTTTTGTTCGTCGCCAGGGGCGACTGACGAAAGGGCAGGAACACGCGCTGGAAAACTACTGGCCGGTGATGGGCGTTGAGTTCAGCGAAGAGCCTGTAGATTTTGCAGAACTGTTTGGCCGTGACGCGCCAGTCACGCTGGAAATCGGTTTTGGTATGGGAGCGTCGCTGGTTGCAATGGCGAAAGCGCGTCCGGAACAGAATTTCCTCGGCATTGAGGTTCACTCACCGGGCGTTGGTGCGTGTCTGGCTTCAGCCCATGAAGAGGGTGTCGAGAACCTGCGCGTCATGTGCCATGATGCCGTTGAAGTCCTGCATAAAATGATTCCTGACAATTCTTTATCTATGGTTCAGCTGTTTTTCCCTGACCCGTGGCATAAAGCACGTCATAATAAACGCCGTATCGTTCAGGTACCGTTTGCTGAGCATATCTTAAGTAAGCTGAAGCTGGGCGGCGTGTTCCATATGGCGACCGACTGGGAAGCGTATGCGGAGCACATGCTTGAAGTGATGTCCTCGATTGACGGGTATAAAAACCAGTCAGAGAGTAACGATTATGTACCGCGCCCGGAATCGCGCCCGGTAACCAAATTTGAACAACGTGGTCATCGTCTTGGCCACGGCGTATGGGACTTAATGTTCGAGAGGGTGAAATAATGGCAAAGAACCGTAGCCGTCGTCTGCGTAAAAAGATGCACATCGAAGAATTCCAGGAAGTAGGATTTTCGGTTGCATGGCGTTTCCCGGAAGGTACATCTGGAGAGCAGGTCGATCAAATCGTTGATGACTTTATCAATGAAGTCATCGAACCGAACAAGCTGGCTTTTGACGGCAGCGGCTATCTGGCCTGGGAAGGTCTGATCTGTCTGCAGGAAATCGGCAAATGCACCGAAGAACACCAGGCAATCGTGCGTAAGTGGCTGGAAGAGCACAAACTCGAAGAAGTGCGTACCAGCGAACTTTTCGATATTTGGTGGGACTAAGTAGCACAGGGTCGGCAAATGCCGGCCCGATTTGTATTGAGGGAAAGATATGATGCGCAAAACGCTGCTGGCGGCAGTCCTAACGTTCACGGCGATGGCCGCACATGCAGATTACCAGTGCAGCGTCACCCCGCGTGACGATGTGATTTTGAGCCCACAAACGGTGCAGGTGAAGGGCGAGAATGGCGACCTGGTTATTACCCAGGCTGGCGATGTCACCTTCAACGGTAAACAGTACAACCTGAACGCCGCACAGCGTGAGCAGGCCAAAGATTATCAGGCGGCGTTGCGTAGCAGCCTGCCGTGGATCGACGAAGGTGCCAGAGCGCGCGTAGAGAAAGGTCGCGTGGCGCTGGACAAAATCATCGCCAAAGAGGTCGGTGAAAGCAGCAACATGCGTGGCCGCTTAACCAAGCTGGATGCGCAATTGAAAGAGCAGATGAACCGCATCATCGAGCATCGAACTGATGGCCTGACTTTCCATTATAAGGCGATTGATCAGGTCCGCGCAGACGGACAACAGCTGGTGAATCAGGCGATGGGCGGCATTTTGCAGGACAGCATCAACGAAATGGGGGCGAAAGCCGTGCTCAAAGGCGGTGGTAATCCACTGCAGGGCGTACTCGGAAGCCTCGGTGGTTTGCAGACCTCAATTCAGAACGAATGGAAGAATCAGGAACAAGACTTCCAGCAGTTTGGCAAAGATGTCTGTTCCCGCGTTGTGACGCTGGAAAACGATCGTAAAACGCTGGTTAGCACTCTGAAATAATCTTCACCTCTTATTAACGGCACAGAAACATTCTGTGCCGTTTTATTTTGTATATTTCTGTTTTTTTGATATCCATCTCTAAGAACGGCAATTTGGTGGAGATATAAATCTGGTTAATTGGAACTCGTCACATTATTCATCTGTAGGATAGACATAATGCTGCAAATTCAAGTAACTGGAGAAATAACATGGAGTTTTTCAAGAAAACGGCACTTGCCGCACTGGTTATGGGTTTCAGCGGCGCGGCGCTTGCACTGCCAAACATCACCATTTTAGCGACCGGTGGGACGATTGCCGGCGGCGGTGATTCCGCGACAAAATCTAACTACACGGCAGGCAAGGTTGGCGTAGAAAATCTGGTTGAGGCCGTACCTCAATTGAAAGATATCGCTGTCGTTAAAGGTGAGCAGGTGGTGAATATCGGCTCCCAGGATATGAATGACGAAGTCTGGTTAACGCTGGCGAAAAAGATTAATACCGAGTGTGATAAAACCGACGGCTTCGTGGTAACACATGGTACGGATACCATGGAAGAAACCGCCTATTTCCTCGACCTGACCGTCAAGTGTAACAAACCGGTGGTGCTGGTCGGCGCAATGCGTCCGTCTACGGGTATGAGCGCTGATGGCCCGTTTAACCTGTATAACGCAGTAGTAACTGCCGCAGACAAAGCCTCTGCCAACCGCGGAGTGCTGGTGGTGATGAACGACACCGTTATGGATGGTCGTGACGTGACTAAAACCAACACTACCGACGTCGCTACCTTCAAATCCGTTAACTACGGCCCGTTGGGTTACATCCATAACGGTAAAATCGACTACCAGCGTACGCCTGCGCGTAAGCACACCACGTCTACTCCGTTCGATGTGTCTAAGCTGACCGAGCTGCCGAAAGTTGGGATTGTTTATAACTACGCTAATGCCTCCGATCTGCCGGCAAAAGCGCTGGTGGATGCGGGTTACGCCGGGATCGTCAGTGCGGGTGTAGGTAACGGTAACCTGTATAAAACCATTTTCGATACGCTGGCAACCGCCGCGCATAAAGGTACCGTTGTAGTGCGTTCATCCCGTGTGCCAACGGGCGCCACTACACAGGATGCAGAAGTTGATGATGCAAAATACGGATTTGTGGCTTCAGGTTCCCTGAACCCGCAAAAAGCACGTGTTCTGCTGCAGCTTGCGCTGACCCAAACCAAGGATCCTAAGCAGATCCAGGAAATGTTTAATCAGTATTAATCGATGAAGGTGGCTGCGCTTACCGCCCTAACCCTGTAGGCCGGATAAGACGCAGCCGCCATCCGGCAATTTTCCTGATGGCGCTACGCTTATCAGGCCTACGTTCACCAGCCATCACTCCGCCAGAAACAGCTCCAGCAGCGAATTCAAGAACAGCTTACCGTGTTGGGTAATCTGCCAGTACTCATCGCATTCACTCAGGTAGCCCTGGGAAATAGCCTCATCGATCTGTCGACGAATAACGTCTTCGGTAAGACCGGTATATTGCGTAAACTCCGCGCGAGGCGCGGCTTCCAGCAGCCGGAAACGGTTCATGAAGAACTCGAACGGCTTATCGGCTTCGGCGACATCGCGCTGGCTTTCGAGATAACGCCCTTGCATATACCCACGCGGATGCCGTGTTTTGGTGGTGCGCAGGATGCGTCCGTCAGGGAATGTGATCTTACCGTGTGCGCCGCAGCCAATGCCAAGATAGTCGCCAAAACGCCAGTAGTTAAGGTTGTGCTGACACTGATAACCCGGTCTGGCGTAGGCTGAGGTTTCGTACTGCTGATATCCCGCGGCGGTCAGTAGCTGGTGGCCTTGCTCAAAAATATCCCACAGCGCGTCATCGTCCGGTAAAACCGGCGGTCGGGAACCGAACAGCGTGTTGGGTTCGATGGTTAACTGATACCAGGAAAGATGCGGTGGGTTGAGCGCGATGGCCTGCTGTAAATCGCCCAGCGCCTCTTCCAGCGTCTGATCCGGCAAACCATGCATCAGGTCGAGGTTAAAGCTGCGTAGCCCCAGACCGCTCGCCAGGTGTGCTGCTCGTTTGGCTTCTTCCGGCCCGTGAATACGTCCCAGACGTTCGAGTTTGGCGGAGCTAAAGCTCTGTACGCCAATCGAGATACGGTTGACGCCAGCGCGTTGATAATCCACAAAGCGATCGGCTTCCACCGTCCCGGGATTCGCCTCCATCGTGATTTCTGCATCTTCGGCCAGATTCAGCCGTGCTCGCACGCCGTCGAGCAGCGTTTGCATCGCCGGGCCAGAAAGCAGGCTCGGCGTGCCACCACCGATAAAAATCGTCTTTACTTCACGGCCCTGGGCATGGGCTACCTCAGTATCCAGATCGCTCAGCAGATGCTGCACATAGTCGTCATGAGGGACTTCGCCCTTTAGCGCATGCGAGTTGAAGTCGCAGTACGGGCATTTCTGCACGCACCACGGGATGTGAATATAAAGACTTAGCGGCGGAAGCTTAACCATTACGCAGGGCATCCAGCAGCAGCTTTAGCGCCTGTCCGCGGTGAGAAATTGCACTCTTTTCTTCACGGGTCAGTTCGGCTGCGGTTTTCCCTTCAGACGGCACAAAGAAGATCGGGTCGTAGCCAAAACCACCGTTTCCGGCAGGTTCGCGGGTAATCACGCCCGGCCAGCTTCCGTGGCAAACAACAGGCGTTGGATCGTCTGCATGGCGCATATACACCAGCACGCAGTGGAACTGCGCCTGGCGCTTGTCATCAGGAATATCCTGCAGGGTGTGAAGCAGTTTTTCCAGGTTCTGCTGATCGGTCGCATCTTCGCCGGAATAGCGGGCTGAATAGATACCCGGCGCGCCGCCAAGGGCATTTACTGCCAGACCTGAGTCATCAGCAATGGCCGGTAAGCCGGTAATTTGCGCGGCATGACGCGCCTTCAGAATGGCGTTCTCAATAAACGTCAGCCCGGTCTCGTCTGCAGAATCAACACCCAGTTCCGTTTGGGCAACAACATCAAGACCGAAATCACTCAGAAGAGAGGCGAGTTCACGCACTTTACCGGCATTGCCGGTCGCGAGGACAACTTTTTGCATGGGATACCTAATCAGTTAACGCCGCAATTTCGGGCGGGATCTGTTGCGGATGAATGATTTTAACCTGTTTGTGACGACCAAGCTCGCCCTTCTCAATGACGACCTGGCTTTTTGCCACACGGAACTGTTTGCCGAGAAACTTCACCAGATGGCTATTGGCCTGGCCATCTACTGGCGGGGCGGTAATGGCGACTTTAACTTCGTCGCCATGTAAACCCACAATACTGTCACGGCTGGCTTTAGGCTGAATGTAGAGCCGTAAAACCAGACCGTCGTCGCAGGGTGTAACGGCACTCATAGCGCCATCCACAGCCCCGGCAGCAGCATGTTGCCTGTCGCCTGCAACACTTCCGCGATGCCCATGTTAATAACGTAGAGCAGCAGAACCAGAATCATTGGGGAGAAATCGATCCCGCCCATGCCTGGAAGTATGCGACGGATAGGACGCAGCAGCGGATCTGCCAGTTGAATCAGCACGTACTCTACAGGACTGCGGCCCTGGCTGACCCAGCTCATAATTGCCATCACCAGCAGCACCCAGAAAATCAACAGCCCGATAGTCTTCAGGACAATCAGTACGGCGGCGATCCAGATGATCGGCTGGAACGTGACCACCTTAAACAGCACGATTGCTTTGATAAAGCTGAGAACGAGCGCAACTAATGCCGATGCGCTGTCGATCGGCCCCATCGGGGGAATAATGCGGCGTAACGGCCCAATGATGGGCTGAGTGATTTTCACTATAAACTGCGAGAACGGGTTGTAAAAATCGCAGCGAGACCATTGCATCCACACGCGCAGCAGCAGCGCCATGGTATACAGCTCAATTACCGTTGAGAGCAGGAAGGTCAACGTATTCATGGTGTTCCTTAGTTTTCCTTATTTTTTAGTGTAATCACGAGCACCAAAAATGGCAGTGCCAATGCGCACCATCGTGCTACCCGCCGCGATGGCGGCATCCATATCATCAGACATTCCCAGTGAGAGAGTGTCGATGCCTGGGTAGCGTGTTTTCAACCCGGCAAATGCTACCGCCATTTGCTGTGCAACTTCAAACTGCCTTACATAATCTGACTCTGGAGCCGGAATCGCCATCAGACCACGCAGGGTAATGCGCGGCAGTACAGCGACTTCAGCGGCCAGTGCATCAAGCTCTGCCAGCGGAATTCCTGACTTACTGTTCTCATCGCTGATATTAATTTGAATCAGTACATTGAGCGGCGGCAGTTCCGCCGGGCGCTGTTCGCTCAGACGGGCAGCGATACGCAGACGGTCGATCGTATGGCACCAGTCAAAGTGCTCAGCGACCAGACGACTTTTGTTGGACTGCAGCGGGCCGATAAAGTGCCACTGCAGATCGTTGACGCCTTTTTCCTGGAAGTAGCGGATCTTATCCACCCCTTCCTGCACATAGTTTTCACCGAAGGCACGCTGCCCTGCGGTAATGGCTTCTTCGATGGCGCTCGCAGGTTTGGTTTTACTGACTGCAAGCAACGTAACTTCTTCTGAAGACCGCCCGCAACGCGTCGCGGCGGCTGAGATTTTGTCCCGGACATGTGCCAGGTTATGCGCGATATCGTTCATTTTCCGAGGATGTTCATATGAATATGGAAGAAATAGTGGCCCTTAGTGTAAAGCATAACGTGTCGGATCTACACCTGTGCAATGCATGGCCTGCGCGCTGGCGCATACGTGGAAAAGTCGAAATCGCACCCTTTACTACGCCTGGTGGGACTGTGGATGTGCTGAGTACAAAATGTGAGTCTGTAGGAAGATGTAAACAGATTTAACAAATAGAATTTTTAATTCGTTTTTATTTAGCTCAAGTTCGCTTTAATTTAAAGGTTTAAAGTAATAAAAACAGGTGTAAAATTATATCTCTAATAAAATTAAGCTATTACTTAATTGGTGGGGTGAATATTGTTGCTTATTTTATAACTAAACGATAATACACATTGCAAATATAAGTTTGGGACATGGTGATGATGTCAATAAATGGAGTTGGAAGCATTTAATGTTCATGCTAATGGTTCGCTTTGTGATATTTAATATTCTTCATTTATAAATGAGGTGTTGTAAATGTGGAATAAAGAAGCCGCTATAAATTTTGTTAGACATAATGCTCATCCACACGCTACGGGTTATTGTGCCAGGGCAGTAACAGCAGCTATCGAACATGGCGGCGTATCATTACATCATGATAATGCTAAAAATATGGGTAAATATTTAGTATTAGCTGGTTTTCGTGAAGTATATGGGAATCCTATAAAAGGTGATGTTGCTATAATCCAACCATATACTGGAGGAAATACAGCAGGTCATATGGCGATTTTTGATGGGCATTACTGGTGGTCAGATTTCAAGCAGGAACATGGCGTGTACCCCGGACCTGGTTATCGTAAAAGTCAGCCTTCGTATAAATTATATAGGCACAATTGATGAAGCGATTAATATTATTTACTTTTCTATTCTCATCATTTGCTATGGCAGAAATAGTTCCTGCTGATATG
This sequence comes from Citrobacter sp. Cpo148, assembly GCF_030332375.1. NCBI lineage: Bacteria > Pseudomonadati > Pseudomonadota > Gammaproteobacteria > Enterobacterales > Enterobacteriaceae > Citrobacter > Citrobacter sp. Cpo148. The sequence continues at coordinate 335,975 of NZ_JAOWHY010000046.1, forward strand.
CAAGCATTAAAATTCAATGCCTGGTATATAAAGCAGATTACTCATAATATCATCCCAGTTGCAGATAACCCGACGGCATTAGAGCCTTTTGTTAGTATTGATACATTGAATGAATTAAAACAAGCTTATATGAACAATGAGCTTGAAGAGGATTATTTTCTAAAGGTTCAGGATTTTGCAAATGAAGACTGGAGTAAGCATATTAGTATTGATCTAACTATAACTGATCCTATTTGTACCAATGTCTATTTGACATTTGGAACAGGTGAGTCATCTCAAAAAGTCATTGACTGCATGGTAGAAGAAAATGGTGTATGGAAAATCAAGAGCGTGGCTACTCGCCATTAGTTATTGTTTTCACCAATTGAAAATAATCCTGCGGTAATGGCTTCTTCGATGGCGCTCGCAGGTTTGGTTTTACTGACTGCAAGCAACGTAACTTCTTCTGAAGAGCGCCCGCAACGCGTCGCGGCGGCTGAGATTTTGTCCCGGACATGTGCCAGGTTATGCGCGATATCGTTCATTTTCCGAGGATGTTCATATGAATATGGAAGAAATAGTGGCCCTTAGTGTAAAGCATAACGTGTCGGATCTACACCTGTGCAATGCATGGCCTGCGCGCTGGCGCATACGTGGAAAAGTCGAAATCGCACCATTTACTACGCCTGACGTGGAGAATCTGCTGATGTGCTGGCTCAGTGAGCAACAACAGGTACAGTGGCAGGAACAGGGGCAGATTGATTTTGCTATTGCGCTGGCCGGTTCCCAGCGGCTGCGCGCCAGTGCTTTTGTTCATCAACAGGGAACCTCACTGGCGCTAAGATTGCTCCCGCTTGATTGTCCATGTTTAGACGATCTCCAGACCCCTGACGTCATACCTGAACTGCTGCGCAGTGAAAATGGGTTAATTCTGGTGACAGGCGCTACCGGTAGCGGTAAATCAACGACCCTGGCGGCGATGGTAGAGTACCTTAATCAGCATGTTGCGGGGCATATTCTGACGCTGGAAGACCCGATTGAATATCGCTACACCAGCCAGCGTTGTCTTATTCAACAACGGGAGGTGGGCGTACACTGCGCTTCTTTTGCCGCCGGTTTACGCGGCGCGCTGCGTGAAGATCCCGACGTCATTTTGCTGGGCGAACTGCGCGACGCGGAAACCATTCGTCTGGCATTAACGGCAGCGGAAACCGGGCATCTGGTGCTGGCAACGTTACATACGCGAGGGGCGGCACAGGCTATCGCGCGGCTGGTGGACACCTTTTCGGCAACAGAGAAAGAGCCGGTGCGTAACCAGTTAGCAGACAGCCTGCGGGCGGTACTTTCGCAAAAGCTGGAGGAAGATAAGCTGGGAGGACGCGTGGCGCTATTTGAGCTGCTCGTCAACACGCCAGCCGTGGGCAATTTGATTCGTGAAGGGAAAACGCATCAGCTGCCCGGCGTAATTCAAACCGGGCAACAGACAGGTATGCAGACATTTGCACAAAGTCAGCAGCAGCGTCAGGCGCAGGGACGGATTTAGTAACCCTGCTCGAAATAGCTTTCGAGGATGACCACGGCAGAAGCGGAATCTACTTTGCCTTTATTCAACGCCCGATAACCGCCTTGTTCAAACAGGCCAGAGCGGGCTTCGACGGTACTCAAGCGTTCATCGTGCAGCGTTACGGTTACGCCAAAGCGACCGTGAATACGGTTAGCGAACTTACGTGCGCGCGCGGTAAGGGGCTGTTCGGTGCCATCCATGTTGAGTGGTAGGCCGACAATGATTTCATCCGGCTGCCATTCTTTCAGCAGGCGTTCAATCAAACTCCAGTCTGGCGTACCGTCCTGCGCCTTAATGGCGGGCAACGGTCTGGCCGTACCGGTAATGCGCTGACCAACAGCAACACCAATACTTTTCGTACCAAAATCAAAAGAGAGTAATGTTCCGCTCATCAGGCATGTCCCGCCACGCCTGGCATGGTCTGAATATCTATCCCGATAAGCTTCGCCGCATCGCGCCAGCGGTCGGCAATCGGCGTTTTGAATAAGATGTTGAGGTCTGCGGGCGCCGTGAGCCAGGCGTTATCCAGTAACTCTTGTTCCAGTTGACCTTTTTCCCATGATGAATAACCCAGCGCAACCAGCACTTCGGACGGTTGTTCTTGTGTGCCCAGGGTTTCTAGTATATCGCGGGAGGTGGTGATGATGGTGTTATCTGAAATGCGGATACTGGATGCAAAACGTGACGGCGGGGTATGCAGAATAAATCCACGGTCTTCCGCCAGCGGGCCGCCGAGCATCACTGGTTTATCCAGACGAATGGCCGGATCGCGTTCTTCTGGGGTAATCTTCAGCTTTTCCAGAATCCCTTCAATTTGTAAGTTTTCCAGAGGCTTATTAACGATAATCCCCATTGCTCCGTTCTCATTATGTTCACAGATGTACACCACGGAACGGCGGAAAATCGGATCCTGGAGAGCAGGCATGGCAATCAGAAAGTGATGCTGTAAATTCATTGTCAGAGGTTCTGTTTCCTGGTTCAAAAAAGCAACAGAGCCCAGTATGTGGGCAAAGCTCGAAGATGTCACCCTCTGAAGATAGCATTGCCGGATGACGGCTTCGCCTAATCCGGTCTGCGGGGTGCAATTTCAGGCCGGATAAGACGCGATGGCGTCGCTATCCGGCAACGTATTTACTTCTGCAAACGCGCCTCAATGGCATCCATCAGCATACCGGTAATCGAAACCGGGAACTCCGCTTCGATTTCACGAATACAGGTTGGGCTGGTTACGTTAATTTCCGTTAGACGATCGCCAATGATATCCAGACCGACAAAAATCAAACCTTTCGCTTTCAGCGTTGGCCCAATGCGACGTGCAATTTCCCAGTCGCTGTCGGTCAAAGGACGCGGCTCGCCACGACCGCCAGCGGCCAGGTTGCCACGGGTTTCACCGCCCTGCGGAATACGCGCCAGGCAATAAGGAACGGGTTCGCCATCGACCACCAGGACGCGTTTATCGCCATCTTTAATTGCTGGCAGATAGTTCTGCGCCATGCAGTAGCGGGTACCGTGCTCGGTCAGCGTTTCAGCAATGACGCCAAGGTTCGGGTCGCCTTCCTTCACACGGAAAATAGATGCGCCGCCCATACCATCCAGCGGTTTGAGAATGATGTCGCTGTGTTTTTGCCAGAAGGCTTTCAGCTGCGCTTTGTTACGCGTGACCAGCGTTTCCGGCGTCAGGTCGGCAAACCATGCGGTGAACAGCTTTTCGTTGCAGTCGCGCAGGCTCTGCGGTTTGTTGACGATCAGCGTCCCTTTTTCTTCTGCACGTTCCAGAATATAGGTAGCGTAGATGAACTCGGTATCAAACGGCGGATCCTTACGCATCAGAATAACGTCCAGGTCTGCCAGCGGGAGATCCTGCTCGCTCTTGAACTCATACCATTTGTCGTAGTTCTGCTCTACGCTCAGGGTACGCGTATGGGCGCGGGCTTCACCGTTGATCAGATAAAGATCGGCCATCTCCATATAATGAATTTCGTAACCGCGACGTTGCGCTTCCAGCAGCATAGCGAAGCTGGAATCTTTCTTGATGTTGATGCTTGCGATGGGATCCATCACGATGCCGAGCTTGATCATTTTCTTCTCCGTTTATGCCTTAGCCCAGATCGCCAAAACGCACCTGTAGCGCAGTAATGGCGGTGAGCGCGGTTGTCTCAGTACGCAGAACGCGAGGTCCTAACAGAATATCAGTAAACTGATAACGTGCGGTCATGGCAATTTCATCTGCCGACAACCCGCCTTCCGGGCCAATCAGCAAGCGGATGCGCTCCACCGGCAGCGGCAGCGTATTGATGCTGGCGCTGGCGCGCGGATGCAGGTTCAGTTTCAGACCTTCGTCCTGTTCCGCGCACCATGCTTCCAAATCCATTGCCGGGCGAATTTCGGGAACCCGGTTTCGACCGCACTGTTCGCAGGCGGCAATGGCGATTTTCTGCCACTGCTGGAGCTTCTTGTTCAGGCGTTCACTGTCCAGTTTAACGCCGCAGCGCTCAGAAAAAAGTGGCGTAATGAGGCTTACACCCAGTTCGATCGATTTCTGGATAGTGAATTCCATTTTTTCACCGCGCGACATCACCTGACCCAGGTGGATGTGCAACGGCGACTCACGATCGTCGAGTTCAGCGTTAAGTACCTTCACGTCCACGCTTTTTTTACTGGCGTGGGTGATTTCAGCGTCGAATACCTGATTGCTGCCATCAAACAGCTGTAGCGCCTGGCCCGGTCCCATACGCAGCACGCGGCCGATATGGTTGGCTGCATCTTCACACAGTGAAATTTGGCTGCCGGAGGTGATTGGCTCAGGGTGATAAATGCGAGGAATGCGCATAGTTAAACATCCGCGTCATGGCCCTAGGCTACGAAAGGCCAGGGCATGGTTAAAAATATTGACGCTAGTGTAGGTTAGCTCTTTTGCGCCTGGCAAGCGCGTTGCACATATGGGTTATGGTTCCCCTGTACCTTTGCAATGCGTTCGTCGCGCTCACACTCCCAGTCGGTGACCGGATATTGCTTATTCCAGGCGTTAAAAAGCTGAGTTTGCTGGCGGGAGAGCGTTAGATCGTACTGGTCGCGCATGTAAAAATAGGTACGAGCAATGGCACCGCGGGCGCGGGCTGGCGGCTCGGCAACTTTCTCTTTGAAGTCGACCTTCATGGCGCATTGCCCATACTGACCTTCGCCACCGTTCCACTGGCTGTACATGAAGTTAGCGCGATCGCCATTTACCTCACCCACAGCAGGTTGCAGGTTATGCATGTCGCTTTCCATCTTACGATAGACCGGATCTTTGGCGCAGTTTTTACGCCCTCCGTCCTGCCAGCACTGACGCTGATGACCAAATTGCCAGGCGGGGACAACGTGCTCCCATTCAATTCGACTGGCGCGGTTTTCATTTTTTCGCACTTTATAGCCGCAGGATTCGAGGTCAACGACCCCTTTTTTGCCTTGCCAGTTAATTTTACAACCGCAGTAGAAATCGCCCGGCGCATTGGCGTTAACCTTGACGCCTGCTGCTTTTGCCTGAGAAAAACTGTTGATGCCTTCGGCTAAAACCGGGCCTGAAAACGCAGCGGCTAACAGGGCCGCAGCAAAAGAAAAATGACGGTACATCACAAACTCCGTGTCAAAACGAGCCCGCAACGTAGCGAAAGTTATTCCAGTATGCAATCAGTTAGGTCAGAAAAGTTCCTGATAATTCTGAAGATTATTCTGCAACCAGCGGTTCGCCGCAGTGAACACAGCGGTAGGTGGCCTCACCGCGCACAACGCGGTTATGGCGGCGGACGGTCAGTTGGTGCTCCTGACACTTACAGCGGTAAGTAAAGGTCTTGCGCTGCACCGATTGCAGTTCAAACTGATGCGTGCGCCGGGCCGGTACGCCCAGAACGCTTTCCATCATCCATTTCCACTCTTTCCCGTGTGGCGGCACGCGCCCAAAGTGCTTCCACACCAGTAAATGCGCCAGTTCATGGGGCACAACTTCGTTAATGAATGCGTCGACGTTTTCCATCAGCAGGACGGGATTAAGGCGAATTTCATAGGTTTGTAGCCACGCAGTGCCGGCGGCGGTGCCGCGCTGTTGGTAAACCAGCTTTGGCTCCGGATATTGGCGTTCGAGCTTGAGATTGGCCTGGGCGAGTTTTTCCCGCAGGCTACGCATAACGGCTTGCTGGATGGCGATAGGGAGACGGGAGGTTTTCATAACGCCAGAGGATAGTGCGACAGGGAAGGGACTGCAAGAGGAAGGCTTCCTCCCACTGAGGGAGGAAGCCTTTGGTGATTAGTCGTGCGCGCCAATTTCGCGCAGTTTACGACCTTTCATCAGGTTACGCTCAATGTGTTCCAGAGAGACGTTTTTAGTTTCAGGGATCAGCCACAGAGTCAGGAAGATGAACAGTACGTTCAGGCCGCCGTAGACCCAGAAGGTGTTGGCGCTGCCCAGTGAGTTCAGCATCGTCAGGAAGGTTGCGCCGACGATCATGTTGGCAATCCAGTTGGTTGCAGTAGAGCAGGTGATGCCGAAATCGCGGCCTTTCAGCGGCTGGATTTCAGAGCACAGTACCCAAATCAGCGGACCGGCGCTCATCGCAAAGCCAACGATAAACATCAGCAGCATCAGTACTGCGAAGTATTGTGCGGATGCCGAGTGAATACCCACGTGCATCATTGTACCCAGCACGCCCATACCAACAGCCATCACGATAAAGCCAAGGATCAGCGTAGGCTTGCGGCCCCAACGGTCAACCAGGCCAATGGCGATAAAGGTTGCCAGCACGTTGGTCAGACCGACGATAACAGTCCCCCACATCTGCTCGGTGGTGTTGGTGTAGCCCGCCAGCTCAAAGATTTTCGGTGCGTAATACATGATGACGTTCATCCCGGTGAACTGCTGCATCACCTGTAACAGAACGCCAAGGAATACTGCGCGACGGAAGTTGCTGTTTTCTTTAAACAGCGCCCAGCCGCTCTGCTTCACCTGCAGACTTTCACGGATTTCATCCAGCTCGCGTTTGGCTTCTGCGCTGGTGTCACGCAGACGCAACAGGACGCGTTCAGCATCAACAAAACGACGTTTAGCTGCAAACCAACGTGGGCTGTCCGGCAGGAAGATAACGCCAACCAGCAGCAGCAGGGCAGGGATGATGATTACACCCAGCATCCAGCGCCATGCGCCGCTGTAGCTAAAGGCTGTATCGGAAAGATACGCGCCCAAAATACCGATGGTGATCATCAGCTGATACATGGAGATCATGCTGCCACGAATCTTTTCCGGGGCAATTTCAGACAGGTACAGCGGCGCGGTATAAGACGCAACGCCTACAGCCAGGCCGAGCAGCACGCGGGAAACCAGCAGGACTTCAACGTTTGGCGCAGCGGCGGAGAACAGTGAACCCGCAACAAACAAGATCGCACCGATCATCAGGCTTTTTTTGCGTCCCAGTTTGAAGGAGAGCCAACCGCTGCCGACAGCACCTACCGCCGCACCAAACATCATGGAACTCACCACCCATTCCTGAGTGTGCGGGGTAATTTGAAACTCGTCGGTGATGAACGGTAAAGCACCGGCAATAACACCGATATCCAGGCCAAAAAGTAATCCAGCAAGGGCTGCCAGAAAGCAGACAAAAAATGTCATGGCTTTGTTGGAACGCCCCGTTTTTTTATTGTCAGGCATGATGCCCTCCGGTTGGGTAGCTAGTTTTGTTGATGTTAAGGGTAGGTGAGTACGGGGTAAAAAAATGCGAATCACATCACATTAGTGTAATCGCTTACACTGCCATTCATGCGGATTATTTGTTAATTCATTGAAAGTTAACATTATTTATTGGGATTAAATAATGTTGGTCGTCTGAATTTAAGACAATGATGAAATATAATGTAACAGTGATGCAAGTGTGCTGGATAAGAGATGTTAATTCAAGGTAGAGGGAAATATGGTGTGATGTAATCGCTTTCATTTTCATTTAAAGCAATAGTAATCAGCGCGGTTTGGTGATGGATGTGGGAGAGGAAATAGGTATAAAAAAAGACCAGCGCGAGGCTGGTCTTCATAAGCGTTAAGTCTGGTTTAAATTACTTCAGACCGGCAGCGTCGCGCAGCAACTGTGCTTTGTCGGTTTTTTCCCATGGGAAATGTTCGCGACCAAAGTGACCGTAAGCAGCGGTTTCTTTGTAAATCGGGTGCAGCAGATCCAGCATCTGAATCAGGCCATACGGGCGCAGGTCGAAAAACTCACGCACCAGAAGGGTCAGCTGCTCTGAAGGCACTTTTTCAGTACCGAACGTTTCCACCATGATAGATGTCGGTTCTGCCACGCCGATTGCGTAGGAAACCTGAATCTCACAACGGTCAGCCAGGCCTGCGGCAACGATGTTTTTCGCTACGTAACGGGCTGCATAGGCTGCGGAACGGTCAACTTTAGACGGGTCTTTACCAGAGAATGCACCGCCGCCGTGACGCGCCATGCCGCCGTAGGTATCAACGATGATTTTACGACCGGTCAGACCGCAGTCGCCCATCGGGCCGCCGATAACGAAACGACCAGTTGGGTTGATGAAGAATTTGGTCGAAGCGGTCAGCCATTCAGTCGGCAGTACCGGCTTGATGATCTCTTCCATAACGGCTTCTTGCAGCGATTTCTGGTCGATATCTTCAGAGTGCTGAGTAGACAGAACAACCGCATCAATACCGACGATTTTGCCGTCGTCATACTGGAAGGTTACCTGGCTTTTGGCATCCGGACGCAGCCAGGATAAGGTGCCGTTTTTACGCACTTCAGCCTGACGCTGCACCAGACGGTGAGCATAGGTAATAGGTGCTGGCATCAGCACGTCGGTTTCGTTGGTTGCATAACCAAACATCAGGCCCTGGTCGCCTGCGCCCTGTTCCAGCGGATCGGCACGATCAACACCCTGGTTGATGTCCGGAGACTGTTTACCAATCGCGCTCAGTACCGCGCAAGAGTTGGCGTCAAAGCCCATGTCGGAATGCACATAGCCAATTTCGCGAACCGTGTTACGGGTGATCTCTTCGATATCAACCCATGCGCTAGTGGTGATCTCACCGCCAACTAAAACCATACCGGTTTTGACGTAGGTTTCGCAGGCAACGCGTGCTTTTGGATCCTGTTCCAGGATTGCATCCAGCACAGCATCAGAGATTTGGTCAGCGATTTTGTCAGGATGCCCTTCTGATACGGACTCGGACGTAAAAAGGTGTTTTGCCATATTTAATTTCACCTAAGGAGAATTTGGTTAGCTCAAACTGTCGAGTGGAATAGCCATGTGTAGAAGATTCTACCATGAGTCTGCAGATGACGGACACTGGCAGTCTGAGTGTTAATCGGTATAGATGGATTAACATCTGGACGGCTATTTTAGGACAGTTCTTCGCCTGATTTCCAGCTTTTTTTGATTGAGGTCGCATTGTACTGAAAATGTAACTGGAAATTTTTCCTGACGGTGCTGGCAATGTGCATATTTATCTTTTGCTTTTTGACTTTCTTATCGGTATAAAACGCGGCGCGCGGCTCATATCCGTCATACTTCAAGTTGCATGTGCGTTGGCTTCCTCGCTCGCCCCAGTCACTTACTCATGTAAGCTCCCGGGGACTCTCTGCGTTGCCGCCTTCCCGCAACTCGAATTATTTAGGATAGACAAAAGCACACGACGTTTTCATCGTGTTGCCACTTCCAGCCGGGTTAAAACTTTAGCTTTGGCTTGTGGGTTCGTTCCGTAAGGAGCAACCATGGAGGTGATACGAGATAATGAACCGTTGTATTCTGCAGAATCTGTCGCACCGTTCTGGTGTACATATGTCCCCCGCAATCTGCATCTCTGCTTTGCATACCTGTCGATGTTATATACACAAAATCATTTATGCTGCGTCGAGGCGGCAAGTGAATGAGTCTCCTGAACGTACGAGTAGTACGTGACTAGGGCAAATGAGCGTAGCCAACAAAGAGGCTGCATGAAGGATGAAGTGTATACCCATCTCGGCGTATCTCAGGACTCAAGAGCCGGTAACGGTCACTAAGAACTGAACAAGGGCGCTCTTGGTAAACAAGAGTTTTCTCGTGGTTTCGCCGAACCGTCAGCATTAAGTTCGGTTACGTGTTTACATTGATATGAAAAAGAAACCGGTCGCACAGTCGGAGCGTCAGCACTATCTGCTGCAAATTCTGCCTGTATTTGGGTTGTTATCGCGTCTTCGGATTGCGATAGTAGTCAACTGTTTTACACTTGTTAATAAAATTGAGGTTCGCTATGTCTGACGACATTTCTTTGGGTTCGCCTTCGTCAGCAGGCGAACACGGTGTACTACGCTCCATGCAGGAGGTTGCAATGAGTTCCCAGGAAGCCAGCAAGATGCTGCGTACTTACAATATTGCCTGGTGGGGTAATAACTACTACGACGTCAATGAACTGGGTCACATCAGCGTGTGCCCGGATCCGGACGTACCCGAAGCGCGCGTTGACCTTGCTGAGTTGGTGAAAGCCCGTGAAGCGCAGGGCCAGCGTTTGCCTGCATTGTTCTGCTTCCCGCAGATCCTGCAACACCGTCTGCGTTCGATTAACGCCGCGTTTAAACGTGCCCGTGAATCTTACGGTTACAACGGTGACTATTTCCTCGTTTACCCGATCAAGGTCAACCAGCACCGCCGCGTGATTGAATCGCTGATCCACTCCGGCGAACCGCTGGGACTGGAAGCGGGTTCCAAAGCTGAACTGATGGCCGTTCTGGCTCATGCAGGAATGACCCGTAGCGTGATCGTGTGTAACGGTTATAAAGACCGCGAATATATCCGTCTGGCGCTGATTGGCGAGAAGATGGGCCATAAGGTCTATCTGGTCATCGAGAAGATGTCTGAAATTGCAATCGTGCTGGATGAAGCTGAACGCCTGAATGTCGTTCCGCGTCTGGGCGTGCGTGCGCGTCTGGCGTCGCAGGGCTCTGGCAAGTGGCAGTCCTCCGGCGGGGAAAAATCAAAATTCGGCCTGGCGGCAAACCAGGTGCTGCAGCTGGTCGAAATTCTGCGCGAGCGCGGTCGTCTGGACAGCATTCAGTTGCTGCACTTCCACCTTGGCTCGCAGATGGCGAACATTCGTGATATCGCCACCGGCGTACGTGAATCGGCGCGTTTCTACGTTGAGCTGCACAAGCTTGGCGTCAATATCCAGTGCTTCGACGTGGGCGGTGGTCTGGGCGTGGATTACGAAGGTACCCGTTCGCAGTCTGACTGTTCCGTAAACTACGGCCTGAACGAATACGCCAACAACATCATCTGGGCTATTGGCGACGCCTGCGAAGAACACGGTCTGCCGCATCCGACGGTAATCACCGAGTCTGGCCGCGCGGTTACCGCGCACCATACCGTGCTGGTATCAAACATTATCGGCGTTGAGCGTAGCGAACACACAGAAGCAACGCCTCCGGCTGATGATGCGCCGCGTGCTTTGCAAAGCATGTGGGAAACCTGGCAAGAAATGCATGAACCGGGAACCCGTCGTTCACTGCGTGAATGGCTGCACGACAGCCAGATGGATCTGCACGATATTCACGTTGGTTACTCTTCAGGTACCTTTAGCTTGCAAGAGCGCGCGTGGGCTGAGCAGCTTTATCTGAACATGTGCCATGAAGTGCAGAAACAACTCGACCCGAGCAACCGCGCGCATCGTCCGATTATCGACGAGCTGCAGGAGCGAATGGCGGATAAGATTTACGTCAACTTCTCGCTGTTCCAGTCGATGCCGGATGCGTGGGGGATCGATCAGCTGTTCCCGGTAATGCCGCTGGAAGGGTTGAACCAGGTGCCTGAACGCCGTGCGGTGCTGTTGGATATCACCTGCGACTCTGATGGTGCTATCGACCACTACGTTGACGGTGATGGCATTGCGACCACCATGCCGATGCCGGAATATGACCCGGAGAACCCGCCGATGCTGGGCTTCTTTATGGTGGGGGCGTACCAGGAGATCCTCGGCAACATGCACAACCTGTTTGGTGATACCGAAGCGGTTGACGTGTTCGTCTTCCCTGACGGCAGCGTAGAAGTTGAGCTGTCCGATGAAGGGGATACCGTGGCGGATATGCTGCAGTACGTGCAGTTGGATCCGAATACCCTGCTGACGCAGTTCCGTGACCAGGTGAAAAACACCGATCTGGATACCGAGCTGCAGCAACAGTTCCTCGAAGAGTTTGAGGCCGGTCTGTACGGTTATACTTATCTCGAAGACGAGTAATTAAGACATATCTGCTTGAGGGCCGGCTTATTTATATAATCCGGCTCTTTTTTTATTGATGGAATCTGAAATATAGTCACAACCCTTTCTTTTATTTTTTAATACACCTACTGTTGCCGCTGTAATAAATCGGAAACAGAAAGGGAATCGAGATGAAGGGATTAAAGTGGAACGTCTTTTTTGCCGTGATTTTTTTACTTGCTGGTGGGTGTTCTGGGCCAGTACAGTATAGCAGTGCATCTTCGCCAGCTGTAGGCACGGCCTGGGGCGAAGAGGTTCGCTCAACGGTAACGGGCATATCGGTAGAACGTGCGGAGCGCGATCCTGCTGAAGTTATATTAATAAATTACTCCGCAAAGCATTCGACGGGTTACGATAGAGTATACAGCATACGCATTAGTGACTTGGAATATGCCGTTCGCGATGCTAATTTTAATTCCGTACCTATTACCCGTTTTTACAACTCATCAGTTGGCCAATGGCAATATAGGCTTCCTGCCAAAGTGGGGGCAAATTATCAATTATATGTGCGCAATTATAGCCGAGATACAAACTATGAAATCGTGGCGACAGTGGATGGGCTTGATGTACTTAACGGTAAACCTGGTTCGCTGAATAATAGCGGCTATATTGTTAATGCAGGAGATTCACTGGCAATCAAAGGGTTCAGAAAAGACAAGCATACTGAAGCGGCATTTCAGTTTTCCGATGTTTCTGACGCCTACGCCGCTAGCTCTGCACAGGGAGACGTGCGCAACATTGGAGTGATTGGTTTTGCCGCCTTTGCTTTGCAGGGGCCGGCCGTCAAAACACTCCCGCCTTGCTCCGCGCAAGCCTTCCCGGCGGACAGTAATGGTTACGCCCCGCCGCCATGTCGTCAATAACGCGCTGCTTGAAGCGGGGAAGTTTTAAGGCGATAATTGCACAAAATGTGTTTTAAAAAATCTAACCCTTCCTCGTCGGGCCTAACGACGCGGAAGGGTTTTTTTATACCGACGAATATGAGGTTTTTGCCATGAGCACCTTAGGTCATCAATACGACAACTCCCTGGTTTCTAACGCCTTTGGTTTTTTACGTCTGCCGATGAACTTCATGCCATACGACAGCGACGCCGATTGGGTGATCACCGGCGTACCGTTTGATATGGCAACGTCTGGTCGTGCGGGCGGGCGTCATGGTCCGGCGGCGATCCGTCAGGTTTCCACTAATCTGGCGTGGGAGCATAACCGCTTCCCGTGGAACTTCGATATGCGCGAGCGCCTGAACGTGGTGGACTGCGGCGATCTGGTTTATGCCTTCGGTGATGCGCGTGAAATGAGTGAAAAACTGCAGGCTCATGCTGAGAAGCTGCTTTCTGCCGGTAAGCGCATGCTCTCTTTCGGCGGCGACCACTTCGTCACGCTGCCGCTGTTGCGCGCACACGCTAAGCATTTTGGTAAAATGGCGCTGGTGCATTTTGATGCCCACACCGATACCTACGCGAACGGCTGCGAATTCGACCACGGCACCATGTTCTACACTGCGCCGAACGAAGGTCTGATCGATCCGAATCACTCTGTGCAGATTGGTATTCGTACCGAATTCGACAAAGACAACGGCTTTACCGTGCTGGATGCCTGCCAGGTGAACGATCGCGGCGTAGATGACATCATCGCCCAGGTTAAGCAGATTGTCGGTGATATGCCGGTGTATCTGACCTTTGATATCGACTGTCTGGATCCAGCGTTTGCGCCGGGTACCGGTACGCCAGTGATTGGCGGTCTGACTTCCGATCGCGCGATCAAGCTGGTACGTGGTCTGAAAGATCTGAACATCGTCGGGATGGACGTCGTTGAAGTGGCTCCGGCCTACGATCAGTCTGAGATCACCGCGCTGGCGGCGGCTACGCTGGCTCTGGAAATGCTGTATATTCAGGCGGCGAAGAAAGGCGAATAAGTTGTTTTGCCGGATGTCGCTAACGCTAATCCGGCCTACAGCTGGTTGATGCTTGTAGGCCGGATAAGGCGTTCACGCCGCCATCCGGCAGTGTTCAAGGGTTATTTGATCCCGTCTGCGCTCATGCGATCGCGAATATGTTGCGCACGTTCTGCGGATGCCGGGTGATCGTCAAACATTGAGCTTTGACGTCCAGCTTCCAGTTTGGCCAGTTTCTCAAAGCTGGTGGCTAAACCTGCCGGATTGATCCCGCGTTTGCGCAACAAATCATACGAGTAATCATCCGCCTCGGATTCCTGACGCTGGGAGAACTGCGAGTTCACCAGTTTCTCGCCAAGATCGCCCAATTGCGACTGCGACAGGCTGCCGACAATGCCGCCAGCGGATGCCGCCGCTGCACGTACGGCGTTGGTACCCAGCGCAACCTGCATACCTTTTTTCACGTGACCCAGCGCGACGTGGCCCATTTCATGGCCGATCACCGCTTCGACTTCGTTGTCGGTCATCATATCCATCAGGCCGCTGTACACGCGGATACAGCCGTTTGCCATGGCAAAGGCATTCACATCTTTCGCCATATAGACTTTGTAGTTCACCGGCTGGCCGTTAATGTTATCGCCAAGCGCGGCGGCGATTTTGCCAAGACGCGTTGCGTACTCGCTGCTGGCCGGGGCGATAGTAGCCTTGCTGTCCATATCTTTACAGGCCTGATCGCTCAGCGCTTTTACCTGAGCATCGCTCAGACTGTAGGCCTGAAAAGCCTCCGCGCCAGAAGAAAGCAGTCCGTTGGAGTCCATGTTCTGGCAGCCGGTCAATGCCGCAGCCATGCTCGTAGCAAGCAGTAAAGCGCGAATTTTCATTTTTTCTCTTCCGCACAAAGTCAGGATTATTCTAAAAATTACGTCGTTTGCAGGTGAACCGACGCTCGGCCTAAGTATAAAGAAAAGAACAATACGCGGGCGAGAAGATTGCGCAACTTGCGCGCATGATCCAGAGATTTCTGAAGCGGCAAAAGGATGCTCCATGTACATGACACGCGGCTTGGGTTACATTGTTGGCACTTTTTTCCGGCGTAGCCCAAAACGCGCTGTCGTCAAGTCGTTAAGGGCTCAGCCTTCATTATCCGATCTGGAGTCAAAATGTCCTCACGTAAAGAGCTTGCCAATGCTATTCGTGCGCTGAGCATGGACGCAGTACAGAAAGCCAAATCCGGTCACCCGGGTGCCCCGATGGGTATGGCTGACATTGCCGAAGTCCTGTGGCGTGATTTCCTGAACCACAACCCGACTAACCCGTGCTGGGCTGACCGTGACCGCTTCGTGCTGTCCAACGGTCACGGCTCCATGCTGATTTATAGCCTGCTGCACCTCACCGGCTACGATCTGCCGATGTCCGAGCTGCAGAACTTCCGTCAGCTGCACTCCAAAACTCCGGGTCACCCGGAAGTGGGTTACACCGCCGGTGTTGAAACCACTACAGGTCCTCTGGGTCAGGGTATTGCGAATGCAGTGGGTATGGCTATCGCTGAAAAAACGCTGGCGGCGCAGTTTAACCGTCCAGGTCACGACATCGTTGACCACTTCACCTATGCTTTCATGGGCGACGGCTGCATGATGGAAGGTATCTCTCACGAGGTATGTTCCCTGGCCGGTACGCTGAAGCTGGGTAAACTGGTTGCGTTCTACGATGACAACGGCATCTCTATCGATGGCCACGTTGAAGGCTGGTTCACCGACGACACCGCGAAGCGTTTTGAAGCTTACGGCTGGCATGTGGTCCGTGGCGTTGATGGCCACGATGCTGACGCCATTAAACGCGCAGTTGAAGAAGCACGCGCAGTAACCGACAAACCGTCCCTGCTGATGTGCAAAACCATCATCGGTTTCGGTTCTCCGAACAAAGCGGGTACTCACGACTCTCACGGTGCACCGCTGGGCGATGCAGAAATCGCACTGACCCGTGAACAGCTGGGCTGGAAATACGCGCCGTTCGAAATCCCGTCTGAAATCTACGCGCAGTGGGATGCGAAAGAAGCCGGTCAGGCAAAAGAAGCTGCATGGAACGAGAAGTTCGCTGCTTATGCGAAAGCCTACCCGCAGGAAGCGGCTGAATTCACCCGTCGTATGAAAGGTGAAATGCCGTCTGACTTCGACGCAAAAGCGAACGAGTTCATTGCTAAGCTGCAGGCTAATCCGGCGAAAATCGCCAGCCGTAAAGCTTCTCAGAACGCGATTGAAGCCTTCGGTCCTCTGCTGCCTGAATTCCTCGGCGGCTCCGCTGACCTGGCACCGTCTAACCTGACGCTGTGGTCTGGTTCGAAAGCGATTAACGAAGATACTGCCGGTAACTACATCCATTACGGTGTGCGTGAATTCGGTATGACCGCTATCGCGAACGGTATCTCCCTGCACGGTGGTTTCCTGCCGTACACCTCCACCTTCCTGATGTTTGTGGAATATGCCCGTAACGCGGTGCGTATGGCTGCGCTGATGAAACAGCGTCAGGTCATGGTCTACACCCACGACTCCATCGGTCTGGGCGAAGACGGCCCGACTCACCAGCCGGTAGAGCAGGTTGCTTCTCTGCGTGTGACCCCGAACATGAGCACATGGCGTCCGTGTGACCAGGTTGAATCCGCCGTTGCGTGGAAATACGGTGTTGAGCGTCAGGACGGCCCGACCGCGCTGATCCTCTCCCGCCAGAACCTGGCACAGCAGGAGCGTACCGAAGAGCAACTGGCAAACATCGCTCGCGGTGGTTACGTGCTGAAAGACTGCGACGGTCAGCCGGAACTGATCTTCATCGCAACTGGTTCTGAAGTTGAGCTGGCTGTGGCTGCGTGGGACAAACTGACTGCCGAAGGCGTGAAGGCTCGCGTGGTTTCCATGCCGTCTACCGACGCGTTCGACAAACAGGATGCCGCTTACCGTGAGTCTGTGCTGCCGAAAGCGGTTTCCGCTCGCGTTGCAGTGGAAGCAGGTATCGCTGACTACTGGTTCAAATACGTGGGCCTGAACGGCGCAATCGTCGGTATGACCACCTTCGGTGAGTCTGCTCCGGCAGAGCTGCTGTTTGAAGAGTTCGGCTTCACCGTAGACAACGTTGTCGCGAAAGCAAAAGAACTGCTGTAATTTCGATTACAGGTGAAAACGGGTCGCTCAGGCGGCCCGTTTTTTTTGCTTTTCCGGAACGCGCCGCGCGTTGCGCAATCGCACGGCTCAGTCTGCTATCCAGACCGTCTGCGGCATTATTGAAGGGCTCCGGGACTCGGACCTCGCGCTGGTGATTAGATGCAGGTTAGGGGGCTTTCTGATTTAAATCAGGGTGTGTAACACGACAATGAAATAATTTTGCTACGGTTATTCGTCATTCTGGAATATGGAATAAATTTAGCGTTGAAGGGCGTTAAAATGTGACGCAAGTCAGATAACTGTGTTCTGTTGCTGGACAATCATTCCTTTTATTCCGCGTTTCGCTTATTCTAGCTGAAGCGTTTCAGTCGATTAAATGTTCGACAATTAACCAATTAGTCGCAGTTTGCGACAGGTAAGGTTTCCCTGAGCGATTTGCTGCATTACTCTGTCTGCCACATCGTTTCTGAGAAATCCTTGCAGGAGACCTATGACCGTACGCGTAGCGATTAATGGTTTCGGTCGCATCGGACGCAACGTGGTTCGTGCTTTGTATGAATCCGGGCGTCGGGCGGAAATCACCGTGGTGGCAATCAACGAACTTGCGGATGCTGCAGGCATGGCGCATTTGTTGAAATATGACACCAGCCATGGACGTTTTGCCTGGGATGTTCGTCAGGAACGTGACCAGCTCATCGTTGGCGATGACGCTATCCGCATTCTGCATGAGCGAACACTCGATGCACTTCCATGGCGCGAACTGGGTGTCGACATCGTGCTGGATTGTACGGGGGTCTTCGGCAATCGCGAACACGGCGAGGCGCATATTGCCGCTGGTGCAAAAAAAGTGCTCTTTTCACATCCTGGTAGTCACGACATCGACGCAACCGTTGTGTATGGCGTTAATCAGGATCAGCTGCGCGCTGAGCACCGGATCGTTTCCAACGCTTCCTGCACCACGAATTGCATAATACCCGTCATTAAATTGCTGGATGATGCTTACGGCATTGAGTCTGGTACCGTCACCACGATCCACTCCGCGATGCACGATCAGCAGGTTATTGATGCTTATCATCCTGACCTGCGTCGCACGCGAGCGGCCAGCCAGTCGATTATTCCGGTTGATACCAAACTGGCGGCGGGCATCACGCGAATTTTTCCGCAGTTTAACGATCGTTTTGAAGCGATAGCGGTGCGTGTACCGACCATAAATGTGACGGCGATCGACTTAAGCGTGACGGTGAAAAAACCAGTAAAAGCCAGTGAAGTCAACCAGTTGCTGCAAAAAGCAGCACAAGGTGCATTTCATGGTATAGTTGACTATACGGAATTACCGTTGGTCTCTGTAGATTTTAACCACGACCCGCACAGTGCCATCGTTGATGGTACGCAAACGCGTGTGAGTGGCGCTCACCTGATCAAAACGCTGGTCTGGTGTGATAATGAATGGGGCTTTGCTAACCGTATGCTCGACACTACGTTAGCGATGGCTGCTATTGGTTTCAGGCTCGACGCTTGAGCGTCGACAAAACTTTATGAATCAACGAGAGGATTCACCATGTCTGTAATTAAGATGACCGATCTGGATCTGGCTGGTAAACGCGTTTTTATCCGTGCGGACCTGAACGTACCAGTTAAAGAAGGGAAAGTAACCAGCGATGCGCGTATCCGTGCTTCTCTGCCGACCATCGAACTGGCCCTGAAACAGGGTGCGAAAGTGATGGTAACTTCCCACCTGGGTCGTCCTACCGAAGGCGAGTACAACGAAGAATTCTCTCTGCTGCCGGTTGTTAACTACCTGAAAGACAAACTGTCTGCTCCGGTTCGCCTGGTAAAAGATTACCTGGACGGCGTTGAAGTCGCTGCCGGTGAACTGGTGGTTCTGGAAAACGTTCGCTTCAACAAAGGCGAGAAGAAAGACGACGAAGCACTGTCCAAAAAATATGCTGCGCTGTGCGACGTATTCGTAATGGACGCTTTCGGTACAGCTCACCGTGCACAGGCTTCTACTCACGGTATCGGTAAATTCGCTGATGTAGCTTGCGCAGGTCCGCTGCTGGCTGCTGAGCTGGATGCGCTGGGTAAAGCACTGAAAGAACCTGCTCGTCCGATGGTTGCTATCGTTGGCGGTTCTAAAGTTTCCACCAAACTGACCGTTCTGGATTCTCTGTCAAAAATCGCTGACCAGCTGATCGTTGGCGGTGGTATCGCGAACACCTTCGTTGCCGCTCAAGGCCACAACGTGGGTAAATCCCTGTACGAAGCTGACCTGGTTGACGAAGCTAAGCGTCTGCTGACCACTTGCGACATCCCGGTCCCGACTGACGTTCGCGTAGCGACTGAATTCTCTGAAACTGCACCGGCTACTCTGAAGTCCGTTAGCGATGTGAAAGAAGACGAGCAGATCCTGGACATCGGCGACGCTTCTGCACAGCAGCTGGCTGACATCCTGAAAAATGCGAAAACCATTCTGTGGAATGGCCCGGTTGGCGTGTTCGAATTCCCGAACTTCCGCAAAGGTACTGAAATCGTTGCTAACGCTATCGCAGACAGCGAAGCGTTCTCTATCGCAGGCGGCGGTGACACCCTGGCAGCAATCGACCTGTTCGGCATTGCTGACAAAATCTCCTACATCTCCACTGGCGGCGGCGCTTTCCTCGAATTCGTGGAAGGTAAAGTATTGCCAGCAGTAGCGATGCTCGAAGAGCGCGCTAAAAAGTAAGCATTTAATGGGCAGGGAAACCTGCCCAATTATTAGCGCGCTTTAGAGCGCGCGCCCTTTCCAAGGCCGAAGATACAGGATTCGTAATATGTCTAAAATTTTTGATTTCGTAAAACCAGGCGTAATCACTGGTGATGACGTACAGAAAGTTTTCCAGGTAGCAAAAGAAAACAACTTTGCCCTGCCAGCTGTTAACTGCGTTGGTACCGACTCCATCAACGCCGTTCTGGAAACCGCTGCAAAAGTTAAAGCGCCGGTAATCGTACAGTTCTCCAACGGTGGTGCTTCTTTCATCGCGGGTAAAGGCGTGAAGTCTGACGTTCCTCAGGGCGCTGCAATCCTGGGTGCTATCTCTGGCGCGCATCACGTTCACCAGATGGCTGAACACTACGGTGTTCCGGTTATCCTGCACACTGACCACTGCGCGAAGAAACTGCTGCCGTGGATCGACGGTCTGCTGGACGCGGGTGAAAAACACTTCGCAGCAACCGGCAAACCGCTGTTCTCTTCTCACATGATCGACCTGTCTGAAGAGTCTCTGGAAGAGAACATCGAAATCTGCTCCAAATACCTGGCGCGCATGTCCAAAATGGGCATGACCCTGGAAATCGAACTGGGTTGCACCGGTGGCGAAGAAGACGGCGTGGACAACAGCCACATGGACGCTTCTGCACTGTACACCCAGCCGGAAGACGTTGATTACGCATACACCGAGCTGAGCAAAATCAGCCCGCGTTTCACCATCGCAGCTTCCTTCGGTAACGTACACGGCGTTTATAAGCCGGGTAACGTTGTTCTGACACCGACCATCCTGCGCGACTCTCAGGACTATGTTTCTAAGAAACATAACCTGCCGCACAACAGCCTGAACTTCGTCTTCCACGGCGGTTCCGGTTCTACTGCTCAGGAAATCAAAGACTCCGTAAGCTATGGCGTAGTGAAAATGAACATCGACACCGATACCCAATGGGCTACCTGGGAAGGTGTTCTGAACTACTACAAAGCGAACGAAGCTTACCTGCAGGGCCAGCTGGGCAACCCGAAAGGCGAAGATCAGCCGAACAAGAAATACTACGATCCGCGCGTATGGCTGCGTGCTGGTCAGGCAACCATGATCACCCGTCTGGAACAGGCTTTCAAAGAACTGAACGCGGTTGACGTTCTGTAATTTACGCCGTTCTACGTGACATGAGGCCCGCAAATGCGGGCCTTTTTTATTGCCATTTCAATATGCTGCTGGCAGAGAATTCTGTGATCTGTTTGGCAAAATCCAGGTTTATTGTTTACCCTTGTCAGATTGCCAGTCCCGTTGGGACGGCTTTATTTTTCCCATTTGGGTAAGCAAAAAAGGAATATTGAATGGAAGATTTGAATGTTGTCGACAGCATAAATGGTGCGGGCACCTGGCTGGTCCGCAATCAGGAGCTGCTGTTAAGCTATGCCGTCAACATCGTTGCGGCCATCGCCATTGTCATTATCGGTATGATTGTGGCGCGAATCGTATCAAACACCGTTAACCGCCTGATGGTGGCACGTAAAATTGATGCAACCGTTGCTGACTTCCTCTCCGCACTGGTGCGCTACGGTATTATCGCGTTCACGCTGATTGCCGCTCTGGGTCGCGTTGGGGTACAAACCGCTTCTGTGATTGCCGTTCTCGGTGCCGCAGGTTTAGCCGTTGGTCTGGCGCTGCAAGGTTCGCTGTCCAACCTCGCCGCTGGCGTGCTGCTGGTGATGTTCCGTCCGTTCCGCGCAGGTGAGTATGTAGACCTCGGCGGCGTAGCGGGAACCGTACTCAACGTGCAGATTTTCTCCACGACTATGCGTACCGTAGACGGTAAGATTGTGGTGATCCCAAACGGTAAAATCATTGCCGGAAACATCATTAACTTCTCTCGTGAGCCGGTTCGTCGTAACGAATTTATCATCGGCGTGGCTTACGACTCCGATATCGATCAGGTGAAAAAAATCCTCACCGATATCATTCAGTCTGACGAGCGTATCCTTAAAGATCGTGAAATGACGGTGCGCCTGAATGAGCTGGGCGCTTCCTCGATCAATTTTGTGGTACGCGTCTGGAGCAACAGTAGCGATCTGCAAAGCGTCTACTGGGACGTACTGGAGCGTATTAAACGCGAGTTTGACGCCAACGGTATCAGCTTCCCGTACCCGCAGATGGATGTGAACTTCAAGCGTGTGAAAGAGAGCGCGGCAGAGTAATCGCGTGCCCGGTGGCGCTATCGCTTACCGGGCACGCAGGTTTTGTAGGCCGGATAAGGCGTCAGCCGTCATCCGGCATTTCCCCCCCCCTTGGTATTAATTCTTCTTATCCCTGATTAAAATTATCCATTTCCGCTAATGTTTTCCCCGCGCTATAGTCTGCTCCTAAGAGAAACAGTTCGGGATGATTAACGTGTTATCGTATTATTTTCAAGGGCTTGCACTTGGTGCGGCTATGATACTTCCGCTCGGTCCGCAAAACGCCTTCGTGATGAATCAGGGGATCCGTCGCCAGTATCACATCATGATTGCTTTACTCTGCGCTATCAGCGACTTAGTGCTGATTTGCGCGGGGATCTTTGGCGGTAGCGCCTTGCTGATGCAGTCACCATGGCTGATGGCGCTTGTCACCTGGGGTGGGGTGGCATTTTTACTCTGGTACGGTTTCGGGGCGTTAAAAACGGCGATGAGCAGTAACCTGGAACTGGCCAGCGCCGAGGTGATGAAGCAGGGACGCTGGAAAATTATCGCTACTATGCTGGCGGTGACATGGCTCAATCCCCATGTTTATCTGGATACCTTTGTGGTGCTTGGGAGTCTGGGAGGCCAACTGGACGTTGAGCCTAAGCGCTGGTTTGCGCTGGGTACTGTCAGCGCTTCGTTCTTGTGGTTCTTCGGCCTGGCATTGCTGGCGGCCTGGCTCGCTCCGCGTTTGCGCACTGCTAAAGCACAGCGGATCATCAATACCCTGGTAGGATTGGTGATGTGGTTTATCGCTTTTCAGTTGGCAAAAGAAGGTGTTGCGCACGTTCATGCGTTGTTCAACTAAGTGTTGTCTGATGGACAACGCAGCGAGATCGGCTAAGCTTGCCTGCATGTGCCCTGAGTTTCGGGGTAATTAATGAAACATGGAGGAACGACCGTGAAGTTCAAAATAATGGCCCTGGCGGCATTAGTCGGATTCAGCGCACTATCGGTACAGGCAAATGAGTTGCCAAATGGACCGCACATCGTGACTTCCGGAACGGCAAGCGTGGATGCGACACCAGACATCGCTACTCTGGCGATTGAAGTGAACGTAGCTGCAAAGGATGCGGCTTCAGCGAAGAAGCAGGCTGATGAGCGCGTGGCGCAATATCTGTCCTTCCTTGAACAGAACCAGATAGCGAAGAAAGATATTAGCGCGGCAAACCTGCGCACCCAGCCGGACTACGACTACCAGAATGGTAAAAGCGTCCTTAAAGGCTATCGTGCGGTACGTACCGTTGAGGTCACGCTGCGTCAGTTGGACAAACTCAATGCGCTGCTCGATGGTGCACTGAAGGCCGGTCTGAATGAGATCCGTTCGGTATCGCTTGGCGTTGCCCAGCCGGATACTTACAAAGATAAAGCGCGTAAAGCAGCAATTGATGATGCTATTCATCAGGCTGAGCAGTTAGCTGCGGGCTTTAACAGCAAACTGGGGCCCGTTTACAGCGTGCGTTACCACGTTTCCAATTATCAACCGAGCCCGATGGTACGGATGATGAAAGCAGATGCAGCGCCTGCGACATCCGCTCAGGAAACCTACGAACAGCCGGTTATTCAGTTTGACGATCAGGTTGATGTGGTCTTCCAGATTGAGCCGACGGCGGGGCAACCAGCAGCAACGCCAGCCAAAACCCAGTAATCATTGCAGACCCGGCTTTCCAGCCGGGTTTTTTCTGTGAGCAACTGTAAAAATGAGACCCCACATCCAGTCTTTTTTTTCGCCGTAATGAGGATAGGCCATAGCGATTTTTAAGGGGACGCTATGGATATTTTTATCTCGAAAAAGATGCGTAATTTCATTCTGCTGGCGCAAACCAATAACATTGCCAGAGCGGCAGAAAAAATACATATGACCGCATCGCCTTTCGGTAAAAGCATTGCCGCACTGGAGGATCAAATCGGCTATACGCTGTTTACCCGCAAAGATAACAACATCAGTCTGAATAAAGCCGGACAGGAACTGTATCAGAAGCTGTTTCCCGTTTATCAGCGCCTTTCTGCCATTGATAACGAAATCCATAACGCCTCTCGCCGCTCGCGGGAAATCGTCATCGGGATCGACAATACCTACCCAACGATTATTTTTGACCAGTTGATTAGCCTTGGTGACAAGTATGACGGCGTGACGGCTCAGGCCGTTGAATTCAGCGAGAATGGGGTGATTGATAACCTGTTCGATCGCAAACTGGATTTTATTATCTCGCCGCAGCACGTTTCCCCCCGCGTCCAGGAACTGGAGAATCTGGCGATTAGCGAGCTGCCTCCGCTGCGTCTGGGTTTTCTCGTTTCCCGGCGCTACGAAGAAAAACAGCCGCAGGATCTGCTGCGCGAGCTGCCCTGGCTGCAAATGCGCTTCCAGAATCGCGCCAACTTTGAGGCGATGCTGGATGCATACATGCGGCCCTGCGGGATCAACCCGACGATTATCTACCGTCCGTACAGCTTTATGGCCAAGATCAGCGCGGTAGAGCGCGGACAGTTTTTGACGGTGATCCCTCATTTCGCCTGGCGGCTGGTGAACCCGTCGACGCTAAAGTATTTCGATGCGCCCGGCAGCCCCATGTATATGCAGGAGTTTCTCTATTCGCTGAAAAATCATCGCTATACCGCCACCATGCTCGAGCATATTGCTGAGGATCGTGACGGTAGCGCAAATTAACCGAGCATCGATCCTGTTTCGAGAAGATTACGATGCAGATCGAACGCATGGCTGAGATCGTGATGGATATGTCCGCCGGGTGCTTTCTCCAGATAGCGGTGCAGATAATCCCGGTAAAGAGGGTGCGCACAGTTATCGATAATCGTGTGCGCCCGCTGCATCGGAGATAGCCCACGCAGATCGGCAATCCCTTGTTCGGTCACGATCACTTTAACGCTATGTTCGCTGTGGTCGACATGGCTGCACATCGGTACGATGGTGGAGATTTTCCCGCCTTTGGCAATCGACGGCGCCATAAAGATAGACAGGTAGGCATTGCGCTCGAAATCCCCGCTGCCGCCGATGCCATTCATCAGGTTCACCCCCGCAACGTGCGTGGAATTGGCATGGCCGTAGATATCAAACTCCAGACCGACGTTGAGCGCAATAACCCCCAGCCGACGGATGATCTCCGGGTTATTGGAGATCTCCTGCGGGCGCAGCACAATCCGGCTGGCGAAGAAGTCCATGTTGTCGTAAATCTTCTGTAGCGACGGGGCTGAAATGGTCAGGCTGGAGGCGCTGGCACCTGTTATCTTGCCCGTTTCCAGCAGATGCACCACCGACTCCTGCAACACCTCCGAATACATCATAAAGGGCGGGATATCCGGGTTCTCGCCCAGTCGCGCCATTACCGCGTTGTTGATATTGCCCACGCCGCTTTGTAAGGGTAGAAACTCAGCTGGAATACGTTTGTGAGCCATTTCTGCCAGCAGGAAAGTGACGACGTTATCGGCAATTTGCTGGCTGACCGGATTGGTTTTATCCGCCGCATTTCCGGCATCGGGCAGCTCGGTATCCACCACCGCAACCACCTTTTTGGGGTCTATCTGTACACACTGACTGCCTACGCGATCCATGGTATGAAAAATGGGTACGCTGTTACGCCGCGGCGGCGCACCGGGTATCACGATGTCGGCAAACTCCGCCACGCGCGGATTATGGTAATGATTCAATTCAATGATCACTTTTTTCGCCCGCAGCAGCCAGGTCGGCGCATTACCAATACCGCTGGAAAGCCAAATCCGGCCATCTGGCGCAATGGCGGAGGCTTCAATGACGGCAACATCGATCTCGCCAAAAAAGCCGTAATTAACCATTTGCGCCACTTCACTCAAATGGAGATCGACAAACCTCACCTGGCCCTGATTAATTTTCTCGCGCAGGCCCGATGACGTTTGATAAGGCGCCCGTCAGGAAACGGCATCCGCCGCGGATAGAACATCATCAGCGGCGGCGCCAATTGATGCTCCGGTCAGCAGGCGGATCTGAAAAGGCTGCCCGTTCTGATGCCGTTCGCAGGCGCGTTGGGCAATTGCGCTGGGTAACGCTTTGGGTGAACCCGCAGGGGTAAAGCTGCTAAACGCCACCATATCATCGTGCTGGATAATTTCTGCCGCCTGTTCGGCGCTCATCCGTTTCATGGCCGTCTCCTTCCTCGGACGTGATTAATGGCCAACAAAATTTGGTTTACGTTTTTCCATAAACGCGTTCATCCCTTCCTGATAATCCTCGCTGTCGTACACCGCGCGGCGCATGCCCTGAATACGCTCGAACTCATCGGAATTCATGGTGTGCGCTTCACCAAGCACGCGCAGTTCTTCTTTGATGACGGCGATGGCCAGCGGCGCTTTTTCCGAGATGTGGTGCGCCATTTGCAGAGTGAAATCTTCCAGTTCCTCGACGGGCACGACATGGTTAAGGATCCCGACCGCCATGGCGCGTTGAGCGGTGATGGGCGAAGCGGTAAAAATCAGCTCTTTCACGATGTGAAAACCAGCGTCGCGGGTCAGGTTGTGGATGCCCACCAGGTTATACGGCACACCGAGGTTGACCGGGGTCATCGAGAAAGTGGAGGTACTGGCTGCAATGATCAGATCGGAACTCATGATCATCTCAAACGCGCCGCCCCAGACGCTGCCTTCGACCATGGAGATCACCGGCTTCGGGTATTTTTGGATCATACGGGTTATCTGACGCAGCGGATCGTCATAAGAGAGCGGATCGCGACGTCCGGTAGGGAGTTCATGAATATCATGCCCGGCAGAGAACACTTTGGCTCCACTCGGAGCGCGCAGAATGATGCAGCGAATGTCCGCACGATTGAGATCGCTCAGCGCCTGCATCAGATCGTCAATAAACACTTTACTCAGGGCATTGAGCTTGCGGGCGTAATTGAACTCAATAACCGCGACTTTCTGGATGATGACCACGTTGACGTATTGATAAGACATAATGTTCTCTTTATTGAAAGTAATGATGCTGAATAAATTCGCTGATGTGCCGCAGACCGGTGCGCGGCGAAAGATCATTGTTTTTGACGGCCTGTAGCGTCTGCTGGAAATAGCGGTCGAAATCGGTGCGGGCAAACAGCAGATGCAGGGCTTCTTCTTCAGCCTGCTGGTGTAACCAGTCCACCGCCTGCTGCTGGCGAACTTTTTCCAGTCGGCCGCTGGCGGTCAGGCACGTTTTAAAGTCGCTAATCGCCTGCCAAACCTCCTCGATACCGCGTTTTTCCAGGGCGCTACAGGTCAGAACCCGCGGCTGCCACTCGTCATATTTGCGGCGCAGAATATGCAGGGCGGATTCGTACATATGGCGGGCAATGGCAACGCTGGTATGGTTATCACCGTCGTCCTTATTGATGACGACCAGATCCGCCATTTCCATCAGTCCTTTTTTGATGCCCTGTAAATCGTCGCCACCGCCAGCGATTTGCAGTGAGATAAAGCAATCCACCATGCCTGCGACTTCGGTTTCTGACTGTCCTACGCCGACGGTTTCCACAATCACCACGTCAAAGCCAGCCGCTTCGCACAGCAGCATTAATTCGCGGGCGCGCTGGCTGGCACCGCCTAAATGACCGCTGGAAGGGACCGGTCGAATAAACGCAGATTCGGCGCGGGCCAGCTCCGTCATGCGGGTTTTATCGCCAAGAATGCTGCCGCCGCTGACCGGGCTGCTGGGATCGACGGCGATCACCGCTACCCGTAATCCGTGGTGGATAAGCAGCATGCCGAATGCTTCCAGGAAAGTGCTTTTGCCCGCGCCCGGCGTACCGGTGATCCCCAAACGCAGGGCGTTACCGGTGAACGGCATTATCGCGTCCAGCAATTGCGTACTCAGTGGCTGGTGGCGCGGGTGGTTGCTTTCGACCAGCGTCATCGCCTGGGCGAGCGTAGCCCGTTCGCCGAGTCGCAAACGGCGGACGGTATCTTCAAGCGTGGCGGCGTTAATCATGATGCTGACTGATACGGGTTAACACATCGCGGACGCTGTCGAGCATTGGCGTGCCGGGGCCATAAATGGCTGCCACGCCATGTTCGTGCAGGAAGGCGTAATCCTGTGGCGGAATAACGCCTCCTGCTACCACGCAGATATCTTCACGCCCCCATTTTTTGAGTGCGGTAACCAACTCAGGAATCAGCGTTTTATGGCCCGCCGCCAGTGACGATGCGCCTATTACATGCACATCGTTTTCTACCGCCAGACGGGCGATCTCTTCCGGAGTGGAGAACATCGGGCTGAGATCGACATCGAAACCGAGATCGGAATAGGCGCTGGCGATCACCTTCGCGCCGCGATCGTGGCCGTCCTGACCCATCTTGGCGATCAGAATACGCGGGCGGCGGCCATTTTCCGCGAGGAACTGCTCGGTTTGCGCAACGATGGTATCGAACTCATCGGCGGATTTGTCTGACTGGTGATAGCTTTGCGCAATCACGCCGGTGACGCAGTGGCTGGGAACCAGATACCGATCAAAAGCGACTTCCAGCGCGTCGGAGATTTCACCCAGCGTGGCGCGAACACGGGCGGCGTTGACGGCAGCAGCCAGCAGGTTTTCATTATGCTGCGCGGCGTGGGTCAGTGCCGTGAGCGCGGCTTTAACGGCATCGTTGTCGCGGGTGGTGCGGATATGTTTCAGCGAGGCAATCTGCTCGTTGCGCACCTTCACGTTGTCGATCTCCAGTACCGACGTCTCGTCTTCTTTATCCAGCTTGTACTTATTGACGCCGACGATAACGCGCTTACCCTGGTCGATCAGCGACTGTTCACGCGCGGAAGCTTCTTCGATCATCCGTTTAGGGAGCCCGGCTTCGATCGCTTTCGCCATGCCGCCTGCCTCGTCAATCTGTTTGATGATCGTGCGTGCCTGCTTCACAATTTGATCGGTGAGTGACTCGACGTAATACGATCCGGCCAGCGGATCAACGGTGCGGCAGATCTCTGATTCTTCCTGAATGATGATTTGCGTATTACGCGCAATACGGGCGGAGAAATCGGTGGGCAGACCGAGCGCTTCATCAAAGGCGTTGGTATGCAGCGACTGGGTGCCGCCAAGCGTAGCGCCGAGTGCTTCAATAGTGGTTCGTACCACGTTGTTATATGGATCCTGCTCGGTCAGGCTCCAGCCAGACGTCTGGCAGTGGGTACGCAGAGCGAGAGATTTCGGGTTGGTCGCGCCAAAGCTGCTGACCGCTTCACTCCACAAATAGCGCGCCGCGCGCAGCATGGCGACGTTCATAAACAGATCCATGCCGATACCGAAGAAGAACGACAGGCGCGGGGCGAAGTCATCAATTTTCAGTCCGGCGGAGAGTGCAGCTTTGATGTATTCAATACCGTCTGCCAGCGTAAACGCTACCTGCTGCACGCAGTTCGCTCCGGCTTCACCCATGTGATAGCCGCTGATGCTGATGGTGTTAAAGCGCGGCATGTTGCCGGAGCACCAGGCGATGATGTCGGCGATAATGCGCATGGACGGTTTTGGTGGATAAATGTAGGTGTTGCGGCACAGGTACTCTTTCAGAATATCGTTCTGAATGGTCCCGGTGAGTTGTTCCGGCGTTACGCCTTGTTCTTCTGCAGCGACGATATAAAACGCCAGAACAGGTAGAACCGCGCCGTTCATGGTCATCGATACTGACATCTTATCCAGCGGGATCTGGTCGAACAGTATCTTCATATCTTCGACGGTATCGATCGCCACGCCCGCTTTGCCGACGTCACCCGCCACGCGCGGGTTGTCAGAGTCATAGCCACGATGGGTGGCAAGGTCAAAGGCGACGGAAAGCCCTTTTTGCCCGGCGGCGAGGTTGCGGCGGTAAAAGGCGTTGGACTCTTTGGCGGTAGAGAAACCAGCGTACTGACGAATGGTCCACGGCTGCGCGGTATACATGGTGGCGCGCGGGCCACGCACGTAAGGCGGCAGGCCGGGAAGGGTGCCCGTGACTTCCAGATTATCGAGGTCCGCTTCGGTGTACAGCGGCTTGATGGCAATCCCTTCCGCCGTCTGTCTTTCCAGCGACTCGACGGTTTTTTCCCGTCGACTGAGTTCTTTATTGGCGAGTGTTTGCCACTCCTGCACGTTTGCCATTTTTTGCTCCGTATTACGCAATAAGTTGAATCTTTGCGAATACGGTGAGCTTTTTCATTTGGCTTGTCGCCAGCAAAAAATAGCCAACAGGGCGTCGTTTTTTGCCGCGTGGCGTGTTTGATTTTGTGATTTATTTCAAAGACGTGGCGGGAATAGCATGAAAAGAGGGTAAAAGGCTTGTCGGCCGGATAGGGCGTTACGCCACCATCCGGCACTCAGAGGTTATGAGCGGTTTAATCCTGACGCAGTACGTTGTGACCATAGGCCAGCAGCGCATCGGTGACGTTGCGCATCATGCGGCTTTCCGGTGCAAAACGGTGCCAGTACAGCATCCGGCGCTGGAACAGACCTGGCGTTAAGTCGATAAGCTCACCGCTTTCCAGTTCTTTCTCAATCTGCAAGTGGGGGATCATGCAGCAGGTCGTTCCCTGACGCGCCAATTGAACAAAGGCTTCAGACGAGTTAACGATATGACACGGCACGCTGCCCGGCGGCAGGTCGAAGTTTTGTTGCAGGAACGCCTGGTGCATATCATCAAGATGGTCAAACGCTACCGCTGGGGCTTTCAGCAGGGCAGAGCGGGTGACGCCGTTAGGGAAATAACGCTCGGCGAAAGGTTTAGAACCGACAAACAGGTAGTCCAGCGCGCCGAGTTTATCCACCAGACAGCTTGGCAGCGCCTGATGTTGAATACTCACCGCACCGACCACTTCACCACGACGCAGACGTTCCTGAGTTCGGGTTTCATCCTCAACCTGCAGGTTCAGCCGAATCGGCGAATTTGCCAGTACCGGAGCCAGCGCCGGAAGCAACCAGGTCGCCAGACTGTCGGCGTTCACCGCCAGTGAGAGCAGCAGCGGCGTCGAGCCGGTTTGTTCATCACCCAGCCACTCGTCTTCCAGCAGTTCAACCTGACGCAAAAGCGCCAGTAGTTTCTGCCCCTGTTCGGTTGGGCGTGGTGGTACGGTACGCACCAGCAGCGGTTGTCCGAACATATTCTCAAGCTGTTTTATGCGCTGTGAAACCGCGGATTGCGTGATGCACAGCTTTTGCGCCGCGCGCTCAAATCCTCGTTCACGAATAACCGCATCCAGTGCTTGTAGTGTTCTGTAGTCCGGACGTTTCATTGCTTTGACGCACTCCTGAAAATTTTGCTTGTTCTGCACTATGACACAAATTTAGGTTGGGTAAAGACGAAATCCGCCGCTTGCGAGCGGGTGTGGGAACATTTTTCTGCACAATGTTCTATAATGCGCGTGAATTTTCCCACCATATTCACACCACAGGCGAAACGATCATGACGCAGGATGAACTGAAAAAAGCAGTAGGATGGGCGGCACTTCAGTATGTACAGCCCGGTACCATTGTGGGCGTAGGTACAGGTTCAACAGCCGCACACTTTATTGATGCGCTGGGCACAATGAAAGGTCAGATTGAAGGTGCGGTATCCAGTTCGGACGCTTCAACCGAAAAACTCAAAAGCCTCGGTATCCACGTGTTCGATCTTAACGAAGTGGACAGCCTCGGCGTATACGTTGACGGCGCGGATGAAATCAACGGCCACATGCAGATGATCAAGGGCGGCGGCGCAGCGTTGACCCGTGAAAAAATTATTGCTTCCGTGGCGAAGAAATTTATCTGCATTGCCGACGCGTCCAAAGAAGTCGATATTCTCGGTAACTTCCCACTGCCGGTTGAAGTGATCCCAATGGCGCGCAGCGCTGTGGCTCGCCAGTTGGTGAAGCTGGGCGGTCGTCCTGAATACCGTCAGGGCGTAGTGACGGACAATGGTAACGTGATCCTTGATGTACACGGTCTGGAGATCCTCGATGCCATCGCGATGGAAAACGCCATCAATGCGATTCCGGGCGTGGTAACCGTCGGTCTGTTTGCCAACCGTGGTGCGGATGTCGCGCTGATCGGTACACCAGACGGCGTGAAAACTATCGTAAAATGATCTGACGGGAGTGTCTTCTCCCGTTAAAAAAATTTTGGCAGGGCAAATTTGGTGACTTGTGTCACGTTTATAATATTGTCCTGCCGATCTCTCCAAAGAAAAAGTTATCGCCAGTATTTTCCTCTGACATTTCTCTCTGAATGACATTTCTTCAGCACGGCGACGCAAACGTTCATATTGCCGCAATATTATTTTTTGATATGTTGAAGAGACGGATGAAAATCCCACACACAACACATCAGTTTGAACAAAAAAAGACAGGGTCGGGGAAATGGCAAAGGTATCACTGGAGAAAGATAAGATTAAATTTCTGCTGGTTGAAGGCGTGCATCAAAAAGCGCTCGAAAGCCTTCGTGCAGCAGGTTATACCAACATCGAGTTTCATAAAGGCGCTCTGGACACTGAACAACTGAAAGAGTCCATCCGTGATGCCCACTTCATTGGCCTGCGATCCCGTACCCATCTGACTGAAGATGTGATTGACGCCGCAGAGAAACTGGTCGCGATTGGCTGCTTCTGTATCGGCACCAACCAGGTTGATCTCAGCGCTGCGGCAAAGCGCGGTATCCCCGTGTTTAACGCACCATTCTCTAACACGCGTTCCGTTGCGGAACTGGTGATTGGCGAACTGCTGCTGCTGCTACGCGGCGTACCCGAAGCAAACGCCAAAGCACACCGCGGCGTGTGGAATAAACTGGCTACCGGCTCGTTTGAAGCGCGTGGCAAAAAACTGGGGATCATCGGCTATGGTCACATTGGTACTCAGCTAGGCATTCTGGCGGAATCGCTGGGGATGCACGTCTATTTCTATGATATTGAAAATAAACTCCCGCTCGGCAACGCCACGCAGGTGCAGCATCTTTCCGACCTGCTCAATATGAGCGACGTGGTCAGTTTGCACGTACCGGAAAATGCCTCCACTAAAAATCTGATGGGCGCGCGTGAGATTGCGTTGATGAAACCAGGCGCGCTGCTGATTAACGCCGCACGCGGCACAGTTGTTGATATTCCTGCGCTGTGCGACGCGTTAGCGACCAAGCACCTGGCAGGGGCAGCAATCGACGTATTCCCAACTGAGCCGGCAACCAACAGCGATCCTTTCACTTCGCCGCTGTGTGATTTCGACAACGTGATCCTGACGCCGCACATTGGTGGTTCAACGCTGGAAGCACAGGAAAACATCGGTTTGGAAGTGGCTGGGAAACTGACCAAGTATTCCGACAACGGCTCTACGCTGTCTGCAGTTAACTTCCCGGAAGTTTCGCTGCCGCTGCACGGCGGTCGTCGTCTGATGCACATTCACGAAAACCGTCCGGGCGTACTGACTGCGCTGAACCAGATTTTTGCCGAGCAGGGCGTCAACATTGCCGCGCAGTATCTGCAGACTTCCGCACAGGTAGGCTACGTGGTTATTGATATTGAAGCGGATGAAGATGTGGCAGAGAAAGCGCTGCTGGCGATGAAAGCCCTTCCGGGAACCATTCGCGCTCGTCTGCTGTACTGATTTCCTCTACATGGGCAGGCGATGACCTGCCCATCTTTCCTCTGATTTTCCGGCCTCAAAATCTCTTCCTGTCACGCATACATTCTGTTTTCGAGCCTTGCCGCAATTGGCAAAAAAGCTACCACTCCCAGATTTTGGACGGCGTCACCACCGCAGGCAGCGGGATATCCCATTCTTCGACAGGTAGCTTTTCCACTCGCTGACAATCGTGCGCGTAGCCTACGGGCTGGATCTTATGCTGCTGCCAGTTTTGAAGCGTCCGATCGTAAAATCCGCCGCCCATACCCAGGCGTTGCCCGACCTCATCAAACGCCACTAACGGCGTAATCAGTACATCCAGCTGTGAGAGCGGCAATACGTCACGTACATCAAGTCGTGGTTCCTGGATCTTTAAGCGATTGGTTACCAGGTCGCTGTGCGGATGATAATGCAGGAACAGCAGGTTGCCAGGGCTGAAGGGATGAAGAACCGGAAGATAGACGCGCTTGCCCGCTCGCCACAGCTGATCTATTAGCGGCTGGGTATCGAGTTCGCCATCGAACGAGAGGAATACCGCCACGGTATGAGCGAGTACAACAGGGGGATAACTGAGCATTCGGGTCGCGGCTTGCTGACCGTATTGTCGTTGCTGTTCGGAAGTAAGCGCGCGACGACGCTGCCGAATCAGTTGACGGATTTCTTGTCGGGATAAAGGGAGTTCAGAAAGTAATGTCATGGCTGTTGCCAGGTAGAAGGGAATCTCCGAGATGCCGCCGCAGGCTGTAACCCTTGAACCCTTGGTTCAAGGTGAATGCGTCGTCACAGTTTTAAGGCTTCTCGGACGGGCCGAGCATGCTCACCAACCGTGGAGCGCCACATTCTTGTGGTATGAAATATCGGCTCAGGGGACTGGCCCGCTTGCAAACATCTCAGAGAAATTTTGTCTTCACGGTCACTCTACCACAGTAAACCGAAAAGTGTTATTCAAAGTTTTGGCCCGTTTTTTCGGTTATGCGACCCTGATCAAGCAACGCCTGTTCGATGGTCTGTTGTAGCATCCGAATACGTTGTTCCATGCTCGCCGCGTACTCACGCGTCTTCGCTTTTTCCTGAGTTAATTCATAGCTGATGTTCAACGCGGCGATGAAAACCAACTGCTCAGTATTTGTGACTCTAGTGCGAACTTTCAGATCTTGCAATCGCTGATTGAGATCGTCCGCAGCCTGATTCAACGCATCCCTTTGTTCAGGCGGGCAATTCACTCGCAGTGAACGGCCAAATATTTGGATATCGACGGGTTGTGCAGACATGCCACCTTCCTGCTGATTGACTGCGCTGCCTTCGTCTCCAGACCGTGGGTCCGCGAAGGGGCGACACTATAGCTACCCTGGTATCAAGATACAAGCCCTTTTCTGGTCCACCAGGGTCCAAAGTGGTAGCATACCATGAATATTCCTCCCTTTGATGACGAATGCTTATGTCTATACAGAACGAAATGCCTGGTTACAACGAAGTTAGCCAGTTTTTGAACCAACAAGGGGCTGGATTAACCCCGGCCGAAATGCACGGCTTGATAAGCGGAATGATTTGCGGCGGAAACAACGACAGCTCATGGCAGCCGCTGCTGCACGACCTGACGAACGAAGGTCTGGCCTTTGGTCACGAGCTGGCTCAGGCGCTGCTGAAAATGCACTCTGCCACCAGTGATGCCCTCGAAGACGACGGCTTCCTTTTTCAGCTTTATCTGCCTGAAGGGGATGACGTCAGCGTGTTCGATCGCGCCGATGCGCTGGCGGGATGGGTAAACCACTTTTTACTGGGCCTTGGCGTCACGCAGCCGAAGCTCGACAAAGTGACCGGCGAAACCGGGGAAGCGATTGATGACCTGCGCAATATCGCTCAATTGGGATATGACGAAGACGAAGATCAGGAAGAGCTGGAAATGTCGCTCGAAGAGATCATCGAATACGTGCGCGTAGCCGCCTTGCTGTGCCATGACACGTTTACGCGTCAGCAGCCGACCGCGCCGGAAGTCCGTAAACCGACTCTGCACTAAGAACGAAACGCAAAGGAGAGTGTGATGAGCGAGATATCTCAGCAAGAATTCCAGCGTCGTCGCCAGGCTTTACTGGCACAAATGCAGCCCGGCAGCGCCGCGCTGATTTTTGCCGCACCGGAAGCGACGCGTAGTGCGGACAGTGAATACCCTTACCGCCAAAGCAGTGATTTCTGGTACTTCACCGGTTTTAACGAACCTGAAGCCGTGCTGGTGCTGATTAAAAGTGATGACACTCATAACCACAGCGTTTTGTTCAATCGGGTTCGCGATCTGACGGCGGAAATCTGGTTTGGCCGCCGTCTGGGCCAGGATGCTGCCCCGGCAAAACTTGGCGTTGACCGGGCGCTGGCCTTCAGTGAAATCAACCAACAGCTGTATTTACTGCTCAATGGTCTGGACGCGGTATACCACGCCCAGGGCGAGTATGCCTGGGCCGACGAGATTGTGTGCACGGCGCTGGATAAACTGCGCAAAGGCTCCAGACAAAATCTGCACGCGCCTGCCGCGATAATCGACTGGCGTCCGATGGTGCATGAAATGCGCCTGTTCAAATCACCGGAAGAAATTGCGGTCATGCGTCGTGCCGGAGAAATCACCGCACTGGCGCATACCCGCGCGATGGAAAAATGCCGTCCAGGAATGTTTGAATACCAGTTAGAAGGGGAGATTCACCATGAATTTACCCGTCATGGCGCGCGTTATCCGTCCTATAACACGATTGTCGGCAGCGGTGAAAACGGCTGTATCCTGCATTACACCGAAAATGAAAGTGAAATGCGCGATGGCGATCTGGTGCTAATCGACGCTGGATGCGAATACAAAGGCTATGCGGGTGACATTACGCGTACCTTCCCGGTAAACGGTAAATTTACCCCAGCACAGCGTGAAATCTACGATATCGTACTGGAATCCTTAGAGACCAGCCTGCGTCTGTATCGTCCCGGAACGTCCATTCAGGAAGTCACTGGCGAAGTGGTGCGCATCATGATTACGGGCCTGGTGAAGCTTGGCATTCTGCACGGTGATGTCGATCAGTTGATTACCGAAAATGCGCACCGCCCATTCTTTATGCATGGCCTAAGTCACTGGCTGGGTCTGGATGTGCACGACGTCGGCGTTTATGGTCAGGACCGCTCACGTATTCTTGAGCCGGGAATGGTACTCACCGTCGAACCGGGACTGTATATCGCGCCGGACGCCGATGTACCGCCGGCTTATCGTGGTATCGGCATTCGTATTGAGGATGACATCCTCATCACCGAGGACGGCAATGAAAACCTGACCGCCAGCGTAGTGAAGAAAGCTGATGACATTGAAGCCTTAATGGCTGCGGCGCGACTGCAATGAGCGTGATTATCGTTGGTGGTGGTATGGTCGGTGCGACGCTGGCGCTGGCCATTTCCCAGCTCAGTCATGGGACGCTGCCAGTTCATCTGATAGAAGCGAGCGAACCTGAAACTGACCGTCATCCTGGGTTTGACGCCCGGGCGATCGCGCTGGCGGCAGGAACCTGCCAACAGCTGGCGCGAATTGGCGTATGGCAGGCGATTGCCGATTGCGCAACGGCCATTAAAACGGTTCACGTCAGCGATCGCGGCCATGCCGGATTTGTGACGCTGGATGCGCAGGAATACCGTATTCCGGCTCTGGGCCAGGTGGTAGAACTGCACGACGTCGGGCTGCGTCTGTTTGCGCTGCTGCGCAAAGCACCTGGCGTCACATTGCACTGCCCCGACCGCGTAGCCAGCGTGTCGCGCACGCAGGAGCGCGTTGAAGTGACGCTGGAGAATGGCGAGATGATTACCGGTCGCCTGCTGGTGGCTGCTGACGGCACGCGTTCCGCACTGGCGACTGCCTGCGGTGTTGACTGGCTGCAACAGCCTTATGAGCAACTGGCGGTGATTGCCAACGTCACGACCTCTGTACCGCACGATGGGCGAGCGTTTGAACGCTTCACGCAATATGGCCCGCTGGCAATGCTGCCAATGTCTGACGGTCGCTGCTCGCTGGTGTGGTGCCATCCGCTGGAGCAGCGTGATGAGATCATGGCCTGGTCCGACGAACAGTTTTGCCGTGAACTGCAAACCGCTTTTGGCTGGCGACTGGGACGTATTACCCAGGCTGGTAAACGCAGCGCTTATCCGCTTTCGTTAACTACGGCGCTGAAAGCGATTACCCATCGTACCGTGCTGGTAGGGAACGCCGCCCAGACGCTGCATCCCATTGCCGGGCAAGGTTTCAACCTTGGCCTGCGCGACGTAATGAGCCTGGCTGAGACGTTGACGCAGGCGCAAAACAACGCGGAAGATGTGGGTGATTATGCGGTGCTGGCACGCTATCAGCAGCGCCGCGAGCGCGATCGCGAGACGACGATTGGTGTGACCAACAATTTAGTGTATTTGTTTGCCAATCACTGGGCCCCGCTGGTTGTTGGGCGCAATGTCGGGTTGATGGCGATGGAATTATTCACCCCTGCGCGCGATGCGCTGGCGGAGCGGACCCTGGGTTGGGTTGCACGATAAATATGACCTGTAGGCCGGATAAGGCAACGCCGACATCCGGCAAGGGTCCCCGCAAAAATGCCTGATGGCGCTGCGCTTATCAGGCCTACGGATTACAGGTTTCGAGGTACAAACAGTGCAAAGTGTTGATGTAGCAATTGTTGGTGGCGGCATGGTGGGGCTGGCGGTTGCCTGCGGCCTGCAGGGCAGTGGGTTGCGCGTTGCTGTATTAGAACAACATGTTCCGCAGCCGTTGGCGGCGGATGCACCTCCTCAGCTTCGCGTTTCGGCCATTAATGCAGCCAGCGAAAAACTGCTTACCCGTCTTGGCGTCTGGTCCGACATTGTTGCCCGTCGCGCTTGCTGCTACCACGGCATGGAAGTCTGGGACAAAGACAGCTTTGGACGCATTGAGTTTGATGACCAGAGCATGGGTTACAGCCATTTGGGCCACATCGTTGAAAACTCAGAAATCCATTATGTGTTGTGGCAAAAGGCACAGCGTTCAGCGGATATTACGCTGATGGCGCCAGCTGAAATACAGCAGGTGGCCTGGGGCGAGAACGAGGCATTTCTGAGCCTCAAAGATGGCGCAATGCTGACGGCGCGTCTGGTCGTCGGTGCCGATGGTGCTAATTCCTGGCTGCGCAATAAAGCGGACATTCCGCTCACCTTCTGGGACTACCGTCATCATGCGCTGGTGGCGACTATCCGTACGCAGGAAGCTCACGGTGCGGTTGCGCGTCAGGCGTTTCATGGCGAGGGGATCCTGGCATTCCTGCCACTCAGCGATCCACACCTGTGTTCTATCGTCTGGTCGCTCTCGCCGCAGGAAGCAGAACGTATGCAGCAGGCAAGCGTTGACGAGTTTAATCAGGCGCTGAATATCGCTTTTGATAATCGTCTGGGGCTGTGCAGCCTTGAAAGCGAACGTCAGGCGTTTCCGCTGACGGGACGTTATGCTCGCCAGTTCGCGGCCCATCGTCTGGCGCTGGTTGGGGATGCGGCGCATACCATCCACCCGCTGGCGGGTCAGGGGGTTAACCTTGGCTTTATGGATGCGGCGGAACTGATCGATGAGCTTAAGCGGCTACAGCGTCAGGGCAAAGATATTGGGCAGTATCTCTATTTACGCCGCTACGAGCGCAGTCGTAAGCACAGCGCAGCGCTGATGCTGGCGGGGATGCAGGGTTTCCGTGAACTGTTTGCAGGCGAGAATCCGGCGAAAAAACTGCTACGCGATATTGGGCTGAAACTGGCTGATACCCTCCCGGGCGTAAAACCACAACTCATCCGTCAGGCGATGGGACTGAACGATCTTCCCGAGTGGTTACGATAGTGTCCGTAAGGACAATCTTAAGAGTTTGAGACCCGTCACACTTTCCTCTCCCGGCCTTCGCGCCGGGGTGCTTCTCTCATTTGAAATAATCTAATTCCACGCCTTTTTTCGCATTAGTTTTTCTAATATTACGTTTTTTTCATAACGCCATTTTTGACATTTTTTCCACATTTAATGTGGATTGGTGCTGTAATTTTGCGCTTATATTTGTTTGTTGTTCTGATTGATTGCTATATGTATGGAGTTTTATTCTGTTGGCGATCTGGCTGTTTTTCGCCATAAGCTAATGTGATGGTTAATTTTGACTTATGGTTTAGCGTCTGTTTCGGTGGTAAGTTCAGGACAAAGAGAACGTTTGCGTCGTAGCCCTGGAGCGGCTGCGGTGCTGGGTTTCGTGGCGAAAATTTCACCGCGAAAGAGTTGGTAGCCCCGCTTATTCAACGAGGAAAAGATGGCTCAACAGACTCCTTTGTACGAACAACACACGCTATGTGGCGCGCGCATGGTCGATTTCCATGGCTGGATGATGCCACTGCATTACGGTTCTCAGCTCGATGAACACCATGCTGTTCGCACCGACGCCGGAATGTTTGATGTGTCGCATATGACCATCGTCGACCTGCGCGGTAGCCGCACCCGGGAGTTCTTGCGTTATCTGCTGGCAAACGACGTTGCGAAGCTAACGAAATCGGGTAAAGCCCTCTACTCCGGGATGCTCAACGCTTCGGGCGGCGTGATAGATGACCTGATTGTCTACTACTTCACTGAAGATTTCTTCCGCCTCGTTGTAAACTCCGCCACCCGCGAAAAAGACCTCTCCTGGATTACCCAACACGCTGAACCTTACGCCATCGACATCACCGTTCGTGACGACCTGTCGCTGATTGCGGTGCAGGGGCCAAATGCGCAGGAAAAAGCAGCTACGTTGTTTACTGACGAGCAGCGTCATGCGGTTGAAGGCATGAAGCCGTTTTTCGGCGTTCAGGCAGGTGATTTGTTTATCGCAACCACCGGTTATACCGGCGAAGCAGGTTATGAAATTGCCATGCCGAATGAAAAGGCGGCAGATTTCTGGCGTGCGCTGGTACAGGCTGGTGTCAAACCTTGCGGTCTCGGCGCGCGTGACACCCTGCGTCTGGAAGCGGGTATGAACCTGTATGGCCAGGAGATGGACGAAGGTATTTCTCCGCTGGCGGCCAACATGGGCTGGACCATCGAGTGGGAACCGGCTGACCGCGACTTTATTGGTCGTGAAGCGCTGGAAATGCAGCGTGAAAAAGGCCACGAACAGCTGGTCGGGCTGGTGATGACTGAGAAGGGCGTGCTGCGTAATGAACTGCCGGTGCGTTTCACCGATGCTTCTGGCAACCAGCATGAAGGCATTATCACCAGTGGCACATTCTCCCCAACCCTGGGTTACAGCATCGCGTTGGCGCGCGTGCCTGCGGGTATCGGTGAGACTGCGATCGTACAGATCCGTAACCGTGAAATGCCGGTAAAAGTGACTAAACCTGTTTTTGTGCGTAACGGCAAAGCCGTCGCGTAATTCATCCTTTTTTGGAGATTGATTGATGAGCAACGTACCTGCAGAACTGAAATACAGCAAAGAACACGAATGGCTGCGCAAAGAAGCTGACGGCTCTTATACCGTTGGTATCACCGAACACGCTCAGGAGCTGTTAGGTGACATGGTTTTCGTTGACCTGCCAGAAGTTGGTGCCACCGTCAGCGCGGGCGATGATTGCGCCGTTGCGGAGTCCGTAAAAGCGGCATCCGATATCTATGCGCCAGTAGGCGGTGAGATTGTTGCGGTTAACGATGCGCTCAGCGACTCCCCGGAACTGGTTAACAGCGAACCGTATGCGGGCGGCTGGATTTTCAAAATCAAAGCCAGCGATGAAAGCGAAATTGAATCGCTGTTGGATGCCACTGCGTACGAGGCATTACTGGAAGACGAATAAGATTGTGCCGGATGGCACTGCGTTTATCCGGCCTACGGTTTTATGTAGGCCCGGTAAGCGTCAGCGCCACCGGGCAATTGAGTTAGAGACCATCACGATTCACTGCACGTTTCAGGAACCATCGCCCATGACACAGACGTTAAGCCAGCTTGAAAACAGCGGCGCTTTCATTGAACGCCACATCGGACCGGACGCCGCGCAGCAGCAAGAGATGCTGAATGCGGTTGGCGCCGAGTCGTTAAACGCGCTGATCGGCCAGATTGTGCCGAAAGACATTCAGCTCGCAACCCCGCCACAGGTGGGCGAGGCGGCGACCGAATACGCTGCGCTGGCTGAATTAAAAGCCATCGCCGGGCGTAACAAGCGCTTCACGTCCTACATTGGCATGGGCTACA
This sequence comes from Citrobacter sp. Cpo148, assembly GCF_030332375.1. Taxonomy (NCBI): domain Bacteria; kingdom Pseudomonadati; phylum Pseudomonadota; class Gammaproteobacteria; order Enterobacterales; family Enterobacteriaceae; genus Citrobacter; species Citrobacter sp. Cpo148. The sequence continues at coordinate 377,573 of NZ_JAOWHY010000046.1, forward strand.
CCGCCGTGCAGTTGCCACCGGTTATTCTGCGTAACATGCTGGAAAACCCAGGCTGGTACACCGCATATACGCCGTATCAGCCGGAAGTCTCCCAGGGACGACTGGAAGCTCTTCTGAACTTCCAACAGGTCACACTGGACCTGACGGGGCTGGATATGGCTTCCGCTTCTCTGCTGGATGAAGCCACTGCGGCTGCTGAAGCCATGGCGATGGCCAAACGTGTCAGCAAACTGAAAAATGCCAACCGTTTCTTTGTGGCGGCTGATGTTCACCCGCAAACGCTGGACGTGGTTCGCACCCGTGCAGAAACCTTTGGCTTTGACGTCATTGTTGATGACGCGGCGAAAGCACTGGATCACCAGGATGTGTTTGGCGTGCTGTTGCAGCAGGTTGGCACCACCGGTGAAGTGCACGACTACAGCAAACTGATTGCCGAGCTGAAATCCCGTAAAGTTGTGGTCAGTGTCGCTGCCGACTTTATGGCGCTGGTACTGCTGACTGCACCGGGCAAACAGGGCGCGGATATTGTTTTCGGTTCTGCGCAACGTTTCGGCGTACCGATGGGTTACGGCGGCCCACACGCGGCATTCTTCGCCGCTAAAGACGAATTCAAACGCTCCATGCCAGGCCGTATTATCGGCGTATCGAAAGATGCGGCGGGCAATACCGCACTGCGCATGGCGATGCAGACTCGCGAGCAGCATATCCGCCGTGAGAAAGCGAACTCCAACATTTGTACCTCGCAGGTTCTGCTGGCCAACATCGCCAGCCTGTATGCCGTTTATCATGGTCCGGTTGGCCTGAAACGTATCGCTAATCGCATCCACCGCCTGACTGATATTCTGGCGGCCGGTCTGCAGCAGAAAGGGCTGAAGCTGCGCCATGCGCACTACTTCGACACTCTGTGTGTTGAAGTGGCCGACAAAGCGGCTGTTCTGGCGCGTGCCGAAGCGGCAGAAATCAACCTGCGTAGCGATATCCATAACGCGGTAGGCATTACGCTCGATGAAACCACCACCCGTGAAAACGTGGTGCAGTTGTTCAATGTTCTGCTGGGTGACAGCCATGGTTTGAATATCGATACGCTGGATAAAGATGTGGCGCTCGACAGCCGTTCCATTCAGGACAGCATGCTGCGTGACGATGCGATCCTCAGCCATCCGGTGTTTAATCGCTATCACAGTGAAACCGAGATGATGCGCTACATGCACTCGCTGGAGCGCAAAGATCTGGCGCTGAACCAGGCAATGATCCCGCTGGGTTCTTGCACCATGAAGCTGAACGCTGCCGCCGAGATGATCCCTATCACCTGGCCGGAATTCGCTGAACTTCACCCGTTCTGCCCGCCAGAGCAGGCAGAAGGTTATCACCAGATGATCGGCCAGCTTTCCGAGTGGCTGGTAAAACTGACCGGTTATGACGCCGTCTGCATGCAGCCGAACTCCGGCGCGCAGGGCGAATATGCGGGTCTGCTGGCGATTCGTCACTATCACGAAAGCCGTAACGAAGGCCACCGCGATATCTGTCTGATCCCGGCTTCTGCCCACGGCACCAACCCGGCATCCGCACAGATGGCGGGGATGCAGGTTGTGGTTGTCGCGTGTGATAAGAACGGCAACATCGACCTGGACGATCTGCGAGCAAAAGCAGAACAACATGCTGCGAATCTCTCCTGCATCATGGTGACCTATCCGTCTACTCACGGCGTGTATGAAGAAACGATCCGTGAAGTGTGCGACGTTGTGCACCAGTTTGGCGGCCAGGTTTACCTTGATGGCGCGAACATGAACGCTCAGGTTGGGATCACCACGCCGGGCTTTATCGGCGCAGATGTCTCGCACCTCAACCTGCATAAAACATTCTGCATTCCGCACGGCGGCGGCGGCCCAGGTATGGGACCGATTGGCGTCAAATCACATCTGGCACCGTTTGTACCGGGTCACAGCGTAGTGCAGATTGAAGGAATGCTCACCCGTCAGGGCGCAGTTTCAGCGGCGCCGTTCGGTAGCGCATCCATTCTGCCAATCAGCTGGATGTACATCCGTATGATGGGTGCAGAAGGTCTGAAGCAGGCAAGCCAGGTAGCTATCCTTAACGCTAACTACATTGCCAGCCGTCTGAAAGATGCTTATCCGGTACTGTATACCGGTCGCGACGGTCGCGTGGCGCATGAATGTATTCTCGACATTCGCCCACTGAAAGAAGAGACCGGCATCAGCGAACTGGATATTGCCAAGCGTCTGATCGATTACGGTTTCCATGCGCCGACCATGTCATTCCCGGTCGCGGGTACCCTGATGGTTGAACCGACTGAATCTGAAAGCAAAGTGGAACTTGATCGCTTTATCAATGCGATGCTGGCAATCCGCGCTGAAATCGATCGCGTGAAAGCCGGTGAATGGTCACTGGAAGATAACCCGCTGGTTAACTCACCGCACACGCAAAACGAGCTGGTCGCGGAGTGGAATCACGGTTATAGCCGAGAAATCGCCGTCTTCCCGGCTGGCGTGGCGAACAAATACTGGCCGACCGTGAAACGCCTTGATGATGTTTACGGTGACCGTAACCTGTTCTGCTCCTGCGTGCCGATGAGCGAATATCAGTAACTTTTCCGCGCAGTAAAGCTTTTGTAGGCCGGGTAAGGCGAAGACGCCTCCCGGCTTTTTCATATCTGGAGGTATCCATGGGAATCGCATTGGTTACTGGCGGCAGTCGCGGCATCGGGCGGGCAACCGCGCTGCAGTTAGCGCAAGAGGGTTACACGGTTGCGGTTAACTTTCATCACAATATCCGTGCGGCAACGGAGGTGGTGAATACCATTGCCGCTGCCGGGGGAAAGGCGTTTGCTCTACGGGCTGATATCAGCGATGAAAGCCAGGTTGTGGCAATGTTTGAATGCATTGACCGCGAAGGTGAACCACTGTCTGCGTTAGTGAATAATGCCGGGATTTTGTTTGAACAGAGCACGGTGGAAAGCCTAACCGCCGAAAGAATTAACCGCGTGCTGGCGACCAATGTTACCGGCTATTTTTTGTGTTGTCGGGAAGCGGTAAAGCGCATGTCTTTCAAACACGGAGGGCAAGGCGGGGCGATTGTGAATGTGTCTTCGGCGGCATCGCGGCTTGGTGCGCCATTCGAATATGTTGATTACGCGGCCTCAAAAGGCGCTGTGGACACGCTCACCACCGGCCTTGCGCTGGAGGTTGCGGCGCAAGGGATCCGCGTAAACTGCGTGCGACCTGGTCTTATCTACACTGAAATGCACGCATCAGGCGGCGAGCCGGGAAGGGTCGATCGCGTGAAATCGATGTTGCCTATGCAGCGCGGCGGACAACCGGAGGAGGTCGCGCAGGCGATTACCTGGCTGCTGAGCGAGAAGGCGTCGTACGTAACGGGCAGTTTTCTGGAACTGGCTGGCGGGAAGTAGGGTTTAATCGCCGGTTGGCGCTACGCTTATCCGGCCTACGGGAATTTAATCTGTAGGCTGGATAAGGCGTTTACGCCGCCATCCGGCAAAAAATCAAAGTTTCTCGCCGTTGCTGGCAATCACCGCTTTGTACCAGTTAAAACTTTTCTTGCGTGAACGCGACATATCGCCGGTGCCGTCGTCGTGTTTGTTCACGTAGATAAAGCCGTAACGTTTGCTGTACTGACCGGTGGTGAACGAGACACAGTCGATGCAGCCCCACGGAGTGTAGCCCATCAGGTCTACGCCATCATACGTTACCGCTTTCATCATCTCTTCAACGTGGGCGCGCAAATAGTCGATGCGATAGTCGTCGTTGATGCTGCCGTCTTCTTCCACTTTGTCGTAGGCACCAAATCCGTTTTCTACGATAAATAGCGGTTTCTGATAGCGCTCATACAGTTCGCATAAGGCGTAACGCAGACCGACCGGATCAATCTGCCAGCCCCAGTCGGACGCTTTTACGTGCGGGTTCGGTACGCTGCCCTCAAAACCAGAAATGGCATCGCCGCTGCCGCCTTCCGCTTTTACCGCGTTGGTCATGTAGTAACTGAATCCGAGATAGTCACAGGTGCCTTCACGCAGGATTTGCTCATCTCCAGCTTCCATTCGGATGTTGAATTCGCGGCGTTCCCACTCGTTCAGTACATATGATGGATAGTAGCCGCGCAGTTGAACGTCGGTGAAAACGTAGCGCTCACGCATCGATTCCTGCGCGAACATCACATCTTCAGGCTTACAGGAGAACGGGTACAGCGGCACCATCGCCAGCATGCAGCCGACTTTCATTTCCGGGTTGATGCGACGTGCGGCTTTCACTGCCAGAGCGCTGGCCACGAACTGGTGATGCAGCACCTGGTACATGGTTTCTTCCGGGTTTTCATGCTCGGTATACACCACGCCGGAGCAGCAATAACCAAACAGCGGTGCGCGCCAGTTGCGCTGGTTGTTGATCTCGTTAAAGGTCATCCAGTATTTGACCTTGTGCTTGTAGCGCTCAAAAACGACTTCAGCAAATCGGACAAAGAAATCGACGACTTTACGATTGGTCCAGCTGCCGTACTGTTGAACAAGGTGCAGCGGCATTTCAAAGTGGGAAAGGGTGATGACCGGTTCGATGTTGTACTTCAGCAGTTCATCGAACATGTCGTCGTAGAACTTTAGCCCTTCTTCATTCGGCTGGCTTTCGTCCCCTTTGGGGAAGATACGGGTCCAGGCGATTGAGGTACGGAAGCATTTGAAGCCCATCTCGGCAAACAGCTTGATGTCTTCTTTGTAATGACTGTAAAGATCGACGGCTTCGTGGTTGGGGTAGTACTTACCGGGCTCAACTTCCTGAGTGATTTCTCGCGGAACGCCGTGCGCACCACCGGTCAGTACATCGCAAATGCTGGGGCCTTTGCCACCTTTGTTCCAGCCGCCTTCAACCTGGTGCGCCGCAACCGCGCCACCCCATAAAAAATCTTTCGGTAAGGTAAGTTTTTTCATCTGCGCTCAGTCTCAAATTAATACCATCTGATTTTGAGTCTAACAAAGGAAAGATAAATGTCACGATATAACAAAATAGCGCTAATGTGATTTGTTACATCCAAAAAACAGATTGTTTTTTTACGCTATTCTTTTCGCCAACTTGCGGCCGAGTGATTCCAGAATATAAATAACAGGGATCTGCGTGGTTATATCGTATACCCCGGCAATGCGCGTCTGTGGAACGTGCCAGGAGAGATTAAAGTCAGCCAATTTGGCCAGCCGCGAATGTTCATGACTGGTGACAGACAGAACCTTACAGTTATGCAGGCTGAACTGGCTGGCAAAGCGCAGGATCTCTTCTGTTTCACCGGAAACAGAAAGCACGATCGCCAGCGCGTTTCTGGCCATGTCATTCGTTACCGGGAAATAAGGGTCATCAATGTGATTACTGAATTTTCCAACGTTTGAGAAAAAACGTGCGCCATATTTGGCTAAGGCTCCGGATGTTCCCGCCCCAACGAATATAATACGCTCGGAAGATAATATAATATCAACAGCCTGATCGAGCAGATTATCGAACTCATCGTTATTAACGCCTTTAAAGAAGCTGATAATTTCGCTGGCACCGAAATTAGCCTGTTGCGGTTCATTCTGCTCTAAATATAATTTGAAGCGCACGCGAAATTCTGAGTAACCTTCACACTTAAGCTTGCGGCAAAAGCGCAGTACGGTGGTAGTGGAAACACCCACGGCATCGGCCAGTTCGCGAATGGTCATGTACATGACTTTGTCACGGTTTTTGATGACATAGTTGTAGACCAGCATCTCAAGATTGTTGAGACTGGCGATGGCAGCGTGGGAGAACATACTCACAATGGCAAAACTCACTCATCAGACTTCATCTACAGGGAATAATAACATGCAGCCAAATGACATCACTTTTTTTCAGCGTTTCCAGGATGACATTCTGGCCGGACGCAAGACCATCACTATTCGTGACGAGTCTGAATCACATTTCAAAGCCGGGGACATTTTACGGGTTGGGCGCTTCGAAGATGACGGTTACTTCTGCACGATTGAGGTTGTTGGCACCTCAACCGTCACGCTGGATACGCTGACGGATAAACATGCCCAGCAGGAAAACATGACGCTTGAAGAACTTAAACGTGTCATTGCCGAGATTTACCCGGATCAGACGCAATTTTATGTGATTGATTTTAAATGCTTTTGATTTTAATGGTACGCATGTTAGCTGAAATTTAAAAACTAAAAACATGATTTTTAATGATAAATATTTATCTGGTAATTATTTTAGCTAACAGGTGTTCACTGGAACCATTCTCAGTTACGCTAGAGGAGCAATCACGATAGGGTTCGTTTCTCGGGAGTAAGTTATGGTTCAGAAGCCATTAATCGCGCAGGGATATTCGCTGGCAGAGGAAATAGCCAACAGCATCAGTCACGGTATCGGGCTGGTGTTTGGGATTGTCGGACTGGTGTTGTTGCTGGTTCAGGCAGTGGATACCAATGCCAGCGCTATGGCGATTACCAGCTATAGCCTGTACGGCGGCAGCATGATCCTGCTGTTCCTCGCCTCAACCTTGTATCACGCGATCCCCCATCAGAGAGCGAAAGTCTGGCTGAAAAAATTCGACCACTGTGCGATTTATCTGCTGATTGCCGGGACCTATACGCCATTTCTGCTGGTGGGGCTTGATTCGCCGCTGGCTCGTGGGTTGATGATTGTTATCTGGAGCCTGGCGCTGCTCGGTATTTTATTCAAACTGACCATCGCACACCGGTTTAAAATTCTGTCGCTGGTGACTTACCTGACAATGGGCTGGCTTTCGCTGATTGTGGTGTATCAACTGGCGGTGAAGTTGGCGGCGGGAGGCGTGACGTTGCTGGCTGTTGGCGGTGTGGTGTATTCGCTGGGCGTAATTTTCTACGTCTGTAAGCGTATTCCTTATAACCATGCGATCTGGCACGGTTTTGTGCTGGGCGGCAGCGTTTGCCACTTCCTGGCGATCTATCTGTACGTGGGGCAACACGCATAGATTCAGTGCAACCCCGGGGGCGGCGTAAACGCCTCGCCCGGACTGTATTTTATAGGCCGGACAAGCCAACGCCGCAATCCGGCGGCCTGTGCCGAATTGCCTAATGGCGCTGCGCTTATCAGGCCGACTAATTACTCTTCGTCTAACGAATATGGCAGCGGTACGATACGCAGCGTTTTTGCGTCGTCACGGACGCGGAACACGCTGTCGGCCTCCATGTCGTTATTCATCACAACCTGCACCAGTACCTGACCATCGGCCAGTTGTACTGCAGCAAGTACGGTACCAGTACGGCGCCAGTTCTCGCCCATTTTTAATTCAAGGTCTTCGCCCGCTTCCGGTACCCGACTGGCGGCACCCGCCAAAGTCCACATGGCGCGTTTGTTGGCTCCGCGGAATTTTGCACGAGCCACCATTTCCTGACCGGTATAGCAGCCTTTTTTAAAGCTGATCCCGCCCAGAGCCTGCAGATTGGTAGCCTGTGGAATAAACTGTGCACTGTTGGCTGTATCAATAACGGGGATACCCGCTTCGATATCCAGCGCCAGCCACTGCTGGCTGTTATTTAACTCTGCTTCGCCACGCAGCTTTTCAACCAAGGTTTCTGCTGTGGTGGCATCAACGATCAGCAGAAAACGTTCGGCAGGGTGTTCGAACCACAATACCGTGGAGGCACCTTCGGTAATGACCTGCTTATCACTGTTCGGTAATTCGCTGAAGATATTGGCCAGCGCTGCACGAGCCTGGAATCCCGCTACGCCCAGCAAGACGCGCTCGTCGTCTGGGGCGATCGCCACCTTCGAGAAGACCGCGTATTTTTTCAGCTCAGTGAGCTGCGCATCACGCAGGCTACGGCGCTCAAGCCATGCAAAACCGTCACCCTGGCGGAACAGACGCAGGTTGCTCCACATTTTACCTTTGGCGTCACAATGTGCAGCCAACAGGTGCTGATGCTCGGTCATCTGGCTGACATCCGCCGTGACCTGACCCTGAATATACTTCTCACTGTCGACACCGGTGATGGTGGCGAGCGCCCAGTCATCGAGCGTCATTAGCGTCAGAGGTAAACGCGTTGACGCAAAAGGCTGGCGAGGAGGAAAAGATGTAAAAGCCATAATAATGTCCTGATTTGCTTAACGCAGTGATGATGACTAATGGTAAAAGAGCTATGGACCATTGCAAGCGGTTTAAACAGGCTATTTGTGCCATATATTGTGCTTTGCGAGGAGACATCCAAAATTGGTGAATCCTTTGGCTTAATAAGGTTTTATTTAGCGAGCGAGCTTCAGTTTACTGATATTCCCGTAAAAAGAGCGGGAAAAACACGTTACAATAGCGGGATACTTCGTTTTCGCGAGACAGGGAGAAGAACATGGATATTAACAACAAAGCACGTATTCATTGGGCATGCCGCCGCGGTATGCGCGAGCTGGACATCTCGATCATGCCGTTTTTTGAACATGAATATGACAGCTTAAGTGACGAAGAAAAACGTATCTTCATCCGTCTGCTAGAATGTGATGATCCAGATTTATTTAACTGGTTGATGAATCATGGGAAACCAGCTGATGAGCAGCTGGAACAGATGGTGCGACTTATCCAGACACGGAATCGGGAACGTGGTCCAGTGGCAATCTGATTTACGCGTATCATGGCGCGCGCAGTGGCTTTCACTGCTAATTCATGGGCTGGTCGCGGTGTTTATTTTATTGATGCCCTGGCCATTGAGCTACACCCCATTATGGCTGGTTTTGCTCTCTCTGGTGGTGTTCGATAGCGTTCGCAGTCAGCGTCGAATCAACGCCTGTCAGGGTGAGATTCGGCTATTGATGGATGGCCGTCTGCGCTGGCAAGGGCAAGAGTGGTCTATCGTTAGCGCCCCCTGGATGGTTAAAACAGGTATGATGCTACGCTTGCGATCTGATGCCGGAAAACGTCAACATTTGTGGCTGGCAGCAGACAGTATGGATGATGCAGAGTGGCGGGATTTACGACGGTTGATGCTGCAAAAGGCGAAGCAAGGGTAACGCATGACACATGCCTGATGGCGCGCAGCTTGAAAGCCAACAGTTAGGTGCGTCATGCAGGCCGGATAAGGCATTTACGCCGTCATCCGGCAAATCGGTTATCAGGACCAGTGCTCGGCCATTTCCCCAAGAATTTGCTCGCACCAGGCCTGAATGCGTTCATCGCTGAGATCGTACTGGTTCGTCTCATCCAGCGCCAGGCCAACAAACAGCTGTCCATCAGCAATGACGGGTTTATCGCTGGTGAATTCGTAGCCTTCTGTGGGCCAGTAGCCGACAAACTTTACACCTTTGGTGATCAGTTTATCGTGCAGCATACCCAACGCATCCAGGAACCATTCGCCGTATCCCAACTGATCGCCCATACCGTAAAGCGCGACAATCTTGCCTTCCAGGTTGAGGTCGTCCAGTTGCTCCCAGACCGCTTCCCAGTCCTCCTGAATTTCACCGAAATCCCAGGTTGGGATGCCCAAAATGAGCACGTCATATTGCTCCATTAGGGTCGGGGAATCGTCTTTGAGGTTGTGCAGTGTCACCAGTTCGGGACCCAGGATATCGCGGATTTTTTCTGCTGCCATTTCGGTGTAGCAGGTGCTGGAACCGTAAAAAAGACCCATGTTCATGACGTAAACATCTCAATTCTGCTGTAGCGTTGCGGGTAGTGTAACAGAATCGCCGCATTCTCGGCACAATGAGGCATAATGCATCAAAAATGAGAGTGGAATAAGGGGCGCGAGTGGAACAGGATCTGGCGCGCATCGAGCAGTTTCTTGATGCCCTGTGGCTGGAACGAAATCTGGCGGAAAACACATTAAGTGCGTATCGTCGCGATCTGACCATGCTTGTGGAATGGTTACATCACCGCGGCGCTTCGCTTGCGACCGCGCAAAGTGATGATCTGCAAGCCTTGCTGGCTGAGCGGATGGATGGAGGGTATAAAGCCACCAGTTCCGCACGTTTGCTCAGTGCGACGCGACGTTTTTTTCAGCATCTGTACCGCGAAAAATATCGTGAAGATGACCCCAGCGCCTCGCTTGCATCACCTAAACTTCCGCAGCACCTGCCTAAAGATCTCAGCGAGGCGCAGGTTGAGCGGCTGCTACAAGCGCCGCTTATTGAGCAACCGCTGGAGCTACGCGACAAAGCCATGCTGGAAGTGCTGTATGCAACAGGCCTGCGCGTGTCTGAACTGGTAGGACTGACGATGAGTGACGTCAGCCTGCGTCAGGGTGTGGTACGGGTGATCGGTAAAGGTAACAAAGAGCGCCTTGTCCCGTTGGGTGAGGAGGCTGTGTACTGGCTGGAAACATACCTGGAGCATGGGCGTCCATGGTTGCTCAACGGCGTATCGATTGATGTGCTGTTTCCTAGTCAGCGGGCGCAACAGATGACCCGTCAGACCTTCTGGCATCGTATCAAACACTATGCTGTGTTGGCGGGAATCGACAGCGAAAAGCTGTCACCGCACGTCCTGCGGCACGCGTTTGCCACGCATCTGCTCAACCATGGCGCAGACCTGCGCGTGGTGCAGATGCTACTGGGGCATAGCGATCTCTCGACAACGCAGATTTATACTCATGTCGCAACGGAGCGCTTGCGGCAACTACATCAACAGCATCACCCGCGAGCGTGAGTGCTGACAGGATAGGATAGGCTATGAAAAAACGTTTTATGATGTTCACCCTTCTGGCGACGGCGTTTTCCGGCATGGTACATGCAGACGACGCGGCAATTCGTCAGTCATTAGCAAAGCTGGGTGTGCAGAGCACCGAGATTCAACCTGCTCCGGTTGCGGGCATGAAAACCGTACTGACCAATAGCGGCGTGCTGTACGTAACTGAAGACGGTAAACATATTATTCAGGGACCGATGTACGACGTGAGCGGCGCAAGTCCGGTGAATGTCACCAACCAACTGCTGATGAAGCATCTGAACGCGCTGGAAAAAGAGATGATCATCTACAAAGCGCCGCAGGAAAAACACGTCATTACCGTTTTCACCGACATCACTTGTGGTTACTGCCACAAGCTGCATGAAGAGATGAAAGATTACAATGCGTTGGGGATCACCGTTCGTTATCTGGCCTTCCCACGTCAGGGGCTGGACAGCCAGGCTGAGCAGGACATGAAGTCTATCTGGTGTGCTAAGGACAAAAACAAAGCCTTTGATGATGCGATGGCAGGCAAGGGCGTGAAAGCGGCGACCTGTGATGTGGATATCGCTAACCACTATGCGCTGGGCGTACAGTTTGGCGTCAGCGGGACACCGGCGATTGTGCTGAGCAATGGCTATGTCGTACCTGGTTATCAGGGCCCGAAAGAGATGAAAGAATTCCTCGACGCACATGCAAAACAGACCAGCGGTAAATAATTCGCGTGAAACAACAGATACAACTTCGTCGGCGTGAAGCCGACGAGACAGTCGAGCTACCTGCCGACTTACCGCCGCTGCTGCGCCGTTTATACGCCAGTCGCGGTGTACGTAGCGCGCAGGAGCTTGAGCGTAGCGTCAAAGGAATGCTGCCGTGGCAGCATTTAAACGGTGTCGAAAAGGCGGTTGAGATCCTCTACAGCGCCTTTCGTGCGGGAACTCGCATCATCGTTGTTGGCGATTTCGATGCCGATGGCGCGACCAGCACGGCGCTAAGCATCCTGGCGATGCGCGCGTTGGGCTGCAGTAACGTTGACTACCTGGTGCCAAATCGTTTTGAGGACGGTTATGGTTTAAGCCCGGAAGTCGTTGATCAGGCCCATGCCCGTGGTGCTCAGCTGATTGTCACCGTAGACAACGGCATCTCGTCTCACGCGGGTGTCGAACATGCCAGAACGTTGGGGATCCCGGTCGTTGTGACCGATCACCACCTGCCAGGGGATACGCTGCCGGGCGCAGAGGCGATCATCAATCCTAACCTGCACGACTGTGAGTTCCCGTCGAAATCGCTGGCAGGCGTTGGTGTAGCCTTCTATCTGATGCTGGCGCTGCGCACTTTCCTGCGTGACAAAGGCTGGTTTGATGAGCGAGGCATTGCACCGCCGAACCTGGCGGATTTGCTCGATCTGGTTGCGCTTGGCACGGTGGCGGACGTGGTACCGCTGGATGCCAATAACCGCATTCTGACGTGGCAAGGCTTAAGCCGTATCCGTGCTGGAAAATGCCGCCCTGGTATCAAAGCGCTGCTGGAGATTTCCAATCGCGACCCCCTAAAGCTGGCAGCCAGTGATTTAGGTTTTGCCCTCGGGCCACGGCTGAATGCGGCGGGGCGTCTGGACGATATGTCCGTTGGCGTAGCGCTGTTGCTGTGCGACAACATTGGTGAAGCGCGCGTGCTGGCCAATGAGCTGGACGCACTCAACCAGACGCGCAAAGAGATTGAGCAGGGTATGCAGGCCGAAGCGCTGACCCTGTGTGAAAAGCTGGAACGCAGTAGCGATACGCTTCCGGGCGGCCTGGCAATGTATCATCCCGAGTGGCATCAGGGCGTTGTGGGGATTCTGGCATCGCGCATTAAAGAACGATTCCATCGCCCGGTGATAGCGTTTGCCCCGGCAGGTGATGGTACTCTCAAAGGCTCCGGGCGTTCGATTCAGGGGCTGCACATGCGCGATGCGCTGGAGCGCCTGGACACCCTTTATCCGGGCATGATCCTCAAGTTTGGCGGTCACGCCATGGCTGCGGGCTTATCGCTTGAAGAGGCGCAGTTTGAGCGTTTCCAGCAGCGTTTTGGCGAACTGGTTACCGAGTGGCTGGATCCCGCCTTACTGCAAGGTGAAGTGGTGTCGGATGGCCCACTGAGCGCAGCGGAGATGACCATGGAGGTCGCACAAATGCTACGCGATGCCGGACCGTGGGGACAAATGTTCCCGGAACCGCTGTTTGACGGGCATTTCCGTTTGCTCCAGCAGCGTCTGGTCGGTGAGCGTCATCTGAAGGTAATGGTCGAGCCCGTAGGCGGTGGTCCGCTGCTGGACGGCATTGCGTTTAACATCGATACCACCTGCTGGCCGGACAACGGCGTGCGCGAAGTTCAGCTTGCCTACAAACTGGATATTAATGAGTTTCGCGGCAACCGTAGTTTGCAGATTATAATCGACAATATCTGGCCACTTTAGCGTCACTAATCGCTATAAAAAAGGGCGTGGATTAGTTACAATCCCGCTCTTATCACCGCATTTTGACTAGTCCAATAAAAGAAATCAGACAATGTTTGAAATTAATCCGGTAAATAACCGCATTCAGGACCTCACGGAGCGCTCTGACGTTCTTAGGGGGTATCTTTGACTATGATGCCAAGAAAGAGCGTCTGGAAGAAGTAAACGCCGAGCTGGAACAGCCGGACGTATGGAACGAACCCGAACGCGCGCAGGCGCTGGGTAAAGAGCGTTCTTCTCTTGAAGCCATCGTTGATACGCTCGATCAGATGAGCCAGGGCCTGGAAGATGTCTCCGGCCTGCTGGAACTGGCTGTAGAAGCCGACGACGAAGAAACCTTTAACGAAGCCGTAGCAGAACTCGACACGCTGGAAGATAAACTGGCCCAGTTGGAATTCCGTCGTATGTTCTCCGGTGAATATGACAGCGCAGATTGCTATCTCGATATTCAGGCAGGTTCTGGCGGTACGGAAGCGCAGGACTGGGCAAGCATGCTGATGCGCATGTATCTGCGTTGGGCTGAAGCGCGCGGCTTCAAGACTGAAATTATTGAAGAGTCTGAAGGTGAAGTGGCGGGTATTAAATCCGTAACCATCAGAATTGCTGGCGAATATGCGTACGGTTGGCTGCGTACTGAAACCGGCGTACACCGTCTGGTTCGTAAGAGTCCGTTCGACTCCGGCGGACGTCGCCATACGTCGTTCAGTTCTGCGTTTGTTTATCCGGAAGTTGATGATGATATTGATATCGATATCAACCCGGCGGATCTGCGTATTGACGTTTACCGTGCCTCCGGTGCGGGTGGTCAGCACGTTAACCGTACGGAATCTGCGGTGCGTATTACCCACATCCCGACCGGGATTGTGACGCAGTGTCAGAACGACCGTTCCCAGCACAAGAACAAAGACCAGGCCATGAAGCAGATGAAAGCGAAGCTTTATGAACTGGAAATGCAGAAGAAGAATGCCGAGAAACAGGCGATGGAAGACAACAAGTCAGATATCGGCTGGGGTAGCCAGATTCGTTCTTATGTCCTTGATGACTCCCGCATCAAAGATCTGCGTACCGGGGTTGAAACCCGTAACACGCAGGCGGTGCTGGATGGCAGCCTGGATCAATTTATCGAAGCAAGTTTGAAAGCAGGGTTATGAGGAACCAACATGTCTGAACAACACGTACAGGGCGCTGACGCGGTAGCCGACCTTAACAATGAACTGAAAACGCGCCGTGAGAAGCTGGCGAGCCTGCGTGAGCAGGGGATCCCGTTCCCGAACGATTTCCGTCGCGATCATACCTCAGACCAACTGCATGCTGACTTCGACGCGAAAGAAAACGAAGAGCTGGAAGCGCTGAACATTGAGGTATCCGTTGCTGGCCGTATGATGACCCGTCGTATTATGGGTAAAGCATCATTCGTTACGCTGCAGGACGTTGGCGGCCGTATTCAGCTGTACGTTGCTCGCGATGACCTGCCGGAAGGCGTCTACAACGAGCAGTTCAAAAAATGGGATCTGGGCGATATCCTCGGCGCGAAAGGTAAGTTGTTCAAGACCAAGACCGGTGAGTTGTCTATTCACTGCACCGAACTGCGTCTGCTGACCAAAGCGCTGCGCCCGCTGCCGGACAAATTCCACGGTCTGCAGGATCAGGAAGCGCGCTATCGTCAACGTTACCTGGATCTCATCTCTAACGATGAATCCCGCAATACCTTTAAAGTGCGTTCACAAATTATGGCTGGCATCCGTCAGTTCATGGTTGCTCGTGGCTTTATGGAAGTAGAAACCCCGATGATGCAGGTGATCCCTGGCGGTGCGGCAGCGCGTCCGTTTATCACTCATCATAACGCGCTGGATCTGGACATGTACCTGCGTATCGCGCCGGAACTGTACCTCAAGCGTCTGGTGGTTGGCGGCTTCGAACGCGTATTCGAAATTAACCGTAACTTCCGTAACGAAGGCATCTCTGTTCGCCATAACCCAGAGTTCACCATGATGGAACTCTACATGGCTTATGCGGACTACAAAGATCTGATCGAACTGACCGAATCGCTGTTCCGTACGCTGGCGCAGAACGTTCTGGGAACGACTGAAGTGCCTTACGGTGAAGAAGTCTTCGACTTCGGTAAGCCGTTCGAAAAACTGACCATGCGTGAAGCGATTCAGAAATACCGTCCGGAAACCAACATGGCCGATCTGGATAACTTCGACTCTGCAAAAGCGATTGCTGAATCTATCGGCATCAAAGTTGAGAAGAGCTGGGGTCTGGGCCGTATCGTGACCGAGATCTTTGAAGAAGTTGCGGAAGCGCACCTGATTCAACCGACCTTCATTACCGAGTACCCAGCAGAAGTTTCTCCGCTGGCGCGTCGTAATGACGAAAATCCGGAAATCACTGACCGTTTCGAATTCTTCATCGGCGGACGTGAAATCGGTAACGGTTTCAGCGAGCTGAACGATGCGGAAGATCAGGCGCAGCGTTTCCAGGATCAGGTTAACGCTAAAGATGCGGGTGATGACGAAGCAATGTTCTATGACGAAGACTACGTTACCGCTCTGGAACACGGTCTGCCGCCGACTGCGGGTCTGGGCATTGGTATCGACCGTATGGTTATGCTGTTCACCAACAGCCATACCATCCGCGACGTGATCTTGTTCCCGGCGATGCGCCCGGTTAAGTAAGATGTGAAATGCCGGATGGCGGCTGACGCCTTATCCGGCCTACGATTCGTTATGTAGGCCAGATAAGCGTAGCGCCATCAGGCAATAATTTGTTGGCAGTAATTCCGCAACAGCGTACGCGCTTCTTTGTCTGCAACCTGCATTACCATCCACGGGCTAAAAGCCCACGGCGTCGCGTCAATCCCGCTTAAGACATCCTCAAGACTGCTCCACTGGCAATCCATCACTTCATCTGGGTTTAGCTGTAGCGGACTCACGATATGTGCGGCATAAACCGGGCACACTTCGTTTTCCACAATTCCACTCGGGTCAGTAGCGCGATAACGAAAGTCAGCATACACGGGGCTGAGCGAGTCGATGTCTGCACCCAGTTCGAAGCGAGCCCGGCGAACAATAGCGGCTTCGTGGGTTTCACCCAGCTGCGGGTGACCGCAGACAGAGTTGGTCCAGACACCTGGCCAGGCTTTTTTGTGCAGCGAGCGGCGGGTGACCAGCAGTTGGCCCTGCTCGTTAAATATCCAGCACGAGAAAGCGGAATGCAGGGGGGTTGTGGCGGTATGCGCCGCATATTTTTCCAGCGTTCCGCAAGGTTGGTCCTGCTCATTCAATAAAATGACATGTTCCTGTCGCATAGCGTCCACCATCAATCTTAAGCACCCATATTATATGCTTAATTAAGTCAGATTGATTAACAGAGGGTGTGAAATGCCAGGGCCGACGATTCGTTGCGCGATATGATTTGGCATCCGGTGTCTGGCTGCTATGATAAAGCGTCTGAAAATGTTGCGAGGTATTGTTTTGAGTGCAGGACGCCTGAAGAAAAATGGCCTGGGTATCGTGATGTTGCTGTGTGTCGGTCTGCTGTTAGCAGGGTGTTCCGGGAGCAAGTCGTCTGATACAGGAAGTTATTCCGGCTCCGTGTATACCGTGAAGCGGGGAGATACGCTATACCGTATTTCGCGCGCTACCGGGACCAGCGTGAAAGAGATCGCCCGCCTGAATAATATTTCACCGCCCTATACCATTGAAGTAGGGCAAAAACTGAAGGTCAGCGGTGGCGCGAAAACCAGTTCTAACTCTGGCAAAACAACCAAGAAATCCTCAACCAAAACGGCAGCGGTCAGACCGTCTTCGTCCGTACCGCAGTCTTCCTGGCCTCCGGTAGGGCAACGTTGCTGGCAGTGGCCTGCCAGCGGTAAGGTGATCCTGCCTTATTCAACCGCGGACGGCGGCAACAAGGGCATTGATATCTCGGCTGCGCGCGGTACACCGATTTATGCCGCCGGCGCCGGGAAGGTGGTTTACGTCGGTAATCAGCTGCGGGGCTATGGTAATCTCATCATGATTAAGCACAGTGAGGACTACATCACTGCGTATGCGCATAATGACACCATGCTGGTGAACAACGGTCAAAACGTGAAGGCCGGGCAGAAAATCGCGACGATGGGCAGCTCGGATGCGACTACGGTGCGGCTGCATTTCCAAATCCGCTATCGGGCGACAGCTATCGATCCGCTGCGTTATTTGCCGCCGCAGGGCAGTAAGCCAAAATGTTGACGGTGATTTAATCGCCAGTCAGTCGGTTAGTCCCTTGCCAAGAAGAGCGTAAGGTTTATAATCCCTTACGCACTTCGATGCGGGCGTAGTTCAATGGTAGAACGAGAGCTTCCCAAGCTCTATACGAGGGTTCGATTCCCTTCGCCCGCTCCAAACTCAAGTCTCCTGAAGTCTACCAAACTCAATTTTCCCTTGATAAATCAGCAGTTATAGCATTCTATTAGTCTATTGAACTCAATTGTACTCCCCCAGGGTCAAGCTCAATGTGGGGGTATGGATGGGGGTATAATTGTACCCCCTGCTGAGAGGTACCCCCAATGAAGCTGACAGCTCGTCAGGTTGAAACTGCAAAACCCAGAGAGAAGCCCTACAAACTGGCTGATGGTGGTGGTCTTTACCTGCTGGTTAATCCCAACGGCAAAAGATACTGGCGTCTCAAATACCGTTCACTAGGTAAAGAGAAACTGCTCGCTATTGGCGTTTACCCTGATGTTTCTTTAGCTGAAGCCCGAAGTAAGCGTGAGGATGCTAAAAGAACATTAGCTGCTGGCAATGATCCTTCTCTTGAAAGAAAAATTGAGAAACTTAGTCGTCAACAAGACGCAGAAAACTCATTTGAGGCTATCACGCGGGAGTGGTATCAGCGTCGCTATGACCGCTGGTCTGTCTCCTACCGCGAAGAAATGCTGAGAACCTTTGAAAAGGATGTATTCCCTTATATCGGTCACCGGCCAATCAAAGATATCAAGCCGATGGAGTTGCTTGCTGTTCTTTCAAAGATAGAGGCACGAGGAGCAACTGAGAAGGTACGTAAGGTTCGTCAACGTTGTGGAGAAGTCTGGAAGTATGCCGTTGTGACTGGCAGGGCCGAGTACAATCCGGCACCTAATTTAGCCAGCGCCGTGAGTCCTCATGAGAAAGAGCACTATGCTTTTTTAACTCAGGATGAATTGCCTGAGTTTCTTCGGACTCTGAACACCTATGCCGGTAGTGTGCTTGTTAAGATTGCGATGCAATTGCTTATTTTAACCGGAGTAAGGCCTGGGGAGTTGAGGCAAGCGGAGTGGCAGGAATTTGATTTTGAGAAAAAGGTTTGGAATGTACCAGCAGAACGCATGAAAATGCGCCGCCCTCATCTGGTTCCGTTATCAAGCCAGGCAATTGACCTACTTAATCAGCTTAAACCCATGACGGGAGCAGGAGCGTTGCTGTTCCCAGGACGTAATAATCCTAAGAAACCGATGAGTGATATGGCATTGACTGTGTTGGTCAGGCGTATCGGCTACGCTGGGCGTGTTACGGGGCATGGATTCCGCCACACGATGAGTACCATTTTGCATGAGCAGGGATTTAATTCGGCCTGGATTGAGATACAACTGGCTCATGTCGATAAGAACTCAATTCGTGGAACGTATAACCATGCTCAATATCTGGAGGGGAGGAGGGAGATGATGCAGTGGTATGCAGATTTTATAGCAAGTAAAAATAAATCATAGCTTATGAGACTATCGTCAAATTAGCCATTTATTAGTAGGTAGCGTGAATTCTAAAGCTTAGCTCCTCCGTTTTGGAGGAGTTCAACCTCAGTAATTTTTTTGTACTGATTTACATTTACGCTTACTTCAGAAACGTTACATTTGCGTCTGACTGTCTGCTTGGTGCCAGGAGCGGACATTGTTATTAATAGCAGCAGACGCCAGCCGGACTCTCTCGTCTTACAGCACTTCAACCACTTCAAATTCTTCTGCGATCAACTCCATATCTTTAGAAAAATGACCTTCGCGGGTAAAAAATCGCTGATGCTCATTTCGCCAGTATTGAAGGCTTAAATCGCCTTCACCTTCTTTGCGGGCAAACTCCTCAGTCACATCACAAAAACGCACCAGTCGCATTGAAACCAGCCGGGTCACGCAGACCGGGGCATTCAGGCCATCAAGGATAATGTTATAGCTTCCAATCCTCGGGGCAGACTTTTCTTGCTGGTAAGAGGCAAAGGATCCGCAGGAGGCCGTTTTAATCCCTTTTTTAATCAGGTCCGCAAGCTCGCTGGCCAGTTCCGGGCTGTCTCCCATTTGCCAGGCATCTGCGCCTGGATACTTTACTTTTAATACCTCAACAGTAGCCATTAAGAGCCCTTTTTAATCGTCGATGAAAAATGTCATACAGAGTTTTAACATGAACTTTCCGGACATTAACATTGATGCTTTCCCTCTGCTACTTTGTCCGCTCTTCGCTCATATAAGACCTTCGTCCTGCCCGTCAAGTGCTGTGAGTAGATTGTGCGAGCGTATGGATACATTAGATTCCTAAAGGCTCTTGAGTAGACCTACAAACGTTGTCTGTCGCTTGGGTTGAGCATAAAATACCCATTCAATTTAATGCGGGTATTTGTATGGAATACGTGGCTTTTGGTGATGAGAGTGGTACGACAGGGAGTGACCGCTGTTATGGCATTGGTTTGCTGTGTGTGCGTAAAGACACGTTGCACATCTTCAATGAGCGCGTCCAGAAATTAAAAGATAAGTACGGGATTGTCGGTGAGTTGAAGTGGTCCAAGATTAAGAACAGTGCAGGGCAGGCAAACATTTGCATTGAGTTGCTGGCTATGGTGCTAAAGAACTCGTGCTGCTTCCACTCAATTGTTGTAGTTAAGAACATTTACAACAACTGGCAGACGGACAGGGAGTTGGCTTTTTATCAGACGTACACAATGCTCGTTAAGAACGTTGCTAAGCAGATTAAGAGTGACGTTGAGGTGATCATCGACCAGAAAATTGATAAATACAAAAAGAACGATGAAGTGACAGGTATTGTTGCTAACAACATGCTGGCTAGGGCTGTAGTAGTGCACTAAATTTGGCCACTGGAACAAATATGTAAATGTCCACTTCTCGCACCGAGCGGACCTTCAATTCAGTTAGCTTGTCCGCTCAGTACCATGAATCGACTACAAGGGTACTCTGGATATCTAAAAGCTCATGGTTTGCTAGAATGGATATGTGATTGATATATCCATCTAGTTTTGGTCGATTTTTCTGCTGATGTGTAATAGCTGAGGGTTATGGTCTAGATGTTGTATTTTAAAACAAAGCTGGAGTTATGTTTTCGACAAGAAATTTCTTGATAAAAAGGCCTCCAATTTTTGATGCCGAAATAAAATATTATTTGGTGATGTTATGTAAGGTTAATAACTTTAAAGTGTTAGTGTTTTTTTCGCCTTTCGCCATGTCTATATCTCAATGGTGGCAATTTGTATTTTTTAGAGAAGACTCTCGTAAATGTTTGCTGGGAATCGAATCCATATTTATAGGCTATACTCATTACTGACTAATTAGTCTCGATGAGAGCTTTAGCAGCAAGTTTAAGTTTTGATCTCTAATATATTTTCCAAGACTAACTTCTTTCACCTGCACAAAAATCCGCTGAAGATGCCACCTGGAGTATCCTGCCCGCGCAGCAACATCCTCTATCTTCAGCGGTTTATGTAAGTTTGAATCAATCCATTGAGTTATCTCATTGATGATGTCTTCTGTTCTGAACATAAATCGACGCTCACTATAAGAGGGCTGTGATACATCCTGTTTGGGATGCTAATGATTTACTTATATATTTCAGCAACCCCATGTAGCCTGTTATCCCCCGTTGTCGAAAGGATTTTGAATGACGTTGCCCCTTGCTCATCAGCCTTACGAGAAAGAACATCTGATAACTCATCAAGCGTATAGGCATTGCTGGCTGAGACTACACCGATCTTTTCTTTCCCATCTGCATGGTTAATTTCCTGAGCGGCAGATGCGGCATTCACTGTAATAAATCCCACGACCAATGAAGTAATAAGTAGTGATTTCATATCTAATACCTCTTTTAAAATTTATGTTTGAAACTGGACTCGTATCAGGGGAACTCTCCCTCTCTGTACATTCAAATATACAGACCTAAGCTGTCATGAGACTGACCGCTATATGACAAAATTGTCAGGGTTGTAGATTGGTTAATTTTTTTGAATACAGGCTCAGCTCGTTAATAATGCACTCCGGTTCTTCTCTGAGCTGCATATTGTCTATGTCCAGAACCCCATCATTTTTTTGTGGATCATCAGCCAGCAGGTCTGCAAACTGTGGGGTAAGATCCTGCTGTGCTTCGCCTCGCTCAGCTACCAGCTCGAACGTTTTATTTTTTGCCTCGTCGTGGGTCAGGGCACTGACCAGAACCTCTGCGATTTGCTCCCGGGATATCACACCATCTTCCGGTGTTCCCGCATGGCGACGATCTCCCTGAAGCATAACAATTCTGTGTTCATCATCATTGTTGTAATCAAACCAGCCGGGCCTGATGATGGTATAGGGGTGACCACTGGCCCTGACCAGACGCTCGGCGCGTCTTTTCCAGTCATGAACCTCAGTGCGTTGATTCCAGGTGCTGAGCCGTTCAGTCACGCCAATCGTGGTCATCAGGCTGATGCGAACAGGCGTATCCTTGAAAATTCGTAAAATATTACGTACTCCGCCGTAATCGATTGCTCTGGCACCAATACGACCCTGACCATCGGAACCGAGCGTAAAAATGATGGCATCAATATCTTTCGGCAATTCGGTGAGTGTTTCAGGCATTGAAACATCGCCGTAAAAAACATCTGTTCCACGAGGAAGCAATTTTACTTTGCGTTTATTTCTGACCAGCGCCACGGGCTGATGGCCCATTTTAATAGCGGTATTGACGACATGAAGGCCAATACTTCCTGTCGCGCCTGCAATGAGTATTTTCATGATAAACCTTCTGATAATTCAGACTTATTTTCGATACGGTCAGAATATCAATTATCATTATTGTCAGTAATAGGGCTAAAATGATTGTGTCTATGAATACCCTTCATGAGTATGCGATGAAGGGAATGCCTCCATAAGGAAATCGCCGATGCTCAAAGAAAATTTCAACGAACTGCAAATCTTTCTTGTAGTAGCAAGGGAGCGAAGTTTCACCAAAGCGGCGGGCAAACTGGGCGTTTCTCAGTCTGCACTCAGCCACGCGATGAAGGCCCTGGAGGAAAGGCTGAATATCCGTCTTCTGACCCGTACGACCCGAAGCGTTGCCCCTACGGAAGCCGGTGAGAGAATTATTGCCTGTCTTGAACCTCGTATTGCCGATCTGGAGCAGGAGCTGGAATCGTTGGTTCAGCTGAACGGCACTGCCTCCGGCAATATCCGTTTATCTGCCGGGGAGCATGCCGTGCGAAGTCTGGTATGGCCGAAGCTAAAACCCTTCCTCAGGGAATATCCGGAAATCAATCTCGAACTGGTGGTGGATAACGGCTTTGTCGATATTGTTGAGGGGCGTTTTGACGCCGGGATCCGCCTGGGCGAAAGCGTGGATAAGGACATGATTGCGGTAAGAATTGGGCCGGACATGAGAATGGCTGTGGTAGGAGCGCCGTCTTATTTCGCTGCAAATCCTGCACCTGAAACGCCGCACAAGCTGCAAAATCATCGGTGTATCAATATGCGCCTGCCGACAGCCGGTGGGCTTTACCACTGGGAGTTTGAGAAGGAAGGGAAACCGCTACGGGTCAGAGTGGAAGGGCAGGTCACGTTTAATCTGCAGGCAGAAAGGATTGATGCGGCGTTATCTGGTTTTGGCATTGCCTGCATACCTGAAGACAGGGTGCAGGATTATATAAAGTCAGGAGAGCTTATTCAGGTTCTGCAGGACTGGTGCCCATCTTTCCCCGGATACTATCTTTACTACCCGAGCCGTAAGCAGCATCCGCCCGCTTTTGCGCTGATGATCGATGCACTTCGCTACGTGGAATAATGGGTCCGATATTTACTGCGGACCCGTCTAAGAATCAACTACCTGCATAGGATATTTGCAAGGGGAGCTTACAGATATTGACTCAGCAGTGCCTCAAGACTGTTCTGGTCCACGGCAAACAGGCGAATACCTTCGGCGAGCTTTTCCACTGCCATCGCATCCTGATTATGAGCCCAGTAGAACTCAGCCTCGGTCATCGCTGTGGGCTTCGCCTGGATTTCACCTTCATACGTCAGCGGCATTGGTACCGCCCCCTGAGTTTGCTGCAACTGCGCCAGCAACGCCGGGGAAACGGTCAGACGATCGCATCCGTTAAGCGCCAGCACCTGTTCCGGCGTACGGAAACTGGCCCCCATCACCACGGTGCGGTAGCCGTGCATTTTATAAAAGCGATAGATCTTCTGCACTGATTCGACACCCGGATCGTTCTCGACGGTGAAGGTGGTATCAGGGTTGTTTTTCTTGTGCCAGTCGTAGATACGGCCCACAAACGGGGAAATCAGGAAAACATTGGCATCGGCACAGGCTCTGGCCTGGGCAAAGGAGAACAGTAGCGTGAGGTTACACTGGATACCCTCTTTTTCCAGCGTTTCTGCGGCACGGATCCCTTGCCAGGTGGCAGCAAGCTTAATCAAAACCCGATCTTTACCAATACCTTTCTCTTCATACAGTGCAATAATTTCCCGCGCTTTAGCAATACTGGCCTGGGTATCAAACGAGAGGCGAGCATCCACTTCAGTTGAAATACGACCCGGAACGTTTTTCAGGATCAGCACCCCGATACTCACCGCCAGGTAATCGGCAATATCCGCAGGCTGTACCGGCTTTCCATTCTGGCGGGACTTCACCGCCGCGACGGCATCTTTCACCAGTTTCTGGTATTGCGGAAGCTGCGCCGCTTTATAAATAAGCGAAGGGTTGGTGGTCGCATCTTCAGGCTGGTAAGCCATAATGCTGTCAATATCCCCGCTGTCGGCAACAATTGTGGTTCGCTGCTTTAGTTGTTCAAGCTGATTCATGGCATAAACCTGTATTTCATAATTGGGCAGCAAATAGCAAGGAGGGGCCAGAGCCCGCTCCTTATTGCTAAGCTGGATAGGTGGTTATTTTGCCTGCGCGACGCGGGTGGTCAGGCCTGGCATATTGAAGCACTCTGCTTCGTTCTGGATCATATCTTTAATTTTATTAACCACATAACGCTCGGGTTCGACACCAAACGACTTCAGATTAGCAAACATGGTCTGCATCTCTTTGACTACCGCTGGTTTTTCGTAGTTGTAGTGGCCGCTGAGTTCGAGAATCTCTTTCAACAATTCCGGCTCGTTAAAGATCTGTTCCTCGGACTTATTTTTGTGCTCATCGGTCATCCATTTTTCCCATTTGTGGCTCAGCACGCACTCGCGGGTCAGGACGGTTTTTAAATCAGATGCTGACTTGATAAAGCCTTTCGCTGCCAGATCTTTCTCGACTTCCGCCAGCTTCAGATAAGCGCGGGTTTCAATGGTGCCGTAGGCTGGGGCGACGTTCATTGCCGTGATGCCCAGACCTGGATGTTTCAACAGGATCTCATCCGGAAGATAGTCACCATTATGCTCTTTCAGACCGACGCCGTGACGGGTGCTGATAGCCGAAAGCTCTGCGGACTGCTTATCGTTAAAATGGCCAACGTTTTTGGTCAGGCGGGTCAGGGTACCGGTCTGACCAACGATAAACAGCGGCTGCGGTAGCGATTCGGCAGCAAGACGCTTATTCAGCTCAATAATAAACCCTTCATAGGCGCTGACGTCGGTCAGGCCGCCATTGGTCTCTTCAGTTCCGACTTCATAGAAGAACTCCTTCAGGTTATTTGCCTTACGGTACTCTTCGCAGAAGCGGATCAGCTCAACGGTACGACTCAGCACCAGTTCGATATCAATGACTTTACCGACGACATACGGGTCTTTTGTCGGGTCGATATGCAACAGGTCGAAACCGGCGTCCATATCTACCTGATAAGAGCGGCGCGCTAGCGCCATCGCTTCGGCTTCCGGAATATGGTCTTTACGTTCTTTATCACGCTGCCATGGGCCACCATGGTCACGACAGAGGAAGTAATCACCGTCGAAGCCGACTTTTTCCGCCATCGCTTTCAGGTCGGCGGCAAAGCGAAATTGATCCCAGTTGTTAACGTAACCCGCGCCAAACTCATCTGCATCAACCTGGTTGCGGCTGGCAATAAACATCAGCGGCAGGTCTTTTTCTTTACCCAGCTCAAAACAGGCCTGAATTAATGCCGGAGACATGGGGCCAATTCCCAGCATTGTTGATTTTCCACCGTTAACAATATAATCGACGTACTGTTTCATTGTGTTTTTCATGATGACTCCTCAGACTTTATTCATATCAGAAGTGATTGTTTTTTTAACCGACTCTTTTTTTACCGGCTCGCTTATGTTGGGGCGCAGAATATATAGGAATATTGCGGTGACAATAACGCCGATAACCATATCGATGGCATACCATACAGGTGCTTTATTGACGCCTGCGATAGCAATTAACCCGCCGTGTGGAACCATTGATTCAACGCCGTGAACCATTGCCAGGCCAGCACCGACAGCGCTGCCGATAATTATTGATGGCAGAACGGTCTTCAGGTTTTTAACGGCGAAAGGAATGGCGCCCTCGGTAATGCCAATTAACCCCATAAAGGCAGCAGAGGTTCCCATTCGTCTTTCATCTTCAGCCCATTTACGTGGTGAAATAAAAGTAGAGAGGGCAATGCCCAGTGGCGGAATAGCGCAGGCAACACGGTAAGCGCCGTTCGGACCATAAATACCTTCAGCCATTAATGCGAGAGTAAATGCCGTTGCGGTTTTATTTACCGGGCCACCCATATCAAAGGCCGCCATGGCCCCGACAATCAGACCAAGTACCAGTCCACTGCTTCCCTGCATATGGGAGAGCATGGAAACCAGCCATTTCATGGCAAAACCGATGGGTCCAATCAGTACATACAGATAGAGCATGCCGACGATGACGCTTGAGACGATAGGAATAATCATGATCGGCATAACCGGCATCAGCACCTTACCGACTTTCCAGCCTTTTACCCATTTAGCCACGTAGCCGCTGAGAATACCGAGCAGCATCGCCCCCAGAAAACCGGTTACCACGTGGTCTGCGCCCAGCGGCGTGCTGGCCATAAAACCGGTGATTAAACCCGGAGTCAGCCCCGGTTTACCGGCGATAGAGTAGGAGATATAAGCCGCCAGCACCGGGATCATCATTCCGAGGCCCGCGCTGCCGATAGCGCCGAGGTTTAATAAGAATGGGTTGGTCACCACCATGCCTTTACCCGCGACCGGCTCACCACCAATCAGGGATAGTGCCAGGCAGATACCGCCGACCACCACCACCGGCATCATATATGACACCCCGGTACTGAATGCTTTAACTAAATCATCCTTGATGACTTTCATTTTTTCCGACATTTTCATCCTCCAGGACCCTTTATTTTTATGATGACTGCGATATTCAGGCACAATCATCCCCGGACGCGTTTGCGTCGTAATTTAAATAAAGAGTTCGCAGAAATTTAATTAACGTTATTATTCACCGGTACCGAATGTCGAAAGTAAATAAGGACCGGTGGGTTGTTTTATTGCACCAGTTTTTCAGCCCGGTCAATAATCGCTGCTGGATCGCGAACCACTTCTGCCGGGTTCAGCGAAATAACCAGTCCGGCGTCTTCTTTTTCTTCAAAACGCTCGACGCCTTCTATACCAATAGCAATCGCCAGAATAACCACGTCCGCTTCGGCAATCTCATCTTCGCTTAATTCATTTTCAATTCCCATGCCGCCCTGAGTTTCGACCTTGACGTCATAACCTCTTTTTTTGCACTCCTGCTCGATAGCTTCCTGTGCCATATAGGTGTGGGCGACACCGGTAATGCATGCTGCGACTCCGACAATCTTCATGAGTGACTCCTGATTTTTTATTTGGCTGTGGTTTTAAACATTGCTTAATAAATCCTGATTTCATACGGCCAAAGTATTGGCCATCAGGTTGTAGAGTACGTTGACGTTTTCGGCCTGTTTTATTTCATTGCGGAAATCCTCTTTCATTAGCTTTCGGGCAAGCGTGGAGAAATATTTCATATGCTCATTAGGGTCGGCGGATTTACTCACCGTCAGCATGAATACGGTTTCGACTTCCTGATCGCCCCACATAATGGGCGACGCAAGGGTTGCCATACTGATGGTGGAGTAGTGAATATGGTCTGACTTGGTGTGCGGAATGGCGAAGCCATAGCCCACGGCGGTGGAGAATGAGTCTTCGCGGGCCCAGATATCATCGGTTAATTGATCCCGATTATCGGTGCGATGGTGCAGCCACAGATTGTCGGTCATCTTTTTGATAACTTCGTTTTTATCGCTGGCCTGTAGTCCGCAGAGAATAAACTCTGGAGCGAGGATCGGCATTTTGCTGACCGCTTTTACGTCCGGTGAACTCAGCGCGACTTTGACATCAGCGGAACGTTTTAACGCCACAATATCCTGTACCAGCCCCTGGCATTTGGCAAAACTCAGCTCCCGCAGCGCATGTTTTACACCCGGAATAGAGGTGCCACTCATGCTGAGTTCGTCAAAGCCCATGCCAACGAACAGCGGCAGAAAATCTTTGCTGGCACCCAGCTCTCCGCAGATACCTATCCACTTGCCCGCGCGGTGGACTTCGGCGGCGGCATACTGCATGGCGCGCAGGAATGCCGGAGCATAGTTATCGTATACCGCCTCAACCTGCGTATTTCCACGGTCGGCGGCAAAAAAGTACTGCGTCAGGTCGTTGCTGCCCACGCTGAAGAAATCCGCGTATTCCGCTATTTCACTAATCGCGAAGATAACGGAGGGGATCTCCAGCATCACGCCGAGCGAGATGCTGTCGTTGAATGCCAGCCCTTCATCACGCATCGTACTTTTGACCTCTTCGAGGACTTCACGGCACCAGATAACTTCATCAACGTTGGCGATCATCGGGATCATGATTTTGGCATCGCCAAAAGCCGAGGCGCTGAGGATAGCCTTGAGCTGCATGGCGAAAAGGTCGCGATAACGCGGATAAGTTCGCACCGCCCGGAAGCCGAGAAACGGGTTTTCTTCTTCGCCGATGCTCATATAGTCGACAGGCTTATCACCGCCAATGTCGAAGGTGCGGAAGATAACCGGCTTCCCTTGTGCAACCTGTATCACCTGGCTGTAGAGCTCAGCCAGTTCGTGGTAGTCCGGTGCGGATTCGCGGTCCATGAATGACATTTCGGTACGAAATAGTCCGATGCCTTCAGCGCCGTTACTGAAGGCTGCCTCGGCTTCCGCCAGGCTGGCAATATTGGCGGCTATCTCAACGCTATGATGATCGCTGGTGGTTGCTGCCTGATAGACGTTAGCCAGCATTTGCTGCTGCATACTCTGCTGAACGGCAATTTCATTCTGGTAATAGCGCAGAACTTTCTCATCCGGTGCGATAATTAAAATACCCGGATTGCCATCGATAATAATGTCCATGTCTGCATTTAGCTGTAGGGTCGAAAAATCAATATCTGTCAGAGTCGGGATACCGAGCGAACGTGCAAGGATAGCGGTGTGCGACGTTTTACCCGTGGCGGATAATACCATCCCGGCAAGAAACTCTTTATTGATCCCGAGAAACTGGCTTGGTGTCAGACTGTTGGCCAGAATAATCGATGGTTGCGTTAATTCAAGACTGTTCTGCGGTAATATACCCGGGCCATAGATCGCAGAAAGTAATTGTCCGGTAATATCGAGAACATCCAGGGTCCGCTCTTTAATGTATTTGCTTGATGAGCGAGTAAGAATTTCACAGAATTCCATTGCAGCTTTAATCACCGCATCCCAGGTATTGTCACCACCGGAAATCGCCGAGGAGATATGGCTTTGAAAGGTCGCATCGGTGATAATGGAAAAATGCGCCTGTAAAATATCGTGTTCAACGCCTTTTTTAATTTCCAGCGCAGCCTGCTTCTCTTGCTTAAGCGCCTCTAAACCCGCCAGAAAAATACGCTGCTGATGCTCCGTGGAATACTCACCGCCCGGGTTACGCGCCAGCATTTCGTCCAGAGACAGACTCTGAATACGAACGGGTTTGGCAATGGCAACACCGCCGCTGATGCGTGAACCCTGAATAAAACTGAGCTGAGTCTCCCGCAGCGAACGCGGGAGATAGCCCGCAGGCACTGCGGCTTCATCTGCATGGCTAACCTCGAAGGAGGGCAGTTTTTTAAGCAGCGCACTCAGCTGCTGAGCCGCGTTTGCAGCATCTTTACCGCTGATGGTAATTTCACAGGCGTCGTTGAGTAAGGTATCGGTGGCGACAATCGAGAGAGCGCTTTTACCATTACCCTGAATGCCGCTGCGAATATTATTCCAGCACACCTCAGATTGAAAGGTATTACACAATCGTTCGATATGTCCCGCCGGTCTGGCGTGAATACCATCCTTCAGCTCACATTGATACGTAATTATCTGTGACATCATTGCTCCCGATAATCTTTTAGCCCTGGCTAATTAATTTTTTCTGCAGGTTTGAGTGCCTGCCTTTCATGTTTTATATCCTTCATCGTTCTCAGCTAGCTTTGAATAGAAAAAAAGTGACCTTTGCTTGAATAAAAAAGCCTGATTATTATTTTGTGATCGAGGTCATGAAATTATATAGAATTACTGTGATGTGTGTATTGCGAGATGATTTAAGTAATTGTGATGGCAGCCGCACTATTATTAACGGGTGAGCAGTGGTCACGTAATTGCTATTAAAGTGACTTTCTTTCTATTCAATGGTCATGGGTAATGGAGTACAAAATAATACACACTCTATTTATTTCGTTGTGGTAATTACGATGCATTTTCGTGGAATATTACTAGATTTAGACGGGACGCTGGTGAACTCGCTGGATTTCGTTGAGGCCTCCTGGCGTTTATGGGCCACTACAAAAGAGCTGGATCCGAGGGCGGTATGCCATTATCTCCACGGTAAACCCGCTTTGAGTACGCTGCGCCACTTTATGCCCGATGCCAGTGAACAGATCATCATCGACGAATTTCTCGCGCTGGAAGAGTTTGAAGCGAGCAATACTGACGGCATCACTGCGGTTAACGGGGCTGTTGATTTTCTCCGCCAGCTTGAGCAGTTGCAGGTCCCCTGGGCCATTGTGACTTCCGGGTCGCTGAAGGTTGCCTCAGCACGGATCCGACAAGCCGGTTTCCCCGTTCCGCCGGTGCTGGTGACCAGCGAAGATATTCATCATGGCAAGCCGCATCCGGAGCCGTTCCTGACGGGTGCAGCCCGACTCGGTCTTTCTCCCGCTAATTGCCTCGCTTTTGAAGACTCCACTGCCGGTCTGCTTTCTGCCACCCAGGCAGGGTGCGTGGTGGTTGAAGTCCTGACCCGCCAGTCTGTAGTTCACGATATCGATACCTGGAAAACCATTGATAACTACCTCGACCTGCGCGTAACGCGCAAGGGCGAGGCAGATTTTTTACTTAAGATTCAGAGGGAGTTTTAAATGTCATCACGAAAAACCCTGGCCAATGCCATCCGTATGCTGAGTGTCGATGCCGTTCAGCGGGCAAATTCCGGTCATCCGGGCGCACCGATGGGAATGGCGGATATTGCCGAAGTCCTGTGGCGGGATTTTCTCAACCATAACCCGAATAACCCCGCGTGGGCCAACCGCGACCGTTTTGTACTCTCCAACGGTCACGGCTCAATGCTGCTCTACAGCCTGCTGCACCTTACCGGCTACGATTTGCCGATTGATGAGCTGAAAAACTTCCGTCAGCTGCATTCGAAAACGCCGGGGCACCCGGAAGTGGGTTACACCGCGGGCATCGAAACCACCACCGGGCCGCTGGGGCAGGGGATAGCCAATGCGGTCGGCATGGCTATCGCCGAGAAAACTCTCGCGGCGCAATTTAACCGCCCGGGCCACGACATTGTCGATCACTTCACATATACCTTTATGGGCGACGGTTGCATGATGGAGGGCATTTCTCATGAAGTTTGCTCCCTGGCCGGGACGCTGAAGCTCGGTAAGCTGGTGGCGTTCTACGACGATAACGGCATCTCTATCGATGGTCACGTCGAGGGATGGTTCACCGACGACACCGCCAAACGCTTTGAGGCTTACGGCTGGCATGTGGTACGCGGAGTCGATGGGCATGATCCTGAATCCATCCGTGCCGCGATTGATGTTGCAAAGTCGATTACCACCATGCCGACGTTAATTATCTGCAAAACGGTGATTGGTTTTGGCTCTCCGCATAAAGCGGGTACTCATGATGTCCACGGCGCGCCGCTGGGCGAGGCTGAAGTGGCGGCAACGCGTGAAGCGCTGGACTGGCCGTATCCACCGTTTGTTATCCCCACTGAGATAGCTTCGCAGTGGGACGCCCGCAAATCAGGGCAGGCTAAGGAGGCTGCGTGGAACCAGCAGTTTGCCACATACGCGAAAGCGTTCCCCGAGCTGGCAGATGAATTTACCCGTCGGGTGAATGGGCAACTGCCTGCAGATTTTGCCAGCAAGGCGCAGGCGTTTATTGAAAAATTGCAGGCCAAACCGGCGAAAATCGCCAGCCGTAAAGCGTCGCAGAATGCGATTGAAGCCTTTGGTCCGCTGTTGCCGGAATTCCTCGGCGGATCTGCGGATCTGGCTCCATCGAACCTGACCTTGTGGTCCGGCTCTAAAGCGATTAACGAAGACAGCGCCGGGAACTACATTCACTACGGCGTGCGTGAGTTCGGTATGACCGCTATCGCCAACGGTATTGCGCTGCACGGTGGCTTCCTGCCGTACACCTCGACGTTCCTGATGTTTGTCGAATACGCACGCAACGCGGTGCGCATGGCGGCGCTGATGAAGCAGCGTCAGGTGATGGTTTATACCCATGACTCCATTGGCCTGGGCGAAGATGGCCCGACCCATCAGCCGGTCGAGCAGATTGCCTCACTACGCATGACGCCGAACCTCAGCACCTGGCGTCCCTGCGATCAGGTTGAATCGGCGGTGGCGTGGAAATATGGTGTTGAGCGACAGGACGGTCCGACTGCGCTCATTTTTTCCCGGCAAAACCTGACCCAGCAGGAACGGACCTGGCAGCAGGTGCAGGATATCGCGCGCGGCGGCTATGTACTGAAGAATTGCGAGGGGCAACCGCAGCTGATCCTTATCTCGACCGGCTCGGAGGTGGAGCTGGCGGTAGCCGCATGGCAGCAACTGACGGCTGAAGGTGTGAAGGCACGGGTGGTCTCCATGCCGTCCACCGATGTCTTCGACAAGCAGGATGCGGCGTATCGTGAAGCGGTGTTGCCGCAGGCGGTTTCTGCGCGTATTGCCGTGGAAGCGGGGATCGCGGATTACTGGTTTAAATATGTCGGGCTGAATGGCGCGATTATCGGTATGCAGACCTACGGCGAGTCCGCCCCGGCGGAACAGCTTTATCAGGAGTTTGGCATTACCGTTGAGGTGGTGTTGCAGCAGGCAAAAGCGCTTCTGGCTTAACCTTTAACGGCCCCTTACATGCTAAGGGGCCGCTTTTCATTAAAGGGAGAGATAACATGTATCCCGTTGACCTTCATATGCATACCCTGGCCAGCACCCACGCCTATAGCACGGTTCATGACTATATCGCCGCCGCGGTGCGTAAACATATTCGCCTGATCGCCATTACCGACCATGGCCCGGAAATGGTTGATGCGCCGCATCCGTTTCACTTTAATAATTTGCGTGTGCTGCCGCGCGTTGTCGATGGTGTGGGGATCCTGCGCGGTATTGAGGCCAATATCAAACCTGGTGGTGAGACCGACTGTAGCGACAAAATGCGTGCGTCGCTGGATTTAGTGATTGCTGGATTCCATAAGCAGGTGTTTGCGCCAGCGGACATTACCACCAATACCGATGCGCTGATTGCAGTAATAGCGAGCGGTAAGGTGCATATTATCAGCCACCCCGGTAACCCGGAGTATCCGATTGATATCCCGGCGGTGGTGGCCGCGGCTAAGGAGTGTCATGTGGCGTTGGAGGTCAATAACGCCTCTTTCGTCCATTCACGTAAGGGCAGTGAGGGGAACTGTCGCAAAATTGTAGCAGCCGTGCGCGACAGCGGCGGACTTCTCTCATTGGGTAGCGATTCACACAGCGCGTTTTCTCTGGGGGACTTTAGCGCCTGTCAGCATCTGCTGGTGGAGGCTGATTTTCCAGCATCAAGAGTGCTGAATACCTCTGTGCGACGAGTGCTGACGTTTCTGGAACAGCACGGCGGGGGGCGGATAGCCGAGCTTTATGCGCTTCCTGGCTAAAAATCTTGTGGGTTAAACCCTCTCCCAATAATGGGAGAGGAAGTTCGGCGTGTCTGTGCGGTTTTGAGACTGGACTGTTAGAGCCAGGGAAAACCACCTACAGGTCAATAACGTTGCCTCGCGGCAGATTTAAAGACTTACGAATGGCGGCGATAACCTCAGTTGGTTTGAGTAACAGCGAATTAATACAAACATTCAGAATACGGCAACCCTCAAAGCGTGAAGGATTATCGATAGTAATATCGGATGCGATGATGGTGAGCTCAGACTCGAAAATATCTTTATCGGTAATTGGATTCTTAAGCCCCAGTACGCCCTGAGTCTCAATTTTGATCGCAAAGTGATACTGCTTCGCCAGTTTTTCCAGCTGCTCTGCGGCCATGTACGTATGCGCCACGCCGGTCGCGCACGCGGTCACCGCCACAATATGCAGATGACGTTCGCTGGAGAAAGGCTGAATCTCATCTCTTGTTGCACGAGTGGTCATGATCTTGCTCCTTTATTTTTGCGGCGGTATTCAAGCGGCGTACAGTCGTTGATATCGCGAAACACCTTGCAGAAATAGTTAGTATCTGTGAAACCGCACTTTTCTGAAACTTCGTTTATTTTCAGATTGGTATTGGTCAGCAGCGTTTTTGAACGTGAAATGCGGGCTAACTTGAGATATTCGTTAAATTTCACGTCTGACTCCTTCGAAAACAGACGCGACAGATAGCCTGGGGAAATATTAAACGTTTCGGCGACGCTTTCCCGGCTAATGTCCGTGTGGTAGTGACTATCGATATGGCTCTTAATTTCGTCCAGCAGTGAGAAGGGAGCCCGCTGGTTATTCAGGCCATCGGTAATTTGATATAGCAGGTCGTTAAGCAGCGCATAGACCACGTGGGCAAAGGTCTCGCTGGTGGTATCTTGCGACCACGCCAGCGATTCAGCCAGGTCGAGAAGCCGATCGCGAACCGTACTGCTGGAGTTTTGCAGATTGTACTTCTCTACCTCTTTAAACTGCGTGCCATCCCAGTTGCTGATGCTGAAACCGACGTCCTGCTTCCAGAAGACTATCGACATGCAAATAACCGGGCTTTCCCACAGCGGCGAGTTCCAGCTATTGGCGGGGATATAGGTGATGGTGCCGACCGGACGTTCATATTTCACGATGCGGTCCACGCCTTTCGGCAGCAGCATGCGAAGTGTGCCCTTTACCGTCAACTCAATGCGCGGAACGTGCAAATGGTAGGCCATCGCCGGAGCCTGCATATTGCCGTTAGCTACCATGACGCCTTTGTCTATCGAGCCCTGAGCGCTGAATTCACTGAGAATAGATTGAATAAATGTAGCCATATTATGCCCGAGGTTTGATAACTGTCTTCAGGACTTTCACCGCAAAGGCGGTGGTGATGCTCCCGGCGACCACCGAAACGATGTAGCCAAAATGGTTGCTGACTACCGGTAATACGATAAGTCCGCCCCACGGGGCGGCGTTGGTTGCGCCAAACCATAGTGAGAGGATCGCCGCAACCGCACTGCCAAGCATAATTGCCGGGATCACCCGTACCGGATCCGCCGCCGCAAACGGAATTGCCCCTTCTGTTATCCCCATAAAGCCCATAATTATCGCTGGCTTACCGGCTTCTCGCTCCACATCATTAAAGATGTCTTTAAACAGAAAGGTTGCCAGCGCCAGCCCCAGAGGCGGAGTACAGTCGGCGGCAGCGACTGCCGCCATCAGCTGCGGGTTCGTTGAGATCAGTGCAACAGCAAAGAAAAAAGCGGTTTTATTCATTGGTCCGCCCATGTCAACGGCGATCATGCAGCCCAGGATGGTACCGAGGATAATAAACGACGCGCCCTGCATATTGCCAAGCCAGACGCTAAGCCACTTCATCAGCCCGGCAATCGGGTCGCCAATGATGTAATACACCGCCATGCCGGTGAGGAAGGTCCCGATCAGCGGAATAATAAATATCGGTAATACCATGCGCAGGAAGTGGGGGATTTTAAGCCGGGCGATCAGGTTCAACAGAACATAGACGACCAGCCCGGCAATAATCCCGGAGAGCATGCCGCCTAAAAATCCGGCGCCCATCTGATAAGCCATCAGGCCGCCGATGGCACCCGGCGCGATGCCCGGTTTATCGACCATCGAATACGCGATAAATCCTGACAGGATGGGGATAAACAGGGTTAAGCCAGCCATACCAATTTGCGACATGGCCTTCAGGAAACCATGGTCCGGTACGGCGGCTTCCCCGTTAAACATCACCGCGAGCGCCAACAGAACACCACCAGCGACGACAAACGGGATCATGTAGGAGACGCCGGTCATAAAATGTCGTTTAGTATTTTTTAATAGTTTTAACATGTCAGCCTCGTAACGTTTGCTGCTCAGAAGACCAGAGTTCTGGATATCAGCGTGTAAAGCGCTTCCGGGCTTTTTGCCGCTTTAATCTGGCTGACAAATTCATCATTCATGAGCATGCGCGCCAGGCTGGAGAAGTACTTCATATGCTCGTTATCCTGCGCGGATTTGCTAATCGTCAGCATGAACAGGGTATCCACCATGACGCCGCCCCAGGCGATAGGTTGCCTGAGCGTGGCAATACTGACGGAGGAATCCCTGACAGCGTCCGTTTGGGCATGGGGGATAGCAAAGCCCGAGCCAACGACGGTAGGAAAAGGCACTTCGCGAGCCCAGATATCACTGCAGAGCCTGTCACGTGTATTGGTGCGCTGCTGAAGCCACAGGTTATCAACCATCATTTTGATAGCCTCGTTTTTATCAGCGGCGTCAATTCCCCATAAAACCATCTCCGGCGACAGTAGCGGCTTTTGCGCCGCACTAACGCTCGAGTTTTGTAATGCGGCTTTGAACTGTTGTGCGTTGTGATTTTGCAAAAGATTCTGCGTCAGCGACCGGCAATCTCCGGCACTGAGTTGGCCCAGGGCGTGCTTAATCCCCGGAATCGCGGTGCAGTTCATACTCAATTCATCAAAGCCAATGCCGATAAGCAGTGGGAGAATGGTTTCGTCAGCAGCGAGTTCACCGCACAACCCGACAGGCTTACCGGCGCGATGAGCCTCTTTCACTGCGAATTGCAGGGCGCGTAAAAACGGTGGCGTGCAACTGTCATAAAGCGTTTTTACCTGTGCATTACCTCGGTCTGCGGCGAAAAAGTATTGCGTCAGGTCATTACTGCCCACGCTGAAGAAATCCGCATGTTCTGCCATCTCTGCCATAGAAAAGAGTACCGAAGGTACTTCCAGCATGATTCCGAGCGCTGTCTGTTCATCAAATGCCAGACCCTCGTGGCGCATCTCCTGTTTAACCGATTCCAGTACCTCACGACACCAGATAAGTTCTTCCACCCGAGAAATCATCGGCAGCATAATTTTGGCTTTACCTGATGTTGAGGCGCTCAGAATAGCCTTCAGTTGGGTGGAAAAAAGGTCGCGATATTGCGGATAAGTACGCACTGCCCGGAAACCAAGAAACGGGTTTTCTTCATTGTCGACGCTTAGGTATCCAACCGGTTTATCACCGCCGATATCGAAGGTGCGAAAGATAACGGGCTTCCCCCCTGCCAGAGTAACAACCTGTTTATACAGGTTTGTCAGTTCAGCGCAGGAGGGCGGGTAATCGCGGCCCATATATGTTATCTCGGTGCGAAACAGGCCGATGCTTTCCGCGCCGTTTTCAAAGGCCGCCTGCGCTTCGGCCAGGCTTGCAATATTAGCGGCTACCTCTACGCGATGCCCATCGCGGGTTCTTGCGGGCGCTAAAGCATTTTCCCGCAGCCGCTGCTGCATATCCTGCTGGACGGCAATTTCATGACGGTAGTAGCGCAGAACTTTCTCATCCGGATGGGTAATCAGGATCCCCGGCTCACCATCAATGATTATCAGCTGATCGACATCGAAATCCAGCGATGAAAAATCGATATCCGCCAGGGTTGGGATACCTGACGAACGAGCCAGTATGGCTGTATGGGAGGTTTTCCCCGTAGAGGAGAGCACCAGACCTGCAAGGTGTTTGCGGTTTAGCGCCAGAAACTGGTTGGGGGTCAGATGACTGGCGAAAACAATTGTCGGTTCATTTAGCAAAGGTGGGTGGTAAGCCAGAGCCTGTTCGCCATAGATCGCACTGATGAGCTGCGTCGCAATATCAAGAATATCCAGGGCGCGCTCCTGCAGATACTGGCTAGGCGAGCGCTCAAGCTGATGGCAAAAGTCAAGGGACGCCTGCGCGATGGCCGACCAGGCATTCATGTTGTTATTCAGATAACCGATCGCACTATCCTGAAATGCGATGTCGGTTATCAGAGATAGATGTGCCGCAATAAGATCGTGTTCAATACCCTGGTTTTTTCCGAGTGCGGCCTCTTGCTCTACGCGTAACGCATCTAATCCGGTAAGAAAGCGGGCTTTTTCACTTTCAATATTGCCGATATACCCTGGATTGCGGGCGATAATATCGGTGAAAGTCAGGCTCTGCATTATCTGTGGTCTGGCGATGGCTGCGCCTTTATTTATGCGAGTTCCCTGAATCACCTGTGGGTTCAACTCGCGCAGGCAGCGGGGCAGATACCCCTGCGTGGTTATTGGTTCCGGTTCAAGGCTAAAAGTCGGGAGATCGGAAAGCAGCGTGCGCAACTGGACTGCGGCCTGCGTTTCATCCTCTCCGCAAAGGGTGATGCGGCATGTATCGTTTACCAGCGTGTCACTGGCAATCAGCGAGAGGGCGCTTTTCGCATTTGCCAGTAGTCCCGTACGGGTGTTTTCCCAGTCGATATCTGCCCGGAACAGATTACATAGCCGCGCGATGTATCCGGCAGGCCGGGCATGAACACCTTCGTGAAGCTCACATACATAGGTTATAACCACCGCCATCTCGACTCCTGAATGCCTTCGCGCGTCAATGTGTTGCCGATCTCGCTATCTTTCCCTGTTCGCAACGGTGATGACATAGTAAAAAAATGACCTTTTCTTAAAAATAGTAACCTGATTGTGATTTTGTGACTTTTGTCATATTTATGAATGATTAATTCTCAATTACTTGTTTGATTTAGTTTGTTTTTTTGTTTCTGGCTTTTGAGCCGTTTTTGCAATATGGATCACAAATTTAAAGCTAATACA
Organism: Citrobacter sp. Cpo148; assembly: GCF_030332375.1. Classification (NCBI taxonomy): domain Bacteria; kingdom Pseudomonadati; phylum Pseudomonadota; class Gammaproteobacteria; order Enterobacterales; family Enterobacteriaceae; genus Citrobacter; species Citrobacter sp. Cpo148. The sequence continues at coordinate 416,263 of NZ_JAOWHY010000046.1, forward strand.
AACAGGTTCATGAAATGGTGCGGGGGTAGGCAGGATAATCTGTTTCCGGCATGTCTATTCACGACTTCTCCGGCGGCATCTATCACTATGGCGTTAGCAGATATGTATCTGATTCAAAACTATCTGAGTTATCTGCCTGATTAATCAAACGAAATAAGGGTCCGCAATAGAGTACGGACCCGTCCGGGTATTAACGACCTACGCGAGCCCGATGCTCAGGAGAATAACGCTCGCCGACGATTTTAATCGTTTCAAGCGCCTGGGTTATCTTTCGCGAGTCATCCTGAGAAAGGATGATGTCGGCGGCCCCCAGGTTTTCTTCCAGCCGGTGCAGTTTCGTGGTACCAGGGATAGGAACAATCCACGGCTTTTGTGCCAGCAGCCATGCCAGCGCGATTTGTGCAGACGTCACGCCTTTCTCTGCCGCCAGTTCACCCAGCAATGAGACCAGCTTTTCATTGGCTTCAATCGCCTGCTCGGCGAAACGCGGCACGGTGCTGCGGTAATCATCTTTGCCAAAAGTGGTTCCTGGCTTAATCGAGCCCGTCAGGAAGCCTTTGCCTAATGGGCTGAAGGGAACGAAACCAATGCCCAGTTCCTCCAGTAACGGCAGGATCTCCTGCTCAGGCTCGCGCCACCACATGGAGTATTCGCTCTGCAGCGCCGTAACAGGTTGTACGGCATGCGCACGACGAATGGTTTGCGCACCCGCTTCGGACAGACCGAAATGTTTAACTTTGCCTTCAGCGATCAGGTCTTTCACCGTTCCCGCAACATCTTCAATCGGGACATCCGGATCGACACGGTGTTGATATAGAAGGTCAATGACATCAGTCTTAAGACGGCGTAATGATCCTTCCACCGCTTCACGGATATGCTCCGGACGGCTGTTTAAAATCTGCTGCTTGTTGTCGTCGCCAAAAGTAAAACCAAACTTGGTGGCGATGACCACACGGTCACGAAACGGTTTTAAGGCTTCGCCGACCACCTCTTCATTAAGGAAAGGGCCATACACTTCAGCGGTATCGAAGAAGGTGACGCCACGTTCAACCGCTGCGCGAATGAGTTCGATAGCTTGATGAGTATCGGTCGCCGGGCCGTAGCCGTGGCTTAAGCCCATGCAGCCGAGCCCAAGTGCGGAGACTTCGAGTCCTGATTTACCCAGATAACGTTTTTGCATTGAATGAATACCTCTTTTATCGCGACTTAAACATCAAGTTTGCGGCCCGTCAGCCATTCCACCATCGCCGGGTCGCGGTGAGAGAAGAAGGCGCTGGTTGCAGTGTCGAGGGCAGCAATCTGCAGCATATCTTCAGAGCTGAGTTCAAAATCGAGAATGTTGATGTTCTCTTCCATGCGTTCTTTGCGCACCGATTTCGCCAGCGAAACGATGCCTCGCTGGAAGATCCAACGCAGCACAACCTGACCCACGCTTTTGCCGTACTTCTGGCCAATTGCCGTTAACACGGGATGCTGGAACAGGCCATTTTTACCCTCTGCAAACGGTGCCCAGGCTTCCGGCTGAATGCCATGGCTTTGATTCCATGGAACCGCATGCAGCTGCTGGTTGAAGGGGTTAACTTCAATCTGGTTCACCGCAGGAGTCACTTTGTTGAAGGCGATAAGGTCGGCCAGTCGGTCAGGATGGAAGTTGCTGACGCCAATGGCGCGGATTTTGCCAGCCTGCTGCAGTTCTTCCATCGCACGCCATGCCCCATGGACATCGCCGTAAGGCTGGTGAATCAGATACAGGTCAACGTAATCAAGCTGCAGTCGGTTCAGAGAGCGTTCGAACTGGGCTTTCGCGCCTTCATAATTAGTATCCTGCAGCCACAGTTTGGTGGTGACAAACAGTTCATCACGGGCGATGCCGGTCTGTTTCAGCGCGTTCCCGACCTGGGTTTCATTCTGGTAAGACGCGGCGGTATCGATCAGGCGGTATCCCGTATCGATGGCATCAATAACGGCTCTTTCGCATTCAGCGGCATCAGACATCTGAAACACACCAAAGCCCAGCAGGGGCATTTCAATCCCGTTGTTCAGTTTTACAGTTTGCATGACGTTATCCTTCAGCAGTTGTGTAGGAAAAGCATAACGCAAAGTGATTTATTCGATTAGATGGGGTAATTAGCTAGGGTTTATTAGATGTGTTCATTAATTTAGAGGGGGAAGGAAGGTCGGCTTTGTGCCAGGAGCGGACGTTGCTAAGTTATATGGCGTCTCAGGTCACCACCACTTTCTATTAGCAGCGGGAATCGCCGCCATTCATTTGGCAGTGACCCAATTATGTACGAAAAAAAAGAATTAACCGTAAATGGTTTAATTCAGGAACTGTAGGTTTAACCCAAAGAAAATCTGCCAGTGAGGTTGTCCTGGACCACGGTCCGCAACCGACCCTTGAGGCTCCACAAAGAAGTTGTAGACGGTTTTATCCTGCTTGATAACCTGTCCAATACCTAAACCCAGCGGAACGCTGTAGCTGTCATTCTGGAAGTTATAGACCCAGATAGGTGCTGCTCGCAGATAAGTGCCGCCACCCAACTGATAGAATAAAAATGGCTGAAAAGTACCGAGATTCACATCGTTTCGGTTGTCTTCTCCGGCAAAGCTATGCTGCCATGAGGCCAGATAACCGTACTGGAATTTTGGCGAACTGGCATCGAAGAGTACGTTGACCAGACCCGCAGACCATTTTTCTGTTCCCAGAGCATCTTCAGTAGCAGTCGGCGCCGTGATTTGTGGACCGAAACCAAAACTCACTGCCGGATTACCGGTATCAATAAGCCATGATGCAAATAAGTTCAGATCACCTAAGCCTGTTTTATGCCCCCCGGTCGGCGCAACCGGATAGGTATTAATTGGTAATGAACCACGCAGCAGCCATTTGCTGTCACCTAGTGAAAAAGGTTGCGCATAACGGAACCAGAACTGATTGGCATCCTGATCCGTACCGCTGACATCTCCGATGTAATAGTTCTGCATATTGAATGCTGTCATATTCGCCAGAGGGTTGTTTGCCTGCGCCGCATCCGGGGCATGCTCTTGGGCAGCATAGGCATAAGATGAGGCAAGGCATAAAAATGAAGGCAAAATCGAGTATGAAAGACGCATAGGATTACCTGAAGTAAGTCCCCTGCAGCCGTGACGCCGCAGGGGATTTATTTATGGTGTGACGATATTGAACCAGAACTCAAACTTGTCCATATAGCCCAACATCTCATCGAGCTTCGCACCATTCCCTGTGACCTTAACCTCGCCATTATCTTCAGCCTGCTTCAGAGTTTCTTCTTTCAGGATGATTTTATTTAGCGTGTCACGGTTCAGAGCAATCGTGGCATCGGCGTCTTTAGCTTCAGCATTCGCCGTATGATTCAGTACGCCGTTTTCCAGCTCCAGCTTGTACTTGCCGCCGTCGCTGCCGAGATCGATATTAAATACCGCTTTGGCATTACCGGCTTTTTCACCGTTGATATGTACCGCCAGGAAATCGAAGAACATTTCAGGCGTCATCGCACGAACGGTATCCGGGCTTGCAGTATTCGGCGTCGGGCCTTTAACCACACCATTGCGCAGCTCCTGAGCACCGGTCAGGTAGAAGTTACGCCATGGGCCGGACTCAGCCTGATAACCCAGTTGCTCCAGTGCGTCCGCTTCCAGGTTACGCGCATTCTGGTTATTTGGATCGGCAAACACCACCTTACTTACCACCTGAGCAACCCAACGGTAGTTACCCTGGTCAAAGTCGGTTTTCGCTTTCTGAAGAATCGCATCGGCACCGCCCATGTATTCAACAAATTTCTTAGCCGCTTCTTCCGGTGGTAATTCATCAAGCGTTGCCGGGTTGCCATCGTACCAGCCGAGATACAGCACATAGGTCGCTTTCACATCGTGGCTGATGGAGCCGTAATAGCCGCGGTTAGCCCAGGTTTTTGCCAGGCTGTCCGGTAGTTTGAAGTTGGCTGCAATTTCATCGCGTGTCAGGCCTTCGTTGGCCATGCGCAGGGTCTGGTCGTTGATATAACGATACAGGTCACGCTGGCTTTTCAGCAGGCCAACCACGTTTTCGTTACCCCAGGTCGGCCAGTGGTGCTGAGCCATAATGATTTCGGCTTTGTCACCCCAACGCACAATGGCTTCGTTGATGTATTTCGACCAGGGCAGCGGTTCACGAATTTTCGCGCCGCGCAGGGAATAAGTATTGTGCAGAGTGTGAGTCACATCCTCTGCGGCTTCGATGAGTTTCTTCTCTTCGATATACCACAGCATTTCAGACGGGGCTTCTGAACCCGGTGCCAGCATGAAGTCATAAGTCAGACCATCAATGACTTCCTTCTGACCATCTTTTTCAATGATGTTGGTGGGGGCAATCAGCGTCACGGTACCCGCTGAGGTGGTGGTGCCCAGACCCGCGCCGACCTGGCCGGTGGCTTCAGGTTTCAGGAGGTTGCCATACATATAGCTGGCACGGCGGCTCATGACATTGCCCGCCATAATGTTTTCCGCGACCGCTGCTTCCATGAAGCCTGCTGGCGCATAAACTTTTACCTTCCCGGATTTCACATCCGCTTCATCAACCACACCACGCACGCCGCCGTAGTGGTCAACATGGCTGTGAGTGTAAATGATGGCGACAACAGGTTTATTGCCGCGATTTTTGAAGTACAAATCCATGCCGACTTTTGCTGTTTCCGCTGAAACCAGCGGGTCAACGACGGTAATACCTTCTTTACCCTCAATGATGGTCATGTTGGATAAGTCGAGGTTACGGATCTGGTAAACGCCCTCAGTCACTTCAAACAGACCGCTGATGTTGATCAACTGAGACTGTCGCCAGAGGCTCGGGTTTACAGTGTCAGGGGATTTTTCCCCTTCTTTGATAAATGCATACTGTTGCGGGTTCCAGATAACATTTCCCTGCTCGCCTTTAATCACGTCCTGAGGTAAAGCGGCGATAAAGCCTTTGTGAGCATTCGTGAAATCGGTGTTATCAGAAAAAGGAAGCTGGTTATAAAGTGCATCGTTGGCTTGCTTTGTTGATGCGGTGGCACCTTTTGGTGCTTCCTGCGCGAACAAAGGTGTCAGTGCAGTGGAGGAAAGTAACCCTGCCAGTGCAAGACTTTTGACGATCAACTTAAGTCTCATTTGTACCCCTCATGTGTAAACCTTCTAACGACTCAGTCTTTTCGAATAATTACTTCTGGAAATCATTCATTAATTCAAATAATTAAAATGGCCGCTTACCATTTTCATTTTTTAAATATAACCAAGGAGTTACATTTCGCCACTTATGGATACAAATAAATTATGTTTGTACGACTGTAGGTTTCTAACTCTTTTAGCAAGTGAAATACGTCCGCTGCTCGCTCAAAGCAGACCTTGGAAATGAAAGCAGAGGGACTACCTGACACAATTTTGTACAGTGAAGAGTCGGTCGTTGTTAACGTTCAGATTTTCAATGTATCAATGACCATCCGCAGGGCGGGGGAGACGTTGCGATGAGGGTAATAGAGAAACAATCCTTCCATTCGCAGGCTGTAACGCTGTAATACCCTGATAAGCTTACCGTGTTCTAAATCATCGTCGACCAGTTCAACAGGGACATAGGCTAACCCGAGGCCCAGCCGGGCGGCTTCTGCTTCCATATAGCTGTCGGATAGGGCCCATTGCCCTTCAGGCCGGTGGGTAATTTTTTTATCATCCTGATTGAGTTCCCACTGGTATACGCTGCCGTCGGCAAACTGATAGGCGATACAGGGATGTGCCTTTAAATCAGTCGGGGTTTGCGGAAAACCATAGCGACGAAAATGTTCCGGAGTCCCCACAATCGCCATCTCCATATCGGGCGTGATGCGCACCGCGACCATGCCCTGGCCGACTTCAGGCCCCAGACGGACACCAGCATCGAATCGCTCTTCGATGATATCGACGAACCGGCTCTCATTCATCAGTTCCAGTCTGATATCAGGATAGCGCTGTTTAAATACCGCCAGCTTTGGCAGCAGGCATTTATCAATCGCGTGCTGGCTGGCATTGATACGTACCGTACCGGAGGGCGTCTCTCGATAGTGCGCCAGCGTGGCAAGCCCAAGATCTAACGTATCAAATCCAGATGCCGTCTTCTGGTAGAGCTGCTCGCCTGCTTGCGTCAGCGATAGTTTACGCGTGGTGCGCACCAGCAGCTGGACGCCCAGCCTTTCTTCAAGCTCGCGAACAGAACGGCTGACTCCTGACTGAGCAAGCCCCAGCCGCTGAGCCGCTGCGGTAAAGCTGCCTTCCCGCACCACCTGCATAAACAGGTACAGCTCGTTGTAGTTCTCCCTTTTCGCCATTGAAAAATCCCCCGGAATGACAGCAAATTCAGTATTAATTTATAACAATATGATATCAATCTTAGCAGTAATCGCCCCCTAATCAGCACTAATTCTGCTCACTATAATGACCCCATCAAAGCAAAGCACCGCAGCGTTGTCCGTCGGAAACCTGTATCTCTCTGTTGTTTTTTATGGGGATTTTTATGAAAGCCTTCACCCGAACGCTAAAAACCGCGATGCCGGCCATGCTGTTATTCGCATCATTAAGTGGAGTCACGACAATGAGTTATGCTGATTCAACCAATCCTAATGCCTCTGTGTCCATGACAGATAAATGGGATAAAACGTTCGCCGAGAGCCAGAAAGTCGAACATCGTAAAGTCTCGTTCCCGAACCGATATGGCATCACCTTAGTGGGCGATCTTTACCTGCCTAAAGACCGTGGCGATCGCAAGCTGGCGGCGATTGCGGTCAGTGGGCCATTTGGCGCGGTGAAAGAGCAATCCAGCGGCCTGTATGCGCAGACGCTGGCGGAACAAGGGTTTGTTACCCTGGCGTTCGATCCTTCTTACACCGGGGAAAGCGGCGGCTATCCGCGAAACGTCGCCTCACCGGATATCAACACTGAAGATTTCAGCGCGGCGGTGGATTTCTTAGGACTGCAAAAAGAGGTGGATCGCAACCGTATCGGGCTGCTCGGTATTTGTGGCTGGGGCGGCATGGCGCTGAACGATGCCGCGATGGATACCCGCGTTAAAGCGGTGGCTACCAGCGTGATGTACGACATGAGCCGGGCGATGGGCCATGGTGTGGGGGATGGCAAAGACCGTTATTCCACCGCCGACCGTCGTGCTGTTCTGCAATATCTGAATGAACAGCGCTGGAAGGATGCGCAGAGCGGCACGTTCGCACACGGTGCTCATGATATTAGCGTCGACAGCAACGGCAAGGTCAGCGCGGGCGAGCGCGTTCTGCCAGAAACGCTGCCGGCAAATCCACATCCGGTACTGAAAGAGTTCTTTGACTACTATCGCATGCCGCGCGGCTTCCACGAACGTTCCGTTAACTCGACCGGGGCGTGGACGGCAACGATGCCGCTATCATTTATGAATATGCCGCTGCTGAGCTACGCCAGTGAAATCACCATCCCGACGCTGATTGTGACTGGTGAAAAAGCGCATTCACGCTATTTTGCTGAAGATGCTTACAAGGCGGTCGGTAGTAAAGACAAAGAGCTGGTGGTGGTGCCTGGGGCAAATCACGTGGATCTGTACGATAACGTGGCCGGAAAAATACCTTTCGCGAAATTCGAACAATTTTTCCAGACCAAACTGAAATAAACCCTCTCCTGAATTGATGCAAAGCCACCGGCCTCTGGCTGGTGGCTTTTATCCTGGCCTTCGTGAAATTTCACTATGTCGACGCTAAACCAAACACCATCACCTCATCATCAGCGCGCATACTGGGGCGGTATTTTTGCCATGACCCTGTGCGTGTTTGTGCTGATTGCTTCTGAATTTATGCCCGTCAGCCTGCTCACGCCGATTGCCCGCGATTTAGGCGTGACGGAGGGGTTGGCTGGGCAGGGGATTGCTATCTCCGGCGCACTGGCGGTTCTGACCAGCCTGACGCTTTCAACGCTAGCAGGAAAGATGAATCGTAAATTCCTGCTGCTGGGAATGACGGTTCTGATGGCCGTATCGGGGCTTATTATTGCGCTGGCTTCCAGTTATCTGATGTATATGATCGGTCGCGCGATGATCGGTATGGCGATTGGCGGATTCTGGTCGATGTCTGCGGCAACGGCGATTCGTCTGGTGCCGCAGCAACAGGTCACGCGTGCGCTGGCGATTTTTAATGCCGGTAATGCGCTGGCGACGGTCGTGGCCGCGCCGCTGGGAAGCTATCTGGGTGCCACGGTCGGATGGCGAGGCGCTTACTTGTGCCTGGTGCCCATCGCGGTGGTCGCCTTTATCTGGCAGTGCATCAGCCTGCCCAGTATGGATGCGAATAAAAGCCGCACGTCACCTGGCGATGTATTCCGCATACTTAGCCGCCGCGTGGTTGCGGTTGGCATGCTGGCCTGCGGCCTGTTTTTCATGGGCCAGTTTACGCTATTTACCTATGTGCGCCCGTTCCTGGAGACCGTGACGCGGGTTGATTCCTCAGGCTTGTCGTTGATTTTGCTGATTATCGGCGTAGCCGGTTTTATCGGCACGCTGGTTGTTTCGACATTCCTCAACAGAAAATTCTACCCTACGCTGATGGCCATACCTGGGTTGATGGCCGTCATTGCCATCGGCCTGATGCTGACCGGGCATCTGGTCTGGACGGTTTCGTTGCTGTTAGGGCTCTGGGGCATGCTGGCCACCGCTGCGCCAACCGGATGGTGGACATGGATTGCGCGTACGTTGCCTGATAACGCAGAAGCCGGAGGCGGGCTCATGGTCGCGGTGATTCAGCTCTCCATCGCCCTTGGATCAACGGCAGGAGGCATCGTGTTTGACCACCTCGGTTGGCAGAGCACGTTTGCCATGAGTAGCGTGCTGCTCCTTTGCGCGGGCGTACTGACCTTTTTTACAGCACGCCAGAAGGCCGGTGCGCGTTAATCCGGCGAGGGCCCGCGCTCCAGAAAAGTGGAAAGCGCAATATAGCTGCGTACGGAACGTACGCCCTCAAGGCTCTGAATCTCCATCAGGAAATTTTCCAGCGATTCGGTATCGGCGGCGCGTACTTTGATAAAGACGCAGCCGTCGCCGGCAACGGTATGCAATTCTTCCACCTCCTTGCGGCTGGTGAACTGCAAAAGGGCGCGCGTCGCCTGATAGCTACTGGTGTCGATAACCAGAAACGTTAACAGCGTCCGTCCCAGCTTGCAGCCATCCAGGACCGCCACGGTACCCTTGATCACCCCATCGCGCTTCAGTCGTTTTACGCGATCGTGAACCGCCGGGGCTGATAAGTTCACAATCTCACTCAATTCCGTGTAGCTGCGTCCTGCATCCTCTGCCAGGGCACTTAATATTTTTCGGTCAATGGCATCCAATTCCGCCGGTTTATGTCTTGTCTGACGAATACCATCTTTTTCTTTATCAAATGCGCTCATAGGGCTTCTCAATCTGAATGAAAATATGAATATACTTAATTCTACCTAATATTATTAAGCCATAAAACGAATAATGGAGTTGCAATGCCTATCGCACTTTTCGCCCTCGCCGTGGGCGCATTTGGTATCGGCCTGACGGAATTTGTCATCGCCGGGATCCTGCCACAAATCGCAGCAGAATTTAGCGTCAGTATCCCGAAGGCGGGAATGATGGCGACGTCATACGCGCTGGGCGTATTTATTGGTGCACCGCTGTTAACGATTATTGGCGCGAGGATCCCCCGCAAGGCCATGCTGATTACGCTGGCGGGTATTTTTACGGTCGGTAATATCATTACGGCCATCGCGCCGACGATGGCGATAGCAATTGTCGGTCGTATTATTACCTCTTTTAATCACGGTGCCTTTTTTGGTATCGGCTCGATTATTGCCGCATCGCTGGTGGCGCCCGGACGCCAGGCAAGCGCCATTGCCTTTATGTTTTCGGGGCTGACGTTAGCCAATCTGCTTGGCGTTCCGGCGGGTACGTGGCTTGCGCAAACCTTTAGCTGGCGGCTGGTATTCTGGATCATTGCTGGTATCGGGGTGCTGACGATGGCAAGCATAGCCGTGCTGGTTCCGCATATTGCGAAAGGCAAAGCGATTGCTTTACGCAACGAACTGAGAGCCTTTGTTGACCCGCAGGTGCTGCTGGTCATGGGGATCACGATTTTCGGTCCGGCCGCCTTTTTCACCTCGATTACCTATATTGCGCCAATGATGGTGCAGGAGGCCGGTTTCTCCTCAGGCGGCGTGGCAGGGTTAATGGTGCTGTTTGGTCTGGGACTTGCTGTCGGTAACTGGATTGGTGGACGCTTCGCTGACCGCTCTCTGTTTGGCACGCTGTTCGTTACCCTCGCGGCTCAGGGGTTGGTGCTGCTGGTCTTCTGGGCGGGTGTTGAAAGCCAGTGGGTTGCCGGCATCTCAGTCTTCCTGATGGCGGCCTTCGGCTTCGCGACGGTCTCACCGATTCAGAAACTGGTTATGGAGCGCGCCAGCCATGCGGGAGCCCCGACAATGGCGGCCTCGGTCAATATCGGCATGTTTAATCTGGGAAATGCGCTGGGGGCATGGGCCGGTGGGGTAACCATTGCTGCGGGTTTTGGACTGGCTTCTCCGAACTGGGCGGGCGCAATTCTGTCCTTCATTGCGTTGGGCCTCGCTGTTCTTGCATGGCAAAGTGCGCGTAAAGGTTATATTTTGCCGGTACTTGAATAAGTTACACAAGGCGATGAGCGCCCACTATGTGTTGGGCGCTCTTTTAAATGATTTAGGTGATTTTCTAAAACGGCTACTGCAGATTTTTCTCTTTCAAAAACTGACTCACCAGGTCAGCAATCTGCACATTATTGAGATCAGAGAACGGGAAGTGGGTATTCCCTTTGATTCCCACTTCAGGCAGATGCGTCACCGTGACATCCCCGCCATGCTTGTTCACCACATCACGCCATTCGCGAGCCATTGCAAGGCGTACGCGCCAGCTGTCCTGCGCGGGCATGGCGACAGGTTTATCCGGTATGTTATCGCCGTAAATAATCAGAATCGGGATTTTGGTCAGAGCCATAAACTGCTCCATCGGCACTGGTTCACCCTTCAGCGTGTCGAACGCGCTTGGCATAGGGGCTGGGAGTTCTTTTTCCGGGAAGACAAAGCTGCTGCCAGGCTCGAAGGCGACGATGGCTTTGACCTTGTCATTTTTCATCGCCGTATACCAGCCTGGTCCGCCACCCTGAGAGTGGGTGAAGAGGATTGCCGGGCCGGATTTATCCACGACGGCGGACATCGCATCAGAGATAACATTGATATCAAACGGCCCGGTATTTGGGGTCATCTGACGGAAATACTGATTCAGTGCTTCTTTGTCGTGAGAGAACTGAACGCCCTTAAAATACTCTGGCCACACGCCAACGCGGAACTGATTGAACCACATCTGTTCATCCGGCTTAGGCGTAACAGTACCTTCTACAGTAGTGCGTCCGGCGCTGCCCCGACGCGGCTGATCGACAAGATAAGTTGAGAACCCGCGACGCAGGAAAATGTTCTGGAACCCTTCGCGACCATCCGGGGTACTTTCCCAGGTACGGGAGAACTGACCTGCGCCGTGCAGCATGACGATAGGGTATTTATGCGGATTCTCCGGGATTTGGTAGAACACTGAGGCATGATCGCCATGATAGGTTTGGCCAGCTGAATCCAGCGGCTTTTTTGCATCAAATGTTCCTGGTGCGGTGATGATAGTGCCACCAGCAGAAAAGCTTCCCTGTTCCTGAATGACCAGCGGCTCGGCGTATACCGACTGAGCCATCAGGCCACCCGCCATCACGCAGATGGCCAGCGTTTTTAAGATTGTCTTCAAGATTACATCCTCTGTTATGTTTGCCGTTCAATCATATCTGAGTAGTCAGCGTTAATTATTTAGCACCCCTGATTGCCCTTATTTGGCAGACTCATGAATGCGGACGATTAACTGCGTATTGTCTCTAACCAACTTGTTACCGTTTCAGTGGTTCTTCGCTCCTGGTCGCATTCAATGACCAGCGGTTTTTCCCGACGCACAGTTGGGGCGAGACTGGCAAGGATGTCGTCGCTGTCTCCTTTACCGTAGCCACCGTGAGTAATAAAGGGGATGAGTAATTTGCCCGCAAGGTTGTGGCTGCTGAGAAATGCTTGCACTACAGGCGGCACGCTGTTCCCCCAGATCGGAAAGCCTAAATACACGGTCTCGTAGCGTGAGATATCTGCAACGCTATTTTTTAATGCCGGTTTTACGCCCCGCTCACGCTCATTTTTCGCCTGTTCAACTGTCTGAAAATAGTCTTCTGGATAAGGCGTAGCCGGTTCGATTTCAAACAGATCGGTATTCAGGCTGCGGTGAATGACGCCAGCAATGACTCGTGTATTTCCGCTGCGGGAAAAGTACGCCACCAGAACACGGCTTTTACCCTGCACGTTTGCGGTTCCGGTCGCAGCTGATGCAAAAGAAACGTTCGCCAGCGTAAGCCCGGCAAGTGCGGTGATTAACATTCTGCGGCTGGGATCATGCTCCATAATCCACTCCTAATTGTTTGCGAGCGCCTGCTGCAGCGCCTTTTCAGCTCGCGTTGCTGCATCATTTTCGCCATGTTCACGCAGAACCTGTGCCAGCTGGCGCAGCTGCGACGCCGTCAGGCCGACCCGCATGCTTGCTCGCGTATGCGACAGCAGTTGTGATTCGACACCCGGCGTGGCCGCTAATGCGCCAACCGTTGCCAGCTCGCGGCTTTGCCAGTCGAGGTTATCACGGGCGAAAATGTCGCCGAAAAGGTGCGTTTGCAGGAACTGGTTAATCACCGGAGCAAAATCAAACAGCGGGCCCTGGACGGGAGCGCCTGAGATTTTTGTCTGGTTTGCGGTACCGATGCGGCGAAGCTCATCCCCGACAGAGACCGGGGCAACCGGTTCTTTACCCTCAATGTCTTCGATGCCACGTTGTTTACGTGCTTCGACGACCTTCATCAGTTCACTAAGCGCATTCAGGCTACGGGGGAAGCCCGTAAAGGGGATGAGAGGGGGATAGTGCTGCGGTTGTCATACTATGGAGTTCTGGCATAAAAACAGTCAGACATCTCGGCATTTATCAACTCGTTCAATGCTTCTCTGAAATCTGCAGGATGGGTTCAGTTTTAGATGGGGGCGCGAAGGCCCCCGAATTATCGTTCTAAGAATTGTGCGGTGTAATTTACGAATGCTAGCTTGTTGCCATCGTGGCCTTTGACGTAAGCGCTGTAGAAACCCTCGCCGAAATGCGGACGCAGGCCTAGTGCTCCCTCGTCCGTGCCGCCGCGAGGATATGCCAGCATATCCATCAGCGGATCGTAAAATGTAATGGCGCGTGACAGGTCATTCGTCCCAGGCATAATGTAAGAAAACATCTGCTCTCCTTTATGGAATTAGGGGAGTGAAGATAGCCAGCCTAAATCACTCAGGCTTTGTTTTTCATTCATCTGCTTTATGAGCCCAGGCTGGCATTGCCGTCAGGTAACGTTTTGCTCGCTTCTGTGCTTCTTCCGGGCCGACTTTTTGCCAGGAATCAAGGAAGCTGGCCAGGCCTGATACCGCCTCTTCCCAAGGTTTAAGATTGCCGTTGCTGTCGCTGCAGTACGCGCAATATTGATTACTGGCACTGTGTGCATCGGGTGCGGACATCGGCATTCCGCAAGCCTGACAGAACTGTTCATGTTGTGACATATGATGCTCCTTATGGTGATGTCCTGATTGATAAATATACAGAATATGTATTGTGCAGGTGATGCATCAGATCAAAGCAAAGGCGAAGCCCCCGGTATCTCCGGTCAGAAATACCGGGAACCTGTTGTTACCTGGCGATGAGCGCGAACACGCCCCAGCCAAAGTATTCCCGCGCGTAAGTTACGTGGCGTTTTGGCGCGATGTTTAACTCGGCCCTGACTTCGGCGGCGAAGTCGTCGTCAGGATTGGCCTCCAGCCAGCGGCGCATGGTCAGCCATTTCGCGGCTTCATACCGGTCCCAGCCTTCCTGGTCTGCAAGTACCATTTCCACCACGTCGTAGCCGAGTTCATCGAAAGCACTCACAAGCCCTGGTAGCGTCAGAAAATCGGTCGTCGAGCTGACGCCACAGGCCTTGGCTATCTCGTCCGTTGCGGGGAGCTGACGCCAATAGGGTTCACCGATGAGCATGATCCCACCCGGTTTAAGGCTCTGCGCCAGCAGTTCGACCGTCCCGGCAAAGCCACCGGCAATCCATGTCGCGCCGACGCAGGCTGCCACGTCACATTTCTCATTGGCGACGTAACCGGCCGCATCGTTATGAATAAAATGTACGCGTTCGCTGACGCCGAGTTCTTCCGCGCGTCGCTTTGCCTGCGCGGTGAAGAGCGAACTCATGTCGATGCCAGTCCCCGTAATGCCATGATCCCTGGCCCAGGTGCAGAGCATCTCGCCCGAGCCGCTGCCGAGGTCAAGAATGCGGGTCTCCGGTTTCATGCGCAGCACACGGCCCAGCGTGGCGTACTTCTCTTCGGTGAACGGGTTGTGGATGCGGTGTTCGCTTTCACTGATGGTAAAAATACGTGGGATATCCAATGTGGAATTCCTTTTATTGCGTTGAGTATTAAGAGGACGTTCCTCTGAGGTTTTTGCTTTTTCGGCTAGCAGAGCAAACAGCTTTCCTTCAAATGTCTCGCTGACTGGCCAGTCGTGGCTTTCAGGAGGAGGAAGCAGGGTAAATCCGGCATTGTCGAGCAGGCTGACGTACTCATCATCGCGCCAGGCCGTCATCTGGCTGCCGAAACGGGTGGTTTGACCGTTTGCTTCTATGGCCCAGAACTGCGTTGAGCTGGTTTGTGCTTCTTCATCCCAGCCATGTTCCGTCAGCAGCAGATGAGGGACGCCGAGAAACAGCCCGTCCGGACAGCGTTGCCAGCTCGCTTCCGCCATTCCCTGACGCTTAACTTCGTCGAAAGTATGGACTTCAGCGAGCAGCCTGCTACCCAGCTCCAGCCACAGCGCGCAGCGGCTGACGAGCGAGCGCGCATCTGCCGTGCTGAACACATTCAGTTCCCCGAACGTCATCATGATGAAATCGAACGATTTATCCGGCCAGTATGCGCGGACATCCTGCTGTACATAGTCGATGTTCAAATCAGCATCTTGCGCCTGCTGACGTGCCCAGCTCACAGATGCCGGTGAGAAATCCACGCCGGTGCAGTGAAATCCACGCTCCGCTAAGCGGTGGGTATAAAACCCGGGGCCGCAGCCAAGATCGAGGATATGTGCGCCAGGGGATAACTGACTGGCGATCCACTCGACCTGCTGCTCAATGACCTCCTGCCTGCGGCTGGCCCAGTCGTGATCCTGCGACAAATGGTTCGCCAGCATGCGCTGGCTGAAGGCCGGTTCGTCCCAGGGGATTTTGCTTTCCTCCGCCGACAGCTGGATGTGTCGGGATGCGGAAATAAGGGTGCTGATATCCATCAAGCTCTCCTTAGCGGTTATCAAGCTGTGCGCGAACGTTATTCAGCCCGGTGGTGTTGATGCGGTAGGGCTGACCGTTGACGGACTTGATCAGTTTTTTGGTTTTGAGTTTTTTGAAGGTGGCGAGGGTGCAGTCGGTGAGCAACAGCCCTTCGCGGGTGTAGCATTCAACGGCGGTGACGCGGCCAGACGTATCACGAACGTACTCAATACGACCACCTTTGGCGAGAACGTGTAAGGTACGTTGTTCCTGACGGGATAAATTCATACTGGAAAACCTGTTTAATCATCATGTGCAAAACGTGCAAACACACAGCGGTGTCCGCATTCGATTTCGGCGCATTGATAATCAGTCCGGCCTGAAAAGGTCGGGGAGCTGATTATCGGATGATTACATTCTCCAGCATCAAAGCCTCGGGTAGAGTTGAAAGGTATTTACGGAGCGAATAGTAACACGTAGTTTTAGCAGGGATATGTTTCAGTAGAAAAAGTGTGATGTACTTCGGAAATCGAACGCCAGCCCATTTACTGAAAAAGGCAGATGAAACTGACAAATGCATGTTGAAGTACGCCAGAAATGACCTCATCGGCTTTTCCACTCGGGAGGTTATTCTCCTTTTGTTAAATCCAGAGCATAAATATGCTCCCCCTCTTCGATGCCTGAAAAATGGAAGCCAGCCCTGATAAGTAATTTTATTGAAGGGGTATTTTCCGGATCCACACCGGCTTTGATGAGTGAAAAACCGTTCTCTTTTATCCAGCCGATCGTGGCGGTAATGGCTTCAAATGCATATCCCTGGCGAGCATAAGCGGGGCTAATGGTATAGCCGAGCCAAAATACATCGCATTGCTGACGTAAATAGATATCACCCATCAAAACCTGCGTCCGCTTGTTGACGATGGCCAATTGAATGCCCTGAGTCAGTGTAAGAACGCCCAGCAATGCTGATTCATAGTCCTCTTTTGTTAGCCCCTTAAATCCCTGATATTTCATCCACTCAGCATCATTGCGATACACCATAAAACTATCAATTTCGTGTGGCTGAAATGGTCGAATGATGCATCTTGACGATATTATTTGCATAAGACTTCCTGTTTAATGATTCTCCTGCCCCAGTTTCAGCGACCACAAAAGTCACCGCCAGACGGCTACTCTCTGACTATGTCCGGTGCGTCGCCGCTTTCATACACAACACGAAAACTGTCAGTTTGATGTTCAACCCTCATCGGCATAGAACACAAACGCCAGCTTATTCCCGTCCGGATCGCGTACATAGGCACTATGGAATCCCTGTCCGTATTGTGGCCTGTGCCCCGGTGTACCTTCATCCCTGGCGCCCAGACTGATAGCAAGTTCGTACAACTGCTGGATGTGTTCAAACGAGCGGGTATTCAGTGCGACCATCGTGCCATTACCAACGCCCGCTTGTTGTTGGTTAAAGGGTCTGCCGACGCACAATCCGATGGTATGGTTATTGCTGAACGTCCCCCAGGATGCGCCTTCTTCATTCCGGCCTGCCTTAGGATGCCCAAGCAATTCCATCAACGGATCGTAGAATCGGATGGCACGTGGTAGATCGTTAGTACCCAGCATCACATAAGAAAACATAAACCCTCCTTACTCACTTTTGTATTATTGTTCCTGACAGCCTACCGGTGATTCTGACTGGCTCTGATGCTGCTCACGCAGTTTAAGCAGGCGGGCGACTGATATGATGACGGCTATACCGGCCAGCAGCGCCGCGCCATGGAAAGCAATCCTTCCGCCGGCATGGAAGTAAACCCAGCGGGTTATTTCAATGCTAAGGGCAATTATGCCGAGCGCCAGAATATTCAGCGTGGCAGAAACGGTGCCTTTTGGCAGGTTATGAGAAAAGAGTGTGAAGCGAAACAGCACCGGATAGAGCAGTCCAATACCCAGGGCATAAAAGCTCGTTCCCAGTACTGACCATAGCCAGACGTGTGGCCATAGCAGGTTGCCGACCAGCAAAGTCAGCAAGCCAGCAAGCTGTATCGGGACAGTACCCCAGATAAAACGCGGTGAAGTCGGGTCTTTGATAAAATTCGCTACGATCGCACTGGCGATAATGATCCCACTAAACACGGGCACCTGTGTCCAGGCATAGGTTCCGGGAGACATACCCCCATGCTCAATCAGGATCACGGGTGAGAGCGCCACCCAGGTGATGATGGGCAGGTTGCCAAAAGCGACTGCCAGTGAGCCGGTCAGCACCAAGGGATGGCGAAATGCCGCGATGAAATCTGACAGTACTTCACCCGGTCTGAATTCTCTTCCCTGAGATATAACTGTTTCCGGCATTTTGTACAGTAGTAAGAACCATGCTACCAGACCAAACACACCGATGATGGCAAAGAGCAGTTTCCAGTGAATGAACGCCATCAGCGCAGCGCCGGCCACAGGCCCGATAACTGGGGCGAGCAGAACAATAGATGTCAGCGCAGCCATGATCCTGATGGAATCCATTTCACCAAACGCCTCCTGAATTGAGACGTAACCCACGGTTGAGATAAAACAGATGCTGGTGCCCTGAATAAAGCGGGCGACGAAGTATTGTTCGATCGAGGTGACAAACAGCATGCTCAGGCTGGCAAGGGAAAAGATCAATGCGCCAGTGAGCAGGACAGGGCGGCGGCCAATCCGATCGGAAAGTGGCCCCAGGAGCCACTGTAGCGCCAGTCCGCCTGCCATATACAAACTGACTGATGCTGGAGCCAGCGTCACATCCGCCTGTAGCTCATTTATAATGTTAATGACGCCCGGCTGAATAAGGTCCGTTGTCAGGTAGGCTGAAAAATCGTAGATGATCATCGCCAGTGGAAATAATAGAAAGCTGCCATATCTGCTAAGGCGTCCTGAAAATGGCTTCATAAACGGGTTCTCCGTTTTCTGTAATCCTTTGATTTTAATCAACTCAGATCGTGCAGTTCTTTATCCATCGCAGGAGTCAGTCTGAGATCAAGAAATTCTACCTCCAACCCCTGGCGTTGAGGTGTACAACACATGACGCCCGTTTTTACTGGGCCCGTGGGAAAATGACATAAGCGAAGTAATGGCCAGTGCTGTCCATCTGAGGAATACTGCAATCGTAACGCATCTTTCTTACGGGTCAGACGCAGCCAGAATTCCTTCGGATCCCCAGGAAAGAGTCCTGTAGCCCAGTCGGAATATCCCTGCGTGAGTACACTCCCGATTGCAGGTGTGCCATCGTTGAATTCGATGCCAGCTTTGAGCCAGTGCTGTTCGTCAGAGAGAATCATAATTCCGGCCTGGTCATAGAGTGTGGTGAAGTTTGCGCGGATCCTGACCTGAAAAGTAAAATCACCTGTTACATCAGTAGCGTAGATGTGGCCGGTAAAACGCTCAAACCCGTACCAGGTACGGCACCAGAAATCAGTATGCTCATCTGTGATTACCGACAGGGCGTTATTTTCGTAGCACCATACGGCGGGCTCATTGATCCATTCAAACTTGCAACTCATCATTGTTCTCCTGTCATGCGGAATGCAGCATAACGATAGTTTAAAATGTCAGTTCCATTTCAAACTGGCATAACGGTTCAGCCTGATAACCCGCCGCAGTAAATAATGGTGCCAGCGTTTCTGGGATCGCGGCTGATGTACCTATGCCAGGCCATCTGGCATTGATTTTCTGAAGCATTCTTTTAGCCCGTCCCTGGTAACGATACACCGGTTCCACAAACAAACAGCGGAGCTGAGGTTGTCCCATGAACTCCGCGACAGCACACCATGCATGTTCGTTATCCCTGAGGATGTCGCAGGGAATAGACAAGAGCTGCAGGGGGCCAGCCAGCCAGGGAAGATCATCATCTGGTGCAGACCAGACGGTACGCAGGAAGTCATCAGCAGTCTTGGATTCCATATCCCCTGAAGGTATTTCCGGACGAGACTGTGGATCTCCCCGGTATTTGCACAGATGTCGGCGAACCTGAAAACCGAGCGCGTGATAGAGAGCGATTGCCCCGGTATTTTCGCGCATCACTTCCAGCCTCACGCTGGATAACTTTTTCTCTTTTAAGGAGGTAAACAGAGGAGTAAGCATCTGTTTTGCCAGTCCCTGGCTCCGGTACTCAGGCAACACACCAAATGCTGCCAGACGCGCTTTGTCCATTCTGCGGGTTACGATGGCTATTGCCGCCGGGTTATCATTGACCAGCCAGACAAACGAGTCTTCAAGGCTGAGTCCTTCTGAAATGAAACGTGAGGCAAACATTTCCGGTGGCAACGCAAACGGAGTCAATGATTCATTAAAGCTGTCTGCAAGAATACGGCACAGCTCAGTAATGCTGCATTCAAGGGCTGATACCGGAATAACGGTCATAGATAAAGCTCTCCATTGCGGTTACCGGGAGCTACAGGGGAAAATATGCTCCCTGTTTTCTCAGACAGTGAAGCTGATTTCTACAGAGCGGGCACTGCGATCGCCCTCACCATGGTAAACAGCTTCGATGTTGTTACCGTCCGGATCCAGAACAAAAGCGGCATAGTATCCGGGATGATAGGTTCGTTCGGCAGGTGCGCCGTTATCACGTCCGCCATGATTTAGTGCTGCGTGGTAAAACGCGTTCACCGATTCACGGTCTGCGGCCTGAAAGGCCAGATGGTGCCGTCCTGTAGGCACTCCGCCAGACTCCGAACTTTTAACCGACGAAATGACCAGTTCGTCAGCCCAGATATAATCGTCATCGGTAATAACCATGGGGATCGTAAGTTCCGCCAGAACAGCAGTGTAAAACGCTTTGCTTGCGGCAAAGTTGTTTACCACGAGCTGGATATGGTCGATAAGTCTGCCACGATGCAGCGTATAGTTATCCATGGTTCATTTCCTTATTCAGATTCTGTCAGTCAGGTCTTTACCTGTGAAACTCAACAGAGGCACAACTCTACGTAATGATTGTGTTGTTGGAAAAAAAATACATTAAGTTTTGTGCTCTGAACCCGACAGATATCAGAAAATCATTCCAGAATTGGTCTTTGTACAGGAATTGCTATTCCGTTATTCGCTTATGACCAGGCTCTCAATTGCCAGTTGTAATATAACGAGCAGGGATGAGATAAGAGCAAGCCATTTTACGGGGCGTAGTTTACGTTCAGGTATAGAGAGCGTGTGGAGTATGGCATGACGCTTCATTTTATTGAGTGGCATGCTGCCTCCTTAAAAAGAGCCGCCTGCACAGGCTGCTAAACAATGAAAAAGAATCATTCCACAAACAAGGCACTTGTGAGCAAGGTTAGTTGCCCTGGTGCTAACGTAACGGTAAAAACAAGCCACAAGTGGCTAACCGTTTTCCTTCCGGGTTGACAGTTTCCTCCTGTATAACTGTTCGTTTGTTAGCCAGAACAGGTTAACGGATAAAATCAGTATATCCATAATAAATAAATCGTTGTTTAGCGTTTATTTAAATAATGCCTTCCGAATAATACGCACTCAAATAATAAACAAGGTGAGACTATCCAGTACTGCTAATTGATAGGCGCTCATGAGAACTGGAGAGATAATTGCTTCTGATTAGCCATCAATGCAATTACATCCTAGGCGGGGGATTCCCGGGGGGTTAAGTAGCGTGATTAACCACCATAAATATTGATTGAACTCATTTACCTAAAAAGCGCCATTTTGATAATCTCGACTTATCTCGTTGAACATCTACAGGAATGTAACGTTGGAAATCTTTTTTTAACCTGCTGAAAAATATCTCTTAAATATTTTTCATACATAAAAATTTATGGTCCGTTCAGTACGGATCCGATTTTGTATGGGTTAAAAAAGGTACGTTATGAAAGTTACATGGACCGTCACGCCTGTGGGGTATCAGCGCATCGCGAAACGATGCCCTTCATGCAACATTAAACGGGACTTCACGCCGTCAGGTGCATTTCGGGTTAATTCGCAAAAGAAGGTGCTGGACGTGTGGAGTATCTATAAATGCACACACTGTGATTACACCTGGAATATCTCCCTGTTTTCGCGTCTGCACGTCAGCAAAATTGACCGCCAGCTTTATCATCGGCTAATGACAAACGATGCCGCCACGGTTCAACATTTTGCCTGTGATATCGCGACGCTGAAGCGGAACAACGCCGAGCTATCGGGTCGGCCTGATTTTACCGTTCAGGAGCGCTGGCCGTTAAGCATCACCGCCCACCAGCGGGTTCGCGTTAGTGTCAGGATCTCCCGTTCATTTCAGGTAAGTCTGCTGTCGATTTTGAAGCAACAGCTCATGCTGAGCGCTGGTGAAATTCTGAGAGGGTTGGAGTCAGGGCAGATCAGCGGCGTTACGATGAAGATGCTTAAATCGAGAAAGCTAAAGGCAGCGGAATATGAATTCCAGCTGTCTGCGGAAACGTTATATGCCAGGCGCAGGATTGTTCTGACGCATCGTTAAAATATTAAGCTCCCCTGAGGTAATAAACGCCCGTGTGGCAGCGGTTCAACATAATGCCAGATAGGCCGGGGATAGGGGAGCTTCAGTTTTTCAGCTTCAGAATTGAGAACTTTAGTTAATAGGGTGATAAACGATATCGCTTGAATTGTGCCGAGTCTAATGGTGCTTTAAGGATTGGGATATCGGGAAAGGTGTAGCTTAATTGAATGGGTTGTATCAATGACCGCGTGAATCGGCAATCCGTTGCTGTAACCATAATTCGACTTCACTTTGCTTCCAGCGGGAGCTGCGGCCCAGCTTAATTGGCTTCGGGAACTGGCCGTCTTTTATCAGCTTGTAAAACCACTTGTCCGTCAGCCCTGTAAGCTTAGTGATGAACCGCATATCCACCAGTTGGTCATCAAGCAAAGAAATTTGTTCTGTCATAATGCTGTCTTCCATTGTGGGATTATCCTGAGCTGGTGGTTGATTGCTCGTTACTACCAGCCCTTCCACATCAATGGATTGATACGTTAAAAAGTGCAGAACGTGAGTTACAGCGTGCGAGGACGCCCCAGTCCGCTGGGCGGCGGTACTTCACTGGCTCCGTAGTGATAGTGACCGTGTTTTTGCTCTTCTTTGGCGAGATAGCTGATGATGTAGCGCAGGTTATGGATGGCTTCGGTATCATCGTAGTTCACTGGCCTATCAATACTGACTTCATAAGCGGGCTTGTATTCGCAGCGGTTGTAATAGCCTTCTCGTTGCGTTATTTCCCGCCATATTGTTCCGACTCTCTCAGCTATTGGGTAGGTAGCCTGGTTAAGGTGCCTGTCGAGATAGAACACGATATGGGCATGGCAGCCGTGGTCTACAGAGTTCTCGAGTACCCAGAAATACCCTGTCAGATTTGTGTGCTGCAGGGTGCGTTCAATCAGTACACGTACTTCTCGCTCGGTTTCGTTCCATGAATGACGTTTAAAACGCTCTGTACCTTTCTGATAGAACAGGTCGAGTCTGAGGGCCTGTATTCGGGAGTATCGGTTCATTAGCTGATTCAGGTGGTCATTGATCAGAGACAGTAGAAACCAGTTCATCGTATATCTGGGGTTAAAGGGGTAAGGTGTGTGCATTGATTTATCCTTTGTCAGGTGGAGTACAAAGGATTGGGATGAAATGTAATTTTTAAGAGAAGCGGGGATACGGCTGATACAGGGAACTGTGTATCCTGGGGAATACAGGCAGGGTTGCTTGTTGGGGGAAGGTGCTATGAACAGAGTGGATAGAAACAGGGAGTCCCCTTTAATTATACTAAAAACCCAAATGTTCATATCTGCTGTTGAGCGATTCTAATGAGGTGAACAGAGGGGATTCATAGAGTAAAAACCACAGGAATAACGCAGTAAAATGTCAGAGTGTTATCACAATAAAATCAGCAGGATATCAGTTAAAAATCAGTCATTCTTCAGGTCTGTGATTCGCCTCCATCTACCAAAAAGATGTCCATGTTAATCTCTTTTCGGAAGCCAGAATCAGAGGGATGAGACGATGTTGCATTACGATATGATCCGCTACGAGATAATGTACTTAAAAACGCTTGATGGGTTTTTAAATACTGATCACTCGTTACTGTGCAGTACTTATGATACGCCGGATCAGTTTCGACATTTGATCTCTCAGATACTTGAACGGCATTTTTCTGGCGATCAGGACAGAATCAAAGCTGCGCGGAAAACACTTAAAGAATGGGCCGACCTGCAACTGATTGATAAAGATTATTTTGATTGTTTCAAAGGTACACCAAGAGCATCGTGGTTTGCTCACCATTATATTTTTGAATATCCAGTATTACCTGCAGGGTTGACACTTGGTGGGTTGGGGAATGACGCCGGTTGTTCAGGTGGTTTTAATTCTCTTTTAATGGACGATAATATCTTCACCAATTTTGATTTCTCTAATTTGAATATCGATTTGGATGATATTGATTGGGATCTGATAACAAATCCACAGGCCACTGCTTCGAAAAAACCGAAACGCGTTTTTTCCCGATTTTATCTGAACGCGGGAGCTTGTACCGCTCTGTACAACCCCACTCCGGTAACTGAGCGTGAACTCATCAATGGTATGATGAGGTACATTGATGAAGCTCCATACTCACTTGGAGATAAGATCTCTTATTTCAAAAAACTGCATGAGCGCTGGCTTGAGCAATATGATTTTTTTCTAACAGATTTTGACTGGATGTCACGTGATGATGAAACTCAGTTAGTATATCTCTGGGACTATCTCAAAGGAAAGGGACGAATAGCGAGCTATCTTCGCCCTTATAATACCTCTATGCGTTATGACATGATTATTGCGGCTATGGATGTGTGGAACGCCCAACCTGAAGAGAAGCTGGAGTTTATTGAGAAGATGAAACATGCCTGGCAGGCAGCGAAATCTTACCGGAAATCTACTAAATAGCGTTGTGATCGCAGTGATGCCCTGGTCTGATTTCTCAATGTAGTGATGAATCTGAGTCGACCCAGAGTCCTCTAACTAATTTTTCCTTGTCCCGTTAGGTACAGAGCACATACTGTTAAAGATTAATATGGCGGGGTATGGACGTCGGAGCTGTGCCTGCCTTTTAGATCGTTTGCTTCTGACTCGAAGCTTACAAGCTAGCTGATCTGAAGGTCCGCTGTGAGCGAAAAACGGACCTTCAAATCCGAACCGGTTCGATTGATTAACCTTGGCTGTCAGTCAAGCCATCGTTAACATGAATCCGATCGAAAATTCCTTATCGCATTTTTTACAAATACGCAGTGTCAAGAAAGACAGATTCTGGCTCATGACAAGTAGAGTGGTTCATTTGTATAAAGAGACTTCGCCTTCAGGACGCGTTTTGAACCTGCGATGCATCCACAGGTATTGCTCAGGAGCACGGAGAATTTCATGCTCGATGATCTTATTCATATAAGCCGCTGCGGCGACCTTGTCTTCCCCTGGATAGCCTGACAACGGATTGCTGATATACATGTGATAACCTTTTTTATCGCTACGTCGAATCATGCTAAGTGTGATTAAGTGTGCACCAGCGAGCTTTGACAGAGCATACGTTCCGTTCGTCGTTGCTGCTTTTTTTACCGAGAAAAAAGGTGCAAAAACGCTTCCTTTAGACCCATAATCCTGGTCTGGTGCAAACCAAACGGCTTCACCAGCTTTTAGCGCATGAACAAAACCAGATAAATTACGGCGATTAATCATAGCTTTATTTGAACGCATACGCCCTTTTGTCTGTACCCATTCCATTAATGGATCATTGTGTGGGCGATACGTTGCCATCATAGGATGACATAACCCCATTACCCTTCCACACAACTCAAGGGACATAAAATGAATCCCGACAACCATTACTCCTCTTGTCGCGTCGGTCAGGTTTTCAAGCCCTTCAACATCAAACCATTTTTTGACTCTCGCATCGCTCCAGAACCAGGCCATTCCTGTTTCCATCAGTCCCAGCCCAAGAGAAACAAAGTTTTTATTAACCATCTGGCTCCGGGCAAACGGTGTCATCTCGGGGAAGCACAGTTCGATATTTCTAATCGCAATTCCTTCCCGACGTTTCAGAAAGGGTCTGGATATTTTTCCAAGGCCAGAACCCAGAATATGTAAAACCGGGTAAGGAAGCTGAACGAGAAGCCACAGCAGACCCAAACCAGACCAGGTAAGCCAGTGGCGAGGATGAAGTAAATTATGAGTAAACGTCTGTGCCATAAATTTCCTTAATGCTAATGAAGGTTATAACGCAAAAGGAAAACAATGAGGCAATTCGTCTTTAGCGATACATTTTGTTTTAGACAATTTAAACCCATCTAAATTCAGAGAAAATAATTTTGAAATGCCTGGTAAAGGATTTAAAGAGCCAGGATGAATTGTAAGCCAGCAAATTTATTCTGTTATAAATCCATGGTTTTATCATTGATACTCAAGAAATTGTCTTCTTGATTCATCATCATCAAGGTACTCAAAAGAAAGAAGCCGAATTTTGGTAAGTTTATAAAACCACTCGCAATCGTTTCGTTGAATACTTTCGCCTGGTTTGAAACATATCCCTGAAGCCACCCGGATAATCGCATATTTACCATTACTAAACCTGACCCGGTGAATACAGAAAGGTTGGCCAGCCTGTCCGTGACAGCTGTTCGACAGGATATGTCCTTCAATAAAAACAGATTTTTTAGATTTCATTATCATACCCTCGACAACTGCAGTACAGGAGAAATGTTGTCATTTTCCGACATCACTGTCGTTAAGTGGCAGAAGCTGATCAGCCGCCGATACACCAGCATTCTGAAGGCCTGAACAACAGTCCGCAGGCAGGGCACTCAAGAACCGCATCTTTTCTTAGTTTACCTGCTTTCTGATCGGCTCTGTGTGCGCATACCGGGCAGGCAACATGAACCGGTCTTTCTTTAAAATACCTGAGCCCATTTGTATAAGACATAAATAATTCTCTGAGGAATAGAGTGATTATTATACGCTTTAATAGAAAAATAACTGGCATAAGTTATGTTAAGTTGTGTCTGAATCAGGATATCAGATATTGAAAATTGAACATCTTATTTATGATACACTACCCTTCCGTGAGAAATTTAAGATGAAATCAGAAGACACCCTTGACTGGTATCCGGCACAACTACCGCCTGTGAAAATTATTCTTGGCGAAGCCGTGCTGGCTGTGGGTAAACAGGGCCGACCGATTAATACCCGCACCTTGCTGGAATACCTTCAGGTCATGCAGGACAAACAAAAAAGGCGGGATGACAAAATCGCCATGCAGACTGCGATTGATGTTCTCAGGGATAATCAGCGCATTAACGGCAGACGTTAATGCACCTCCGGGATCAGTGTCAGTTCTGAATGATCTCAACCGTATGGTTTTGTCCATCATCCTTCAGCGGTATTCTGTCATCAGGGAGGAGAACACCATCCAGCGTCACGCAATATTCTGCATCGCCGCGTGAAACACTAATCTGATAATGGCTTTCACCATATTGATATGCCATAGAAAAAGACGACCACTCATCCGGTAACCTGGCATGAACACTAAAGTCAGTGCCGGAACGTTTTATCCCCAGTAATTCCTCGGTAAGTAAACGCCAGGCCCAGCCTGCGGAACCGGTATACCAGCTCCACCCTGCACGTCCGGTATGGGGAGCGACGCTGTAGACATCAGCACTCATGACATAAGGCTCAGCTTTATAAATCCCGACAGAGTCCGCATTCAGGGTATGATTTATAGGGTTGAGCATTGACCAGAGTTGCCAGGCTCGTCCGGCATTCCCCATTCGGGCAAAGGCCATCACTGCCCAGATGGCGCCATGCGTATACTGCCCTCCGTTTTCCCGCACGCCGGGCAGGTACCCCTGTATGTAGCCCGGATTTGGACCGTGTCCGTCGAAAGGAGGCGTTAACAGTTTGATCAGCCCTCCTTCGTTATCCACAAGGTGCTTATCCAGCGCCTGCATGGCCTTTGCGCACCGTCCCGGGCTCGCGGCGCCGGACAATACAGACCAGCTCTGCGCAATCGCATCAATCCGGCAGTCCTGTGAGGTTTTCGATCCCAGGGGAGTACCATCGTCAAAATACCCGCGCCGGTACCATTCCCCATCCCAGGCGTGGGCTTCGAGATTACTTTGCAGGCGCAGAGCCTGTGAACGGCACATCGCGGCGACGCTTTCATCCAGCCTGCGCTCCGCCAGCGCTGCAAACCGCTGCAAAATGTCGTACAGGAAGAAGCCCAGCCAGACGCTTTCACCTTTGCCTTCGATACCCACCCGGTTCATCCCGTCATTCCAGTCACCAGCCCCCATCAGCGGCAGGCCATGCTCCCCGAAGCGAAGTCCATAGTGAATAGCTTTGACGCAGTGTAACCAGAATGTCTCTTCGGTGCCGCTGATGACCGGCGTGTCATAGACAGACTCTTCACCAGGCTGAAGCGAGCGTCCCTCCAGATAAGGAATGCGTATTTCCAGTGCATCCATATCCCCCGTCGTTTCAACATAGTGGCAAACAGCAAGCGGCAGCCAAAGATAGTCATCGGAACAGCGGGTACGCACACCGTTGCCGTGAGGCGGGTGCCACCAGTGCTGCACATCCCCCTCGATAAACTGCCGTGATGCACAGAGTATTATCTGTTCACGCATCCGGTCCGGAGCAGCGTGGCTCAGAGCCAGCGTATCCTGCAGCTGATCGCGAAAACCAAATGCACCGCCAGACTGATAGTAGCCACTACGGGCCATAAGACGGCAGGCGACCGTCTGATACAACAGCCAGCCATTAACCAGTAAATTTACGGACGTGTCGGGGGTGTTAACTACGATTTTATCGAGAACATTGTGCCAGTGATTATGAATCCGGTTCAGCTCCTGGCGGACCGTATCCTCGTTCATGTAGCGGGCCAGCGTCTCCTGAGCACAAACATCATTCTCCTCTGCACCGAGGATAAAAATAAACGTCCTCTGGTCCCCGTCAATTAATGTAACCGCCGATTGCACCGCTCCGCAGGGATCCAGACCGGCCCCCGTCTTACCAGAAAGCTTTTGCAGTTTCATAGCCGAAGGGGCGTGAAGGGAACCATTACGGCCAATAAACTCCCGGCGGTCCCCTGTCAGAGAACAGTCATTACCGCTGACGGCAAAAAATGCAGTTCGGCCGCCACCATTATCACCATAAAAGTTATTCGCAAGTATCCCGCAGCCGCCGGGCGTTCTGGCCACATGTGTCACAATGTGAGGGGCTGAGCGCGTTCGTGTTTCTCCGAGCGTCCACTCTACATAGCCTGTGACGGAAAGTTGACGTGTCCGTCCCGAAGAGTTACTGAGCGTCAGGAGCACCAGTTTAACCGGATCTTCTTCAGCAACCAGGACCGTCAACTCGCTGTCTATACCACTCTCACGATGGGCAAAAACGCTGTAGCCAAAACCATGGCGGGTCAGGTAATCACCGTGTCCGCGAACAGGTAAAGCCGTCGGCGACCAGCACTCCCCGCTCTCTTCATCGCGCAGGTAAAATGCCTCGCCGCTGCGATCGCTCACCGGATCGTTCTCCCACGGCGTCAACCGGTATTCATGGGCATTCTCATACCAGGTATAGGCCTGCCCTGCCTCTGAGATCACACTGCCAAAACGAGAATTTGCCAGTATGTTCGACCAGGGAGCCGGTGTAAGCGCATTTTCCCGAAGGACGATCTGATACTCCCGCCCATCCTGAGAAAATCCACCGTATCCGTTGAAATGGCATAACTGACTGGTATCAGGGCTCCAGTCCGTATGTTGATTACGCTCGCGCACAGCACGCGGAATGAATGCCCTTGCCGGCGATTTCAGGGTATGAATACGCTGGTTAAGCTGCTCATTAATACCCCCTGCGCGGTCATCAAGATAAAGACAGGCCACGCTCATCAAAAGCAACTTATCCTCAGCGGAGAGATGCTCACCGTTGCGGACAAAAAGCCCGCCTTTTTTATCCAGCAGACTGGCTTCAGACCCGGCATAAATTAACTCCATAACCTGATTTTGTAATCCCTGCTGGTAGCCGCCGGGGCTGTTATTCAGGATAACTAAATCAACATCCAGCCCTTTCTGTCTCCAGTAACGGTGTGCCTGAATCAGTGTGGTCACTGAGGTGATACTTTCCTCGCTGGTTATACTCAGCAGCACTATCGGCAGATCCCCTGAAATTGCCCAGCCCCACAGTCCGGACTGGCCACGCCGGTTGCGGCCGATCGCCTGGCCTTCGGCGCGCAGCTCCTGGACAGGGTAAAGCACAGCGCTGGCGAGACTATTGAACAACGTGGCATCATCTTCACTGGCGTTCATCTGGCGCAATACCACCAGACTGTGAGACCAGGCCAGTTCAAAGACGCGATCGGCGATAGGGTAATCGCGATATTTCTCCAGCAACGCCAGGCTCTGCTGACGGGTCTCGCTGATGCCATAAATGATATCAATCGTAACCGGCTGCCCCGGCTGCAGAATAATGGCGTTGCGAATTGCCAGTATCGGATCCAGCACCGAGCCCGACGTGTTGCCTAGCATCCCTCCCGTCTCTATTGCCTGTGCATTCGCAGGGTTTCTGCCACGTCCAATAAACCTTGCCCTGTCCGTTTCAAACGACACGTTATGTCGGTTATCGCCGTGCACCACCATCATGTGAAACAGGCAAGGGCCCGGTTCATTCGGTGAGCGCGGGCGCCGGTGGCAAAGAATAGCGTCACGTTCAGGAGCCAGCTCAGTCTGAATAAACAAATTGCTGAATGCCGGGTGTGCCAGATCGCTGGCATCAGGTGCCAGTACCACTTCAGCATAGGTTGTCAGCTCCAGAGAGCGAGGCTTGCGACCACGATGAATCAGTGTGAGCCGTCGCAATTCAACATCATCCTCCGGAGAGATCACCACCTGAGTTTTGACGCTGAGTCCCCCTAAGCTGCGTCTGAATTCTGCCCCCGCATCGGTGAACAACACTTCCTCGTCTTGTCCGCTGGTGTAGCCTGTTGGTTGCCAGGTATTGCTCCACACATCTCCCGTCTGGGTATCGCGGATGTAGCAGAATGCTCCCCAGTTATCACGGGTGGTATCACTGCGCCAGCGCGTTAGTGCAATATCATTCCAGCGACTGTAACCGCCGCCGCCCGCGGTCAACATCAGATGATAATGGCCGTTGGACAGGAGTTGAATATCCGGGGCGGGGGTATCCACGCTATAGAAAATACGGGGTTCATAGCGAACGGGTTTGACCATGCCCTCATGAGATTCAAAATGACGGCGCGGACTGTACAGATCGACCGCATCCGGCACGCGCTCCTGTAACAGCAGACTCGCTGACCGGAATACCGTACTGGACATAAAGCGTTCAGTCATGGGGGCATCAAGCAGCACATGAGCCAGCGCCTGAAATGCCATACCCTGGTGATGCGCCATCCAGGACTGTACCACCGCATAGAGCTGACCGGTTGCAAGACGTGAGGGGGTATAGTCCAGCGCTTCATAAAAACCGTATTCTCCGCATGCACCATTTTTTTGCAGCCTGAACAGGTTCTCACAGGCTTTCTGCGGGGAAACCATCAGCGCCAGCAGCGTGGCGTAAGGAGCGACAACCATGTCATCGGCAAGCCCCCTGCGTAGACCGAGCCCCGGTACGCCAAATGCCTGATACTGATAATTATGCTGAACATCAAAAGCATGATAGCCAGACTCTGAAACACCCCATGGTACCCCGCGTTCTTTCCCCCAGTGAATCTGGCGCATAACCGCCGACTGACTCATTTCATCGAGCAGGCTGCCGGGCCAGGTGGGCATCACCAGATTCGGCATCAGATATTCAAACATCGATCCGCTCCATGACATCAGGGCAGTTTCATTATCAATCGTGGTAAACAATCGACCCAGCGCGTACCAGCTTTTAAGAGGCAGCTGATTAGTCGCAATGGCAAGAAAACTGGTCAGGCGGATTTCAGACGGCAGGAGATCGTAGTGGCTTTTGTCAGGCATATTGGTGTCACAGTTATAACCGACGCTGAGCAGACTGGTTGCTTCACTGTACAGAAAGGCGAAATCCATCCGGGCATGCTCATCCAGCCGCTGTTCCAGCTCGGTGATAATATTGAGTCGCATTCGGGCCTGCTCCGCCACTGACGCCGGAGGCGTTCCTGTACCGGTTAATGTCGGACGGGCAAGCTCGCTCAGCGTCGGCAGCGTCTGTTCATTCCAGGATGCAGGCAACCAGCCAAGCAACAGAGACCACTCATGGCAAAGCTGAACCAGTTGATGCTCCAGATGTCCAGCCCAGCGCATCT
The DNA here is from genome assembly GCF_030332375.1 of Citrobacter sp. Cpo148. Taxonomy (NCBI): domain Bacteria; kingdom Pseudomonadati; phylum Pseudomonadota; class Gammaproteobacteria; order Enterobacterales; family Enterobacteriaceae; genus Citrobacter; species Citrobacter sp. Cpo148. The sequence continues at coordinate 447,956 of NZ_JAOWHY010000046.1, forward strand.
GAAGAGGAGATCCCTGATGACATGCGCTGGTCAGATGGTTGCACTGGGTGCGCATGCTTTTCAGTTCGCTGAAAAGCGCCTGCGGAGAGAGCGACACCGCGTTCAGGCAATGCTTGCGCAGCAGTCTCAGGCTGTCAGGTGGGTTCTTACCCCACTGTTTTTCCAGAATATCCAGCGTATCGTTCAGTCCTGCCAGTATCTGTTGGTTGCTTAAAACAGGCTGATGACGCATGGCGGACAGGCCTGCACGCAGGGTCAATAAATGCCCGGCCATATTGCCGCTGTCGACGCTGGAGATATAGCGTGGACTTAGGGGGGCCAGCGTACGGGTGTCATACCAGTTGTAGAGATGGCCCCGGTAGTGCTCCATTTTATCCATCGTGTCGAGCGTGAGCGACACGCGCCGGAGCACCTCTCCGCCGGGCAGGTAGCCAAAGTCCCATGCCGTCAGGTTAGCCATAAGTGAAAGACCAATATTGGTAGGAGAAGTTCGGTGTGCCACCGTCGGTTGTGGTATTTCCTGATAATTATCAGGCGGAAGCCAGTTCTCTTTTGCTGTGGCAAATGTTTCAAAAAAAGCCCAGATTTCACGGCTTGTCTGGCGTAACAGCTGTTTTTGTTCCTGATTAGGCGAAAAAACCTTACGCACGGGCTGGCGACTCAGCCAGCTCATCAGCAGCGGTGCCACACACCATACCAAACCGATCGGTAACGCAATCCCCAGCAGCTGTGGGGCAAATTGTCCGGTCAGTATTGTCAGCGCCACGCCACCGGCAACGTTCAGCCACATCGCCTGATAAAAACGTGCAACAGTGGGTCTGGCCTGACTGCTGTCCTGGCTGTGGCTGACCCACTGGCTGAGGTGACGCCTGCTTATCCCCAGTCGCCATAGCGTCACGGCGATCGCTTTCAGCGAATATCCGGCTTCGTGCGGCAGTATCGCAAAATTAAGGCTGATACCTGACAGACGCTTTAGCGCGCCCGCCCCCACCATTAACAGATGCGGCTTCACGCGGCGACGCAGAGGTTTATGCAGAAGGTCGTGGCTGATGCAGAGGATGGCTGGCAACAGCCATATCAGCAACAGTATGCCCAGCCAGTAAACCGGGTTGGGTACCCAAAGCAGAGCGAAGAACAGCAATATCAGTAAGGAGGGGGCGACCAGACTGCGACGTAGATTATCGAGTAATTTCCAGTAAGAAAGCGCGGTCAGCGGATTCCTGACCCGGGTTCCATCGGCTTTTCTGACGCGTGGTTTTAGCCAGTTAAGCAGTTGCCAGTCACCCCGGATCCAGCGTGAACGTCGTGCAACATCCGACAGATAATTATTAGGGTACTGTTCGTACAGTAACACCTCGCTCAGCAGACCCGAACGTGCATAGCATCCTTCAAGCAGATCGTGGCTGAGTACCAGATTTTCCGGGCAGATGTTGGTAGTGGCCTGCATAAAAATATCAACATCGTAAATCCCTTTGCCCACAAACGAGCCTTCCCCAAAGAGATCCTGATAAATATCCGAAGACATCATCGAATAAGGGTTATTGCCCGGTACGCTGCTGCGCAGGGCTGCGTAACGCCCCTGACCGTTGCGTGGTATCTCCTCCGCAAGACCGGGCTGTAAAATACCGAATCCTTTGACAACCCTCTGGCGTACCGGATCATACTCAGGCGTATTCAGCGGATGCGCCATCGTCGCGACGAGTTTGTGTGCCGTATCGCGCGGGAGCACCGTATCGCTGTCCAGGGTAATGACGTATTTTATGTGACCCGGTAAAAGGTGGGCAGGCATCTCTGCAACGCTGACGAATTGCGTTCCGGGATGGCGCAACCAGCTGTTCAGTAACGCCAGTTTTCCCCGCTTGCGTTCATAGCCCATCCACGCTCCTTCCGAGGGGTTCCATTCAGGCTGGCGATGTAACAGATAAAAACGTGGTCGGCCGGAGGGGTAGCGGCGATTAAGCGCCTGCGTATCGGCGATAGCCTGTCTGAGCAGCGCGTGACTTTCCGGCGAGGGTTCATTTTCAGAATCAGCAAAATCAGTGAGCAGCGCGAACCTGAGATTTTCGTTTTCATTCCCCAACCAGCAGACTTCAAGACTGGTGAGGAGCTGGCTGAAACTTTCGTGGCTGGTCAACATGCAGGGAATGACTAACATGGTGGCACTGTCAGCGGGAATACCGGCTGAAAAATCCATCCCCGGTAAGGGTCGAGGAACGCGAAAACGGGTGGTTGCATCACTGAGCAAATCGCTCATTAACTGAGTTAATGCGATAATCAGAGGTAATATCACCGCGATCAATAGCCAGTCTGCGCCCTGCATGGCGGTTTCGTGCAATATTGCTGCGGTCGCTGCGGTTGTCAGCAACGCCAGGCTTCCAAGCCATGACAGCAGGGTTATTCTGTTGAAACTGTGCCGCAAGCGTATGAGCCTTGAGGCGTCTGCCAGGAGATGAATATCCAGCGCCTGTCGACCTTCGCCCGCAAGATAATAACCAACATGATGTTCCGGTGTATCGGGCGCTTTTTCCTCTGAAAGCGCCAGCACCTTCTCAGCAACCTCAGGCTCGCTGAGACCGCTGTCCCTGGCCAGAACCTCAACTACGTGCCGGTAATGATCCCGGGTATTGAAGTGCATCCGGGGATAGATGCCGGCAGGATCATTGCGTAATGCCTGTTCGACAACGCTTATCGTTTCGGCGAAATCAGCCCAGTCCGTTTCACTCAATAAACGCAGGCCCGCGATGCTGTTACTGACGGACAGCTGGCTGGCGGCAAGCTGCTGATTGAAACTATGTATGAGAACGTCAGTGGTGATCCCCTGTTCCCGAAGGCACTGATCAACCCAGGTCAGAGGTAACGACAGCGCGTTGCCATGCCCCTGCAGGCGCCGCACCAGCTCTGCGACAAACGCACTGGTTAACGGAGGTCGGGAGCGTGCCATATCGGCAACCACCATGATTAAATCACCAGGCGCACTCTCTGCGCATTCGACAATCCTTGTTATCCACGTATCAGCAAGGTTTCTGTCCTGCTGCGCTTTTATCACTTCCATACTGATACGACGAAGATTTTCAATCAGCGCAAGGCGCAGCATTCCCGGTAACGCCCAGACTTCACCCAGCGTCAGCGGCGTCACCTGTTGATAGGCAGTGAGATAGCTGGTCAGGCTGGCGGCATCCCAGCGGCCATCGCCGTGAGCAATGGCCTCTGATGCAATATGATAAATTCGTGGGCAATTCAACGGCGATACAAGCGACGGAAGACCTTTGCCAAAGCTTTTCGGCAGATGCTGGCGGACAGTGCGGATTTGTTCCTCAATCAGATAATAATTGTCCAGCAGCCATTCACCGGCGGGCATGATACTGGTCTTTTTACCCGCGTTAAGCTCATAGCAGTTTTGGGTAATGACGGCCTCATTGTCGCCAAGCCGTTTCAGAAGATAATAAGGATGCCTATCCGGTGATACTTTATGAGTTCGCGCCAGCTTCTGGCCGTAGCGTTCCATCTGGACGGTCGAAAAGAGTTCTGACCGCGGCGAGCTTTCACCGGCAGGATCGTTCGCCGAAAACGTTATGTTTTCGGCAGCATTCTTCGGAATACGGGAGCGGTTAAACCACGCTCTGGGGATCATTTTCATAGCATTGCTCTGATGCAACGTTAGCGCGCAGGAGCAGTTGCGAAATCAGTTCAGAAACGTTCTCTCAGGATGGGCGTCAGGCATCAGGGATTTAACAGCTGCCGGAATCTAACATAAGTATAGGACATGAGCTCTGTTCTGCGGTTTTGGTCGAGCTAGCGTCGGGAGATAAACAGAGCCTTACATCCGGGGCAAAGCATGGTCTGGTTGAGCCGGATTTTTGACAACGGTTGTACTGATTTTAAGCCACAAACAGGACAGGCAGCAGTGGCAGTAGACGCACTGCTGAAGAATTTCATTGCGTAATTGATAACAGACATAACCATTAACCTTTCAATGAATGAGCTTCACCGTACCACATATGGTTAAGTTTTAATCTATCTATTTTGACACACTGAAAATCAGGAAAGATAAATGTTCGCAGCCACAGGCCCCCTGAGACCGTTTATCCGGCAAAATTCTATGCGCCTTCCAGGGATGAGTAATTCTGATTCGCGGGAGTTAACGGCTGAAATGTGAAGCAGAACGTCTTTTCTTCCATCAGATGGGATGATGAGGCCTTTACCACTAAGAATATCAAAGCTTTTGACAATTCCTGTCATTTTATGGGACAAGTCAATTCCTTATTGAAAACACGTAAAGACTATACATTGAAAATGGCATTCAGCCACTTTTATTTTCCCTACAGGACCTCTGGACGGCTAAAAGATAATTTGCTTATATCGATTCCCTGTGCCTTAATGAATCCCATCAGTTCGATGTACTAATGAAAGTTAGAAATTTTCCGGGCAGTTCTCATTACCAGGCGCTATCGTTGATATCCCCTCTTTTGAGTCCATATGTTTAATCCTATACGTTTACTATCAATACAATCATGTATAACGGAGTCAGTATGACCTCTAGAATTATGGGCCTGGTTAAATGGTTTAACGAAGACAAAGGTTTTGGCTTCATCTCTCCTCTTGATGGCAGCAAAGATATCTTTGTCCATTTGTCTGCACTTGATGGCGACAACTTTAAAACTTTATTTGAAGGTCAGAAAGTTGAATTCGCCATTCACCGCGGAGACAAGGGTCCTGCTGCTGCAAACGTAACACTTTGCGATAAATAAATCATTGTGGGTCTGCGATAACTATAAAGGATTATTCCTGAGTAGACAGATCCATAACTTAAATCAGATGAAAGTCGTTTATTCATAATATCTGATCAGCATATTTTTCAAAATTATGAGTATGCTAACCGATGTGATGAAGTGCAGTACTACTGCATAAAAAGTCTAAAAGCACAAACTAACCACATGTTAAATAAGAAGTGCGTAATGGCTTTGACCTTAATGGCATCTGCCAGTTAATATCCACGAGAGAACAGGGTAATAGAATATGATTAAAGTCCTTGTTTTCTTTAATGCTGAATCCTGTAAAGTCATGACCGTTCTGGAAGGTATATCCTCTATCAGGCAGGAATATCCAAACGGTGAAGAAACACATCTTCGGATTATGTCTGCAGGTTTTCCTTCCTTAACTGGCGATCATGGTATTGTTTACGTGGCTACTGACAGGGAGTTAACGTCACAGGAGATACTTGATGCGGCCAGGAAATATTTATAGCATTTTTGTCATGCTCTCTGCTCCACGTTTAATTGCATGCTTACCCTATTTATCAGAATCGAACAAAAATGAGTTGAAAACATTTATGGCCTGCTAACAGCAGGCTTTTTTTTTACATTACACTTTTTTAGAAACACCTCTATAAAGAAAAAGTAATTCGCTACCTTCTGACAAAATGCAGGTGTCTCTCCCCTGCGTGCCATCTTGCCATTTGTGAAAAACCTTGCTAAGTGGCGGCGCTGTCTCTCCTCATTTTAAATCTCATCAGGTGTGACTGAAGCAATAAGTTATGAGGATATAAAAAGGCTCTCCGGATGACTCCTGGCATCATAGTTTTAAGTACCTTCAAAAACGCATGGACATTTCGTAGGAGTTGTAATTTAGTTCTTACACATTCTTCTTAATTTTTTCTTGCGACAAGAGATTTATATAAGTAGTCTAAACCTCGTTAATAACAATATGTCCCAATCGCATTAAAATGCTCAGTAAGAAAAATCGGGTCGATGAGCAACCGTCGACATTGGTATTTGCTGAACAACGAAAAAACTTTAAAAGGTCTCTTTATGTCAGATGCTCTAACACAGTTAAACAATATCCGTACCTTACGTTCTCAGACTCGTGAAATGTCATTAGATGTACTGGAAGATGTTCTGGAAAAGTTTAAAATTATTCTTATAGAACGACGAGAAGAAGAGACATTACGTCTTGCAAATGAAAGTCAGCGCCGCGATAAACTGGAAACACTTCGTCAGATGATGCTTGATGAGGGTATCGACCCCTCCGAACTTTTAGCTGCTATTGGCTCTCCGGGTAAGGCTAAAAGGACGCGCTCCCCCCGCCCCGCGAAGTATCGATATACTGACGAAACTGGAGAGTCAAAAACATGGTCAGGTCAGGGGCGAATGCCGAAGCGGATCTCAAATCTGATTGCTGAAGGTGGGGAATTAAAAGATTTTGAAATCAGCTAAAAAGAGCCGGGTAAAACCCGGCTCTTTTTTGTAAATGCCGCAAGTTGCCTTAGAGAATAGTCGAGAAACATTTAGTTCCGTCGATGTAGCCGAGGCCTGTTTAAAATCACAGCGCTGCTTAAGGGAGAAACCGGTTATCTTGCAGATCGCTACAGCGAGTGAAAAGAGAGCCATCAGGAGCTTTCATTCCGAGTCAATCAGGACAAAAAATAACGTATGTTCTTCGTGAATCCATACTGCATGAGCTTAACAACGTCTGCCATTGGCACTAAGCGGACATCTTTTAGTTCTGCCCTGCAGAAGTCCGTTTACGTGTTAATCTAAAATCCCAAGTAATTTCAGATAGATATCATCTCTGTGAATCCCCCGCCTTCCTGACTGGAACGCGGGGTTTTTAATTTTTCACGCTGAGACTACTGTATGAATAAACCTGATGGCCTTCAGGCCTTTGAACAACCGCTTGCGTCGCTTCCGTACACGCTTCGCCAGCTTATTCTTGAACGTATCCAGAACCTGACTCACTACGAGCCGGTGATTGGCATCATGGGCAAAAGTGGTGCTGGTAAATCCTCTCTCTGCAACGAACTTTTCCGGGGCGAGGTGTCCCCGGTGAGTGACGTGAACGCCTGTACTCGCGACGTACTGCGCTTCCGGCTGCGCAGCGGTTGTCACAGTCTGGTGATTGTCGATTTACCGGGTGTAGGTGAAAGCGGGCGACGGGATCATGAATACCGGGCCCTGTACCGTCGAATCCTGCCGGAGCTGGATCTGGTGCTGTGGCTCATTAAGGCCGATGATAGGGCACTGACCGTGGACGAGCAGTTCTGGCACGGCGTAATGCAACCTTACAGGCAAAAGGTACAGTTTGTGATTAACCAGTCCGACAAAATCGAACCCTGTCATGAATGGGATACCCTCACCAGCAAACCTTCACCGCACCAACTGGGAAATCTTAAAGCAAAGCAGGCTGCGATTATGGCGATGTTTAAACCGTATCATCCGGTCTGTGTGGTGTCAGCCAGCACTGGCTGGGGTATTGAGGAGATGGTGGCAACCATGATGCGCTGTCTGCCTGACCGCGCCACCAGCCCGGTAGCGACACAACTGCACGGGAGACTCTGCACAGAGCCGGTAAAGTCGCAGGCCCGTAACAATTTCGGTGAAGCTGTGGGCCGGGTTTTCGATACCGCAGAATCATCTTCGTTCATGCCTGCATCGCTGAAAACGGTGATTCGTAGCGTGCGTGATGCGGTGGTGTCGGTCGCACGGGCCGTCTGGGACTGGATATTCTTCTGATATCGCAATTTTCTCTGCGAATGATGAACTGGTTGTTAATGATGTGTTGATTGTGGACACGTCCTTTCCACTGCGTTTTATCATCAATTAAATCAGGCGAAGCATCATTATCTGTCAGACGAGCGCCTACAAGGCTGGACTGCTCATAAAAAATAGTTCCGATGTTGTCCATACCCTGTCCACTCCTTCCTTTAAAGTAATCATTATTAATTCATAGAGTTAACTTCTCAGGAGAAATCTTTCATGACGCTTCAGGAGCGGCGACATGACCGGCTTGCCGTCAGGTTGTCGTTGATTATCAGCCGCCTGGTGTCCGGTGAAACTCTGTTTATTCGCAAGCTGGCAACTGAATTCGGGGTGTCAGAGCGCACGTTACGTCGTGACTTTCGGGAACGTCTGATGTATCTCGACCTGGATTATTACCAGGGGCAGTGCAGTCTGCGCTCAGATATTCACAGTACGCGGCAGGAAATAGATATTCTGACCTTTGCTCACCGCACGGGGCTGGCCGGGGTTTTCCCGGGCTTTGACCGGCGACTGGTCAGCAGCCTGCTGGACTGTGATGATCGACCCTGTCTGGTATGGCATCAGGACAGACCTCATCCCCCGGCAGGAAAACTCTGCTTCTACAGGCTGGTCAGAGCTATTTCGGGATGTCAGCGCATCACCATTCTGACTGAAGGGGAGCGTCATGAGGCCGTTGCACCTTACCGGCTAATCGCCCTGGATGGTTACTGGTATCTGGTCGCTGAACATAACAGGCAATTACGTGTCTTCCGGCTGGATGAGATTCATCTGGTAAGGCCATCCCGGGAAACATTTATTCGCAGTGAGCTTCTCTATCAGCTGTCGGAAGATAAACATTTTATCTCTGCCTTACCTCATTTCCATTTTATTCAGCAGTCGCTGAATTCATTTTCTCCATCAGAAAGTCGGGGGCAATCCGGACACACTGATTAGAGATAGTCTCCATAATTGAATGTAAGGTTAATCTAATGAAAAAATTGAAATTATTTTCTTTACTGCCAGTCATGTTGTTCCCCCTGCTTATCGCAGGTAATTCTCACGCAGCACGTCCTTATAGCGGGTTCCTGCCTGCGGCAGTGAATAATAAGAGTGGGAATATATTCTGGTGTGATGCCCACCGACAGGTCAGAAAACTGTGTACAGCGACGGAAGTGGATTCAATGGGATGGTTTATTGTTGTTCGCTCGAAACCTTCCAGAGATTGTCCGGGTGGCATATGGGGGTGGATCACTCCCAGTAAAGATGATGTGGCAACAGGGTATACCATTACGCCAGGTAAAGAATTCAATCTGACCATGAAGGATATGTGCAGTCCCGATATGAACGTAACGTTCCGCCCGAATAAAAAGGACCCTCGTTATGACGATCTCGTCGGGATTTATGCCGGGAAAGAAGCGTTTCGCTACAAACAAATAAAATAACCCAACTATTTATTCATTTCTTTATTGTTTTGCACAACAAAAGCTTTATTACATGATTTTAGGACAACATTATGCGACTGCCTTACGTAATAGTTACATTAGCTATGCTGGCTTCTGTATCAACAGCACAGGCTATTCCCAATATGTGGACGAGTGGTTTTGGGATGGGCGTGACCGAATATATCATTACCAGCCCGGATAAGGTGGTGTTTAATCTGAACTGTACTGGCAATCCGGATGCGCAGAATATTCTGCAACACGGTGTTGATCTCACCCTGCCTGATGGGACATCAATAAGCTCTCATGACGACGGGACAGAAATAACGGTAGTCATGGATAGCAGCCAGTATCCGTTACCTTCATCCCTCGGCTGGCGAAATGGTGATAATGCCTGGGTGTCATTTATTGACGCGCTGGGTCAGTCGTCCAATTTCGATGTTTACGTCAACAATAATAAAGTTGGCTCCTTCAGTCCGGGGCTGAAGAATACGCAAAAAGAGCTGTCTGACCTCAGTGAATGCCGGACCACACACTACAGCGATTAGTTACTTACATTTCAGACCTCTCCACCCCACAACATACCAACACCAGATAGCAACAGGCCATGCTCCTTCGGGAACATGGCCTTTTTGTTTTTAATTCATTATCAGATAAGGAGTTAGCTATGCGATTAGCCAGCCGCTTTGGTCGTATAAACCAGATACGCCGTGACCGGCCTCTGACCCATGAAGAGCTGATGAGTCATGTACCCAGCGTGTTCGGGAGTGACAAGCATGAATCTCGTTCAGACCGTTATACCTACATCCCGACCATCACCAT
>NZ_JAOWHY010000047.1:0-69242 GCF_030332375.1 Citrobacter sp. Cpo148
CCCAGGAAAAAAGAGACAACCAGTGTTAAGCGTCGTCGAAAGAAAACCACCACACCCAAAGAGCCGGAAGCAAAACAGGGAGATTATCTGGTGGGAACGGATGAAAACGTGCTGATTCTTAATCGTACCTACGCCAACCGGAGCAATGCAGAGCGCGCAGCAAAAATGCAGTGGGAACGCCTGCAGCGTGGGGTTGCTTCATTTTCCCTGCAGCTCGCTGAGGGGCGGGCTGATCTCTATACGGAAATGCCGGTGAAGGTGGCGGGGTTTAAGCAGCCGATCGATGATGCAGAATGGACCATTACCACCCTGACGCATTCTGTCAGCCCGGATAATGGATTTACGACCAGCATGGAGCTTGAAGTGAAAATAGATGAGTTCGCAATGGAATGATTAGTTCCAAATTGCGAACAATGATGTATCATTATTGCGAACTGGTTAATAATGAGGGCTGATTATTATGATGAATTGTCCTATGTGCGGGCAGGCTGCACATACCCGAAGCAGCTTCCAGGTTTCCAATGAGACCAAAGAACGCTACAACCAGTGCACTAACATCGAATGCGGGCATACTTTCGTGACGCATGAGACTTTTGTGCGCTCAGTATGCCGTCCTCAAAAAATCAGCGCAGCACCGCCTCATCCAAAGGGTATGCAGGAACAATTTGCTTACTAATACTGACCCGCCGCTGGCGGGTTTTGTACGTCTGGTGCCGCCATAACAAAAGCGCTGTCGCCATTTTGTCGCCACACATGAAAAAGAAGTTATCTAAGTGGTTGATTGGAAGGGGGATGAATTTCAGACAACAAAAAACCCATCAACCTTGAACCAAAACGGCGGGGTTGATGGGCTCCACAAATTGGGGACATCAAAGAAAAGCAGTGGCAATAGTTATGACTGACGCCTTGAAGAAAAGTTCTGCTTACCTGCAAAAATTTTTCAATTAAGGGAAAATTTCAGCGCTAACCAAGGCCTGGCCAGACAATGACGATGAGTGTCCCCGCTAATGTCAGCAGAACGTTGGCAATCGCGTAGGTCCCTGCATAACCTAACGCAGGGATGTTGCTGCGTGCGGTGTCGCTGATGATTTCCATTGCCGGAGCACAGGTACGTGCGCCCATCATGGCACCAAACAGCAGGGCACGGTTCATGCGCAATACGTAAGCACCAAACAAGAAACAGATGACAACCGGAACCAGGCTGACCACCAGACCGGCAATCAACATTTGACCACCGACCGCGCCCAGGCCATTACCAATGCCGCTGCCTGCGCTTAAACCGACGCCTGCCATGAAAACCATCAGGCCAAACTCTTTCACCATATTCAGCGCACCCTGTGGGATATAGCCAAATGTGGGGTGGTTGGCTCGCAGGAAGCCCAGCATGATCCCGGCGAACAGCAGTCCTGCCGCATTCCCGATGCCGAAGCTGAAATTACTGAACTGGAAGGTGATCATCCCGATCATCAGACCGATGATAAAGAAGGCGCAGAAGGCCAGCAGATCGGTCACCTGACTGTGAATTGAAATAAAGCCGATACGATCGGCAATGGTTTTCACGCGACGAGCATCACCGCTGACTTGTAACACGTCGCCTTTATTGAGCACGACGTTGTCATCAATAGGCATTTCAATCTGGCTGCGGATCACGCGGTTCAGGAAACAACCATGGTCGGTTAGTTTCAACTGGGCCAGGCGACGACCAACGGCATTGTGGTTTTTCACCACAATTTCTTCAGTGACGATGCGCATATCGAGCAGATCGCGATCGAACACCTCTTTACCGTTACGGAAGCTGGGATCGAGGCGAGCATGGGCGTCTGGATAACCCACCAGGGCTATCTCATCGCCCATTTGCAACACCGCATCACCATCCGGGTTGGCCAGAATGCCGTTGCGGCGGATGCGTTCAATGTAACAACCAGTCTGGCGATAAATACCCAGTTCGCGCAGATTTTTACCATCGGCCCATGCCACCAGCTCAGGGCCAACGCGATAGGCGCGGATCACCGGGAGGTACACTTTACGATTGGCGTCGGTGTCCAGACCTCGTTCACGCGCGATTTGTTGGGCGCTGGTTTGCAGGTCCTGATGCTGGAGTTTCGGCAAATAGCGCGCACCAACAATCAGGCTGACCAGACCAATCAAATAGGTGAGGGCGTAACCCAGGCTCAGGTTATCGAGAGCGCTTGAAAGTTGTGTCCCTGTCATTCCTGAATGGCGCAAGGTATCACCCGCGCCGACCAGCACCGGCGTTGAGGTCATCGAGCCAGCCAGCATACCCGCCGTCAGGCCGATATCCCAGCCAAATAGCTTACCCAGCCCCAGCGCGATCAGCATTGCGCTACCGACCATCACCAGGGCAAGCATTAGATAATTTTTCCCATCGCGAAAAAAAATCGAAAAAAAGTTGGGACCGGCTTCGACGCCGACGCAAAAAATAAACAGCATAAAGCCGAGATTTAATGCATCGGTGTTAATACTAAAGTGCTGCTGACCTAATAATAGGGAGACCACTAAAACGCCAATGGAATTACCGAGTTGGACTGAACCCAGACGTAATTTGCCCAGACACAGGCCCAGAGCCAGGACCACAAATAATAACAGGATGTAATTCCCATTTAACAAATCTGCGACGTTTATATTCACGGAGACTAACTTCTTGTTTACCAGTAAGCTATTGAAAGAAATGGCAATTTACGCTAATGTTTTTGCCAGAAATTAAGGGGCGATAGCATCGTACACAGCCCCGAATAATGCAGCATAACAATATATGCGGTTAGTTTAATCTCATTACGTATCAACGGCTATAAGAATCGTGTGGGTGTGTTTTTGGCATGGAATGCCGAGTTACTTTATCTGACTGGACGCCTGCGGGCGAAAAGAGTGTTCGATAGAGAATGTGTCAGGAGGAACGATTGAAACATAAGCAAAGTTGGGCGAGTGCGGTCTGCTGCTTTGTGCTCTTTATTGTGGTGTGTCTTTCATTAACGCTGAACGTGAAAGGGGCATTCAGAGCGGCAGGGCATCCTGAGGTCGGATTGTTGTTTTTTATCTTACCTGGTGCTGCAGCAAGCTTTTTTTCCCATCGTCGGGAAGTGCTCAAACCCCTGCTTGGTGCAATGTTGGCGGCGCCGTGCTGCCTGTTACTGATGCGGTTCGTTTTTATGCCGACGCGTTCATTGTGGCAAGAGCTGGCGTGGTTGTTTAGTGCGGTGTTTTGGTGCGCACTTGGCGCATTATGTTTTTTATTTATCAGTAGCTTATTCAATCAGCATCAACGGCGAAAAAAGAACTGATGACGCCCTCAAGGTGAGGGCGTAGATACCGCTATCAGGCGAACAGATTCATGTTCTCTTTTGCCCAAGCTTCAAAATCCGTGCAGCCGCCGATGTGTTTTTGATCGACAAAAATCTGCGGAACGGTTTCAACTGGCTTACCTACCGTCTTTTCCAGATCTGCTTTGGTAATTCCTTCAGCATGGATATCAATGTAGCGGAAGTTAAAATCTTCATGCTCACTGCTTAATTTTTCTGCTAATTCTTTTGCGCGCACGCAATACGGGCACCCTGGGCGACCAAAAATAACGGCAAACATCTCTTTCTCCTCGAACTTATCAGGCCGGATGGCAATACTGGTTATGATGCCGCGATTTGTGACGGATGGAAAGCAGGTTCAGCCTGTTGCTTTGATATCCTCAAGCTATATCTGTTAAACACGGCAAGCCGGAACGTTTTATAATGGAAGCCATTTCGCCGGGAGGCCGCGTATGCGCACAATTGGTGTATTACCCAAAAGCGTATTGATGCTGGAAATAATTGGGATGGTTTTGTTATCGCTGGCGCTGCTATCGCTTAACGATTACCTCACCTTGCCCGCACCGCTTAACAGCCCGTTAGCCTGTGTGGTGATGATATTTCTGGGCGTACTGCTGATGCTCCCTGCTGCGGTGGCGTTGATGTGGCGTGTTGCTCAACTGCTGGCACCGCAACTGATGTCTCGCACACCCGGTGATTCAACTGATTCAGACAGAGACAAAAGAGATGACTCCAACCATTGATTTACTCCGCAGCCACCGTTCCATTCGCCATTTTACTGATGAAGCCATTTCGGATGTACAGCGTGAGGCGATTATTGCCGCCGCTCAGGGAACGTCAAGCTCCAGTTTTCTACAGTGCACGACGATCGTTCGCATAACGGATAAATCCTTGCGTGAATCACTGGCTACCTTATCTGGCGGTCAAAAGCATGTGGCACAGGCCGCTGAGTTCTGGGTGTTTTGCGCTGATTTTAACCGTCATTTGCAGATTTGCCCTGACGCGCAACTTGGGCTGGCGGAACAGCTGCTGCTGGGTGTGGTTGATACTGCAATGATGGCGCAAAATGCGTTGACGGCGGCAGAGTCGCTGGGACTTGGCGGCGTGTTTATTGGCGGTTTGCGTAACAATATTGAGCCGGTCACCGAACTGCTGAAGCTTCCGCAACATGTTCTGCCGCTCTTTGGATTGTGCCTCGGCTGGCCTGCGGATAACCCGGATATCAAGCCGCGCCTGCCCGCGTCGCTTGTGGTGCATGAAAACCAATACCAGCCACTCAACAGTGATGTGTTGGCGCAATATGATGAGCAGCTCGCGCAGTACTATCTGACCCGAGGCAGCAATACCCGCCGCGACACCTGGAGCGATCATATTCGCCGTACCATCATTAAAGAAAGTCGCCCCTTTATCCTGGAATATTTGCATAAACAGGGATGGGCCACGCGCTAAAGATTTTAACCCAGTGTATGATACGCCAGCTTTTACCAGGTCATTCAGAGAGGTGCAGGGTGAAAATTGCCATTTTGTCCCGGGACGGAACGCTCTATTCTTGTAAACGCCTGCGTGAAGCGGCGATGCAGCGCGGTCACCTGGTTGAAGTTATCGATCCCCTTTCTTGCTATATGAACATCAGCCCGGCGGCATCCTCTATTCATTACAAGGGCCGTCAGCTTCCCCATTTCGACGCGGTGATCCCGCGGATTGGTTCCGCGATTACCTTTTATGGGACGGCGGCGCTGCGCCAGTTTGAGATGCTGGGTAGCTATCCGTTGAATGAATCGGTAGCGATTACGCGAGCGCGCGATAAGCTGCGTTCGCTACAACTGCTGGCGCGTCAGGGAATTGATTTACCCATCACCGGAATTGCTCACTCTCCGGACGATACCAGCGACATGATTGACATGGTTGGCGGTGCGCCGTTGGTGGTGAAACTGGTTGAAGGCACCCAGGGGATCGGCGTGGTGCTGGCGGAAACGCGGCAGGCTGCAGAAAGCGTGGTAGATGCCTTTCGTGGGGTGAATGCCCATATCCTGGTTCAGGAATATATCAAAGAAGCGAAGGGGCGGGATATCCGCTGTTTCGTGGTGGGCGATGAAGTAGTGGCCGCCATTGAACGACGTGCTAAAGAGGGCGATTTTCGTTCTAATCTCCATCGCGGTGGTGTGGCGACTATTGCGAGTATCACGCCGCGCGAAAGAGAAATTGCGCTCAAAGCCGCCCGGACGATGGGCCTGGACGTTGCAGGCGTTGATATTCTGCGCGCTGATCGAGGGCCACTGGTCATGGAGGTTAACGCGTCTCCGGGGCTGGAAGGCGTGGAGAAAACCACTGGAATAGACATTGCCGCGAAAATGATCCAGTGGATCGAGCGCCATGCTACTCCTGAATTTTGTCTTAAAATCGGCGGCTAAGCGCAATATCGATTGCGATCGTGGTATGACACGCTCTTTTTGCGTAAGCTGTGCCGGTATTTTTTCATCAATAGAGGTCGCACATTATTATGACATCACTGGTCGTTCCCACTCTGGATACGTTGCGTCAATGGCTCGACGACCTGGGCATGAGTTTTTTTGAATGCGATACCTGTCAGGCGCTGCACTTGCCACACATGCAGAATTTTGACGGCATCTTTGATGCAAAAGTTGATTTGGTTGATAACGTCATTCTGTTTTCTGCGATGGCGGAAGTCAGACCTTCTGCATTGCTGCCACTGGCAGCCGATCTGTCTGCGATCAATGCCAGTTCACTGACTGTGAAAGCGTTTCTGGATATGCAGGATGATAATCTGCCAAAGCTGGTGGTTTGCCAGTCTTTATCCGTTACGCCGGGCGTAACGTTTGAGCAGTTTGAATGTTTTGTTCGCCAGAGCGAAGAGCAAATATCGATGGTGATCCTCGAAGCCGGAGCGCATCAGCTGTTATTTAATGCTGAAGAAGATGCGCAAAACAGCACCGCTGAAATTCATTTCCTCCATTAATTCTTCCTGAATCTGGACATATATTGCGCAGCCGCTGCCAGAGCGGTTGCGTATTGCCTGTTTTTATTCTGCATTTAACCTTTCATTAAAGAATTATTCACCTCGATTCAGCGCCTTCCGCTTTATGTCATAGACAATTCCTGCATAAAAAATTGATAAAAGACGTTTTTTAATCTGGGCTATATCCACAATTCCTGGCTAAAGTTATTCTTGCGAAGCTTACCAACGTCATCATTTAAACAGCCCTTGTGACCAGTCCTGTGGCCACGATGTATGTTGAATGCCTGGGCGGATGCCAGCGAGCAATAGCGGCGTGAGGAGAGGTCCCTCTTTTCATCGGTGCCGCATGAAAGAATATGCACGTTTCTTGCATATCATTAGAGTGTGACATTTTTGTTCGTTTGTTAACGAACTTTCAGAAGGAAAGAGATTATGACCGCCTTAAATAAAAAATGGTTATCAGGCCTGGTTGCGGGTGCTCTGATGGCCGTCTCTGCCGGCACGCTCGCTGCTGAACAAAAAACGCTGCATATTTATAACTGGTCTGATTATATTGCCCCGGATACGGTGGCTAATTTTGAAAAAGAGACCGGAATTAAAGTTATCTATGACGTATTTGATTCCAATGAAGTACTGGAAGGTAAGCTCATGGCTGGCAGTACCGGCTTTGACCTTGTCGTTCCTTCTGCCAGCTTCCTTGAGCGTCAACTGACTGCAGGCGTATTCCAGCCGCTAGATAAGAGCAAATTGCCGGGCTGGAAAAATCTTGATCCTGAACTGCTGAAGCTGGTGGGTAAACACGATCCGGATAACAAGTTTGCGATGCCGTATATGTGGGCAACGACCGGCATTGGCTATAACGTGGATAAAGTCAAAGCGGTGCTGGGACCGGATGCGCCGGTTGATAGCTGGGATCTGATCCTCAAGCCAGAAAATCTGGAAAAACTCAAAAGCTGCGGCGTCTCTTTCCTCGATGCGCCCGAAGAGGTGTTTGCCACGGTGCTGAACTATTTGGGTAAAGACCCAAACAGTACCAAAGCGGATGATTACACCGGTCCGGCAACTGACCTGCTGTTGAAGCTGCGCCCAAATATTCGCTACTTCCACTCCTCGCAATATATTAACGACCTGGCAAACGGTGATACCTGCGTCGCGATTGGCTGGGCAGGGGACGTATGGCAAGCGGCAAACCGTGCGAAAGAAGCGAAAAATGGCGTCAATATATCCTTCTCAATTCCTAAAGAAGGTGCAATGGCGTTCTTTGACGTATTCGCGATGCCTGCCGATGCGAAAAACAAAGATGAAGCCTATCAGTTCCTCAATTACCTGCTGCGCCCTGATGTGATTGCGCATATCTCCGACCACGTGTTTTATGCCAATGCCAACAAAGAAGCGACGGCTCTGGTCAGCCCTGAAGTTCGTGACAACCCGGGTATCTACCCGCCTGCAGATGTTCGCGCCAAGCTGTTCACACTGAAAGTACAGGATCCGAAGATCGATCGTGTACGTACCCGCGCATGGACGAAGGTAAAAAGCGGGAAATAAACCGATGTTTGGGACATGACCCGGCAGGATTTTTGCCTGCCGGGCAGCGTTGAACCCGGACACATATAACCCGGCAATACGCACCGTTATGGTGCGTTATTTGCACCGTTTCTTTGTTTTATGCCGGAGAGCACCTGAGTGAATGATGCAACCCCACGCCCACAAGCGAAAATCCGCAAGGCGCTGACCCCGCTGCTTGAAATTCGCAATCTGACCAAGTCATTTGACGGTCAGCACGCCGTTGATGACGTCAATCTTACTATCTACAAAGGTGAAATATTTGCTCTGCTCGGCGCGTCCGGCTGTGGCAAATCGACTCTGCTACGGATGCTGGCGGGATTTGAACTGCCGACTACCGGGCAAATCATGCTGGATGGCGTCGATTTAGCGCATGTCCCGCCTTATCTGCGTCCGATTAATATGATGTTTCAGTCCTATGCCCTGTTTCCGCACATGACGGTGGAGCAGAACATTGCCTTTGGCCTCAAGCAGGACAAGCTGCCGAAGGCTGAAATCGCCAGTCGGGTGAATGAGATGCTGGGACTCGTGCATATGCAGGAGTTCGCCAAACGCAAGCCACATCAGCTTTCCGGCGGTCAGCGTCAGCGTGTGGCACTGGCGCGTAGTCTGGCGAAACGGCCAAAACTGCTGCTGCTGGATGAGCCGATGGGAGCGCTGGATAAAAAACTCCGAGACCGCATGCAACTGGAAGTGGTGGATATCCTTGAACGCGTCGGGGTTACCTGCGTGATGGTGACACACGATCAGGAAGAAGCCATGACGATGGCGGGCCGTATCGCGATCATGAACCGTGGCAAATTTGTCCAGATTGGCGAGCCGGAAGAGATCTATGAGCATCCGACTACGCGTTACAGCGCAGAGTTTATCGGTTCGGTAAACGTTTTTGAGGGACTGCTAAAAGAACGCCAGGAAGATGGTCTGGTGATTGAGTCTCCTGGTCTGGTGCATCCGCTGAAAGTGGACGCCGATGCTTCTGTTGTCGATAACGTCCCGGTGTATGTTGCGCTGCGTCCGGAAAAAATCATGCTCTGCGAAGCCCCTCCGCCAGAGGGTTATAACTTCGCTGTAGGCGAAGTGGTGCACATTGCCTATCTGGGGGATTTGTCGGTGTACCACGTACGTTTGAAAAGCGGCCAGATGTTGAGCGCCCAGCTACAAAATGAACATCGTTATCGTAAAGGGTTACCAACCTGGGGTGACGAGGTCCGTTTATGTTGGGATGCGGACAGCTGTGTGGTGTTGACGGTTTAAGGAGCGAAGATGAGTACACTTGAACCTCCGGCACGCGTGGATAAAGCAGGGCGATTCACGCTGTTTATGTCGCGGCTGCAAATGAAGCACGGGCGCAAGCTGGTGATCGCGCTGCCGTATGTGTGGCTGCTGCTCCTGTTTCTGCTGCCTTTTCTGATCGTCTTCAAAATCAGTTTGGCTGAAATGGCGCGCGCTATTCCTCCCTATACGGACCTCGTTTCATGGGCTGACGATCAGTTATCCATCACGCTCAATTTAGGCAATTTTTTGCAATTGACGGACGATCCGCTCTATTTCGATGCCTACATGCAATCGTTACAGGTGGCGGGAATTTCGACAATCTGTTGCCTGCTGCTGGGATACCCACTGGCATGGGCCGTCGCGCACAGTAAACCCTCAACGCGTAATATTCTGCTGTTGCTGGTGATCCTGCCGTCCTGGACCTCGTTTTTAATTCGCGTATATGCCTGGATGGGGATCCTGAAAAACAACGGCGTGCTGAACAACTTCCTGATGTGGCTGGGTGTCATCGACCAACCGTTGACGATTTTGCACACCAATCTGGCGGTCTACATCGGTATTGTTTACGCCTATTTGCCCTTTATGGTGCTGCCGATTTATACCGCGCTGACCCGTATTGATTACTCGCTGGTGGAAGCTGCGCTGGATTTAGGTGCCCGGCCGCTGAAGACCTTCTTTAGCGTGATTGTACCGTTGACCAAGGGCGGCATTATCGCCGGGTCAATGCTGGTATTTATTCCGGCTGTTGGCGAGTTTGTGATCCCGGAACTGTTGGGCGGCCCGGATAGCATCATGATTGGCCGTGTGCTTTGGCAAGAGTTTTTCAATAACCGCGACTGGCCGGTGGCTTCTGCTGTCGCCATTATTATGCTGCTGTTACTGATTGTGCCAATCATGTGGTTCCATAAATATCAGCAAAAAAGCGTGGGGGAACACGGATGAATAACTTACCGGTCGTTCGCTCGCCGTGGCGTATTTTTATCCTGGTAGTGGGCTTTACCTTCCTGTACGCGCCTATGCTGATGTTGGTTATCTATTCGTTTAACAGCTCGAAGCTGGTGACGGTCTGGGCGGGGTGGTCAACACGTTGGTATGGCGAGCTTTTCCACGATAGCGCGATGATAAGCGCCGTCGGCATGAGTTTAACGATTGCTGCGGGTGCTGCGACGATGGCGGCAATCCTTGGCACCATCGCCGCCGTGGTAATGGTGCGCTTTGGTCGTTTTCGTGGTTCGAATGGTTTCGCCTTTATGATCACCGCGCCGCTGGTCATGCCGGATGTTATTACCGGTTTGTCGCTGCTGCTGCTGTTTGTTGCGTTGGCTCACGCCATCGGCTGGCCGGCGGATCGCGGCATGCTGACCATCTGGCTGGCGCACGTCACTTTCTGTACGGCGTACGTAGCGGTGGTGATTTCTTCACGCTTGCGCGAACTGGATCACTCCATTGAGGAAGCGGCGATGGATCTCGGCGCCACGCCGCTGAAGGTCTTTTTCGTCATCACCCTGCCGATGATTATGCCGGCGGTGATTTCCGGTTGGCTATTAGCCTTCACGCTGTCACTCGATGATCTGGTTATTGCCAGCTTTGTCTCTGGTCCTGGCGCCACAACGTTACCGATGTTGGTGTTCTCCAGCGTACGTATGGGGGTGAACCCGGAGATCAACGCGCTGGCGACGCTGATCCTTGGTGTGGTAGGAATTATCGGATTTATCGCGTGGTATCTGATGGCGCGAACAGAAAAACAACGGATCCGCGATATCCAACGTGCAAGACGCGGCTGAAAAAACTAAAATCTGCCAACCTGTCTATACGGCGCAGCTGTGGTGGTTGCGCCGTTTTCATGGAAGACGACGCGTTGGGATTTTTTAAGAAATCATCCACATCACATGCTCGCTTAAACGTCCCTGCTTTGGTGCAGGTGGCGGCGCTGGCTATTATCATGATCCGCTGTCTCGATCTGTTGATGATTTTTAATACGCTTGGGTTTCGTGGAACCAGTGAGTTTATTCATCGCAGTGTGCAGACCTGGAATTTGACGCTGGTGTTTCTGGGCAGTCTGGTGCTGCTATTTATCGAAATTTACTGCGCATTTTCGCTGGTAAAAGGACGGAACTGGGCACGCTGGATCTATCTGTTGACCCAGATTATCGCCAGCGTCTATCTGTGGGCTGCTTCGTTGGGCTACGGATATCCAGAATTGTTCAGCATTGCGGGGGAGTCCAGACGCGAAATCCTGCATACGCTGGTGATGCAAAAACTGCCGGATATGCTGGTATTGCTGCTGCTGTTTGTTCCTGCGTCCAGCAGGCGGTTCTTCCGTTTGCAATAACGTGTATAATCTTGGCCCCCGGTTAATTTGTAGGTCTTTGTATGCAGTGCGCACTTTATGACGCCGAACGCTGCCGCTCCTGTCAGTGGATAACACAGCCTGTCGCCGATCAACTCTTCGAAAAAACAGCCGATCTGCAGAATCTGCTGGCCGAGTATCCGGTCGGAGAATGGTGCGCGCCGGTCAGTGGTCCGGAAAGCGCGTTTCGTAATAAAGCCAAAATGGTAGTCAGCGGCAGCGTGGAAAAACCGCTGCTGGGAATGCTGCATCGTGACGGTGCGCCTGAGGACTTGTGCGACTGTCCGCTCTATCCTGAGTCTTTTGCGCCCGTATTTTCCGCGCTTAAGCCGTTTATCGCTCGGGCGGGGCTGACGCCCTATAACGTGGCGCGCAAACGCGGGGAGCTGAAATATCTGCTGTTAACGGAAAGCCGATACGACGGCGGTATGATGCTGCGTTTTGTCCTGCGTTCTGACGCAAAACTGGCACAGCTGCGCGCGGCGCTACCCTGGTTGCAGGCACAACTCCCACAGTTAAAAGTGATCACTGCCAATATTCAGCCGGTGCATATGGCGATTATGGAAGGGGAGACAGAAATCTTCCTGACGGAACAACAGGCGCTGGCGGAACGCTTTAACGATGTGCCGTTGTGGATCCGCCCGCAGAGCTTCTTCCAGACCAATCCGGTAGTGGCGGGGCAGTTATATGCCACGGCGCGTGACTGGGTGCGTCAGCTTCCGGTTAATCATATGTGGGATCTGTTTTGCGGTGTAGGGGGTTTTGGTCTGCACTGTGCTACACCGCAAATGAAACTGACGGGGATTGAAATCGCGCCAGAAGCGATTACCTGCGCGAAGCAGTCAGCGCAGGAGCTTGGGTTGCAGAATCTGCATTTTCAGGCGCTGGATTCAACCCAGTTTGCTACCGCTCAGGGTGAAGTACCTGACCTGGTGCTGGTGAATCCGCCGCGTCGCGGGATTGGAAAGCCGCTGTGCGATTTTCTCTCCCGCATGGCACCGCGTTATATCGTTTATTCCAGCTGTAATGCGCAAACCATGGCGAAGGATATTCGTGAGTTGCCCGGGTATCGCATTGAACGCGTCCAACTTTTCGATATGTTCCCACACACCGCGCACTATGAAGTGCTAACGCTGCTCAGCCGACAATAACTGCCATGCCTGATGGCGCTTCGCTTATCAGGCCTACGGAGATATGCAAGGCTGTAGCAATGTAGGCCGGATAAGGCGCTTGCGCCGCATCCGGCAAATGCAACATGCGAAAAAAAAGCCCGTACTTTCGTACGAGCTCTTCTTAAAATATGGCGGTGAGGGGGGGATTCGAACCCCCGATACGTTGCCGTATACACACTTTCCAGGCGTGCTCCTTCAGCCACTCGGACACCTCACCATATTGTATTGCTGCCTGACCGCTTGGGGGGCAACGGGGCGCTACTATAGGGAGTTGCGCTAAAACGGTCAAGCAGAATTTACGTGTTAACTCTCGTTTGGTTACGCAATATACATATTCCTCCGCCCAGGCAGGCGCGGAGGAAAGGATTAGCGCTGAGAGTCCAGTTTTTCGCCGCTGGTCACGACTTCCTGAGCTTTGCTGTAGCTTTCGATCAGCAACTGATAAGCCGGGAAGACTTTGGTATACACTTCCGCCCATTCGGCGGCGTCTTCACGGTTCCAAGTGCCCTGAATTTCAGAAGCGACTGCGGCGGTATCCATCGGCACGACGCCAGCCTGAACAACACGAGCCAGGGTGATTTCCTGCGCCATTTTGCTGTAAGTACCGGAAGCGTCGATCACAGCGAAAACCTTATAGCCTTCCGCAACCGCGCTGATAGCCGGGAAAGCCATGCACACGCTGGTAATCGTACCGGCGATAATCAGCGTTTTACGACCAGTTGCTTTGACCGCTTTTACGAAATCTTCGTTATCCCAGGCGTTGATTTCGCCTTTACGCGCCACGTATTGGGCATGCGGCGCATTGGCGTGGATCTCAGGGATCAGCGGACCGTTAGGTCCCTGCGGTACGGATGCCGTGGTAATCACCGGCATCTTCGCCAGAGTCGCCATTTTAGCCAGCGCGGCGGCACGCGCACGCAGTTCTGGCATTGGCATGTCGCCGACGGTCTGGAACAACCCGCTCTGATGATCGATAAGCAGCATGACGGAATCATTCACATCGATGACCGGACGTGAACCATTAAAGTTTGCAGGACTGGACATATTCTTCTCCTTCGATTCAGATTTGGCCAAAGCGGCCGGTGTTAAAATCGCGTACGGCTTCAGCGATTTCTTGTTTCGTGTTCATTACAAACGGACCGTAACCTACAATCGGCTCGTTCAACGGTTCTCCAGAAAGCAGCAGCACGCTGGCGTCGCTGGAGGCTTCAATATGCAGCGTTTTCCTCTGCTGGCTCAGCACCACCAGTTGCGCTTCGCTGGCAGACGTAGTGCCGTTTACGGTGATATTCCCTTTCAATACCACTAGGGCAGTGCTCCATCCTTCCGGCTGGGACAACGTGAGCTGATGATTACGTTGCACACGCATATCCCAGACGTTCAGCGGCGAGAAGGTATGTGCCGGGCCTTTTGTATCCTGATAGCTGCCCGCAATCACACGAACGCTCCCTGCTTCATCAGGCAGGGCGACAGTGGGGATCACATCGCTGCTGATGCCCTGGTAACCCGGAACGGCCATTTTGTCTTTTGCTGGCAGATTGACCCACAGCTGTACCATTTCCAGTTCGCCACCCTGACGGGTAAATTCAGGTGAATGGAACTCTTCGTGTAATATTCCTGCTCCTGCGGTCATCCACTGCACGTCCCCGGGGCCGATAATGCCGCCGCGACCGGTTGAATCACGGTGTTCAACTTCGCCGCTGTAAACGATGGTCACCGTCTCAAAACCACGGTGAGGGTGTTCACCTACGCCGCGTTTTTCGTTACCCGGCGTAAACGTATGTGGACCGGCGTAATCCAGCAGCAGGAACGGACTTAGCTGTTCAGCATGAGACTGGTAAGAAAACATCGAGCGAACCGGAAATCCATCGCCAACCCAGTGTGGGCGAGGTGCGGTGTAGACGCCTGTTACTTGTTTCATATGTGTCTCCTCTGTGGCGTAATCTTGATGTAAATAAGCTTATATTCATGACAGCGAGCTGAGTAGTAGCTAAAATAGTCCTCACTGTCTCATTAATAGGACAATAAAATGACGAAGCCGGATCTCAATGATTTTGCATGGTTTGTACATGTTGTAGAGGAAGGGGGATTCGCGGCGGCGGGTCGGGCGCTTGATGAACCGAAATCAAAACTAAGCCGACGGATAGCGCAACTGGAAGAGACGCTGGGAGTTCGACTGATTCAGCGAACCACCCGCCAGTTTAACGTGACGGAAGTTGGGCAAACCTTTTACGAACACTGTAAGGCGATGCTGGTGGAAGCGCAGGCAGCGCAGGATGCGATTGCCGCGTTACAGGTTGAACCGCGTGGCGTGGTGAAGTTGACGTGTCCGGTCACGCTGCTGCATGTGCATATCGGGCCAATGCTTGCCCGTTTTATGGCGCGTTATCCTGACGTATCAGTGCAACTGGAGGCCACTAACCGCCGCGTGGACGTTGTTGGAGAGGGCCTGGACGTGGCGATTCGCGTCAGGCCCCGACCATTTGAGGATAGCGACCTGGTGATGCGTGTGCTGGCGGACAGGGGACATCGTTTGTATGCCAGCCCGCAGTTAATCGAGCAAATGGGAACGCTACATTCTCCGGCGGAGCTGACGCGTTGGCCTGGCCTGAGTCTGGCGACGGGTAAACATGTGCATCGTTGGGAGTTATTCGGGCCGCAGGGCGCACGTGCGGAGGTGCATTTCACGCCACGTATGATCACCACCGATATGCTGGCGTTACGTGAAGCCGCAGTTGCCGGTGTGGGGGTAGTTCAACTTCCACAGCTGATGGTAAAAGATCAAGTAGCTGCGGGTGAACTGGTGGCATTGCTCGACGGCTGGGAACCGAAGCGAGAAATAATTCACGCAGTCTTTCCATCACGCAGGGGATTATTGCCGTCAGTACGCACATTAGTGGATTTCTTAACGGAAGAATATGCGCGGATGATTGAGGATTAAATACCTGACCTTGGCCCACAAAAAAGGCCGGTTAAACCGACCTTTTATTATCTGGACGCCATTCGGGCGTTAAAAACAATCAGCGACTACGGAAGACAATGCGGCCTTTGCTCAGGTCGTACGGGGTCAGCTCAACAGTCACTTTGTCGCCCGTCAGGATGCGGATATAGTTTTTACGCATTTTACCGGAGATGTGTGCAGTAACCACGTGACCGTTTTCTAACTCTACGCGGAACATGGTATTAGGTAACGTATCGAGAACGGTACCCTGCATTTCAATATTGTCTTCTTTGGCCATCTAATCCTCTGGGGTATCACTACCGTAATTTGAACCGGCAAGATAATGCCGAAGTTCTTTTAATAAGTAAAGATTTGTGCGTTTAAAACACAGCAAATCGGGTTTGGCGCATTACTCTAACCACACACGGCAAAGCCGCACTTAAAGCGCAACGTGTAAGGGAACGAGGAGATAAACGATAGGCGTTGCCTGACGCGAACTGTTCCTTAACGGCGGCGGGGTAATGGGCTAAACCAACTCTGCGCGACAATTATAACACCCCGACAAAAAATGTGCCGAAAACATTCACCCCTGAGACGAAAATAACGTCCTGGGAACCCAGAAATGGCTCGGTAGCCGCTGCTGGCGCAGTCTGCTCAGGTATTCAAGGTACTCCCGACGTGGGGTTTCGACGGCGCCCAGCGAAGCTGTGTGGCTATTTAATACCTGGCAGTCGATTAATTTTCCGCCCTGACGGATAAATTCAGCGCAAAAAACAAGCAGTGCGGTTTTGGACGCATTTTCCTGACGGCTGAACATTGATTCGCCACAAAATAGCGTACCTTGCGCCACGCCATACATACCGCCCACTAATTCATTTTGTCGCCATACTTCAATGGAGTGCGCATGGCCCAGCTCGTGCAGGCGATGGTAGGCGTCCACTACATCATGCGTTATCCAGGTGCCTTCTTCCCGGTCATTCGCGCAGCCTTCAATCACCTGACCGAACGCGTAATTGAGCGTCACACGATAAGGGGAGTTTTTATGAAAGCGTTTCATGCTGCGGCTGAGATGAAATTTCTCGGGCCAAAGAATGGCGCGTGGATCGGGCGACCACCAAAGAATGGGGTCGCCAGGTGAAAACCACGGGAAAATTCCGCGCTGGTAGGCCATTAACAGTCGAGCTGGACTGAGATCGCCGCCAAGCGCCAACAAACCGTTAGGCTCGCGTAAAGCGCCTTCCGGTGAAGGGAAGGCTATAGAATGGCGGGACAATTGCACCAGGCGCATGACAGCGAAACTCCACTACGCGAGTTTGATCGTTCAATAATAGCTTACAGACGTTGCTTAAACTGGTAATAACGCCCCTGCCGGGCTAACAAATCTGCGTGATTACCTTGCTCAATAATGTGTCCGTTGTCCATCACTATTATTTGATCAAAACGTGACAAGCCACGCAGACGATGTGTCACCATCAGTACGGTTTTATCGCGCATGACATCGCCAATTAATTCAAGCATTTGGCTTTCTGTTGTGGCATCAAGCCCTTCGGTCGGTTCATCCAGCAGCATCAGTGGGGCATCGTGCAATAAGGCGCGAGCGATAGCCAGACGACGGAGTTCGCCGCCAGAAAGCTGACGACCGCCTTCGCCTAACCAGGCATTGAGTCCATCACCCTCTAGCAGTTTGTCCAGACCGACGCGGCACAGCATTGCGGATAATGTGTCATCACTGGCGTGCGGTGCTGCCAGCAGCAGGTTATCGCGAAGCGTCGCGCTGAACAGGTGCACGCGCTGTGGCACGACGCTAATGCTCTGGCGCAGCGTGGTTTCACTGAGGGCTGAAATCGGCTGCTCATTAATCAGAATTTCGCCGTGCTGCGGATCCCATGCGCGGGTCAGCAATTGTAGTAACGTTGACTTACCGCAGCCGGTGCGACCGAGAATCGCAATGTGTTCACCGGGCTGAGCCTGCAGCGAAAGGGTGTCGAGCGCTTTTTGTGCTTGCCCCGGATAGCTGAATGAAACATCGTGTAGCGTGAGAGTGACCTGCTCAGAAACTGGAGAACCGGCATCCGGGAAGGTGACTTCTGGCTGTTGTTCGGTCAGTTCGGTGATGCGCAGCGCAGAGGCAATAACCTGTCCGAGATGCTGAAACGCCCCGGTGACGGGTGCCAAAGCTTCAAACGCGGCCAGCGCACAGAAGACAAACAGCGCGATCAGTGCGCCAGGCTGGGTATTGCCACCCACGCCGCCGGAGGCCATCCATAACATCACAACCACTGCCAGTGCGCCGACTAACAGCATGACCGCCTGTGATAGCGCCGTTAATTCAGACTGACGTCGTTGGGCTTCATGCCACTGCAACTCGGTGGCTTCCATTTGGGCGCGGTAACGTTCACTGGCGCCAAAGATGGTCAGTTCAGCCTGGCCCTGCAGCCAGGATGTTAACTGCTGACGATACTGCCCACGTAAATGCGTCAAGCTTTGCCCGGTGCTTTTACCTGCCTGATAAAAGAGTGGGGGCAAGATAAATAAGGTCAGCAGCATAATACCGCCGAGAGTGATAGCCAGCGTGAAATCGAGAACGCTTAGCCCCAGCGTGACCACCATGATGACGACAAAAGCACCCACAAGCGGGGAGAGCACGCGCAAATAGAGATGATCGAGCGTGTCGACATCTGCCACCACGCGGTTAAGCAATTCACCTTGTCCATAACGGGACAGGCCAGCAGGGGAGAGCGGCAGCAGTTTGCTGAAGGTATAAATACGCAAATGTTGCAGCACGCGGAACGTCGCGTCGTGGCTGACCAGCCGCTCGAAATAGCGGCCCGCGGTTCGGGTGATTGCCGCACCGCGTACCCCGGCAGCAGGGAGCATATAGTTAAAACTGTAAATCCCGGTGACACCCACCACAGCAGAAGCCGACAGGAACCAGCCGGAAAGCGTCAGCAAACCAATACTTGCCAGCAGTGTGACGATCGCCAGAACGATCCCCAGGGTTAACATCCATTTGTGACGTTTATACAGCGTCAGATAAGGTAGCAAAGCGCGCATTTAAATGTCCTCCTGACGATGAGCCAGTAATGTCGCAAACGCCCCGTTGGCTGCGCTAAGTTCGGCATAAGTGCCTTGTTCAACGATCTGTCCGTCCTGCATCACCCAGATAGCGTCCCAGTCGGCAAGATCTTCAAGTTGGTGTGTCACCATCAGCGTGGTCTGGCGGCGTGACGCTGCTTTCAACGCCTGCATCACGCGTTGTTCGCTGTGTGCATCAAGGCTGGCGGCGGGCTCGTCAAGCAACAACAACTGACATGGATTGAGTAAGGCGCGAGCCACGGCAACGCGCTGCGCTTGTCCGACAGAAAGTCGAGCAGCCTGATCGCCTACTGGTGTATCCACACCCTGTGGCAGAAGTGGTAAAAACTCACTGACCCAGGCGCTGTCGAGTGCGGCTTGCAGCTGTTCTTCGCTGGCATCGGGGCGAGCGAGCAGCACGTTATCGCGTAACGTGGCGGCAGGGAGCTGCGGGTTTTGTCCAACCCAGGACAGCTGTTTGCGCCAGCAATCAGGCGACAGGTCGCGCAGCTCAAAGCCGTTAATCCGCAGCGATCCCTGATAAGAGAGAAAACCGGACAGGACATTGAGCAACGAACTTTTGCCGGAGCCGCTGCGGCCAACCAGCACCGCGCGTTGGCCCGCTGGCAGGGTAAAGTTGAGCGGACCAGCAAGCACTTTACCTTCCGGCGAGGTGATGACCAGATCTTCTGCTTCAATTGAAACTGCGTCTTTTGTTGTCAGCTCAATATCACCACGCTCAGGATGTGCAAGCGGGGTTTCCATGAAGGTTTTCAGACTGTCTGCAGCACCAACGGCTTGTGCTTTGGCGTGATAAAACGTGCCCAGATCGCGCAGGGGTTGGAAAAATTCCGGCGCCAGAATGAGCGCCAGGAAGCCAGCAGCCAATGTGACGCCCGTCCCGTAGTGGCCAAAATCGAGTTCACCGAGGTAGGAAAAACCGAAGTAAACCGCGACCAGTGCGATGGACAGGGAGGTAAAGAACTCAAGGACACCGGATGACAGAAACGCCAGACGCAGGACTTCCATGGTACGCTGGCGGAAATCCTGTGACGCTGCGCGGATGCTTTCTGTTTCAGCTTCACCGCGGCCAAAGATTCTTATCGTTTCCATGCCCCGCAGGCGATCGAGGAAATGGCCACTGAGGCGAGCAAGAGCCTGAAAGTTGCGGCGGTTAGCATCGGCTGCACCCATACCAACCATCGCCATAAACAACGGGATCAGCGGGGCAGTTCCAAGCAGAATAAGGGCGGCTACCCAGTTTGACGGGAATACCGCCGCCACGATCAATAAGGGGACGCATACGGCCAGCGCCAGTTGCGGCAGATAACGTGCATAGTAATCATGCATGTCATCAATCTGTTCCAGGATTAGCGTAGCCCAGCTCCCGGCTGGTTTACCTTGTATCCAGGCGGGACCTGCTTGTTGCAGACGGTCAAGCACCTGGCGGCGAATCTCAAAGCGGATATGTTGGCCAGCATGAAACCCGACGCGTTCGCGTAACCAGACGACCCATGCACGCAGGATGAAAATCAATACCAGCACAATGAAAGGGAGCAGAAGCGCCTCTCTGGGGATATTGTCCATGATCATATGGTCGAGAATTCGGGCCATGAGCCAGGCCTGAGCGACAATTAACAGGCCGCTCACGAACCCCAACAGGCGTGAAATGTTCAGCCATCGTTGGGAAATTACACTTTGCTGTTTTAACCAGCGGGTCAGCTCTTTTTGACGGGTTTTATTCATTGCACGCTTAGCAGGTGAGTTATTGGAATTTTTGGGCAGGACAATGTTACAACGAGGCAAAAATAAAGGCGACTTATAGTCGCCTTTTTTACTTTTGTTACTGATTTGTAAAACTTATTTGCAAGCGTCTGCCAGACCGTCGAGATAACGCTCTGCGTCAAGCGCAGCCATACAACCGGTGCCTGCTGAAGTGATCGCCTGGCGATAAATATGGTCCATCACGTCACCGGCGGCGAATACACCCGGAATGCTGGTTTGGGTGGCGTTACCATGAATACCGGACTGAACTTTGATGTAGCCATTTTCCAGTTCAAGCTGACCGTCAAAAATGGCGGTATTCGGGCTGTGGCCGATAGCGACAAACAACCCTGCAACGTCAAGTGACTCGATGTTGTCAGTGTTTTGCGTATCGCGCAGGCGCAGTCCGGTTACGCCCATTTGATCGCCGGTCACTTCTTCCAGTGTGCGGTGGGTATGCAGCACGATGTTGCCGTTTTCGACTTTATCCATCAAACGCTTGATCAGGATTTTCTCGGCGCGGAAGCTGTCGCGACGGTGAATCAAATGCACTTCAGATGCGATATTCGCCAGGTACAGCGCTTCTTCAACAGCGGTGTTGCCGCCGCCGATCACCGCAACTTTTTGGTTACGGTAGAAGAAACCGTCGCAGGTCGCGCAGGCGGAAACGCCACGGCCTTTGAAGGCTTCTTCTGAAGGCAGACCCAGGTAGCGTGCTGACGCACCGGTGGCGATGATCAGTGCGTCACAGGTGTATTCACCGCTGTCGCCGGTCAGACGGAAAGGGCGGTTTTGCAGATCAACTTTGCTGATATGATCAAAAATAATTTCAGTTTCAAATTTGGTCGCATGTTCGTGCATGCGTTCCATCAGCAATGGGCCTGTGAGATCGTGCGGATCGCCAGGCCAGTTTTCCACTTCTGTTGTTGTGGTCAACTGACCACCTTTTTCCATACCGGTAATCAGTACCGGTTGCAGGTTCGCGCGTGCAGCGTAGACCGCAGCGGTATACCCCGCAGGGCCAGAGCCCAGAATAAGAAGTTTACTGTGTTTGGTTGCGCCCATGAGATCCCCATAGTTGTTAGCAGGCAATGAGCAGGATTGTAGGGAATTTACAGACGTAAAAAAAGAGTATGGCGATTTTGTTAACAATATGTGTAATAGCGGGAACCGATGAACGGCAGAATTAGTCGTAATACTATAACGATTTCTACTTAAAATCGGTCAGTTATAAGGTGATAAAATGACGATTTTCCATCACTGCGAATGAATAACTGGCATGTTGTACTAAAAATCGATGTTTTGCTTTGACAATCCCCTGCTGTTTTGCGAAAACATTCAAGGAAGAAAAAAACTGTGTCATGTATGTGCTGCATAATCATGCATGTAGATACCATGTTTACCGTGTTAGCGAAATCTACGCATGGTGTGGACAGATGCCATTCGTGATGTCGATAGCCGCCGACAGGCAACGGTCTTCTCACCATAAACCCAGACATTGCGAACCGAAAATCCCTCTGGGTTGCGGTTTATTTTGATGGGTAGCGACTCTGAACAGTGATGTTGGTAGAGTCAGGCAGGAGTAGGGAAGGAATACAGAGAGACAATAATAATGGTAGATAGTAAGAAGCGCCCTGGCAAAGATCTCGACCGTATCGATCGTAACATTCTTAATGAGCTGCAAAAGGATGGGCGTATTTCTAACGTCGAGCTTTCTAAACGTGTGGGACTTTCACCAACGCCCTGCCTTGAGCGTGTGCGTCGGTTGGAAAGACAGGGTTTTATTCAGGGCTATACAGCGCTGTTAAACCCGCATTATCTGGATGCATCACTTCTGGTTTTTGTTGAGATTACTCTGAATCGTGGCGCCCCGGATGTGTTTGAACAATTTAA
Source organism: Citrobacter sp. Cpo148 (assembly GCF_030332375.1). Lineage (NCBI taxonomy): Bacteria > Pseudomonadati > Pseudomonadota > Gammaproteobacteria > Enterobacterales > Enterobacteriaceae > Citrobacter > Citrobacter sp. Cpo148. The sequence continues at coordinate 22,328 of NZ_JAOWHY010000047.1, forward strand.
CTCTGCAGTACAAAAACTTGAAGAAATTCAAGAGTGTCATTTGGTTTCCGGTGATTTCGACTATTTACTGAAAACACGCGTACCGGATATGTCAGCATACCGTAAGCTGTTGGGGGAAACCCTGCTGCGTCTGCCTGGCGTGAATGACACACGTACTTATGTAGTAATGGAAGAAGTCAAACAGAGCAATCGTCTGGTAATTAAGACGCGCTAACACGGAACAGGTGCAAAATCGACGCAGTTTGATTACACTCCTGTTAATCCATACAGCAACAGTGCCGGGGCAACCCGGTGCTGTTGTCCGTTTTAGCATCGGGCAGGAAAAGCCCGAAACCTGGAGAGCCGTTTTTGAGCCAGGAATACACTGAAGACAAAGACGTCACATTGACGAAGTTAAGCAGCGGGCGCCGACTTCTGGAAGCGCTACTGATCCTTATTGCCCTTTTTGCCGTCTGGTTGATGGCTGCCTTACTCAGCTTTAACCCTTCGGATCCCAGTTGGTCGCAAACCGCGTGGCATGAGCCTATCCATAATCTGGGTGGAATACCTGGAGCATGGCTGGCGGACACGCTGTTCTTTATTTTTGGCGTCATGGCCTACACCATCCCCGTCATCATTGTCGGTGGTTGCTGGTTTGCCTGGCGACATCAGGCCAGCGACGAATACGTCGATTATTTTGCCGTCTCGCTGCGCATTATTGGCGTTTTGGCGCTGATTCTCACTTCCTGCGGGCTGGCCGCAATTAACGCCGATGACATCTGGTATTTCGCCTCTGGCGGCGTGATCGGCAGTCTGCTCAGCACCACGCTACAACCATTGCTGCACAGCAGCGGCGGCACGCTGACGTTGTTGTGCATTTGGGCAGCGGGATTAACGCTGTTCACCGGTTGGTCATGGGTGAGCATTGCGGAAAAACTGGGAGGCTGGTTACTCAATATCCTGACGTTTGCCAGCAACCGTACCCGCCGCGACGATACCTGGGTCGATGACGAAGAGTATGAAGACGAAGAAGAGTCTGTCGACGCCGCTGATGGCAAACCCCATGAATCGCGCCGAGCTCGTATCCTGCGCGGTGCGTTAGCGCGCCGTAAACGTCTGGCGGAGAAATTTACCAACCCGCTTGGTCGTCATACCGATGCGGCGCTGTTCTCCGGCAAACGCATGGATGATGAAGACGAAATTGAATACAGCGCCCGTGGCGTGGTTGCCGATCCTAATGATGTGCTGTTTTCCGGTAATCGCGCGACGCTGCCTGAATATGACGAACTTGATCCACTGCTTAACGGCCACTCGGTGACCGAGCCTGTAGCTGCAGCAGCTGCAGCTACAACAGCCGCTCAGGCCTGGAGCGCACCGGTCGATCCGTTACTGCAAACGTCACCCGTGACCAACACTGTTATGGAGCAACCGGTCCCAACCGTGGCCTGGCAACCCGTGCCTGGCCCGCAAACCGGTGATGCCGCGATTGCACCAGCGCCTGAAGGTTATCCGCAGCCAGCCCAGTACGCGCAACCTCCGGTGCAGCAGCCTTATGAGCCATGGCAACAACCGGTTGTGGAGCAGAGTCCGCAGCCGCAATATTACGCACAGCAGCCCGTTGAACCTGTTTATACGCAGCCTGTCGCGCCGCAGCCGGAACCTGTTTATCAGCCGGAGCCCGTGCTGCAACCTGTCTATCAACAGGATCCGACCTCTCAACAGAACGCCGCATTCCAGCAGCCTGGTTATCAGCCGGAGCCTGTACAGCAACCTGTTTATCAGCAGGATCCAACTTTTCAACAGAGCACTACGTTCCAGCAGCCTGTGGTTGAACAACCAACAGTGGTGGAACCTGAGCCGGTGGTTGAAGAAGTTAAACCGACTCGTCCGCCGCTCTATTACTTTGAAGAAGTCGAAGAGAAACGTGCGCGTGAGCGTGAGCAACTGGCCGCATGGTATCAGCCGATTCCAGAACCTGCTCAGGAACCTGAGCGTGTTAAGCCGTCTACGCCGTCTATGCCGACGACTGCATCCATACCGCCCGTTGAGTCTGTTGCTGCCGTTGCACCGCTGGCCGCTGGCGTAAAAAGCGCCGCGTTAGGGGTGAGTGCCGCTGCCGCAGCACCTGTCTTTAGCCTTGCAGGCAGCGGTACGCCGCGTCCGCAGGTGAAAGAGGGCATTGGCCCGCAGTTGCCGCGTCCGAATCGTGTGCGCGTGCCTACTCGTCGTGAGCTGGCTTCATATGGCATAAAACTGCCGTCACAGCGTATGGCTGAAGAGAAAGCGCGCGAAGAGCAGCTTGATACAGATGCGTACAGTGACGATGAAATGGATGCAATGCAGCAGGACGAGCTGGCACGTCAGTTCGCTCAGTCGCAGCAGCATCGTTATGGCGAAGAGTATCAGGACGATACCCACCAGACTGATGACGAAGATTCAGCCGCAGAAGCGGAACTGGCCCGCCAGTTTGCTTCTTCTCAGCAGCAGCGTTATTCCGGTGAACAGCCTGCCGGAGCGAATCCATTCTCCCTCGATGACTTTGAATTTTCGCCAATGAAAACGCTGGTGGATGAGGGGCCGCATGAGCCGCTGTTTACGCCTGGCGTAATGCCGGAGCCCGCGCCGCAGTACCAGGAACCAGTTGCGCCGCAGCAGCATTATCAGCAACCGGCGCAGCCAGTTGCACCGCAACAGCACTATCAGCAACCGGCACAGCCAGTTGCACCACAGCAGCATTATCAGCAACCAGCGCAGCCTGTTGCATCGCAGCAGCATTATCAACAGCCAGCGCAGCCAGTTGCACCGCAGCAGCATTATCAGCAGCCAGCGCAGCCTGTTACACCGCCGCCGCAGGATAGTCTGATCCATCCGCTGCTGATGCGTAATGGGGATAGTCGTCCGGCGCACCGTCCAAGCACGCCGCTGCCATCGTTAGATCTGCTCACGCCGCCGCCGAGCGAAGTTGAGCCGATAGATACGTTCGCACTGGAACAAATGGCACGTCTGGTGGAAGCGCGTCTGGCGGATTTCCGCATTAAAGCCGATGTGGTGAACTATTCTCCTGGCCCGGTGATTACCCGCTTTGAGCTTAATCTGGCTCCAGGGGTTAAAGCAGCGCGTATTTCTAACCTGTCACGAGATCTGGCGCGTTCATTGTCGACCGCGGCGGTACGTGTGGTCGAGGTTATTCCAGGCAAACCGTATGTCGGACTAGAGTTACCGAACAAAAAACGTCAAACCGTTTATCTGCGTGAAGTGCTGGATAACGCTAAATTCCGTGATAACTCATCTCCGCTGACTGTGGTGCTGGGCAAAGATATTGCGGGCGAACCGGTGGTGGCCGATCTGGCTAAAATGCCGCACCTGCTGGTGGCGGGGACAACCGGTTCTGGTAAGTCTGTTGGGGTGAACGCCATGATCCTCAGCATGCTGTACAAAGCGCAGCCGGAAGACGTTCGCTTTATCATGATTGACCCGAAAATGCTGGAGCTTTCTGTTTATGAAGGTATTCCGCATCTGCTGACTGAAGTTGTGACCGACATGAAAGATGCCGCTAATGCCTTGCGTTGGAGCGTCAATGAAATGGAACGTCGCTACAAACTGATGTCGGCGCTTGGCGTGCGTAACCTTGCCGGTTATAACGATAAGATTGCTGAAGCCGCCCGTATGGGACGTCCGATTCCAGACCCATACTGGAAGCCGGGCGACAGCATGGATGTTCAGCATCCGGTGCTGGAAAAACTGCCGTATATCGTGGTGTTGGTGGATGAATTCGCAGACCTGATGATGACCGTTGGCAAAAAGGTGGAAGAACTGATCGCTCGTCTGGCGCAAAAAGCGCGTGCGGCGGGTATCCACCTGGTGCTGGCAACCCAGCGACCGTCAGTTGACGTTATCACTGGTCTGATTAAAGCGAACATCCCGACGCGCATCGCATTTACAGTGTCCAGTAAAATTGACTCGCGTACCATCCTTGACCAGGGCGGCGCGGAATCGCTGTTGGGTATGGGTGACATGCTTTATTCTGCACCAAACTCGACGATCCCTGTGCGTGTACACGGCGCCTTTGTACGCGATGAAGAAGTTCACGCGGTGGTGCAGGACTGGAAAGCGCGCGGCCGTCCACAATACGTTGATGGCATTACCTCTGACAGCGAAAGCGAAGGCGGCGGTGGCGGCTTTGATGGTGGCGAAGAACTGGATCCGCTGTTCGATCAGGCGGTGAACTTTGTTACTCAGAAACGCAAAGCCTCAATCTCCGGCGTCCAGCGTCAGTTCCGTATCGGTTACAACCGAGCGGCGCGCATCATCGAACAGATGGAAGCGCAGGGAATAGTCAGCGAACAAGGGCATAATGGTAATCGTGAAGTGCTGGCTCCGCCGCCCTTCGAATGATTGCAAAGTTAAGTAATTCAGTATTTTCTACTTTCCTCATGCTGATTTTTGGCCTGAAATGGATAGCAGAGGGATCTCCCCGTTGGGAGTGACGTATTTTGAGGAATAACGATGAAAAGAATCGCAATCACCTGTGCATTACTGTCTAGCTTTGTGGTGAGCAGCGTCTGGGCTGATGCTGCCAGCGACCTGAAAAGCCGTCTGGATAAAGTCAGTAGCTTCCATGCCAGCTTTACTCAGAAGGTCACGGACGGTAGCGGCGCGGCGGTGCAGGAAGGTCAGGGCGACTTATGGGTTAAACGCCCTAATCTGTTTAACTGGCATATGACGCAGCCTGACGAGAGCATCCTGGTTTCCGATGGTAAAACGCTGTGGTTCTTCAACCCGTTTGTTGAGCAGGCGACTGCGACCTGGTTGAAAGACGCCACGGGCAACACGCCGTTCATGCTGATTGCGCGTAACCAGGCCAGCGACTGGCAACAGTACAACATTAAGCAAAACGGCGACGATTTCGTGCTGACGCCAAAAACCAGCAGCGGTAACCTGAAGCAGTTTACTATCAATGTTGGGCGGGACGGGACGATCCATCAGTTCAGTGCCGTTGAGCAAGACGATCAGCGCAGCAGCTATCAGCTGAAATCTCAGCAGAATGGTGCGATTGAACCTTCGAAATTCACCTTTACCCCGCCGCAAGGTGTAACGGTTGACGATCAACGTAAGTAGAGGCGTGTGAGTGAGCAATCTGTCGCTCGACTTTTCTGATAATACCTTTCAGCCACTGGCCGCACGTATGCGGCCAGAAAATTTAGCGCAGTACATCGGCCAGCAGCATCTGCTGGCTGCGGGTAAACCCTTGCCGCGCGCCATCGAGGCCGGGCACCTGCACTCTATGATTTTATGGGGTCCGCCGGGGACGGGGAAAACCACGCTAGCCGAAGTTATTGCCCGTTACGCTAACGCCGATGTTGAACGAATTTCGGCGGTCACGTCTGGTGTAAAAGAAATTCGTGAAGCGATTGAGCGGGCGCGTCAGAATCGTAACGCGGGTCGACGTACGATCCTGTTCGTGGACGAAGTTCACCGTTTTAATAAAAGCCAACAGGATGCGTTTTTACCGCATATTGAAGACGGTACCATCACGTTTATTGGCGCCACCACTGAAAATCCCTCGTTTGAACTGAACTCGGCACTGTTGTCGCGGGCGCGTGTTTATTTACTGAAATCGTTAACCACCGACGATATTGAACAGGTGCTGGACCAGGCGATGTCAGATAATGCCCGTGGTTACGGTGGTCAGGATATCGTACTGCCACCAGAGACGCGTCGGGCGATTGCCGAACTGGTGAATGGCGACGCGCGGCGAGCGCTGAATACGCTGGAAATGATGGCCGATATGGCCGAAGTTGATGATTCCGGTAAGCGCGTATTGAAACCAGAATTGCTCACTGAAATTGCCGGTGAACGCAGCGCACGCTTCGATAATAAAGGCGATCGTTTTTACGATCTCATCTCCGCATTACACAAATCGGTTCGCGGCAGCGCCCCGGATGCGGCACTTTATTGGTATGCGCGCATCATTAGTGCAGGCGGTGACCCGCTGTATGTAGCCCGTCGCTGTCTGGCAATTGCCTCTGAAGATGTGGGCAATGCCGATCCTCGCGCCATGCAGGTGGCAATTTCCGCATGGGACTGCTTTACCCGCGTGGGACCCGCGGAAGGTGAACGAGCGATTGCTCAGGCAATTGTTTATCTGGCCTGCGCGCCGAAAAGTAATGCGGTTTACACCGCCTTCAAAGCCGCGCTGGCTGATGCCCGCGAACGTCCGGATTACGACGTGCCGGTCCACCTGCGCAATGCGCCAACTAAGCTGATGAAAGAAATGGGCTATGGTCAGGAGTATCGTTACGCCCATGATGAACCAAATGCCTACGCCGCCGGAGAAGAGTACTTCCCGCAGGAAATGGCACAAACGCGCTATTATCACCCCACAAACAGAGGTCTTGAAGGCAAGATTGGCGAAAAGCTCGCCTGGCTCGCCGGACAGGATCAAAATAGCCCTATAAAACGCTACCGTTAGTGTTATCGTTGCGGTAATGTTGTCTCTGTATCCCTGTGACCGCAGGCTGTGGTCACTTTCTCCTATTTTAATTCGATAAGCACAGGATAAGCATGCTCGATCCCAATCTGCTGCGTAATGAGCCAGACGCAGTCGCAGAAAAACTGGCAAGCCGGGGCTTTAAGCTGGATGTAGATAAGCTGCGCGCTCTTGAAGAGCGTCGTAAAGTTCTGCAGGTACAAACTGAAAACCTGCAGGCAGAGCGTAACTCTCGATCGAAATCCATCGGCCAGGCAAAAGCGCGCGGGGAAGATATCGAGTCTTTACGTCTGGAAGTGAACAAACTGGGCGAAGAGCTGGATGCCGCGAAAGCTGAACTTGATACCTTACAGGCCGAGATCCGCGACATTGCGCTGACCATTCCTAACCTGCCAGCGGACGACGTTCCGGTGGGTAAAGATGAAAATGACAACGTTGAAGTCAGCCGTTGGGGTACTCCGCGTGAGTTTGATTTCGAAGTGCGCGATCACGTTACCCTGGGTGAAATGCACACGGGTCTTGATTTTGCCGCTGCGGTTAAGCTGACCGGCTCTCGTTTCGTCGTGATGAAAGGGCAGATCGCGCGCATGCACCGTGCGCTGTCTCAGTTCATGCTGGATCTGCATACCGAACAGCATGGTTACAGCGAAAACTACGTTCCATATCTGGTTAACCATGACACGCTGTACGGAACAGGGCAACTGCCGAAATTTGCTGGCGATCTGTTCCACACCCGTCCGCTGGATGAAGAAGCTGACAGCAGCAACTATGCGCTGATCCCAACGGCAGAAGTTCCGCTGACCAACCTGGTTCGCGACGAAATCATTGACGAAGATGCGCTGCCGATCAAAATGACCGCGCATACGCCGTGCTTCCGTTCTGAAGCAGGTTCTTACGGTCGTGATACCCGTGGTCTGATCCGTATGCACCAGTTCGATAAAGTTGAAATGGTGCAGATCGTTCGCCCGGAAGACTCTATGGACGCGCTGGAAGAGATGACCGGCCATGCTGAGAAGGTTCTTCAGCTGCTGGGCCTGCCGTACCGTAAGATCATCCTGTGCACAGGCGACATGGGCTTCGGCGCATGCAAAACGTACGATCTGGAAGTGTGGATCCCGGCGCAGAACACCTATCGCGAAATCTCCTCTTGCTCCAACGTGTGGGATTTCCAGGCTCGTCGTATGCAGGCGCGTTGCCGCAGCAAATCCGACAAAAAGACCCGTTTAGTACATACGCTGAACGGTTCTGGTCTGGCGGTTGGACGTACGCTGGTTGCGGTGATGGAAAACTATCAGCAGGCTGATGGCCGTATTCAGGTTCCGGAAGTGTTACGTCCGTACATGAATGGCCTGGAGTTTATCGGCTAAGCTACCTTTCTTTGCTAAAAAAGCGCCTCAGGGCGCTTTTTTTATGCCCGTTTGACGTCGGACAATAACGCCTACCTCCATAGGAGTAATACTGCCTTCGAATGAAAGTCAGTATTTATCTCTGTCTTTTCGCAAATTCGGTATCTACCAGTCTGTATATCGATATTAGCGCTATATTAAAACCTATATAACGAGTATTTCTCTTTTGTTTATTGTGAGCAGCAGAGTGAGCCACTATGAAAACTAAGATCCCCGATGCCATGCTGGCAGCTGAGGTTAGTCGCCGAGGTTTGGTGAAAACGACGGCGATAGGCGGACTGGCGGTGGCCAGTAGCGCGTTTACCCTGCCATTTACCCGTATTGCAAATGCTGCAGAAGCCCTTAATCCGACACAGGCCAATGAGAAAGTCATCTGGAGCGCGTGTACGGTGAACTGTGGTAGCCGCTGTCCTCTGCGTATGCACGTGGTAGACGGTGAAATAAAGTATGTTGAAACCGACAACACCGGTGATGACAACTATGACGGCTTGCACCAGGTACGCGCCTGTCTGCGTGGTCGCTCCATGCGTCGTCGCGTTTATAATCCCGACCGTCTGAAATACCCGATGAAACGTGTCGGTAAACGTGGCGAAGGGAAATTTGAGCGTATCAGCTGGGATGAAGCCTACGACATCATTGCCAGCAATATGCAGCGTCTTATCAAAGACTACGGCAACGAGTCTATCTACCTGAACTACGGCACGGGTACGCTGGGCGGCACCATGACGCGCTCGTGGCCGCCGGGTAAAACGCTGGTGGCACGGTTGATGAACTGCTGCGGCGGCTACCTTAACCACTACGGTGACTACTCTTCAGCGCAAATCGCTGCCGGGTTGAATTACACCTACGGCGGCTGGGCTGACGGTAACAGCCCGTCCGACATTGAAAACAGCAAGCTGGTGGTTCTGTTCGGGAATAACCCTGGTGAAACCCGTATGAGCGGGGGTGGGGTAACCTATTACCTTGAACAGGCGCGACAAAAATCCAATGCCCGCATGATCATTATCGATCCCCGCTACACGGATACCGGCGCGGGTCGTGAGGATGAATGGATCCCGATCCGCCCAGGTACCGATGCGGCGCTGGTGAATGGTCTGGCGTATGTGCTGATCACCGAAAACATGGTTGATCAACCGTTCCTTGATAAATACTGCGTGGGTTACGACGAGAAAACCTTACCGGCCGACGCACCGAAAAACGGTCACTATAAGGCGTATATTCTTGGGCAGGGCAAAGACGGTATCGCCAAGACCCCGGAATGGGCAGCGCAAATTACCGGTATTCCTGCTGATCGAATCGTCAAACTGGCACGTGAAATCGGTAGCGCTAAACCGGCATATATCAGTCAGGGGTGGGGACCGCAGCGTCATGCTAACGGTGAAATAGCGACTCGTGCCATTTCTATGCTGGCAATCCTTACCGGTAACGTTGGGATTAACGGCGGCAACAGCGGGGCGCGTGAGGGCTCATACAGTTTGCCGTTTGAACGTATGCCTACGCTGGAAAACCCAGTCGAAACCAGCATCTCTATGTTTATGTGGACGGACGCCATTGAGCGAGGTCCGGAGATGACGGCGCTGCGTGACGGTGTTCGTGGCAAAGATAAGCTCGATGTTCCGATTAAGATGATCTGGAACTATGCCGGTAACTGTCTGATTAACCAGCACTCTGATATCAACCGCACACATGAAATCCTACAGGATGATAAGAAGTGCGAGATGATCGTTGTCATCGACTGCCATATGACCTCCTCGGCGAAATACGCGGATATTTTGCTGCCGGACTGCACCGCTTCGGAGCAGATGGACTTCGCACTGGATGCCTCCTGCGGAAATATGTCGTATGTGATTTTCACCGATCAGGCGATCAAACCACGCTTCGAATGCAAGACTATCTACCAGATGACCAGTGAGCTAGCGAAACGCCTTGGTGTTGAGCAGCAGTTTACAGAAGGTCGTACTCAGGAAGAGTGGATGCGTCATCTGTACGAGCAGTCGCGCAAAGCCATTCCTGAACTGCCAACGTTTGAAGAATTCCGCAAGCAGGGGATCTTTAAACAGCGCGACCCACAGGGACATCACGTGGCCTACAAGGCGTTCCGTGAGGATCCTAACGCCAATCCGCTGACCACGCCGTCAGGTAAGATCGAAATTTATTCGCAGCAGCTTGCCGAGATCGCGTCAACCTGGGAACTGCCGGAAGGTGATGTGATTGATCCACTGCCGATTTATACCCCAGGTTTTGAGAGCTTAAACGACCCGCTGGTGGAGAAATTCCCTCTGCAGTTGACCGGCTTCCACTATAAGTCTCGCGTTCACTCGACCTATGGCAACGTGGATGTTCTGAAAGCATCCTGCCGTCAGGAAATGTGGATCAACCCGATGGATGCACAGCGACGCGGCATTAACAACGGCGACAAGGTGCGCATCTTTAACGATCGTGGTGAAGTGCACATCGAGGCGAAAGTAACGCCGCGTATGATGCCTGGCGTGGTGGCATTGGGCGAAGGGGCGTGGTATGACCCGGACGCAAAACGCGTGGACCAGGGCGGTTGTATTAACGTCCTGACGACCCAGCGTCCGTCTCCTCTCGCGAAGGGGAACCCATCACACACGAACCTTGTTCAGGTTGAAAAGGTGTAAGGAGTAACCGATGACAACCCAGTATGGATTTTTTATTGATTCCAGCCGTTGCACCGGTTGCAAAACCTGCGAACTGGCGTGCAAAGATTTCAAAAATTTAACCCCTGAAGTCAGCTTCCGCCGCATTTATGAGTACGCCGGCGGTAACTGGCAGGAAGACAACGGCGTCTGGCATCAGAACGTCTTTGCCTATTACCTCTCCATTGCGTGTAACCACTGTGAAGACCCGGCCTGTACCAAAGTGTGTCCGAGCGGTGCGATGCACAAACGTGAAGATGGCTTTGTCGTTGTCGATGAAGATGTGTGCATCGGCTGCCGCTATTGCCACATGGCCTGTCCTTACGGCGCACCACAGTATAATGCTGACAAAGGGCACATGACCAAATGCGATGGCTGCCATGAGCGCGTCGCTGAAGGTAAGAAACCTATTTGCGTCGAGTCTTGTCCGCTGCGTGCGCTGGATTTTGGCCCAATTGATGAACTGCGCAAAAAACACGGTACTTTGGCTGCGGTTGCGCCACTGCCGGACGCGCACTTTACCAAACCGAGCATTGTCATCAAACCTAACGCCAATAGCTGCCCGACCGGGGATACCACAGGTTATCTGGCCAATCCGAAGGAGGTGTAAGATGGGAAGTGGATGGCATGAATGGCCGCTGATGATCTTCACGGTCTTCGGACAGTGTGTGGTTGGCGGTTTTATTGTTCTGGCGCTGGCGTTGATGAAAGGGGGCTTACGCCCAGAATCGCAGCAACGCGTAATTACCTGCATGTTTGGGCTGTGGGTATTAATGGGCATTGGATTTATTGCTTCCATGCTCCATTTGGGCTCACCGATGCGCGCCTTTAACTCACTCAATCGCGTTGGGTCATCTGCGTTGAGTAACGAAATTGCCAGCGGCTCGCTCTTCTTTGCCGTTGGCGGTATCGGCTGGCTGCTGGCTATGTTGAAGAAAATATCGCCCGCATTACGCAATCTGTGGTTAGTTGTCACCATGGTGCTGGGTGTGGTTTTTGTCTGGATGATGGTGCGCGTGTATAACACCATCGATACCGTACCGACCTGGTACAGCGTCTGGACACCGCTGGGCTTCTTCCTGACGATGTTTATGGGCGGTCCGCTGCTGGGATATCTGTTACTGAGAATTGCTGGCGTGGATGGTTGGGCGATGCGCCTGCTGCCGGCTATATCAGTGCTTGCTCTGGTCGTGAGTGCCATCATGTCGGTAATGCAGGGGACTGAACTGGCGACAATCCACAGTTCGATTCAACAGGCCTCTGCGCTGGTTCCGGATTACGGTTCGCTGATGGCGTGGCGGATCGTGGCGCTGGCGTTAGCGTTGTGCTGCTGGATAGTACCGCAAGTGAAGGGTTACCAGCCTGCCGTTCCGTTGCTTTCCGTCGCGTTTATTCTGCTGTTAGTCGGCGAGCTGATTGGTCGTGGTGTGTTCTACGGGCTGCATATGACCGTCGGTATGGCGGTGGCGAGTTAATCCATAATATGCCGGATGGCGCCTCGTGCTTTATCAAGCCTACAATATCCGTAGGTCTTCAAGCTGCGCGCTATCCGGCTACATGTCAGGCCAGGGTTTTGCCCCAGTCTTTATTTCTGCTTAGTTAACGTGTCATAGCTGGTCATCAGATTGCGATAATCCGGAATGTGATTAGAGAACAACGTCGCCAGACCTTCGATATCGTTGCGCCAGTCGCGGTGCAGTTCGCATGCTACTCCGAACCATGTCATCAATTGAGCGCCTGCTTGAGACATCCGATCCCATGCTGAATGGCGGGTAATTTCATTAAACGTGCCTGAAGCATCGGTGACAACAAAGACGTCAAAACCTTCTTCAATAGCCGAGAGCGCTGGGAAAGCGACGCAAACTTCCGTCACGACACCAGCGATAATCAGCTGCTTTTTGCCGGTCGCTTTTACTGCTTTCACGAAATCTTCGTTATCCCATGCGTTAATGTTTCCTGGGCGAGCAATGTAGGGCGCATCCGGAAATTGAGCTTTCAGTTCCGGTACCAGCGGTCCGTTTGGTCCTGTCTCAAAACTGGTTGTCAGAATGGTTGGGAGGTTGAAGTATTTTGCTAAGTCACCGAGCGCAAGCACGTTGTTTTTAAATTTATCGGGATCGATATCCCGAACCAGAGAGAGCAGGCCAGCCTGATGGTCGACCAGCAGTACTGCCGCATTGTCTTTATCAAGTCTTACGTAAGGTTTAGTCATGGTATTTCTCCTGTTCAGTATCAGTGGGGGAAATTTGATGAGTTTAAGTCTACGAAAAGAACGATATTTGGATTAGATAGATAAATAAGAACTCACTGTTCTATTTTGAAGACAATGCAGCTCAGCATCCCGCATAGAGTTTAGTAAGAAATAAAAGTAAGGGGAGTCCATGAAATTTTTCGACTGAACGTAACGCGAGACTTTTGTTTTAGATCAATAAAAACAAGCAGATGTGTTTTTGTATTTTTTATCTATTCACATTAAGAATCAGTAATGCAAATCGATCGACCAGAAAGCGACTCAGCCCTCTGATTCCGCCGATTGACAATGTTTTTAGCAGTGGCATGATGCGCATGAAATTTGAACTTCCTCACGGTTTTTATTCATGTCCACCTATACCCGTCCCGTCATGCTATTGCTGTGCGGGCTACTTCTGTTGACCCTGGCGATCGCCGTGTTAAACACGCTCGTCCCGCTTTGGCTCGCCCATGAAAATCTGCCTACCTGGCAGGTAGGCGTGGTGAGCTCGTCTTACTTTACCGGTAATCTGGTAGGGACGTTGCTGACAGGGTATTTAATAAAACACCTTGGTTTTAATCGCAGCTATTACATCGCCTCGCTTATTTTCGCCGCGGGCTGTGTCGGGCTGGGGATTATGGTGGGATTCTGGAGCTGGATGACATGGCGTTTTATCGCCGGTGTTGGCTGCGCCATGATCTGGGTGGTCGTGGAAAGCGCGCTGATGTGCAGCGGGACGTCACGTAATCGCGGACGGTTACTTGCCGCCTATATGATGATCTATTACGTGGGAACGTTTTTAGGCCAACTGCTGGTTAGTAAAGTATCAACAGAATTGATGAACGTCCTGCCGTGGGTGACGGGTACTATCCTGGCGGGTGTTTTGCCACTGCTCTTTACGCGCATTGCTAATCAGCAGGGCGATGAACAGCAGTCTACGCCTATTGTCTCCATGCTGAGGTTGCGTCAGGCGCGCCTGGGCGTTAATGGCTGCATTATTTCCGGGATCGTGCTGGGGTCTTTGTATGGCCTGATGCCGCTGTATCTCAACCATCAGGGGGTGAGCAACGCCAGCATTGGTTTCTGGATGGCGGTTCTGGTAAGTGCCGGTATTCTGGGGCAATGGCCGATTGGCCGTCTGGCGGATAAGCTGGGACGTCTGCTGGTTTTACGCGTCCAGGTCTTCGTGGTGATCGTCGGGAGTATCGCCATGCTGAACCAGGCGGCGATGGCGCCCGCGTTGTTTATGTTGGGTGCGGCAGGCTTTACCCTCTATCCGGTCGCGATGGCCTGGGCCTGTGAAAAGGTGGAACATCATCAGCTGGTCGCCATGAATCAGGCATTGTTATTGAGCTATACCGTGGGCAGCCTGCTGGGACCTTCATTTACTGCGATGCTGATGCAGAATTATTCAGATAGCTTGCTGTTTATCATGATCGCCAGCGTATCGTTTATTTATTTACTAATGCTGCTGCGTAAGACGGGCCATACGCCCAATTCTATTGCGCACATTTGACCTGATTTAACAGAATATGAACAGGTTCCCATACATACTGTTTATGTATGCTTTATGGGAACCTGCATTATTTAATCGCACACGTCTGCCCTGAAAATAAAGTGTGCAGAAGGTTATAGTTTTACATCCTGCCGTTTCCGCTCGCTCATTTTACCGCGCATAATCCCACGCCTCATATATTGATAATCAAAAAGCTTCCACAAAGGATTGCGTATGGCTGGTGTGCAGGAAAAACAATTGCGATGGTACAACATTGCATTAATGTCATTTATTACCGTCTGGGGTTTTGGTAACGTCGTCAACAACTATGCTAATCAGGGATTGGTTGTTGTCTCCTCCTGGATATTTATTTTCGCGCTCTATTTTATTCCTTATGCGTTGATCGTCGGGCAGCTTGGCTCAACCTTTAAAGAGGGTAAAGGCGGCGTCAGTACCTGGATTAAACATACCATGGGGCCAGGGTTGGCCTATCTTGCTGCCTGGACCTATTGGGTTGTTCATATACCTTATCTGGCGCAAAAACCGCAGGCTATTCTGATTGCGCTGGGATGGGCGCTGAAGGGCGATGGTTCGTTGATTAAAGAGTACACCGTCGTGGCGTTGCAGGGGCTGACGCTGGCGCTGTTTGTCTTTTTCATGTGGGTTGCGTCCCGTGGCATGAAGTCGCTGAAAATTGTTGGGTCAGTTGCTGGCATCGCGATGTTTGTGATGTCCATTTTGTATGTCGTGATGGCGGTAACCGCGCCTGCAATTACGGATGTGCAAATAGCGACAACCAATATCACCTGGGAATCGTTTATCCCGCACATCGATTTTACCTACATTACTACGATCTCCATGCTGGTCTTTGCCGTGGGCGGTGCGGAGAAAATTTCGCCATACGTTAATCAGACACGTAATCCGGGCAAAGAATTTCCAAAAGGGATGCTCGTTCTGGCTGTTATGGTGGCGGTATGCGCGATTCTCGGTTCGCTGGCTATGGGAATGATGTTTGACTCCCGGCATATTCCAGATGACCTGATGACGAATGGTCAATATTACGCCTTCCAGAAATTGGGTGAGTATTATGGTATGGGTAATTCGCTGATGGTTATTTACGCGATTGCCAATACGCTGGGACAGATTGCGGCATTGGTATTTTCTATTGATGCACCGCTTAAAGTTCTGCTGGGTGATGCTGATCGTAAATATATTCCCGAGAGCCTGTGTAAAACCAACGCTTCCGGTACGCCGGTAAATGGTTATATTCTGACGCTGGTGCTGGTGGCGATTTTGATTATGTTGCCAACACTGGGAATTGGCGATATGAACAACCTGTATAAATGGCTATTGAATCTTAACTCTGTCGTGATGCCATTGCGTTATTTATGGGTGTTTGTGGCGTTCATTGCCGTTATTCGCCTGGCGCAAAAATATAAATCGGAATATGTCTTTATTCGCAACCGCTCGCTTGCGATGACCGTGGGGATCTGGTGCTTTGCCTTTACCGCATTTGCCTGTCTGACCGGGATTTTCCCGAAAATGGAAGCCTTTACCCCTGAGTGGACATTCCAGCTCACGCTGAATATCGTGACGCCATTTGTGCTGGTTGGGCTGGGATTGATTTTCCCGCTACTGGCGAGAAGAGGACGCTAAAGACAAGTGTGGCAGAAGAGCAGGAGATAGTGATGCTATCTCCTGCTTTGCCTCTCAAAACAACGGGGACAGTTCTTTTGGGATGGCATACTGTTTGCCATCATAACGCAGTACCCAACTGGCTTTCCCCGGTTTATCCTTTGATGCGCACTGCTCGTTGGCGTCTGTATAGGCCGTTGATTCCACGTTTTTCTCGTTTACCCGAATATCGAAGTATCCATTATGTGAATCAGGCGCAAGGGCAAGGGTGCGTTTAATATCGTGGAATGTTCCCACACAGTTCCCGTCCCATTCACCGGTGCTATTCTCAAGTACGATTCCGTTTAATACCGCCCGTAGTTGATTATTTTCAATAACAAACAGCGATAGCGCATCTTCACTAAAAGGATTTACACGGGAACTGCTGGTGCGGGCGACTCGTAAGCCAAATGCGGTCTGATCTGGGGTAACTTTCCAGCGCGCAGTATCCAGCGCCAGACCGGTAATTTGAATGGCATCGTCATTCATACGTTCGGGCAGGCGTAGCCGCTGTTTTACGTCGAGGTTTGTGGAATCCAGTACCAGAAGCTCCAGATCGCCAATGCGATCGTAATCGCTATATTGTTGTGCCATCAGCGGAATCGCCGCTAGGGTCAGTTCCGGGTGGGCTGGCCAGACACGGCAAATTGCGCTTTGCGGTGAGTTACCTGTGATATCGATAACCTGATTATGTTGTGTGAGTAGCTTGCCTTCCGCTGTCGGTTTTGCATCTGGCCACGCATGTTGCACAATGGCGTTGATATCACAGTTGCTGGCGGCATTTACGTATTGGGCAGATAACAGCAACATGCCAGAAATGAATAACCGCATGGCGTCCTTTCCTTTAATTCGAGTGGTTGTCGCTTAGATAGCAAAACGGCTGCCGTTCAGGGCAGCCGTTTCGTGGTGGCTAAAACTCAATACATCACTTTATGTCCATATTGCTCGAGAATGCCCTTCACGCGCTCCATGGTCTCTTTCTTCGGTGGTTTGACGCCATCCAGTTTGTACTCTTCGCCCATTGCCACCCATTTGTGTTTGCCCAGCTCGTGGTAAGGCAGCAGCTCAATTTTTTCAACGTTACCCATATCGCGGGTAAATTCGCCGAGGCGGTGTGCGGAGTCATCGTCATCAGACCAGCCAGGTACGACAACATAGCGGATCCACACTTTGATGTCTTTGTTTGACAGGTAACGCGCGAACTCCAGCGTACGATGGTTAGATACGCCGACCAGATTCTGATGGATTTCATCGTTCATCTGTTTGAGATCGAGCATGACCAGGTCGGTGACTTCCAGCAGCTCATCGATCACCGGATCGTAGCGGCGAACAAAACCGTTGGTATCCAGACAGGTATGAATACCTTCTTTTTTACAAGCGCGGAACCAGTCACGTACGAATTCAGCTTGCAGGATAGCTTCGCCGCCAGACGCCGTCACGCCGCCGCCGGATGCGTTCATAAAGTGGCGATAGGTCACCACCTCTTTCATTAATTCGTCGACGGTGACTTCTTTACCGCCGTGTGTATCCCACGTGTCACGGTTATGGCAATACAGGCAGCGCATCAGGCAGCCCTGAAAGAAGGTAATAAAGCGGATGCCCGGGCCATCAACAGTGCCACAGGATTCAAAGGAGTGAATGCGACCAATAACTGACATTGCGGTGTTTCTCCAGGTGTGGCCCATCCGGGGCCAGTGTTAGTGCACAGTTATTAACTGTGTCGAGTCTGTTTTGGCTGCTACCCATACTTTTCGTCTTTCAAGCTGCATCTTTGTTAGCTTCCTTCGCTCACCCCAGTCACGTACTTCTGTACGCTCCAGGGGATTCACTCCGTTGCCGCCTCAATGCAACTCGAAATCCATCGAGTATATAAGTATAGATAGCTGACAAAGCAGGCTATTAAAAAGGCCCCACTTACGTGGAGCCTTTATTGTACGCTTTTTAAAGTACGATTTCAGTCAAAACCAATTACATGGTCTGAGTGAAGGTACGAGTAATAACGTCCTGCTGCTGTTCTTTAGTCAGGGAGTTAAAACGTACTGCGTAGCCAGAAACGCGGATGGTCAGCTGCGGATATTTTTCCGGATGTTCCATCGCATCCAGCAGCATTTCGCGGTTCATGACGTTCACGTTCAGGTGCTGACCACCTTCGATGGACGCTTCGTGGTGGAAGTAACCATCCATCAGACCAGCCAGGTTGGTCTTACGAACTTCGTCGTCTTTACCCAGAGCGTTCGGAACGATAGAGAAGGTGTAAGAAATACCATCTTTAGCGTAAGCAAACGGCAGTTTAGCAACGGAGGTCAGAGAGGCAACAGCACCTTTCTGGTCACGACCGTGCATTGGGTTAGCACCCGGTCCGAACGGCGCGCCAGCACGACGACCATCTGGGGTATTACCAGTTTTCTTACCATAAACCACGTTAGAGGTGATGGTCAGAACAGACTGAGTCGGGATAGCGTTACGATAAGTAGTCAGTTTCTGAATTTTCTTCATGAAACGTTCTACCAGGTCAACCGCCATGTCATCAACGCGAGAGTCGTTGTTACCAAACTGCGGGTATTCGCCTTCGATTTCGAAGTCGATAGCCAGACCGTCTTCGTCACGAATCGGTTTAACTTTCGCATATTTGATTGCAGACAGGGAGTCAGCAGCAACGGACAGACCAGCGATACCACACGCCATGGTGCGGATAACGTCACGGTCGTGCAGCGCCATCAGAGAGGCTTCGTAGCTGTACTTGTCGTGCATGTAGTGGATAACGTTCAGCGCGGTGACGTACTGTTTAGCCAGCCAATCCATGAAGTGATCCATGCGGTCCATAACTTCGTCGAAGTTCAGAACGTCGCCTTTGATCGGTTCAGATTTAGGACCAACCTGCATTTTCAGTTTTTCATCAACACCACCGTTGATTGCGTACAGCATGGTTTTCGCCAGGTTTGCACGCGCACCGAAGAACTGCATTTGTTTACCAACAACCATCGGGCTTACGCAGCAAGCGATAGCGTAGTCGTCGTTGTTGAAGTCCGGACGCATCAGGTCATCGTTCTCGTACTGCAGAGAAGAGGTGTCGATGGACACTTTAGCGGCGAATTTCTTGAAGTTCAGAGGCAGTTTTTCAGACCACAGAACAGTGATGTTCGGCTCCGGAGAAGGACCCATGGTGTACAGGGTGTTCAGGAAGCGGAAGCTGTTTTTGGTAACCAGAGTACGGCCATCAACGCCCATACCACCGATTGATTCAGTTGCCCAAATCGGGTCACCGGAGAACAGTTCATCATATTCAGGAGTACGCAGGAAACGAACCATACGCAGTTTCATGACCAGGTGGTCGATCATTTCCTGTGCGTCTTGCTCGGTGATTTTGCCTGCTTTCAGGTCACGTTCGATGTAAGCATCCAGGAAGGTGGATACGCGACCGAAGGACATTGCTGCACCGTTCTGAGATTTAACTGCGGCCAGGTAGCCGAAATAAGTCCACTGGATAGCTTCCTGAGCGTTGGTAGCCGGACCAGAGATATCGCAGCCATATTTAGCAGCCATTTCTTTGATCTGACCCAGAGCGCGGTGCTGTTCAGCGATTTCTTCACGCAGACGGATAGTTGCTTCCAGGTTTACGCCGTTTTCCAGATCGGACTGCAGAGAGACGAACTGAGCGTATTTGTCTTTCATCAGGTAGTCGATACCGTACAGCGCAACGCGACGGTAGTCACCGATGATACGGCCACGGCCATACGCATCTGGCAGACCAGTCAGAACACCGGATTTACGGCAGTTCAGAATGTCTTTGGTGTAAACATCGAATACGCCCTGGTTGTGGGTTTTGCGGTATTCGGTGAAGATTTTTTTCAGCATCGGGTCCAGTTCGCGATTGTACGCTTTGCAGGAACCTTCAACCATTTTGATGCCGCCAAACGGAATGATCGCACGTTTCAGCGGAGCTTCAGTCTGCAGACCAACAATCTTCTCGAGCGCTTTGTTGATGTAGCCAGCGTCGTGAGAAGTGATGGTAGAAGCAACGGAGGTGTCAAAGTCAACAGGCGCGTGAGTGCGGTTTTCCTGTTTAACGCCTTCCATCACGCTGTCCCACAGTGCAGTGGTCGCATCAGTTGCGCCAGCCAGGAAGGACTCGTCACCCTCATACGGAGTGTAGTTTTTCTGAATGAAGTCACGTACGTTTACTTCATTCTGCCAATCACCTTTGGTAAAACCTTCCCAGGCTGTGGCTAACTTTTCATTAAGCTCGGACATGTAACACCTACCTTCTTAAGTGGATTTTTTATTTACTGCGTGTAATGGGCATCAACAGATTAATGATGATCGTTACCACGCAGATAAATGACCCAGTATGTCAACCCGACCAACAAACCGCCGCCGATAATGTTACCGATCGTAACCGGAATCAGGTTATCGGTGATGAAATTCATCACGGTCAGGTGAGAAAAATTCTCCGGAGAAGACCCAACTGCGGTCCAGAATTCCGGGGTGGCGAAATCGCGTATTACAATACCCATAGGGATCATAAACATGTTTGCGATACTGTGCTCAAAACCGCTGGCAACAAACATTGCGACCGGTAATACCATGATAAACGCTTTGTCCATCAGGCTGCGGCCCGAGTAGCTCATCCATACGGCCAGACACACCATCAGGTTAGCCAGGATACCAAGGCTCACTGCCTCAACAAAAGTATGGTGCACTTTGTGGTCGGCTGTTTGCAGAACGTTGAGCCCCCATGCGCCGTTGGCGGTCATATACTCGCCAGAAAGCCACATGAGTAACACAAAGATCAGGGCGCCAATCAGGTTGCCGACATAAACGTTAAGCCAGTTTTTCGCTAACTGACCCCAGGTAATACGACCACTGGCTTTAGCAACGACGATCAGTACGGTTGAAGTGAAGAGGTCTGCACCGCAGACAACACAAAGGATCAGCCCCAGGGAAAAGCAGATACCACCTACTAATTTCGCCATGCCGAAAGGCATAGTACCAGTGCCGGTTGTGGCGGTGATATAGAAAACAAAGGCAATTGAAATGAATACACCGGCAGTAATTGCCAGATAGAACGTCTTAAGCGGATGTTTCGTTGCTTTATAGACGCCTGCTTCTTCGGCAACTTTGGCCATTGCAGCAGGTAGAATAAGATCAAAAGGGTTGTCAGCTTTCACACTAACTCTCTCTTTATTAAGTCGGCGACGAGATACTAACAAAGCATTATAGATGAGAATTTGATATAGATCATATCTCGCCTGGCTTATAGGCCCGCAAGACGCATGGTTTTTATGCGATTACGGTGTAACATGTTGATTATCCATATAAAAATAAATTTTAAAAATTATAAAGTGAGTTGAATTTTTTCTTTCAGCCTCCTATGGGATGGTTAATTAAAATGGAGTAATTGAGATAAAAAACCACATTAATAAGCTAATTTTTTTAATATCAACTACTAATATTTAACCTTGCTTTTACATTTATTTTTTGGTTTGACCAAAATAAAAAACGGGGCGCTTTAAGCGCCCCGTAATATAGCTCAGACAATACATTTAGCCTACTCGAGGCAAGTTTTTTGTCACTATTTTGACCAGTGTGCCGCTTTCGCGCGTTGCAATTTCTCATAGGCTTTCAGCAGAGACTGATGTGCCGGGAATGCGTGCAGATCGCTGTCTACTGGCTGAAGTCCATAAAACGGCGCTTCACCACTCAGTGCCGCACTTGCCGCTTCAACCGCCTCAGCGCCGTACATGCGGACGAATGCGTTCAGATACTGCAGCGGCTGACGGTCTTCTTCCTGAGACAGTAGCAACAATGTTTGCAGGCAGCGATAGTAGTTTGCACGTTCCGCGCTAAAGACGGAGGCGTTAAATTCCATCGTCCATTCGGTCCACACCAGGGCCTGCTCCAGATCGCCACCGGCCAGCGCCAGCATCACTTTAAGCTCGCCAATACGCAGGGTGTACCAACCGTTATCCGCACCGGTCGCCAGACCGAGCAGCTCGCGCACGCGGGTGAAGTCGTCAAAACCTTCTTCATCCAACTGTTCAATCAGATTGAGGTAGTCTTCTTTATCCCACTCACTGCCTGGCAGAGAGAGAATGGTGTCACGCAGATGGGTGCCCATAGCATTGTTGGCTAACCACAGATCTTCTGCCGGATAGATGTCAGACATTCCCGGAACAATAATGCGGCACGCGTAAACGCCCAGGTGCTCATAGTCAGCGATATACACTTCTTTATCTTCAGCATTGAAGATGGCCATCAGGGTGGCGAACTCTTCTTCCGTGGTGCCGGAGAAATTCCAGTCAACGAACGGATAGTCGGCATCCTGCTTGAACAGATCCCAGGAGATCAGACCGCTGGAATCGATGAAGTGAGTTTCAAGGTTGGTATGCTCTGCCACTTCCTCATCGTCGAAGGTCGGTGGGGTGAAGACATCAAGATCCTTCAGACCACGGCCCTGCAGCAGTTCAGTCACGGTACGCTCCAGCGCAACGCCGAAATCCGGGTGTGCGCCGAAGGAGGCAAAGCAGGTACCGTTGGCCGGGTTGAACAGGACAACGCAAATCACCGGATACTTGCCGCCCAGCGAGCCATCGTAGGCAAAAATTGGGAAACCTTCCGCTTCCAGTGTGGCGATGGACTCCACCACTGCCGGATAGCGCGCCATCACCTCGGCCGGGATTTCTGGCAGGCTGATGCTTTCGGCGATAATACGGTTCTTCACATGGCGCTCAAAGACTTCAGACAGGCCCTGAACGCGAGCTTCGTTAGGTGTGTTACCCGCAGACATGCCGTTAGAAACATACAGGTTGCCGATAATATTCATCGGAATGTAGACGGTCTGGTTATCAGACTGGCGGGTAAACGGCAGGCCGCAGACGCCACGCTCTTCATTACCAGACTGTAGATCGATAAGCATGCTGCCGGTCAGTTCGTTATCTGGATCGTAAAACGCACGCAGACGTTCATCCAGTAAACCTTCTGGAACATCGTCTTTTTCAGTCAGCGGGAACCATTTTTCGTTCGGGTAATGTACGAACGGGCCATTGGCGATAGTTTCGCCCAGCCAGAAATCTGCAAAGAAGTAGTTAGTCGACAGACGCTCAAAGTATTCGCCCAGCGCAGAAGCCAGCGCCGCTTTTTTTGTCGCGCCTTTACCGTTGGTGAAGCACAGCGCGCATTCTTTGTCGCGAATATGTACAGACCAGACGTTAGGGACGGGATTCAACCACGAAGCTTCTTCAATTTGAAAACCGAGGTCGAGCAATTTTTGCTGGAAGCGAGCGATGGAGTCTTCCAGAGCGGCATCTTTGCCGGGGATAAATGTTTGCGTCATGAAAATCACTTTTGTCGTACGGAAAGCGCGCAATGATACGGGTTTTCAATGAACGGCGCTATCGTCGCCGGAGCCCATGCGTAAATAAAAGCATTGGCTATGCTTTCTTACAGCCAATCACGTTTAGAGCATATTAATGAAAGCTTTCGATTTACACCGTATGGCGCTTGATAAGGTGCCCATGGATTTTCTGGGGGAAGTTGCGCTACGCAGCCTTTACACCTTTATATTGGTTTTTCTGTTTTTAAAAATCACCGGACGTCGTGGCGTACGCCAGATGTCGCTTTTTGAAGTCCTTATCATCCTTACGCTGGGTTCCGCCGCGGGAGACGTGGCGTTTTATGACGATGTTCCGATGCTGCCGGTGCTGGTGGTCTTTATTACTCTTGCTGTGCTGTATCGGCTGGTAATGTGGCTAATGGCGCATAGTGAAAAAATGGAGGACCTTCTGGAGGGCAAACCCGTCGTGATCATTGAAGACGGCGAGCTGGCATGGTCAAAGCTCAATAGCGCCAATATGACGGAATTTGAATTCTTTATGGAACTGCGTTTGAACGGCGTGGAGCAATTGGGACAAGTGAAACTGGCTATTCTGGAGACGAATGGGCAAATCAGCGTCTACTTCTTTGCCGATGAAGACGTAAAGCCGGGGCTCAGTATTTTGCCTAAACGTTGTACGCAACGATTTAAAGTAATACCTGAAGCAGGGGACTATGCCTGCATACGTTGTAGCGAAGTGGTGCAAATGAAGGCCGGAGATCATCAATTATGTCCGCGCTGTGCAAATCCAGAATGGTCGAAGGCCAGTCGGGCAAAACGGGTTACCTGACAGCAAAAATCTCGGTTTTTACCCGTCAATCCGATAGATTCTGTTGTGTGACCGATGACACATTTTTACCCTTGCCAGTTTTACCCATTGCGGCGCGTGTCACTGAATGATAAAACCGATATCCACAGGAATAACTTATACCAATGTCTGTCACCGGATTATCGTCAATGACAGGATGTTGATTGGACAACAACACAACGTGGTGAGGGGAAATGGCTCAGGTCTTCAATTTTAGTTCAGGTCCGGCAATGTTACCGGCAGAAGTACTTAAACTGGCTCAACAGGATCTTTGTGACTGGAACGGTCTTGGCACGTCAGTGATGGAAATTAGCCACCGTGGCAAAGAATTCATCCAGGTCGCAGAGGAAACGGAGCAGGATTTTCGCGATCTTCTCAGCATCCCCTCCAACTATAAAGTGTTGTTCTGCCATGGTGGTGGTCGCGGGCAGTTCGCGGGTATCCCGTTAAATATTCTGGGCGATAAAACCACCGCGGATTACGTCGATGCCGGTTATTGGGCCGCCAGCGCAATTAAAGAAGCGAAAAAATACTGCACGCCAAACGTTATTGATGCCAAAGTCACCGTGGACGGCCTGCGTGCTGTTAAGCCGATGAGTGAATGGCAGCTTTCTGATAACGCGGCATACCTGCACTATTGCCCGAACGAAACCATCGATGGCATTGCGATCGATGAAACGCCGAATTTTGCCAGCAACGTTGTGGTCACGGCGGATCTGTCCTCTACCATTCTTTCCGCACCGCTTGACGTTAGTCGTTATGGCGTAATTTATGCCGGGGCACAGAAAAATATCGGCCCGGCCGGTCTGACGATTGTCATCGTCCGTGAAGATTTGCTGGGTAAAGCTCATGTCTCATGCCCGTCAATCCTCGACTATACCGTGCTGAATGACAACGATTCCATGTTCAATACGCCGCCAACCTTTGCCTGGTATCTGTCTGGCCTGGTCTTTAAATGGCTGAAAAAGCAGGGCGGTGTTAATGCGATGGATAAAATTAACCAGCAAAAAGCGGAATTGCTCTACGGCGTAATCGATAACAGCGATTTCTACCGTAACGATGTGGCGAAATCCAACCGTTCACGCATGAACGTACCGTTCCAGTTGGCTGACAGCGCATTGGATAAACTGTTCCTGGAAGAGTCTTTTGCTGCGGGCCTGCACGCGCTGAAAGGGCATCGTGTAGTCGGCGGTATGCGTGCGTCCATCTACAATGCCATGCCGCTTGAAGGTGTTAAAGCACTGACCGATTTCATGGTCGATTTCGAACGCCGCCGCGGCTAATCTGCTGTACTTTTCATCCCCACAGCCCGTCTGTGGGGTTTTTATGTCTGTTTTTGAGAGTCGAGTTTCATGGAATCCCTGACGTTACAACCCATTGCGCGGGTGGATGGCACCATCAATCTGCCTGGATCCAAAAGTGTTTCTAACCGCGCTTTGCTGCTGGCTGCATTAGCCAATGGCACCACTGTCCTGACCAATCTGCTGGACAGCGATGATGTTCGCCATATGCTCAATGCTCTGAATGCGTTAGGGATTAGCTATACCCTTTCTGCCGATCGTACCCGCTGCGAGATAGTTGGCAATGGCGGTGTGTTGCACGCAGAAGGTGCAGTTGAGCTGTTCCTTGGCAACGCCGGAACCGCAATGCGCCCACTGGCCGCAGCGCTATGTCTGGGCAGCAATGACATCGTGCTGACGGGCGAACCGCGCATGAAAGAGCGCCCGATTGGCCATTTGGTTGATGCGCTGCGCCAGGGCGGAGCCAAAATTGACTATCTGGAGCAGGAAAACTATCCACCTTTACGTCTGCGCGGTGGCTTTACCGGAGGCCAGGTTGAGGTAGATGGTAGCGTTTCCAGCCAGTTCCTCACTGCGTTGCTGATGACTGCGCCGCTGGCGCCGCAGGATACGACGATCGCAATTAAAGGTGACCTGGTATCCAAACCTTACATTGATATCACACTGAACCTGATGAAAACGTTTGGTGTTGAAATTGAAAATCAAAACTACCAGCGCTTTGTCGTGAAGGGGCAGCAGCAGTATCAGTCACCGGGTGCATACCTGGTTGAAGGTGATGCTTCTTCCGCTTCCTATTTCCTTGCGGCGGGTGCTATTAAAGGCGGTACGGTAAAAGTTACTGGGATTGGCCGCAACAGCATGCAGGGTGATATTCGTTTTGCCGATGTACTGGAGAAAATGGGCGCAACCATTACATGGGGCGACGATTTTATTGCCTGTACTCACGGCGAGTTGAACGCAGTGGATATGGATATGAACCATATTCCTGATGCGGCGATGACCATTGCAACGGCGGCGCTGTTCGCTAAAGGCACCACGACATTACGTAATATCTACAACTGGCGCGTCAAAGAGACCGATCGTCTGTTCGCGATGGCGACGGAGTTACGCAAAGTGGGCGCGGAAGTGGAAGAGGGGCATGACTTTATCCGCATCACCCCGCCTGCAACATTGCAATTTGCGGACATCGCGACCTACAACGATCACCGCATGGCGATGTGTTTCTCGCTGGTGGCGCTGTCTGACACGCCGGTGACCATTCTTGACCCAAAATGTACCGCCAAAACCTTCCCGGATTATTTCGAACAGTTGGCTCGTATTAGTACATCTGCCTGATTTTATTGCCGCACTTTCGGGTGCGGCACATTCTGACATCTCCGATTGCCTATTTATTCTACACTCAGCTTCAATGATTCTGCATTTTTCACACAAAGATAACGATCGTTGGCGTTGGCGCGTATAATGCGCGGCGTTCACGTTAATGTACGCCCGTTTAAGGAGAAAAAGATGACGGCAATTGCCCCGGTTATTACCATTGATGGCCCAAGTGGTGCAGGTAAAGGCACCTTGTGCAAGGCAATGGCGGAAGCATTGCAGTGGCATCTGTTAGATTCAGGCGCGATCTACCGCGTACTGGCGCTCGCAGCGTTACATCACCATGTTGATGTCACATCTGAAGATGCTCTGGTACCGCTTGCCTCACACCTTGATGTGCGTTTTATCTCAACAGACGGCAACCTGGAAGTCATTCTTGAAGGTGAAGATGTCAGCGGTGAAATACGTACTCAGGAAGTAGCGAATGCCGCCTCTCAGGTTGCGGCGTTTCCCCGCGTGCGTGAAGCGTTATTACGTCGTCAACGCGCATTTCGCGAATCCCCAGGTCTGATTGCTGATGGACGTGATATGGGCACCGTGGTGTTCCCGGATGCGCCGGTGAAAATTTTTCTGGACGCCTCCTCGCAAGAACGTGCGCATAGACGTATGCTACAGTTGCAGGAAAAGGGCTTTAGTGTTAACTTTGAACGCCTTTTGGCCGAGATCGAAGAACGCGATTATCGCGATCGTAATCGTGCTGTAGCGCCGCTGGTTCCCGCTGCTGATGCTTTAGTTTTGGATTCAACCCGATTAAGCATTGAGCAAGTGATTGAAAAAGCGTTACAATACGCGCGCCAAAAACTGGCTCTCGCTTAAGTGCGACCGAATTTGCAGTACCCCCGTTGCAATGGATTGACAGCGGGTATGTTAAACAACCCCATCCGGCATGGAGCCAGGTGGACGTTAAATATGAAACCTGAAGATTAAACATGACTGAATCTTTTGCTCAACTGTTTGAAGAATCCTTAAAAGAAATCGAAACCCGTCCGGGTTCCATCGTTCGTGGTGTTGTTGTTGCTATCGACAAAGACGTAGTACTGGTTGACGCTGGTCTGAAATCTGAGTCCGCCATTCCGGCAGAGCAGTTCAAAAACGCCCAGGGCGAGCTGGAAATCCAGGTTGGTGACGAAGTTGACGTTGCTCTGGATGCAGTAGAAGACGGCTTCGGTGAAACCCTGCTGTCCCGTGAAAAAGCTAAACGTCACGAAGCTTGGATCACGCTGGAAAAAGCTTACGAAGAAGCTGCAACCGTTACTGGTGTTATCAATGGCAAAGTCAAGGGTGGCTTCACTGTTGAGCTGAATGGTATTCGCGCGTTCCTGCCGGGTTCCCTGGTAGACGTTCGTCCGGTCCGCGACACGCTGCACCTGGAAGGCAAAGAGCTTGAATTCAAAGTAATCAAGCTGGATCAGAAGCGTAACAACGTTGTTGTTTCCCGTCGTGCCGTTATCGAATCCGAAAACAGCGCAGAACGCGATCAGCTGCTGGAAAACCTGCAGGAAGGCATGGAAGTTAAAGGTATCGTTAAGAACCTCACTGACTACGGTGCATTCGTTGATCTGGGTGGCGTTGACGGCCTGCTGCACATCACCGACATGGCATGGAAACGCGTTAAGCATCCGAGCGAAATCGTAAACGTTGGCGACGAAATCACTGTTAAAGTGCTGAAGTTCGACCGCGAGCGTACTCGTGTATCTCTGGGCCTGAAACAGCTGGGCGAAGATCCATGGGTAGCTATCGCTAAGCGTTATCCGGAAGGTACCAAACTGACTGGTCGCGTGACCAACCTGACCGACTACGGCTGCTTCGTTGAAATCGAAGAAGGCGTTGAAGGCCTGGTTCACGTTTCCGAAATGGATTGGACCAACAAAAACATCCACCCGTCCAAAGTTGTTAACGTTGGCGATGTAGTGGAAGTTATGGTTCTGGATATCGACGAAGAACGTCGTCGTATCTCCCTGGGTCTGAAGCAGTGCAAAAACAACCCATGGCAGCAGTTCGCGGAAACCCACAACAAGGGTGACCGTGTTGAAGGTAAAATCAAGTCTATCACTGACTTCGGTATCTTCATCGGCCTGGACGGCGGCATCGACGGCCTGGTTCACCTGTCTGACATCTCCTGGAACGTTGCAGGCGAAGAAGCAGTTCGTGAATACAAAAAAGGCGACGAAATCGCAGCAGTTGTTCTGCAGGTTGACGCAGAGCGTGAGCGTATCTCTCTGGGCGTTAAACAGCTCGCAGAAGATCCGTTCAACAACTGGGTTGCACTGAACAAGAAAGGCGCAATCGTAAACGGTAAAGTCACTGCAGTTGACGCTAAAGGCGCAACCGTAGAACTGGCTGACGGCGTTGAAGGTTACCTGCGCGCTTCTGAAGCTTCACGTGACCGCGTTGAAGATGCAACTCTGGTTCTGAGCGTAGGCGACGACGTTGAAGCTAAATTCACCGGCGTTGATCGTAAGAACCGTGCAATCAGCCTGTCTGTTCGTGCTAAAGACGAAGCTGATGAGAAAGATGCAATCGCAACTGTTAACAAACAGGAAGATGCTAACTTCTCTAACAACGCAATGGCTGAAGCTTTCAAAGCAGCTAAAGGCGAGTAATATCGAGTGCTCTAAATCCTTTGTGCTGTTAACGGCACAAAGGGTGACGAGTAGCTTGACAGATTACAGGATTCGTCCTGTAATCAATGACAAAGGGCGGCTACGGCCGCCCTTAATCAATGCAGCAGCTAATTATGCCTTTAAGGAACCGGAGGAATCATGACCAAGTCAGAATTGATTGAAAGACTTGCAACCCAGCAACCTCATATTCCCGCGAAAGCGGTTGAAGATGCAGTTAAAGAGATGCTGGAACATATGGCCTCGACTCTTGCGCAGGGCGAGCGTATTGAAATCCGCGGTTTCGGCAGCTTCTCTTTGCATTACCGCGCACCACGCACCGGACGTAATCCGAAGACCGGCGATAAAGTGGATCTGGAAGGGAAATACGTTCCGCACTTTAAACCAGGTAAAGAACTGCGCGATCGCGCCAATATTTACGGTTAAGTTTTTAGCGAGACTTAACGCCGAGAAAAGCACCCAAATGGGTGCTTTTTTCATTTCTGTCCACCTATCCTGGAATCCTCATCCCAGTTAATTTGTACGTTACAACCATCACTAAATGTCTGCGGAACTCAGGTCGTATAACGATAAATTGATGCCAGACAACCGTCGAAGAGTACTGCACACTCCCTGTAACAGGGAGGTGATTGATGAAAATAACAACGGTGAGTACCTGCGCATTACTCGGCATTCTCCCACTCATGCTATTACCTATGCTGCCAGGCATGTTGTGTATCGGCATTGTATTTTGTCTGGCATGTCTGCTCTGTTTTCTCCCCTACAAATATATGCGTTCCGCCGGACTAACCCTGCTGTTTTTTCTTTGGGGAATCCTGGCCGCGAAAGAGGCTCTGTGGGCCGGTAATACGCTGCCTGCGAAAACCCAGCAAGCCATTGTGCGGATAACCGGAACTGACAATATGACAACGCACTACGGCCAGATCACTCACCTTCAGGGGAAACGAATCTTTCCTGCGCAAGGAATCGTCTTGTACGGGCAGTATTTACCCGGTGATGTTTGTGCGGGTCAGACATGGGCGATGACGTTGAAAGTCCGCGCTGTACATGGTCAATTAAACGAAGGCGGATTTGATAGCCAGCGTTACGCATTGGCACAGCATCAACCGCTGACGGGACGATTCTTGCAGGCTTCGGTAATCACACCACAATGCAGTTTGCGTTCGCGGTATCTCTCCTCGCTGAAAACGGCACTCACCGACTATCCCTGGCAGCAGGTCATACTGGGTCTGGGAATGGGGGAGCGCTTGTCTGTGTCACAAGAGGTGAAAACGATTATGCGTGATACCGGCACGGCTCATTTGATGGCTATCTCCGGGCTGCATATTGCGTTTGCTGCATTACTGACCGCAGGATTGATACGTGCTGGACAATTTTTTATGCCAACAAGGTGGATTTGCTGGCAGATGCCATTAGTGGGTGGGATTGTCTGCGCCACATTTTATGCCTGGCTGACGGGGCTGCAACCCCCGGCATTACGAACGGTTGTTGCGCTGCTAGTCTGGGGGGCGCTGAGACTTAGCGGCAGACAGTGGAGTGGATGGTCGGTCTGGATCTGCTGTCTGGCAGCCATCGTGGTGGTGGATCCTGTTGCTGTTCTTTCGCAAAGCCTATGGTTGTCTGCATCTGCCGTTGCGGCACTGCTGTTCTGGTACCAATGGGTACCGCTCCCGGACTGGCCGCTGTCGCGTGCTGGACGTCAATTTCTGGCGCTGGCTCATCTGCAATTGGGTATTACGCTTCTGCTTCTTCCCGTGCAAATCGCAATGTTTCACGGTTTTAGTCTGACCTCGTTTCTGGCTAATTTGTTTGCCGTCCCTTTGGTCACGTTTGTTTCCGTACCCTTGATATTAGCAGGCATGATCATGCATTTAGCCGGGACGGTGATGGTTGAATCAAGCCTGTGGTATCTGGCGGATCGTTCTCTGGCGCTGCTATTTTGGGGGCTCAGAAGTCTGCCTGAAGGGTGGATCAATATTGATGCACGCTGGCAATGGCTCGCATTTTTACCCGGAATGATGATTATCGCATGGCGACTAAATATCTTGCGTACGCTACCGGTGGTCTGTTTCTCTGTGCTCCTTTTACTGAGTGGGCCGCTTTGGCGTGCACCGCGTACTGATGTGTGGCAAGTGCATATGCTGGATGTCGGGCAGGGGCTGGCGATGGTGATCGCGCGAAATGGGAAAGCGTTGCTTTACGATACCGGTCTGGCATGGCCTGAAGGCGATAGCGCAGAACATCTGATTATTCCCTGGTTGCGTTGGCATAATCTGGAGCCAGAAGGAATTATTTTAAGCCATGAGCACATGGATCACCGCGGCGGGTTGCACTCCTTACAACAAGCCTGGCCGTCGCT
Source organism: Citrobacter sp. Cpo148 (assembly GCF_030332375.1). Lineage (NCBI taxonomy): Bacteria > Pseudomonadati > Pseudomonadota > Gammaproteobacteria > Enterobacterales > Enterobacteriaceae > Citrobacter > Citrobacter sp. Cpo148. The sequence goes on from NZ_JAOWHY010000047.1 coordinate 54,097, forward strand.
ATGGGTAAGAAGTCCGCTGAGCTGGAAAGGTCATCTCCCGTGTTTTCGCGGAGATCATTGGCAATGGCAAGGGTTAACCTTCAGTGCGCACTGGCCTGTGCGTGGAAATACAGACCAGGGGAATAACCACTCCTGTGTGGTTAAGGTCGATGACGGATATCAGAGTATTCTGCTGACCGGCGATATCGAATCTCCTGCTGAACAAAAAATGCTAAGTCACTATTGGCAGCACCTTCAGTCGACGGTGATGCAGGTTCCACATCATGGCAGCAATACTTCATCATCACTGGCACTCATTCAGCGGGTTGACGGGCAGGTCGCACTCGCCTCTGCATCCCGTTACAACGCCTGGCGTCTGCCGTCCTGGAAAGTGAAGCAACGTTATCGGCAACAAAATTATCAATGGCTGGATACCCCCCATCAGGGGCAGATTACGCTGGATTTTTACCAAAAAAACTTGCGCATACGCAGCATGCGGGATCAGATTTTACCTCGTTGGTATCATCAGTGGTTTGGCGTGTCGGAGGATAACGGGTAGAATATGCGGCTATTCTAACAAATGCTGGTTTTTTGAATGCATAACGATAAAGATCTCTCTACGTGGCAGACGTTTCGCCGACTATGGCCAACCATAGCGCCTTTTAAATCGGGTCTGATCGTGGCGGGTATAGCGTTAGTCCTTAACGCGGCCAGCGATACCTTCATGTTATCGCTCCTTAAACCATTACTGGATGATGGTTTTGGTAAAACGGATCGCTCGGTGCTGCTGTGGATGCCGCTGGTGGTCATTGGGCTGATGATAGTTCGTGGCTTAACCAGCTATGTCTCCAGCTACTGTATTTCATGGGTGTCAGGCAAAGTGGTTATGACCATGCGCCGCCGCCTGTTTGGCCATATGATGGGCATGCCCGTCTCCTTTTTTGATAAACAGTCTACAGGGACATTGTTATCGCGTATTACCTATGATTCAGAACAGGTTGCGTCATCGTCTTCCGGTGCGCTGATCACCGTGGTACGTGAAGGGGCCTCAATTATTGGCCTGTTTATCATGATGTTCTATTACAGCTGGCAGCTGTCACTGATCCTGATTGTACTGGCGCCAATTGTGTCAGTGGCAATCCGTGTGGTTTCCAAGCGCTTTCGTAGCATCAGTAAAAACATGCAAAACACCATGGGTCAGGTTACGACCAGTGCGGAGCAGATGCTGAAAGGCCACAAAGAAGTTCTGATTTTTGGTGGTCAGGAAGTCGAAACCAAGCGCTTTGATAAGGTCAGCAACAAGATGCGTTTGCAGGGTATGAAGATGGTTTCCGCTTCTTCTATCTCCGACCCTATCATCCAGCTGATTGCGTCTTTGGCACTGGCCTTCGTGTTATATGCGGCTAGCTTCCCAAGCGTAATGGAAAACCTGACAGCAGGGACAATTACGGTTGTCTTCTCCTCAATGATCGCATTAATGCGTCCGTTGAAATCGCTGACCAACGTCAACGCGCAGTTCCAGCGCGGTATGGCGGCATGCCAGACCTTATTTACGATTCTGGATAGCGAACAGGAGAAAGATGAAGGTAAACGTGTGATCGAGCGTGCTACCGGCGATCTCGAGTTCCGCAACGTGACTTTCACTTATCCGGGACGTGAAGTACCGGCTCTGCGTAACATCAACCTGAATATTCCCGCGGGTAAAACTGTTGCTCTGGTCGGCCGTTCGGGCTCAGGGAAATCCACCATCGCCAGCCTGATTACGCGCTTCTACGATATTGATGAAGGGCAGATTCTGATGGACGGACACGATCTGCGCGAATATACCCTGGCATCACTGCGCGATCAGGTTGCGTTGGTTTCGCAGAATGTGCACTTGTTTAACGATACGGTTGCCAACAACATCGCCTACGCGCGTACCGATATGTACAGCCGTGAGCAGATCGAAAAAGCGGCACAGATGGCCTACGCCATGGATTTCATCAACAAGATGGATAATGGCCTGGATACGGTGATTGGTGAAAACGGCGTCCTGCTTTCCGGCGGACAACGTCAGCGTATCGCTATCGCCCGTGCCTTGTTGCGTGACAGCCCAATTCTGATCCTTGATGAAGCAACATCGGCTCTTGATACTGAATCTGAACGCGCGATTCAGTCTGCGCTGGATGAGCTACAGAAAAACCGTACTTCTCTGGTCATTGCTCACCGTCTTTCAACCATTGAACAAGCCGACGAAATCATCGTGGTGGAGGATGGTCTGATTGTCGAACGCGGAACCCATAGCGAGTTGATTGAGCAGCGCGGGGTGTATGCGCAATTACATAAAATGCAATTTGGTCAATGATCGCACGTATCTGGTCTGGTGAATCGCCGCTGTGGCGATTGTTACTTCCACTCTCCTGGCTGTATGGCCTGGTGAGTGGCGCGATCCGCTTATGCTACAAGTTGGGGCTTAAACGCGCATGGCGCGCGCCAGTCCCGGTTGTGGTGGTCGGAAACCTTACCGCGGGCGGAAACGGTAAAACGCCGGTGGTGATTTGGTTGGTTGAACAACTGCGACAACGCGGGATTCGCGTGGGTGTGGTGTCGCGTGGTTATGGCGGGAAAGCGACTGCTTACCCGCTGTTGCTAACCGCTGATACTACTACCGCAGAAGCGGGCGATGAACCTGTGCTGATCGCCCAACGTACCGGCGTGCCGGTAGCGGTATCCCCGGTAAGATCGGATGCGGTAAAAGCCATTTTGGCCCAACACGACGTGCAGATTATTGTGACGGACGATGGACTACAGCACTATCGTCTGGCGCGAGATGTTGAAATCGTAGTCATTGACGGCGAACGTCGGTTTGGCAACGGCTGGTGGCTTCCCGCTGGTCCAATGCGGGAACGCGCAGGTCGCCTTAAATCGGTGGATGCGACTATTGTTAACGGTGGCGTTGCGCAACCAGGGGAAATCCCTATGCGACTTGAACCGGGGCTGGCCGTTAATTTACGTACAGGTGAACGCCGTGATGTGGCGCAATTGTCCAATATTGTCGCCATGGCGGGCATTGGTCATCCACCGCGTTTTTTTGCCACGCTGAAAGCATGTGGTGCCAGCGTGCAAAAAAGCATTGCGCTGGCAGACCATCAGTCTCTGACCTACAGTGACGTCAGTGCGTTTGTAGACGCCGGGCAAACGCTGGTCATGACGGAAAAAGATGCGGTTAAGTGCCGGGCATTTGCCGATGAAAACTGGTGGTATTTACCTGTTGATGCACATTTGTCAGGCGATCGGCCTGATGTATTGCTGAATAGCTTAATCTCGCTGACTCGCTAACTGATTCACGCTGCGGCAGCGAACCATTTATGAGGCCATAAATGTCGTTGCCGCGCCTTTCTCTGACGGATGCCCGTCATCTTCACCTTGCTGCTCAAGGTCTGCTGAAAAAAACACGCCGCCGGGCAACCCCGGCAGATATTCTCGCGACCATTTTGCGCATGTCGTTACTGCAAATCGACACCATCAATATTGTGGCGCGCAGTCCTTACCTGGTGCTGTTTAGTCGTTTAGGCGATTATTCCCCCCAATGGCTGGACGACTCGTTACAGCAGGGCGAACTGATGGAATACTGGGCGCACGAGGCCTGTTTTTTGCCGCGCAGCGATTTTATACTGATACGTCACCGCATGTTGGCCCCGGAGAATATGGGCTGGAAATATAAAGCGGCGTGGATGAAAGAACATGCGCATGAGATTGAGCAACTGCTCCAGCACATCCAGCATAACGGGCCGGTACGCTCAGCTGATTTTGAGCATCCACGCAAAGGGACCAGCGGCTGGTGGGAATGGAAACCGCAGAAGCGTCATCTTGAAGGGTTGTTCACCGCCGGGAAAGTGATGGTCGTGGAACGGCGTAATTTCCAGCGAGTGTATGATTTAACCCATCGCGTCATGCCGCACTGGGACGATGAACGCGACCCACTTTCGCAGGAAGATGCGGAAAGTGTCATGCTGGATAACAGTGCCCGCAGTCTGGGGATTTTCCGCGAACAATGGCTGGCAGACTACTACCGCCTGAAGCGCCCGGCGCTAAAAAACTGGTGCAACGAACGGGCGGAACAGCGGCAGATTATTCCTGTCGACGTTGAGGGGCTAGGAGCCTTGTGGCTGCATAGCCACCTTCAGCCGCTGCTTGAACAGGCGCTGGCGGGCAAATTAACGGCGACTCACAGTGCAGTATTATCACCTTTTGATCCGGTGGTCTGGGATCGTAAACGGGCAGAGCAGCTATTCGATTTTAGCTATCGGCTGGAGTGTTACACGCCAGCACCGAAACGTCAGTATGGTTATTTTGTCTTGCCGTTGCTGCATCGTGGACAGTTGGTTGGGCGGATGGATGCCAAAATGCACCGCAAAACAGGTGTGCTGGACGTTATTTCGCTGTGGTTACAGGATGGGGTTAAGCCTGGAGTGACGTTGCAAAAAGGATTGTTTCAGGCGATTGACGATTTTGCCCGCTGGCAACAGGCAACACGCGTGACGCTGGGACGTTATCCTGAAGGTTTATTTGCTGATGCACGCCATGGTTGGGAAATAGACCCAGCCCTTTAAGCGATTATGTTAATATTTACGGATTCACAATCCGGTCCATCTGGAGGAACTATGGATCATCGTCTGCTTGAAATCATTGCCTGCCCGGTATGCAATGGCAAACTCTGGTTTAACCAGGAAAAACAGGAACTGATTTGTAAACTGGATAACCTTGCTTTCCCACTGCGTGATGGCATTCCCGTGTTACTGGAAACCGAAGCCCGCGTTCTGACTGCTGATGAGAGTAAATCATGAGTTTTGTGGTCATTATTCCTGCGCGCTATGCGTCCACACGTCTGCCTGGTAAGCCGTTGCTGGATATCAACGGTAAACCGATGATCGTGCATGTACTGGAGCGTGCGCGTGAATCTGGCGCTGAACGTATCATCGTTGCTACCGATCACGAGGATGTCGCTCGCGCGGTAGAAACGGTGGGTGGCGAAGTGTGCATGACTCGCGCCGATCACCAGTCTGGTACGGAGCGCCTGGCGGAAGTCGTCGAGAAATGTGGTTTTAGCGATGATACCGTTATTGTGAACGTACAGGGTGATGAGCCGATGATTCCTGCGGTCATTATTCGCCAGGTGGCTGAGAATCTGGCGCAACGTCAGGTCGGTATGGCGACTCTTGCGGCTCCGATTCACAGTGCGGAAGAGGCATTTAATCCGAATGCGGTAAAAGTCGTGTTGGACGCTGAAGGATATGCTCTCTATTTTTCACGCGCGACCATCCCATGGGATCGCGATCGTTTCGCCAAAAGTCTGGAAACGGTGGGGGACACCTTCCTGCGCCATCTGGGCATTTACGGCTATCGCGCCGGTTTTATTCGCCGCTATGTTAACTGGCAGCCTAGCCCGCTTGAGCATATCGAAATGCTGGAGCAGCTGCGAGTGCTGTGGTACGGCGAAAAAATTCACGTTGCCGTCGCAAAAGAAGTCCCGGGTACCGGCGTAGACACTGCCGAAGATCTTGAGCGCGTTCGCGCCGAAATGCATTAGTTTTTCTCACGGCACTCCCCCCATATTGAGGCGTATTTTTGGGAGGAGTGTCGTATCGTTGCGCTTTCCCTCCACTTTTCTTTTCATCAATTGATCTCATCCGGGTGACATCTGTCTGCACGACGCTCATTATGAAAGCAGTAGCATTTATGAGGGCAATCTGAAATGGAACAGTTGCGTGCCGAACTCAGCCACCTGCTGGGCGAAAAACTCAGTCGCATAGAATGCGTGAATGAAAAAGTGGATACGGCCCTGTGGTCACTGTACGACAGCCAGGGAAATCCGATGCCGCTGATGGCGAGAAGTTTCACCACGCCAGGTATGGCGCAGCAGCTGGCATGGAAAACCTCCATGTTGGCGCGCAGTGGTACGGTGCGAATGCCCGTCATTTACGGGGTCTTAACCCACGAAGAGCATCCCGGTCCCGATGTGCTACTGCTTGAGCGTTTACGTGGCGTGCCGGTGGAAGCGCCAGCCCGAACGCCCGAACGCTGGGAACATTTAAAAGATCAGATCGTAGAAGGTCTGCTGTCATGGCATCGGCAGGATAGCCGTGGTTGCGTGGGAATGGTGGATAACACGCAAGAGAATATCTGGCCATCCTGGTATCGTCAGCGTGTTGAAGTGTTGTGGACCACGTTAAATCAGTTCAACAATACCGGGCTGACGATGCAGGATAAGCGGATCCTGTTTCGCACCCGTGAGTGTTTGCCCGCTTTATTTGAAGGATTCAATGATAACTGCGTGCTGATCCACGGTAATTTTAGTTTACGTAGCATGCTCAAAGACGCCCGTAGCGATCAGCTTCTGGCCATGGTCGGACCGGGTTTGATGCTGTGGGCGCCCAGAGAGTATGAATTGTTCCGTTTAATGGATAATGCGCTGGCGGAAAGTCTGCTTTGGCAATACCTGCAACGCGCGCCCGTGGCGGAGTCCTTCATCTGGCGGCGCTGGCTGTATGTGTTATGGGATGAGGTGGCGCAACTGGTCAACACCGGACGTTTTAATCGATCTAACTTTGACCTGGCCACGAAATCACTGCTGCCGTGGCTCGCCTGATGAACATGTGAACGCCTTATCCGGCCTACAATTCTGCGCTGAACACGTAGGCCTGATAAGACGCGTTAGTGTCGCCATCAGGCAACATTCCTGTCAATGCTCTGATCCTTTTAGCCACTGCCAGATACGCCCCAACGTTTCGTAACCAGCACGATCGCTATGCATCAACCAGACGGGAGAGGGGATCGCGCGCTCCCACGGATTAAGCGGTGAGTCAATCGCTAACTGGTTGGCTGGCGCGGGCAACGGATGTAGTCCGGCCTGTTGGAAGAAAATCATTGCTCGCGGTAAGTGCGATGCGGAGGTCACCAGCAGGAACGGCGCGCTGCCGATGGCCTGCTTAACCGCTGTGGCTTCTTCTTCGGTGTCTTTAGGTTTATCCAGCGTGATGATATCACCGGGCGGCACACCCAGTGACTGCGCTACGCGGGCTCCCGCTTCTGCAGTACTGACGTTATTGCTCTTTGCCGCAGCGCCGGTAAAGATAAGCTTCGATCCCGGGTTAGCACGCCAAAGGCGAATACCTTCATTCAGACGCGGAAGACTGTTGCTGATCAGGTTTGAACTCGGCGCCCACTGTGGATTCCAGGTATACCCTCCGCCCAGCACCACAATGTATTCCACTTTTTGTGTATCCTGCCAGGTTGGATAGCTATCCTCAATCGGTTTCAGCAGACTGTCGGCGACGGGCTGCAAGCTTAGAAGTAACAGTGCCAGCCAACTCAGGCTAATGCACACTTTCCCTGTTTTTTGAAAGCGGCTAAACCAGAGCAGCGCCAGGCCTATGCCCATGATAATGAGCATTAGCGGAAGTGGCAGCATCATACCGCCAATCACTTTCTTCAGCGTAAAAAGCATCCTTTTTGGTTCCTTTTTTAACCATACAGCAGGGGATCAGCAGGGATATTACACCAGGAAGGTTCATTCTCGGCGTGGGTGTGACAAAATAGCGGTTTTACTTAGTCACCCTAAAGCCAGCATGTGGAGAGCCCGATGCGGGATCGCAATTTTGATGACATTGCAGAGAAGTTTTCCCGTAACATTTACGGCACCACCAAAGGTCAGCTTCGTCAGACGATCCTCTGGCAGGATCTGGACAAACTTCTTGCCGACTACGCGGGCCAAACGTTGCGTGTGCTTGATGCGGGTGGCGGAGAAGGGCAGACAGCCATTCTGATGGCGCAGCGGGGCCATCACGTCACCTTGTGCGATCTTTCTGCTGAGATGGTGGCGCGAGCGCAACGGGCGGCAGAAGAGCAAGGTGTGAGCGACAACATGCATTTTATACATTGTGCCGCTCAGGACATCCCACAGCATTTGGATTCTCAGGTTGATCTGATATTGTTTCATGCTGTGCTGGAATGGGTGGCCGATCCGCAAGCCGTCTTAAAAACATTGTGGTCGATGTTACGCCCGGGCGGTGCTTTATCGCTGATGTTCTACAATGCAAACGGTCTGTTGATGCGTAATGTGTTGGTCGGTAATTTCGGCTATGTACAGCAGGGAATGTATAAAAAGAAACGGCGCACGTTGTCTCCCGATTTTCCGCGCGACCCTCAGCAGGTCTATGGCTGGCTGGAGGAGATTGGCTGGGAGATAACCGGTAAAACGGGCGTGAGGGTGTTTCATGATTATCTGCGTGATAAACAAAAACAGCATGACTGTTTTGATGCTTTAACAGAAATAGAAACACGTTATTGCCGCCAGGAACCGTATATCAGCCTTGGGCGCTATATTCATGTCACCGCGATTAAACGTCCGGCCCGAGCCGCAGATGCAAGGATAACCTATGAGTGAATTTTCCCAGACAGTCCCCGAACTGGTTGCCTGGGCCAGAAAAAATGACTTCTCCATCTCTCTGCCGGTAGACAGACTTTCGTTCCTGCTGGCGATCGCCACGTTGAACGGTGAGCGACTTGACGGTGAGATGAGTGAAGGTGAACTGGTGGATGCGTTCCGCCATGTGAGTGATGCGTTTGAGCAAACCAGCGAAACCATCGGCGTCCGCGCCAACAACGCGATCAACGATATGGTGCGTCAACGTCTGCTGAACCGCTTTACCAGCGAGCAGGCTGAAGGCAACGCCATTTACCGTTTAACGCCGCTCGGGATTGGCATCACAGATTACTATATTCGTCAGCGCGAATTCTCTACGCTGCGTCTTTCTATGCAGCTGTCAATTGTGGCAGGCGAACTGAAGCGCGCGGCGGATGCGGCAGCGGAAGGTGGTGATGAGTTCCACTGGCATCGCAACGTCTATGCGCCATTGAAATACTCGGTGGCGGAGATTTTCGACAGTATCGATCTGACCCAGCGCATCATGGATGAACAGCAGCAGCAGGTAAAAGACGACATCGCACAGTTGCTAAACAAAGACTGGCGGGCGGCGATTTCCAGCTGTGAAATGCTGCTGTCTGAAACATCTGGTACGCTGCGTGAACTGCAAGATACGCTGGAAGCGGCAGGGGATAAGCTGCAGGCTAACCTGTTACGCATCCAGGACGCCACGATGACGCATGACGATTTGCATTTTGTCGATCGGCTGGTGTTTGATTTACAAAGCAAGCTCGACCGCATTATTAGCTGGGGCCAGCAGTCCATTGACTTGTGGATCGGCTACGATCGTCACGTGCATAAATTTATTCGTACCGCGATCGACATGGATAAAAACCGCGTCTTCGCCCAGCGTCTGCGTCAGTCCGTGCAGACCTACTTTGACGACCCGTGGGCGCTGACCTATGCCAACGCCGATCGTCTGCTGGATATGCGTGACGAGGAGATGGTGCTGCGTGACGAAGAGGTCACCGGTGAACTTCCGGAAGACCTGGAATATGAAGAATTTAACGAGATCCGTGAGCAGCTGGCGGCGATCATCGAAGAACAGCTGGCTATCTACAAATCCAGACAAACACCACTGGATCTCGGTTTGGTAGTGCGCGAGTATCTGGCGCAATACCCACGTGCGCGTCATTTCGACGTCGCGCGTATTGTTATCGATCAGGCGGTACGCCTTGGCGTAGCGCAAGCAGACTTCACCGGACTGCCAGCCAAATGGCAGCCGATTAATGATTACGGAGCCAAGGTACAGGCGCATGTCATTGACAAATATTGAACAAGTGATGCCGGTAAAGCTGGCGCAGGCGCTGGCGAATCCGTTATTTCCGGCACTGGATAGTGCCTTACGTTCGGGCCGCCATATCGGTCTGGATGAACTGGATAATCATGCCTTCCTGATGGATTTTCAGGAATATTTTGAAGAGTTTTATAGCCGATATAACGTGGAATTAATCCGTGCGCCGGAAGGGTTCTTCTACCTTCGCCCGCGTTCCACGACGCTCATTCCTCGTTCGGTCCTGTCAGAACTGGACATGATGGTGGGTAAAATTCTTTGCTATCTCTATCTCAGCCCGGAACGCCTGGCGAACGAAGGGATTTTTACCCAGCAAGAGCTGTACGACGAGCTGCTAACGCTGGCAGATGAAGCGAAGTTACTGAAGCTGGTGAACAACCGTTCAACCGGTTCTGACGTTGACCGCCAGAAGCTACAGGAAAAAGTGCGTTCTTCGCTCAACCGCTTGCGCCGCTTAGGCATGGTGTGGTTTCTGGGCCACGACAGCAGCAAATTCCGTATTACGGAATCTGTCTTCCGCTTTGGTGCGGATGTGCGTAGCGGTGACGATCCGCGTGAAGCACAGCGTCGCTTAATTCGTGATGGTGAAGCGATGGCGGTCGAGAACCGTCTGCAGCTCAACGATGAGCCCGAAGAGAATCAGCCGGACAGTGGAGAAGAAGAATAATGATTGAACGCGGTAAATTTCGCTCACTTACGCTGATTAACTGGAATGGTTTTTTTGCCCGTACGTTTGATCTCGATGAGCTGGTCACCACGCTGTCCGGTGGTAACGGTGCGGGTAAATCCACCACCATGGCGGCATTTGTTACGGCGCTCATTCCGGACTTAACCCTGCTGCATTTCCGTAACACCACCGAAGCCGGTGCAACCAGCGGTTCACGTGATAAAGGCCTGCACGGTAAGCTGAAAGCAGGAGTTTGTTATTCAATGCTCGACGTCCTCAACTCGCGTCATCAGCGCGTGGTCGTGGGGGTGCGTCTGCAACAGGTTGCTGGTCGCGATCGCAAAGTGGATATCAAACCGTTTGCCATTCAGGGGCTGCCGATGTCGGTACAGCCAACCCAACTGGTGACGGAAACGCTGAACGAACGCCAGGCGCGCGTACTGTCTCTACCTGAGCTGAAAGAGAAGCTTGATGAGATGGAAGGCGTGCAGTTTAAGCAGTTCAACTCAATAACCGATTATCACTCATTGATGTTCGATCTGGGCATCATTGCCCGTCGTCTGCGCTCTGCGTCCGATCGTAGTAAATTCTACCGTCTGATTGAAGCCTCGCTGTACGGCGGGATCTCCAGCGCCATTACCCGTTCACTGCGTGACTACCTGCTGCCGGAAAACAGCGGCGTACGTAAAGCGTTCCAGGATATGGAAGCCGCGCTTCGTGAAAACCGTATGACGCTGGAAGCGATTCGCGTAACGCAGTCTGACCGCGACCTGTTTAAGCATTTAATCAGTGAAGCGACCAACTATGTGGCCGCAGATTATATGCGCCACGCCAATGAACGTCGTATCCATCTGGATAAAGCACTGGAATATCGTCGTGAACTGTATACCTCTCGCAAGCAGCTGGCGGCAGAGCAGTACAAACACGTGGATATGGCGCGCGAACTGGGTGAGCACAACGGTGCGGAAGGCGATCTGGAAGCTGATTACCAGGCCGCGAGCGATCACCTGAATCTGGTGCAAACCGCGCTGCGTCAGCAGGAAAAAATTGAACGCTACGAGGCGGATCTCGAAGAATTGCAGGTCCGTCTTGAAGAACAAAACGAGGTGGTCGCGGAAGCCGTTGACCGCCAGGATGAAAACGAAGCCCGCGCAGAAGCCGCTGAGCTGGAAGTGGATGAGCTGAAAAGCCAGCTTGCCGATTACCAGCAAGCGCTGGACGTCCAGCAAACGCGAGCCATCCAGTATACTCAGGCGATCCAGGCCCTAAACCGGGCGAAAGAGCTCTGCCACTTACCGGACCTGACAGCCGACAGCGCCGCCGAATGGCTGGAGACTTTCCAGGCCAAAGAGCAGGAAGCCACTGAAAAACTGCTGACGCTTGAACAAAAAATGAGCGTGGCGCAAACCGCGCATAGCCAGTTCGAACAGGCTTATCAGCTGGTGGCGGCTATCAACGGCCCGCTGGCGCGCGGTGAAGCCTGGAGCGTGGCGCGTGAACTGCTGCGCGAAGGCGTGGAACAGCGCCACCTGGCAGAACAGGTTCAGCCGTTGCGTATGCGACTGAGCGAACTGGAGCAGCGTCTGCGCGAACAGCAGGATGCCGAGCGTCTGCTGGCCGAATTCTGCAAGCGTCAGGGTAAACAGTTCGATATCGATGAGCTGGAAGCGCTGCACCAGGAGCTGGAAGCGCGCATCGCCGCCTTGTCGGACAGCGTCTCGTCTGCCAGCGAACAGCGTATGACACTGCGTCAGGAGCAGGAACAGCTGCAATCCCGTATTCAGCATTTGATGAAGCGGGCACCTGTCTGGCTGGCTGCGCAAAATAGCCTGAGTCAGCTTAGCGAGCAGTGTGGCGAAGAGTTTACCTCGAGCCAGGACGTGACCGAGTATCTGCAACAATTGCTGGAGCGCGAGCGTGAGGCCATTGTTGAGCGTGATGAAGTCGGTGCACGTAAAAATGCAGTTGATGAAGAGATTGAACGTTTAAGTCAACCGGGCGGGGCGGAAGATCAGCGTCTGAACGCGCTGGCGGAACGCTTTGGCGGCGTACTGCTGTCAGAAATTTATGATGACGTTAGCCTTGAAGATGCACCGTACTTCTCTGCGCTATACGGTCCTTCGCGTCATGCCATTGTGGTACCGGATCTGTCGCTGATTACCGAACAGCTTGAAGGGCTGACAGATTGCCCGGAAGATCTCTATTTCATCGAAGGGGATCCGCAGTCGTTTGATGACAGCGTCTTCAGCGTTGATGAAGTGGAAAATGCGGTGGTGGTGAAAACTGCCGAGCGTCAGTGGCGTTATTCTCGCTTCCCGACGGTGCCTATTTTTGGGCGTGCAGCACGTGAAAGCCGTATCGAAACCCTGCATGCCGAGCGTGAAGGGCTGTCTGAACGTTTCGCCACGCTCTCCTTTGACGTCCAGAAAACCCAGCGTCTGCATCAGGCGTTCAGTCGCTTTATCGGCAGCCATCTGTCGGTGGCGTTTGAAGCCGATCCAGAAGCGGAAATTCGCCAACTGAATAGCCGTCGCGTTGAACTGGAACGTGCGCTGACCAATCATGAAAATGATAACCAGCAAAGCCGTATGCAGTTTGAACAGGCGAAAGAGGGCGTCTCTGCGCTGAACCGCCTGCTGCCGCGCTTGAATCTGCTGGCAGATGATACGCTAGCCGATCGCGTAGACGAAATTCGCGAGCGTCTGGATGAAGCTCAGGAAGCCGCGCGTTTTGTACAGCAACATGGCAATCAGTTGGCGAAACTGGAACCTATCGTTTCGGTTCTGCAAAATGACCCTGAGCAGTTTGAACAGCTGAAGGAAGACTATGCGTATTCCCAGCAGATGCAGCGCGATGCGCGTCAGCAGGCTTTTGCGCTGACCGAAGTCGTACAGCGTCGGGCGCACTTTAGTTATTCCGACTCAGCCGAAATGCTGAGCGGCAATAGCGATCTGAACGAAAAATTGCGTGAACGCCTGGAACAGGCGGAAGCCGAACGTACCCGCGCTCGCGAAGCGCTGCGCAGCCACGCCGCACAGTTAAGCCAGTACAACCAGGTCATGGCATCGCTGAAAAGCTCTTATGACACCAAAAAAGAGCTGCTTAACGATTTACAACGTGAACTGCAGGATATCGGCGTTCGTGCGGACAGCGGTGCCGAAGAGCGTGCGCGTATTCGCCGTGACGAACTGCATGCGCAGCTCAGCAACAACCGTGCACGCCGCAACCAACTTGAGAAAGCACTGACTTTCTGCGAAGCGGAGATGGAAAACCTGACCCGCAGACTACGCAAGCTGGAACGTGATTATCATGAAATGCGCGAGCAGGTAGTCACCGCCAAAGCCGGCTGGTGTGCAGTCATGCGGATGGTGAAAGATAACGGTGTGGAACGTCGTCTGCACCGCCGCGAGTTGGCCTATCTTTCCGGTGACGAACTGCGTTCGATGTCGGATAAGGCGCTCGGTGCGCTACGTCTGGCGGTTGCGGATAACGAGCACCTGCGCGATGTGTTGCGTCTGTCTGAAGATCCAAAACGTCCAGAGCGCAAAATTCAGTTCTTCGTCGCGGTTTACCAGCATCTGCGTGAACGTATTCGCCAGGATATTATTCGTACCGATGATCCGGTTGAAGCCATTGAACAGATGGAGATTGAGCTGAGCCGTCTGACGGAAGAGTTAACCTCACGCGAACAGAAGCTGGCGATCAGCTCACGCAGCGTGGCGAACATTATTCGTAAGACCATTCAGCGTGAACAGAACCGTATTCGCATGCTGAACCAGGGGTTGCAAAGCGTGTCGTTTGGCCAGGTCAACAGCGTTCGCCTGAACGTCAATGTGCGTGAAACACATGCTACCTTGCTGGACGTACTTTCAGAGCAGCATGAACAGCATCAGGATTTGTTTAACAGCAATCGCCTGACCTTCTCAGAAGCGCTGGCGAAGCTGTATCAGCGTCTGAATCCGCAGATAGACATGGGGCAACGTACGCCACAAACCATTGGTGAAGAGCTGCTGGATTATCGTAACTATCTGGAAATGGAAGTTGAGGTTAACCGTGGCTCTGACGGCTGGCTGCGTGCTGAGTCTGGTGCGTTGTCAACGGGTGAAGCGATCGGGACCGGGATGTCTATTCTGGTGATGGTGGTGCAAAGCTGGGAAGATGAAGGCCGCAGATTGCGCGGGAAAGATATCTCTCCTTGCCGTCTGCTGTTCCTTGATGAAGCTGCACGACTCGATGCGCGTTCTATTGCGACCTTGTTTGAGCTGTGTGAGCGTTTGCAGATGCAGCTGATTATCGCTGCGCCGGAAAACATCAGCCCAGAGAAAGGCACCACCTACAAACTGGTGCGTAAAGTCTTCCAGAACACCGAACACGTTCACGTGGTGGGGTTGCGCGGATTTGCGCCTCAGTTACCGGAACCACTGCCGGGGACTGAAGATGCCTCCTCGCAGGCAAGCTAAGTAATAAGTAAAAAGGCGGCTACATGGCTAATGCTCATCAGTTAAGCATGTATGATGAACATGTGATTCTTGCTCAGGGTTCCGTTCACCTCAGTGGTGTCATTTCTCTGAAGCGCAGATACCTGTGAACGTGCAAGGGAGGCTCACCGCCACCTTCCTTGCAACCCAGGCTCCCGGCGGGAAAATCGTCGCTGCGCGATTCATTCGTCTTATGCCGTCTGCCTGTCGGGTCGGGGCCGAGCCTGCATCCATGCAGGCCATCCCCTCTGCCCGCATCCCTGC
>NZ_JAOWHY010000047.1:69308-150411 GCF_030332375.1 Citrobacter sp. Cpo148
TTTCCGTAAGGCCGGGAGAGCCAGCATGGATGCTGGCTCAGGGCGCGCTTTGCAGGGACGCTTCCTCGCGCCCGGCCCGGTAGCCAGGAGGAATAAGCGGAGGGTATTGCGTAGCAACAATTTTCCCGCCGGGAGCCGGGATTGTAAAGGGCGTGGCGGAGAACGCCCTTTACACGTTCACGGGAATCCGTGTTTCAGAGAAACAATGAGCATGAGGTGAACGGAACTCTATTTCCGAGATAGCATGTTCTTTACCTCCGCCAGTTTACTGAAACTGAGGCGCTAACTGACTGGCATTACGGCTACATGGCCGCCTTATCTTTTTCCGAAAAGACTTCATGCCTGGTGTAATTTCTTTAGACTTCTTTACATTAGGTTAGGCAAAAAGTTTTTGATGTTTATATACTAAAGGTGAGCCTAACGCGTCACAGGCTTGCTCGTCATACTTCAGTTTGTATCGGCGTTTTACAGGTCCGACCCTCGTCAGAATAAAGGGGAATACAGACGGCCTGGCTATTCAGAGTATGATAAAGAAAACAGGGGGCAAGGGATGTTGCTTAATAAAATGTGTGGTCGTCGGCTGTCGGCAATCAGTTTGTGCCTGGCCGTAACATTCGCTCCACTGTTCAATGCTCAGGCCGATGAGCCTGAAATGATCCCTGGCGATAGCTCTGCGACCGTCAGTGAACAGCCAACAGCGTTATCGCAGCCGCAGGTTCAATCTTCTGCGACGGCTATCATGGCGGGTATTCAACCGCTGCCAGAAGGCGTGTCTGTCGATAAAGCCCGCGCCGAAATACACTCTCAACTGCCAGCAGGTTATACGCCGGTTTACATGAGCCAGCTGGAACTGCTGTATGCCGCACGCGAAATGAAGCCGATGTGGGAAAATCGTGATGCGGTAAAGGCATTTCAGCAACAGTTAGCCGAGGTTGCAATTGCCGGCTTTCAGCCGCAGTTCACTACCTGGGTTGCACTTCTGACTGACCCGGCAGTAACCGGTCAGGCGAGAGACATCGTGCTCTCTGATGCGATGATGGGGTATCTGCACTTTATTGCTAACATCCCTGTCAAAGGTAATCGCTGGCTTTACAGCGATAAGCCCTATGCGCTAACGACGCCGCCGATTTCCGTCATCAACCAGTGGCAGGTCGCACTGGATAACGGTCAACTGACTTCATTTGTGGCCAGCCTTGCGCCTCAACATCCGCAGTATGCAGCCATGCATGAATCACTGCTCAAGCTGGTGGGCGATACACGTCCCTGGCCGCAGCTCACCAGTACAGCAACGCTGCGTCCGGGGGAGTGGAGTAATGACATCCCCGCGCTGCGTGAAATTTTGCGCCGAACCGGGATGCTGGAGCCTGCCGTCAGTACGTCTGGCAAAGAAGGTCGTGGCACCTACGATCGTGAATTGGTTGATGCGGTAAAGCGTTTTCAGACGTGGCAGGGACTTGGCGCAGATGGCGCGATTGGCCCAGCCACACGTGACTGGCTGAACGTGACGCCTGCTCAGCGTGCGGGCGTGCTGGCGTTAAATATTCAGCGCTTGCGCCTGCTGCCGAGTGAGCTGTCTACCGGTATCATGGTGAACATTCCTGCCTATTCGCTGGTTTATTATCAGAATGGCAATCAGGTGCTGGCCTCGCGCGTTATTGTCGGGCGTCCCGATCGTAAAACGCCGATGATGAGCAGTGCGCTGAATAACGTGGTCGTTAACCCACCGTGGAACGTGCCGCCAACGCTGGCCCGAAAAGATATCCTGCCTAAGGTCTGGAATGATCCGGGGTATCTTGAGCGTCACGGTTATACCGTGATGCGCGGCTGGAACAGCAAAGAAACGATAGATCCGTGGCAGGTAGACTGGGCTACCATCACTGCCTCCAATCTGCCGTTCCGCTTCCAGCAGGCTCCGGGAGCGCGTAACTCGCTCGGACGCTATAAATTCAACATGCCGAGTTCGGACGCTATTTATCTGCACGACACGCCGAACCACAATCTGTTCCAGAAGGATACGCGGGCATTAAGCTCCGGCTGCGTGCGGGTGAATAAGGCCTCTGAGCTGGCAAATATGCTGCTACAGGATGCGGGCTGGAATGATACGCGCATCTCGGATGCCCTGAAGCAAGGGGATACGCGGTACGTGAATATTCGCCAGAATATCCCGGTCAACCTCTACTATCTGACCGCATTTGTCGGCCCTGATGGGCGCACGCAGTATCGTACAGATATTTACAATTACGATCTGACAGCGCGATCCAGCGCACAAATTGTGTCAAAAGCCGAGCAATTAATCAGATAAATGAAGCAGTTCGAGGAAAATGATTGTCGTAAGTTATGCTGGAAACGGGGCCAAATGGCTGTGAGCCCCGTATTTCCTGGGGTTGGGAGCCTTGACGTGGACTACTTAGCCAGATAAGGTTTCCCGCGTGCGCTAGAGCATACATACGATAACATTGACCTTGTAGACCTTAATACCATGGACAAATTTGACGCTAATCGCCGCAAACTGCTGGCGCTTGGTGGTATTGCCCTCGGCGCTGCCATCTTGCCTACGCCTGCGTTTGCAACACTCTCTACCCCACGTCCGCGTATATTGACTCTGAATAACCTGCATACCGGTGAGTCAATAAAAGCAGAGTTTTTTGATGGCAGGGGCTATATTCAGGACGAATTAGCAAAACTTAACCACTTTTTCCGTGATTTTCGGGCCAATAAAGTGAAATCCATTGACCCGGGACTGTTTGATCAACTCTTCCGTCTGCAGGGCCTGCTGGGCACGCGTAAACCCGTACAGCTGATTTCAGGCTATCGCTCTATCGATACCAATAATGAACTCCGTGCACGTAGCCGTGGTGTGGCCAAGAAAAGCTACCACACTAAAGGTCAGGCCATGGATTTCCATATTGAAGGCATCGCATTAAGTAATATTCGCAAAGCTGCGTTATCTATGCGCGCAGGTGGTGTAGGATACTACCCCAGCAGTAACTTTGTGCATATTGACACCGGCCCTGCACGGCACTGGTGATCCATAAGCTTAATGAAACAGGAGCTGTATGAACTATCGTATTATTCCGGTCACTGCATTCGCCCAGAACTGCTCGCTAATCTGGTGTGAGCAGACTCGTCTGGCCGCGCTGGTCGATCCCGGCGGCGATGCCGAGAAAATCAAACAGGAAGTGGATGCCAGCGGTCTGACGCTTATGCAGATCCTGCTTACCCATGGTCATCTTGATCACGTAGGCGCGGCGGCTGAACTGGCACAGCATTATGGTGTACCGGTTATTGGCCCGGAAAAAGAAGATGAGTTCTGGTTACAGGGACTCCCTGCTCAGAGCCGCATGTTTGGCCTGGGCGATTGTGAGCCGCTGACGCCCGATCGCTGGTTGAATGAAGGTGACAGGATAAGCGTTGGCAACGTGACGTTACAGGTTCTGCATTGTCCGGGTCATACACCGGGACATGTGGTCTTCTTTGATGAGCAATCAAAGTTACTGATTTCAGGTGACGTGATTTTCAAAGGTGGCGTAGGGCGCAGCGATTTCCCGCGCGGTGATCACAGCCAACTGATCGATTCGATTAAACGTAAACTATTGCCGTTAGGCGATGACGTAACGTTTATTCCGGGGCACGGCCCACTTTCTACGCTGGGTAACGAACGGCTACATAACCCGTTCCTGCAAGATGAAATGCCTGTCTGGTAATTCGTTTAATAAATAAAAAGGCCGCATTTGCGGCCTTTTTTGTGCGCGATAGATTACAGTACTGCAACAATCGCTTCGCACAGCGGCGCCATGTTGTCTGGCGTCATTCCTGCCACGTTTACGCGTCCGGAAGCGACAGCGTAGACACCAAACTCTTCACGCAGACGCAGAACCTGCTCTTTGGTCAGGCCGCTAAACGAGAACATGCCGTTCTGTTTGATGATAAAGCTGAAGTCGCGGTTTGCACCTTTCTCTTGCAACGTATTCACAAACAGTAAACGCATGCGCTGAATGCGCTGGCGCATATCAGTCAGTTCCTGTTCCCAGATGGCACGCAGCGCGTCGTTGCTCAGAATCGTGGCCACTACGGATGCACCGTGTGCTGGTGGGTTGGAATAGTTAGCGCGAATGGCTGATTTCATTTGGCTGAACGCACGGTCAACGGTTTCAGCATCGGCAGCAACCAGCGTACAGGCGCCTACACGCTCATTGTACAGTCCAAAGTTCTTGGAGTAGGAGCTGGCAACGATCAGCTCTTTGTGCAGAGCCGCAAATGCGCGCAGACCTTCTGCATCTTCTTCCAGACCACGGGCAAAGCCCTGGTATGCGAAGTCAAACAGCGGTAACCAACCTTTTTCGACAGACATCTGAGCCAGTGTTTGCCACTGTTCCAGCGTAGGATCGATGCCGGTAGGGTTATGGCAGCAGCCGTGGAATAGCACTACGTCGCCAGCCTGCGCTTCGCTGAGGCTTGCCAGCAGCGCATCAAAATCTAACGAGTGGTTTGCTGCATCGTAATAGTTGTATTCACAAACTTCCAGGCCTGCAGAGTTAAAGACGCTCTTATGGTTCGGCCAGCTTGGATTGCTCACCCATACGCGTTTAGCCGACGTATTTTTTGCCAGGAAATCAGCTGCCACACGCAGTGCACCAGTGCCGCCAGGGGTCTGTGCGGTACGTGCACGCTTATCGTTGATCAGCGAACTTTCTTTACCAAACAGTAATTCCTGAGTGCAGCGACCAAACTCTGGAATACCGTCAATGCTAAGGTAATTTTTGGTGGTTTCATTTTCCAGTATATATTGCTCGGCTTTTTTAACGCTGGTCAGCACCGGCGTTTTGCCTGTCTCATCTTTATATACACCGATCCCGAGGTTTATTTTTCCAGGGCGGTCATCGGCACGAAACAAATCAGCCAGACCCAAAATGGGGTCGGCAGGAGCGGCGGTAATGTTCTCAAACATGACGAGGTTCCATAGTGATTACAGAAGGGAAGTCCGCTATCAGGTTAACGGTAGATTTACAAAATGCCAACCGTTACTGACGAAAAGCTGAGGTGTTTTTTTAAGACGCAAGAATTCGCTAGCAGATATAAAAAAACAGGACCGAAGTCCTGTTTTATAGGCATTTAACAAAGAGGTCTGCTATTAGAACTGGTAAACGATACCGACTGCTACGGTGTCGTCAGAGCCTACGCCCAGTTTGTTGTCAGAATCGATCTGGTTGATGATGTAATCAACATAGGTGGACATGTTTTTGTTGAAGTAGTAAGTCGCACCTACTTCGAAGTAGTTCACCAGATCTACGTCACCGATGCCTTCAATGTCCTTACCTTTAGATTTGGTATAGGCGAGGGACGGACGCAGGCCGAAGTCGAACTGGTACTGAGCAACCAACAGTACGTCTTCAGTTTTGTTAGCATAACCGTTAGAGATACGGGTAGCGTTACGGGTTTCGCTGTAGTTCGCCGCCAGGTAGATGTTGTTCGCATCGTATTTCACACCAGCAGCCCACTGCTCAGCTTTTGCACCGCGACCATAGGTCAGCGTTTCTTGCGCGTTGGTACGGTCAGCTGCGCCGTAAGCACCCACGATACCGAAGCCATCCATTTCGTAGCTTACTGAGCCGCCAACACCATCACCGTTAGAGCGACGCGCGTCATCACGCTCATTTTTGCCCAGGTACTGAACGGCGAAGTTCAGGCCTTCAACCATGCCGAAGAAGTTAGAGTTACGGTAGGTTGCGAGACCGCCGTTACGCTGGGAGAAGAACTGGTCAGAAGCAGCGGTATCACCACCGAATTCTGGCAGCATATCGGTGTAACCCAGTGCATCGTATACGACGCCGTAGTTACGACCGTAGTCGAAGGAGCCCGCGTCGCCGAATTTCAGACCGGCAAATGCCAGACGAGTTTTGTTACCGTTCTGAGCGTCACTACCACCTTCGGAGTTATTGCCGCTGAACTGGTATTCCCACTGGCCGTAACCGGTCAGTTGGTCGTTAATCTGAGTTTCCCCTTTGAAACCAAGACGGGCGTATGTCTGATCGCCGTTAGCGGCGTAGGCATTTTCACCGTTGTGCTTGGAAAAATAGTGCAGACCAACGGCTTTACCGTATACGTCTACTTTGTTGCCATCTTTGTTATAAACTTCTGCAGCGTTAGCTGCCCCGGCTACCAGCAGAGCAGGGATAACCACTGCCAGAATATTGCGCTTCATCATTATTTATTACCCTCATCGGTTTTTATATGACACCTGCCACTGCCGCCAATAAATTCCGTCAATCAAAATTTACGGAACTATTGATGAGAGTTTGGTGTCTTTATGTGTCTGACAGGCATCTTTCCATTCAAACTACCGTTTCGCTACCGTCAAAGTGCTACAAATATAAAGATTTAGTTTCAAAAAGAAAAAATGTGTAACAAGATGTTATTTTTGTGCAACTTTGTGAACAGCGTCAAACTTCGAATGCCCCTGCGCTTAAAATTCTCGTTTTTATTTCTATTTATATGATTTTCTTATGTTTAATTTTGCTAAGGTCATTTTTTATCCGTTATGCCGGAAAGTTCGGATTTTACAGGTAACGATTTTTGGACGTCTGGAATGCCGTGCTAGAGGTTAAAAAATGTACTATTTAATCAGAAAATGCTAATCCACAATAAAATTGCTGATTATTTTTTGTGCAAATGTGTTGCGATGAAATATTACGTAACAGGTGGAGGGGATTGAAAGGTTGTGTTTAACGTGAGATGGGTATCCAGATAGCACTAAAAGGGTATAAAAAAGGCCAGCAATGCTGGCCTTTGAAACAATAACGCACGTTTAGAAGGTGGCGTTACGTGGAGTACGCGGGAACGGAATAACATCACGGACGTTCTGTACGCCGGTGACGTAAGCGATCAGACGCTCGAAGCCCAATCCGAAGCCGGAATGCGGAACGGTACCGTAGCGACGCAGGTCGCGATACCACCAGTAATCCTCTTTGTTCAGACCCATTTCCAGCATACGGGCATCCAGCACGTCCAGGCGCTCTTCACGCTGAGAACCACCGATGATTTCACCGATTCCCGGGGCCAGTACGTCCATTGCAGCAACGGTTTTACCGTCTTCGTTAAGGCGCATATAAAACGCTTTGATATCTTTCGGGTAGTTTTTCACTACCACCGGCGCTTTAAAGTGCTCTTCAGCAAGGTAACGTTCATGCTCAGAAGACAGATCCACACCCCAGTAAACCGGGTTTTCGAACTGTTTACCGCATTTTTCCAGAATGCTTACCGCGTCAGTGTAATCCACCTGCGCGAAGTCAGCGTCAATGAAACGTTCCAGGCGTGAAATCGCGTCCTTGTCGACACGTTCAGCGAAGAATTTCATATCATCCGCACGCTCTGCCAGTACGGCTTTAAACGCGTACTTC
This sequence comes from Citrobacter sp. Cpo148, assembly GCF_030332375.1. NCBI lineage: Bacteria > Pseudomonadati > Pseudomonadota > Gammaproteobacteria > Enterobacterales > Enterobacteriaceae > Citrobacter > Citrobacter sp. Cpo148. Next base: position 76,706 of record NZ_JAOWHY010000047.1, read on the forward strand.
AGCATCGCTTCAGCCAGGCCTGCAACATCATTCAGGTCAGCAAAAGCCACTTCTGGTTCCAGCATCCAGAACTCTGCCAGGTGACGACTGGTGTTAGAGTTTTCTGCACGGAACGTCGGGCCAAAAGTATAAATTTTAGACAGGGCGCAGGCGTAGGTTTCACCGTTCAGCTGACCGGAAACGGTCAGGAAGGCCTCTTTACCAAAGAAGTCTTTGTCGAAATCGACTTTGCCCTGATCGTTACGCGGCAGGTTTTCCAGATCCAGCGTAGAAACACGGAACATTTCACCGGCACCTTCCGTATCGGAAGCGGTGATCAACGGAGTCGATACCCAAAAGAAACCCTGCTCGTGGAAAAAACGATGCAGAGCCTGCGCCAGCGTATGACGTACACGCGCTACCGCACCAATCATGTTGGTACGCGGACGCATGTGCGCCACTTCACGCAGATACTCAATGCTGTGACGCTTAGCTGCCATTGGGTAAGTGTCAGGATCTTCAACCCAGCCCGTTACTTCAACCTCAGTGGCCTGAATTTCAAAGCTCTGTCCTTGTCCAGGAGATGCAACGACTTTACCCGTTACGATAACTGAACAACCCGTCGTCAGGCGCAGTACGTCCTGATTGTAATTGGGCAGAGAATTATTGATGACGGCCTGTACAGGATCAAAGCAGGAACCGTCATAAACGGCGAGGAAGGAGATGCCAGCTTTTGAATCTCGGCGGGTACGCACCCATCCGCGCACGGTGACTTCGCTGTCAACGGCTACGCGGCCCTGGAGTACGTCGGCTACAGGCACAACGCTCATAATATTCTCTCTGTTAATAGTCGGATATATAAACACATGTCCACCCGTAATGGGGGGATACCTATGTTACCTGGCATCTGCAATCAGACAAGCAGAATTCGTAGCTGGAGTGAAAGATTTCGGAAATAAACGCGAAAAAGGGAGCCAAAATGGCTCCCTGGAAGGCTTAACTGGCTTTTTTGATATGCGGGAGATCGAAGGCTTTGCGCAGTGCACGAACAAATGCTTTATCGTGGCAGATGGTTTTACCCGGGCTGTCAGATAACTTCGCCACCGGTTTGCCGTTACATTCCACCAGCTTGATCACAATATTGAGTGGCTTAACCTGCGGAATGTCGCATGTTAGCCGTGTCCCAATACCAAAACTCAACTGTACACGGGAAGAGAAGTGGCGGTAGAGTTCAATCGCTTTTTTCAGATCGAGATTATCTGAGAAGACCAGCGTTTTGCTTAGCGGATCAATACCCAGTTTTTCATAATGGGCGATGGCTTTTTCACCCCATTCCACCGGATCGCCTGAGTCATGGCGTAACCCTTGGTAGCGGGTAGCGAACTCAACGCCAAAGTCGCGTAAAAATGCGTCCATGGTGATGCAATCGGTCAATGCAATGCCGAGTTGATCAGGGTATTCATTTAACCAGGCTGCCAGGGCTACGCGCTGGCTGGTGGCAAGTTCTGGACTGATTTGCTGATGAGCCTGGAACCACTCATGCGCCTGCGTACCCATTGGGGTTAATGACAGGCGGCGGGCCAGATCGTAGTTACTGGTGCCGACAAACCAGGGCTCTTGCTGCAGGCGTTTAACGATAGCCTGCTGTACTTCGCGCGAAAAACGACGACGCGTACCGAAATCCATCAAATGGAAGCGGGACATATCGACATCTTTCGTTAAAGCAGAGAATTCTACTAGTTTGCTTTCCAGCTCATCGAGTGCCTGCGGGACGCCTGATTCAGGTGAACGGTAACGGTGTACCAGTTCGCTAATCACCGCTAACAGCGGGACTTCCCACATGATCACTTCACGCCACGGACCGGTTAAGCGGATGTTTAGCTTGCCGTTATCATTGGTGACGCAAACCTGTTCCGGGTTATAGCGGAAATCACGTAACCAGGTGAGGTAATCAGCTTTAAAGAAAGGCAGGCCGGAGAGCCACTGGTACTCATCCTCCTGCAGTCGCAGGTGCTGCATAGCATTCACCTGCTCACGAATAGAATCGGCATAAATACCGAGCAGGTCATCGCCACGGCAACGAAATTCAGCCGCTACTTGTACATCATAGTAGTGGTGAAAAACGGCTTGCTGCATATGCAACTTATAAGCGTCTGTATCCAGCAGCGAGTGCAGAACAGGAGAAGCGAATTGTGTCATAGGTGCGCAGTAGCATCCTCTCACGGGAGCGTTTAGTACAATAAACAACTAAGAAAACCGCTGGAGTATACCCTGTTTAGCGATTTATTGAACCCCGATCACACCATAAGCTCTCTTTCTGGTCGAGGGCAATTCGTGCCACGTGTTATGAAAATGTAGCAAAAAGGGTGTTTGTGCCTGAAAAGATGAACATTCTGCGTAGCGCGATTTACGCAACAGGAATAGACTGAAGCCGAGACTCTATTAAAGATGCTAAAGGTTTTTTTATGACACAACAGCCACAAGCCAAATACCGTCACGACTATCGTGCGCCGGATTACCAGATTACTGATATTGACTTGACCTTTGACCTGGATGCTGAAAAAACCGTGGTCACCGCAGTGAGCCAGGCTGTCCGTCATGGCGCGTCCGATGTGCCCCTGCGCCTGAATGGCGAAGATCTGACCCTGGTGTCGATCCACGTGAACGACGAGCCGTGGACAGAGTATAAAGAAGAAGAGGGCGCTCTGGTCATTAGTCAGTTGCCGGAACGTTTTACGCTGCGTATCGTGAATGAAATTAGCCCAGCGGCCAATACCGCGCTGGAAGGGCTGTACAAGTCTGGCGAAGCGCTGTGCACCCAGTGTGAAGCGGAAGGGTTCCGCCATATTACCTGGTATCTGGACAGGCCTGATGTCCTGGCGCGTTTTACCACCAAAATTATCGCCGATAAAACCCAATATCCGTTCCTGCTCTCTAACGGCAACCGTGTGGCGCAGGGCGAACTGGAAAATGGTCGTCACTGGGTACAGTGGCAAGATCCGTTCCCGAAACCGTGCTATCTGTTTGCGTTGGTAGCCGGTGATTTCGACGTTCTGCGCGATACCTTTATCACCCGTTCCGGGCGTGAAGTGGCGCTGGAACTGTACGTCGATCGCGGCAACCTTGACCGCGCGCCGTGGGCGATGACCTCGCTGAAAAACTCCATGAAATGGGATGAAGAGCGCTTTGGCCTCGAGTATGACCTCGACATCTATATGATTGTCGCTGTGGATTTCTTCAACATGGGCGCGATGGAGAATAAAGGTCTGAACATCTTTAACTCCAAATATGTGCTGGCACGTACCGATACCGCCACCGACAAAGACTACCTCGATATTGAGCGCGTTATCGGTCATGAGTATTTTCACAACTGGACCGGCAACCGTGTGACCTGCCGTGACTGGTTCCAGTTGAGCCTGAAAGAAGGCTTAACCGTGTTCCGCGATCAAGAGTTCAGTTCCGATCTTGGCTCACGCGCGGTAAACCGCATCAGCAATGTGCGCACCATGCGTGGTCTGCAGTTTGCTGAAGATGCCAGCCCGATGGCGCATCCTATCCGTCCGGATATGGTCATTGAAATGAACAACTTCTATACCCTGACCGTGTACGAAAAGGGCGCTGAAGTCATTCGTATGATCCACACCCTGCTCGGTGAGGCTAACTTCCAGAAAGGGATGCAACTGTACTTTGAGCGTCATGACGGCAGTGCTGCAACCTGTGATGATTTCGTGCAGGCGATGGAAGATGCTTCTAACGTTGATCTCTCCCATTTCCGCCGCTGGTACAGTCAGTCCGGTACGCCGATTCTGACCGTGCGTGATGACTACAATCCGTCAACTGAGCAGTACACGCTGACGATCAGCCAGCGCACGCCGGCCACGCCGGATCAGGCCGAAAAACAGCCGCTGCATATTCCTTTCGCCCTCGAGTTGTATGACAACGAAGGGAAAGTGATCCCGTTACAAAAAGGCGGGCACCCGGTGAATTCTGTACTCAACGTCACCCAGGCAGAGCAGACCTTTGTCTTTGATAACGTCTACTTCCAGCCGGTTCCGGCGCTGCTGTGCGAATTCTCCGCGCCGGTAAAACTGGAATACAAATGGAGCGATCAGCAGCTGACCTTCCTGATGCGTCATGCGCGTAACGATTTCTCTCGTTGGGACGCGGCGCAAAGCCTGCTGGCGACCTATATTAAGCTTAACGTTGCTCGTCATCAGCAGGGACAACCGCTGTCGCTGCCGGTACACGTGGCTGATGCATTCCGCGCAATTTTACTGGATGAGAAAATCGATCCGGCGCTGGCGGCAGAGATCCTGACGCTGCCTTCAGTAAATGAAATAGCCGAACTGTTCGACATCATCGATCCGGTGGCGATAACCGAAGTACGCGAAGCGTTAACCCGCACGCTGGCGGCCGAGCTGGCAGATGAATTCCTCGCCATCTATAACGCTAATCATCTTGATGAGTACCGCGTTGAGCATGCCGATATTGGCAAGCGTACGCTGCGTAACGCCTGCCTGCGTTTCCTGGCCTTTGGCGAAACCCATCTGGCTGACACGCTGGTAAGCAAGCAGTATCGTGAAGCGAACAATATGACCGATGCGCTGGCGGCGCTATCCGCGGCAGTGGCGGCGCAGCTGCCTTGTCGCGACGCGCTAATGCAGGAGTATGACGATAAGTGGCACCATGACGGTCTGGTGATGGACAAATGGTTTATCCTGCAATCCACCAGCCCGGCGAAAAACGTGCTGGAAACGGTACGCGGCCTGCTGAAGCATCGCTCTTTCAGTATGAGTAACCCGAACCGAATCCGTTCGCTGATCGGTGCCTTTGCAGGTAGCAACCCGGCGGCATTCCATGCGGAAGATGGTAGTGGATATCAGTTCCTGGTCGACATGTTGACTGAGCTTAATAGTCGTAACCCGCAGGTGGCGTCACGTCTGATTGAGCCGCTGATTCGCTTAAAACGTTATGATGCAAAACGTCAGGCGAAAATGCGTGCGGCGCTGGAACAGCTGAAAGGTCTGGAGAATCTCTCCGGCGATCTGTTCGAGAAGATTGACAAAGCGTTAGCCTGAAACGTTGACCTGTAGTTTAGTAGGCCGGATAAGGCGGTAACGCCGCCATCCGGCAAAAGGCCCGGTAAGCGCTACCGGGCCTGGTTTTCTGAGCGGTTATCCATGTCGAAGGATCGGTTGTTCCGTCTCGCCGCGTTTCATAACCCGGTTCAACACTTCTGCTTCCAGATCGGCTAACCGTACCGATCCCAAACGGCGGGGGCGCTGAATATCCACCGTAAGATCCAGTCCGATTTTTCCGTCCTCAATCAGCAACACGCGATCGGCCATTGCCACCGCTTCACTGACGTCATGAGTGACCAGCAGTACGGTAAAGCCGTGCTCTTGCCATAAAGAGACGATCAGATCCTGCATTTCAAGGCGGGTTAGGGCATCCAGAGCGCCGAGGGGTTCATCCAGCAGCAGCAAACCGGGGCGATGAATTAATGCCCGTGCCAGGGCGACACGCTGTTTTTGTCCACCGGACAGCGCAGCCGGCCATTCGTGAGCACGACTCTCCAGCCCAACTGCGGCCAGCGCATCTCGGGCCGCATCGCGCCACTGACCTTTCAGACCCAGGCCCACATTATCGATAACCGTCTTCCATGGCAGCAGACGCGCATCCTGGAACATCATACGTGTATCATCCTGAATTTCCGCCAGTGGGGTGGTTCCGGCAAGTAATGCGCCTGAGGTGGGCGATTCCAGCCCTGCCAGCAGACGCAGCAATGTACTTTTACCACCGCCGCTGCGGCCAACCACGGCAACAAACTGTCCGGCCGGAATATGCAAATCTAATTGATTGAGCACTGTATTGGCGGCGTATTGTTTTGTCACGGCGCTCAGCAACAGCGGTGTACCCTGATTCAGGCGAGCGGTATTCATATGGTAGCCTCCTTTACATGATAAGCCGGGTGCCAGCGTAGCCAGACTCGCTCCAGCAATTGGGCGCTGATGTCGGCAAGTTTGCCGAGCAGGGCGTAGAGAATAATGGCCACCACGACCACATCGGTTTGCAGAAATTCGCGGGCGTTCATCGCCAGATAACCAATACCAGCATTGGCAGAAATGGTTTCCGCCACAATCAGCGTCAGCCACATCAGCCCGAGAGCAAAACGCACGCCGACCATAATCGAGGGCAGGGCGCCGGGGAGGATCACATGAACAAACAGTGAAAAGCCGGATAATCCATAGCTGCGCGCCATTTCTACCAGCCCACGATCGATACTACGGATCCCATGCCAGGTGTTGATGTAAATTGGGAACAGTGTTCCCAACGCCACGAGAAAGATCTTGGCGGATTCATCAATGCCGAACCACAAAATCACCAGCGGGATCAGCGCCAGATGCGGTACGTTACGCAGCATCTGCACCGAGGTGTCCAGCAGGCGTTCTCCCCAACGCGAAAGACCGCTGATAAGTCCTAGTGTCAGGCCAATCGATCCACCGATGGAGAATCCGATCAGCGCGCGCCAGGAACTGATGGCCAGATGCTGCCAAAGCTCGCCGCTGGCGGAAAGCGTCCAGAAAGCTTCGATAACACCTTCCGGAGAGGGCAGAATGCGAGTGGACAGCCAGCCCATTGAAGATGCGAGCTGCCAGAGCGCCACCAAACCTACCGGTAAAAACCAGGGCGCGAGGCGTAATAACCACCTGTTTTTCGGCGTTGCCATTAGCCGCTCCTTAGCTTTGCGCGACTTTGCGCGGGATAAATTCGTTTGCCACCGCTTCACCTTGTTGTTGCAGGTATTGCGGCTGCGGAATTTCCGGTATAGCAACATCCAGATGCGGGAACAGCAGCTCGCCAACCTTGTATGCCTCTTCCAGATGTGGGTATCCGGACAACACAAAGCTGTCGATTCCCAGCGCGGCATACTCATTGATACGCGCCGCGACAGTCGGACCATCTCCGACCAGCGCGGTACCCGCACCACCGCGTACCAGTCCAACGCCTGCCCACAGGTTCGGACTAATTTCCAGTTTGTCGCGTTTACCATTGTGCAGTGCAGCCATTCGCTGCTGACCAACCGAATCCGTTCTTGAGAAGGCGGCCTGGGCTTTGGCAATGGTGTCGTCATCAAGGTGGGCTATCAGACGATCCGCTGCCTGCCACGCCTCGTGGGTTGTCTCCCGTACGATCACATGCAGACGAATACCAAAGCGGACCTTGCGCCCGAGCGCCGCCGCTTTGGCTCGCACCTGTTCAATCTTCGCTTTCACCTGCTCAGGGGGCTCGCCCCAGGTCAGATAGAGATCAACCTGCTCGGCAGCAAGGTCTTGTGCGACATCAGACGAGCCGCCGAAATAAAGCGGTGGCTGGGGTTGTTGTACGGGAGGGAAAAACAGCTTCGCGCCGCGAACATGAATATGTTTGCCGTTGAAATCCACCGTTTCACCTTGCAGCAGTCGCCGCCAGACCTGAGTAAATTCAGCAGAGGCTTCATATCGTTCTGTGTGATCGAGGAACACGCCGTCGCCTGCCAGCTCCTGCGGATCGCTGCCGGTCACCAGATTAAATAACGCCCGGCCATTTGAGAGTCTGTCGAGCGTAGCAGCCTGACGTGCGGCAACCGTAGGCGAGGTGACGCTTGGGCGCAGCGCGACCAGAAACTTTAATCTCTGGGTGACCGGGATCATCGAAGCGGCGACCAGCCAGGCATCTTCGCAAGAGCGACCGGTTGGGATCAGGACGCCGGTAAATCCAAGACGATCGGCCGTTTGCGCGATTTGTTGCAGATAACTGTGATCGACCGGGCGCGAACCTTCTTCCGTTCCAAGATAATGACCGTCACCGTGGGTGGGTAAAAACCAGAACATATTCAGACTCATAATTTTTCTCCTGCCTGCTGAGTGGGTTGCCAGATACGCTGGCGAATATCGATTTTTTTCGGTACCAAACGGTTGTCATAAAACAGATCGGCGGTTTGTTGTTGCAGGGCAGCAACAGAGGCGTTGACTGGCACAATGGTGGTTGGCGGACGGTGATCCAGATAAGACGCAATCACCGGTTCGGGCAGCCCCATGGTTTTGGCCAGCAGGGTAATGCTTTGCTGGCGCTGACTGAGCGTTAACGCATCGGCCTGGCTAAAGGTATCCAGTACACCAAGTACAAAAGCGCCATTTTTCTCGGCATAAGGACGGGCGGCGAGATAAAACGAACCGGTTTGCTTGAGGTCTGAGCCGTCCTTCAGTACGCGTACATCACCTTGCAGTAACGCGGCGGAATAATAGGGATCCCAGATAGCCCACGCATCCACGTTTCCTTGCTGAAAGGCCGCTCGCGCATCGGCGGGAGTCAGATACGTCGGTTGAATATCGGTAAATTTCAGTCCGGCCTGTTGCAGCGCCCGGAGCAGTAAATTGTGGGCGCTGGAGCCTTTCTGGAAGGCGACTTTATGTCCTTTAAGCTGCGCGACGCTCTGGATCGGGCTATTTTTTGGCACCAGAATCACTTCGGCTTTCGGTTTGGGCGGCTCGACGCCCACGTAAACCAGATCGGCCCCGGCTGCCTGGGCGAAGATCGGCGGAATGTCACCGGTACTGCCGAGATCGATACTGCCGATATTGAGTGCTTCCAGCATTTGCGGTCCAGCCGGGAATTCGACCCACGAGATTTTAGTCTGCGGATAGCGTTTCTCCAGTAGCTGATGGCTTTTGGCCAGCACCATACTGACGCTTCCTTTTTGATAACCAATGCGCAGGGCATCGGGGGCCGATTCTGCGGCATGCCCCAGGGTTGACAGTGACAACAGCCCGGTCAGTGCCAGCCAGGACGTGTGACGCTTGAGAAGATCAAGCATGGGCGGCACCTCGCAGGGTGTTCAGTTGAGGGGGTTGGATATCGCGACGATGCAACGCCAGCCAGAAGGTATCGAGCGCACTGTCCAGACGCTGCTGAAGGTTGGGCGTAAACTGAGGTTTATGCTGATAATCAATCACCTGTGAATCATCGGCAAACACACCGTGCAGGATTTCCTGGGCCTTTAATGCGCTCAGTACCGGTTTCAGCGCGTAATCGACGGCAAGTAAATGCGCCACGCTGCCGCCGGTCGCCAACGGCAAAACCACTTTTCCTTCCAGCGCCCGCTCGGGGAGCAAATCGAGCAGCGTTTTCAGTGCGCCAGAGTAAGCGGCTTTATAGACCGGGGTTGCGACAATCAGCCCGTCAGCATCCTGCAGTTGTTCGATAAATGTGTTCAGCGCCGGACTGTCGAAACGGGCATAGATCAGGTCTTCCGGGGTAAAGTTGTGCAGATTCCAGTGAAAGATTTCGACATCCTGATCGTTTAGTTTTTCTCGGGCATATTCCAGTAACGCACTGGAGCGAGAAGGAAAGCGAGGGCTCCCCGCCAGAGTGATGACGCGCATAATTTCATTCTCCCCTTATAACCAATTGTTTGCTTTTAATTAACATTGATAACAATTTATGCAGTCTGGCAGAGAGGCTTTGTTTATCGAAATGATTTATACGGGATAGAAAAGTTGGAAATTGAATAAAAAGGCAGGGGCGAGGAAAACGATTGCTATTTATTGCCGCAGGTCAATTCCCTTTTTGCTCGCGATCGCACATAATACGCCCCCGGTTTGCACACCGGGAATCCAGGAGAGTTCATGTACTACCCCTTCGTTCGTAAAGCCCTTTTTCAGCTCGATCCAGAGCGCGCCCATGAATTGACATTCCAGCAATTACGTCGCATTACCGGCACGCCGCTCGAAGCGCTTGTCCGCCAGAAAGTACCCGCAAAACCGGTTACCTGTATGGGGCTGACGTTTAAAAATCCACTCGGGCTTGCTGCCGGACTGGATAAAGACGGGGAGTGCATTGACGCACTCGGCGCGATGGGATTTGGTTCCATTGAGATTGGTACCGTGACGCCACGCCCTCAGCCGGGTAACGATAAACCGCGTCTGTTCCGTCTGGTCGATGCAGAAGGTTTGATCAACCGCATGGGGTTTAATAACTACGGGGTTGATAACCTGGTTGAGAACGTTAAAAAATCGCATTTCGACGGTATTCTGGGTATTAATATTGGTAAGAACAAAGATACCCCAGTAGAGAACGGCAAAGATGACTATCTGATTTGTATGGAAAAAGTCTATGCTTATGCTGGTTATATCGCGATTAATATCTCTTCGCCTAATACGCCGGGATTACGTACGCTGCAATACGGCGAGGCGCTGGACGATCTCCTGACGGCAATTAAAAATAAGCAAAACGATCTGCAAGCGATCCACCATAAATATGTTCCGGTGGCGGTAAAGATCGCGCCGGATCTTTCTGTGGAAGAACTGATCCAGGTCGCCGATAGTTTAGTTCGTCATAATATTGATGGCGTAATTGCGACTAACACCACCCTCGATCGTTCTCTTGTTCAGGGAATGAAAAATTGCGATCAAATGGGTGGTCTGAGCGGTCGACCGTTGCAATTAAAAAGTACAGAAATTATTCGCCAGTTGTCTCAGGAATTAAAAGGTCAGCTGCCGATTATTGGTGTTGGTGGTATCGACTCGGTGATTGCTGCACGTGAGAAAATAGCTGCTGGTGCAACCCTCGTACAGATTTATTCGGGCTTTATTTTTAAAGGTCCGCCGTTGATAAAAGAAATCGTCAGCAATATCTGAATGCTACCTTAATCACAAACCAGGGCTTTATTTCTAGCCCTGGTTGTTTTATATTCCTTTACTGTTGCTTATTTAAACATTCTGAGCTTTTATTATTAGGGCAATAAACGAAGCGGCAAAAGGATACTGTCGTAACGGTGATGATTAAGGAAAGGAGAGAAACTGATGCGAATTAAACCCGACGATAACTGGCGCTGGTATTATGATGAAGAGCACGATCGTATGATGCTCGATTTAGCCAATGGCATGTTATTCCGTTCGCGTTTTGCTCGTAAAATGCTCACTCCTGATGCATTTTCTCCGTCAGGTTTTTGTGTTGATGACGCCGCGCTTTATTTTTCCTTTGAAGAAAAATGTCGCTACCTGGATTTAGCCAAAGAACAAAAAGCGGAACTGGTGCTTAATGCGCTGGTGGCGATTCGTTATCTCAAACCGCAAATGCCAAAAAGCTGGCACTTTGTCGCACACGGTATTAACTGGTCGCCGGTCGTGGGTGACGCAGCCTGTGTTGATTTAAGCGATACCGATGAACAGGTAAACCTGTTAGTGGTTGAGCCGGGTGAAAACGCCGCGCTTTGCCTGCTTGCGCAACCTGGCGTGGTTATCGCCGGGCGTACGATGCAGCTTGGCGATGCGATTAAAATAATGAATGACAGACTGAAACCGCAGGCCGTTGTTGACAGTTTCAGCCTTGAGCAGGCGGTTTAGCTCTCCAGCCTGATTGCCGTTTTGGGAACACAGCTACAGCAAAGAATTGTTCCGTCGTCCCCCATCGCTGATTTCTTCAACGGGCTAACTTCGCCTTCTACCAGTCGAATTCGACAGCATCCGCAAATGCCTGCCCGGCATGAATAGGGAACCCGGATACCCTGGTTTTCCAATTGCTCAAGCAATACCTGTTGATTATTTCCGCGAAAGGTCTGTCCCTGCCAGTCAATAAGCACCGTGGCATCAGGTTGTTGTTCGGGTGTAGTTTCGTCTGATTCAGCCGCGCCGTACGCTCTGGCGGGGCCGGTTGCCAAAATTTCTACCTCATCGCCGACGCGAATAACGCCACTGTTACGCGCGATAAGATTCTGACCGAAATCGACATCGCCGTTATCTACCGCAGTGCGGAAGGTTTGGAGTGTGGCAAGCGGTTCACCGGATGGATGTTTCAGGCCTTTTTCCGGGCTAACTGTCGTGAAAATACAGCGGCTACAGGGTTTTGCTACATCAAAAATGACGTCGCCAATACGAATCACTTTCCAGGTATCTTCTTCCCAGGCACCAGCTCCCGAAACTACTATATTGGGGCGAAACTGTTCCATTTTGACGCTTGCCGGACAGCGCTGTTGCAGATCGCGCAGGGATGCTTCGTTGGCCAGCAGATAGGGATAACCATCAGCGAAGGATAAAGGAACATCAACATGGCGTTTTACACGGCGCGTCAGCTGCGGGCCGACCCAGCGTAACTGTACTTCACGGGAGTAAAAGCCGCTAAGCCACTGGTTGATAGCCGCTGGCGCAATACGCGCGGTAAAATGGTTTCCCCATACTTCCGTCGGCGCATCCTGGCTAGCGAAATCGGCAAATCGCACGAGCGCGCTGCTGCCATCTGGAGCTGTAAGATGCAGCCCATCGTGGAATGGGGAAGGCGTAAAACGGACCATTTGTGGGAACTGGCGGGCAGTTATGAACGTTCCGTCAGGTTCAGTGATCATAAATATGCGATCAAAGGCGAGACCGCTAATATCTGCCAGGGCATGCGTAAGCCCAATGCCGCGCATTGATTTAACCGGATGAATAAAAAGTCGGGTTAACGTGACCACTGTACAGCCCCTCGAATGAAAATAAGCCTTCAACTTTATGACATACAGCCCATATTAGCTATAATGCACAGCAATTTTCTCGGAGTAAAAGTGACATTATGAATTCTCTGTTTGCCAGTACGGCCCGCGGGCTGGAAGAGCTGTTAAAAACTGAACTGGAAAACCTCGGCGCGCTGGAGTGTCAGGTCGTTCAGGGTGGGGTCCATTTTAAGGGCGACACACGGCTTGTTTACCAGAGCCTGATGTGGAGCCGCCTGGCCTCGCGCATTATCCTGCCGATGGGAGAGTGCAAGGTCTACAGCGATCTTGATCTGTACCTCGGCGTTCAGGCAATCGACTGGACAGAGATATTTAACCCTGGTGCTACGTTTGCCGTCCATTTTAGCGGACTGAACGAGACCATTCGTAACAGCCAGTACGGCGCGCTGAAGGTCAAGGATGCGATTGTCGATGCCTTTACCCGCAAAAATATGCCGCGTCCGAATGTGGATCGTGAATCTCCGGATCTGCGCATCAACGTCTGGTTGAACAAAGATACTGCCAGCATTGCGCTCGATCTGAGCGGTGACGGTTTGCATCAGCGTGGCTATCGCGATCGCGCGGGTCAGGCACCGATTAAAGAGACGCTGGCCGCCGCTATTGTTATGCGTTCTGGCTGGCAGCCGGGAACCCCGTTACTCGATCCGATGTGTGGTTCCGGCACGCTGCTGATTGAAGCGGCAATGTGGGCGACCGATCGCGCGCCGGGTCTGCACCGTGGATACTGGGGCTTCAGCGGTTGGGCGCAACACGACGAAGCTGTCTGGCAAGAAGTTAAAGCCGAAGCGCAGGTGCGTGCGCGTAAGGGACTGGCTGACTATACCTCGCATTTTTATGGATCCGATAGCGATGCGCGCGTGATTGAAAAAGCGCGTAGTAATGCTCGCCGCGCCGGTATCGCCGATCTTATGACGTTTGACGTGAAAGATGTCGCCAAACTGAGCAATCCGCTGCCGAAAGGACCGTATGGGACAGTTATCAGTAACCCGCCTTACGGCGAACGTCTGGATAGCGAACCGGCGCTGATTGCCCTGCACAGCCTGCTGGGCCGTACGATGAAAAACCAGTTTGGCGGCTGGAATTTGTCGCTGTTCAGCGCCTCGCCGGATCTGCTCAGCAGCCTGCAATTACGTGCCGACAAGCAGTTCAAAGCGAAAAACGGCCCGCTGGATTGTGTGCAGAAGAATTATCACGTTGCAGAGACCACTGCGGACAGCAAGCCGGCTACGGTAGCGGAAGATTATGCCAACCGCCTGCGCAAGAATATTAAGAAGCTGGAAAAATGGGCGCGTCAGGAAGGCATTGAATGCTATCGCCTGTATGACGCTGATCTGCCGGAATACAACGTTGCAGTAGATCGTTACGGTGATTGGGTCGTGGTTCAGGAATACGCACCGCCGAAGACGGTTGATGCGCAAAAAGCACGTCAACGCTTGTTCGACATCATTGCCGCCACGCTGTCAGTACTGGAAATCGCGCCAAACAAACTGGTGCTGAAAACCCGTGAGCGTCAGAAAGGCAAGAATCAGTATCAGAAGATGAATGAGAAGGGTGAATTCATTGAGGTAAGCGAGTACAACGCGCGCCTGTGGGTTAACCTGACTGACTACCTTGATACGGGTTTATTCCTCGATCACCGTATTGCGCGCCGCATGTTGGGGCAGATGAGTAAAGGTAAGGACTTCCTCAACCTGTTTTCCTACACCGGTAGCGCCAGCGTACATGCAGGATTGGGCGGTGCGCGTAGCACCACGACGGTCGATATGTCGCGTACCTATCTGGAATGGGCGGAACGTAACCTGCGCCTGAACGGATTGAGCGGTCGCGCTCACCGTTTAATTCAGGCCGATTGCCTGGGCTGGCTGCGTGATGCGAATGAACAGTTTGATCTGATTTTCATCGATCCGCCGACGTTCTCTAACTCAAAACGTATGGAAGATTCGTTTGATGTGCAGCGCGATCATCTGGCGCTGATGAAAGATCTGAAACGTCTGCTGCGTAAAGACGGCACGATCATGTTCTCCAACAACAAACGTGGGTTCCGTATGGATCTCGACGGTTTGGCTGAACTGGGATTGAAAGCACAAGAAATTACCCAAAAAACGCTTTCCCAGGATTTTGCCCGTAACCGTCAGATCCACAATTGCTGGCTGATTACCGCAGCCTGAAAGGATAAATAAATGTCATTGATCAGTATGCATGGTGCATGGCTGTCGTTCAGCGATGCGCCGCTTCTTGATAATGCAGAACTGCATATCGAAGATAACGAACGCGTCTGTCTGGTTGGCCGTAACGGCGCAGGTAAATCGACGCTGATGAAGATCCTGAACCGTGAGCAGGGGCTTGACGACGGGCGTATCATTTATGAGCAGGATCTGGTTGTGGCGCGTCTGCAACAGGATCCGCCGCGTAATGTTGAAGGCAGCGTGTATGATTTCGTTGCCGAGGGTATCGAAGAACAGGCCGAGTATCTCAAACGTTATCACGATATTTCGCGTCTGGTGATGACTGATCCGAGCGACAGAAATCTGAATGAGATGGCGCGGGTTCAGGAAATGCTCGATCATCACAATCTGTGGCAGCTCGAAAGCCGTATTAATGAAGTGCTGGAGCAGTTGGGGCTGGATCCAAACGCCGCACTTTCTTCGCTTTCAGGCGGTTGGCTGCGTAAAGCGGCGCTGGGCCGCGCGTTAGTGAGCAATCCGCGTGTACTGCTGCTGGATGAACCAACAAACCACCTGGATATTGAAACCATCGACTGGCTGGAAGGGTTCCTGAAATCTTTCAATGGGACAATCATCTTCATTTCCCACGACCGTTCGTTTATACGCAATATGGCGACGCGTATCGTCGACCTCGATCGTGGCAAGCTGGTGACCTACCCGGGGAATTACGATCAGTATCTGCTGGAAAAAGAAGAAGCGCTGCGCGTAGAAGAGTTACAAAATGCAGAGTTTGACCGCAAGCTGGCGCAGGAAGAGGTCTGGATCCGTCAGGGGATCAAAGCGCGCCGTACCCGTAATGAAGGCCGCGTGCGCGCACTGAAAGCCATGCGTCGCGAGCGTGGCGAACGCCGCGAAGTGATGGGCACGGCGAAGATGCAGGTCGAAGAGGCGAGCCGTTCAGGCAAGATTGTTTTCGAAATGGAGAACGTGGATTACCAGGTTGATGGTAAGCAGCTGGTAAAAGATTTCTCCGCACAGGTACAACGTAGCGACAAAATTGCGCTAATCGGACCGAACGGCTGCGGCAAAACAACGCTGCTGAAGCTGATGTTAGGCCAGCTTCAGGCTGACAGTGGACGCATTCACGTCGGCACCAAGCTGGAAGTGGCCTATTTCGATCAGCACCGCGCCGAACTGGATCCAGATAAAACCGTGATGGACAACCTGGCTGAAGGTAAGCAAGAGGTGATGGTTAACGGTAAACCTCGCCATGTGCTGGGTTATCTGCAGGACTTCCTGTTCCATCCGAAACGCGCGATGACGCCAGTGCGAGCGCTCTCTGGTGGGGAACGAAATCGCCTGCTGTTGGCGCGTCTTTTTCTGAAACCCAGCAATCTTTTGATTCTCGATGAACCAACGAACGATCTTGACGTCGAAACGCTGGAACTGCTTGAAGAACTAATTGATAGCTATCAGGGGACTGTACTGCTGGTAAGCCACGACCGTCAGTTTGTGGATAATACTGTAACTGAATGCTGGATCTTCGAGGGCGGTGGTAAAATTGGTCGTTATGTCGGCGGTTATCATGACGCGCGCAGCCAGCAATCTCAGTATGTGGCGTTTAAACAACCGGTCGCGAAAAAAACAGAGGAAGCTGTTGCTCCTAAAGCAGAAATTGTCAAACGTGGTACGAGCAAACTAAGCTATAAACTGCAGCGCGAACTGGAGCAGCTCCCCGCTCAGCTTGAAGAACTGGAAGCTAAACTGGAAAGACTACAAGCTCAGGTTGCTGACGCCGCTTTTTTCAGTCAGCCACATGAGCAAACACAGCAGGTATTAGCTAATCTGAACGAAGCGGAACAAGAACTTGAGCAAGCCTTTGAGCGCTGGGAGTATCTTGAGTCTTTGAAGAACGGCGCATAATTTAAAGGAGCACATATGTGCGAACATCACCATGCCGCGAAGCATATTTTGTGCTCGCAGTGTGACATGCTGGTGGCGTTACCTCGCCTTGAGCATGGTCAGAAAGCGGCATGTCCACGATGTGGCACTACGTTAACGGTTGAGTGGGACGCGCCGCGGCAGCGTCCTACCGCCTATGTATTAGCAGCATTGTTCATGCTGCTTCTGTCAAATCTCTTCCCCTTTGTGAATATGAACGTCGCAGGGGTGAGCAGCGAAGTGACGTTGCTGGAGATCCCCAGCGTTCTCTTTTCTGAAGACTACGCCAGTCTCGGCACCTTCTTTTTATTATTCGTGCAGTTGGTCCCCGCGTTTTGCCTGCTGACTATCTTGCTGCTGGTGAATCGGGTGCAGATGCCCGCCAGACTTAAGGCGGGTCTTGCACGCGTCCTGTTCCAGTTAAAAAGCTGGGGGATGGCGGAAATCTTCCTCGCTGGCGTGCTGGTCAGCTTCGTTAAGCTTATGGCTTACGGCGATATTGGCGTGGGCAGCAGCTTTATTCCGTGGTGCTTCTTTTGCGTTTTGCAACTGCGCGCATTCCAGTGCGTTGACCGTCGCTGGCTGTGGGATGATATTGCGCCAATGCCAGCGATTAAGCAGGAGTTAAAACCAGGTGTGCCCGGCATTCGACAGGGACTGCGTTCCTGCTCTTGCTGCACCGCGATTCTTCTTGCTGATGAACGGGTGTGTCCGCGCTGCCAGACGAAAGGCTATGTGCGGCGTAAAAACAGTCTGCAATGGACGTTGGCATTACTGTTCACGTCGATCATGCTTTATCTTCCTGCCAATATTTTGCCGATTATGATTACCGATCTGCTCGGGTCAAAGCTGCCATCAACGATACTTGAAGGGGTGGTTTTAATCTGGAGCGAAGGCTCTTATCCGGTGGCTGCGGTTATTTTTATCGCCAGTATTATGGTGCCGACGTTGAAAATGATCGCCATTGCCTGGCTATGTTGGGATGCCAAAGGGCACGGCAAACGCGACAGCGAACGTATGCACCTGATTTATGAAGTTGTGGAATTTGTCGGTCGCTGGTCAATGATCGACGTCTTTGTGATTGCGGTACTCTCTGCGCTGGTACGCATGGGAGGGTTAATGAACATTTATCCTGCAATGGGTGCTTTGATGTTTGCTTTAGTCGTCATTATGACAATGTTTTCTGCGATGACATTTGATCCGCGTCTGTCGTGGGACCGTGAACCAGAACCAGGCCATGAGGAGTCCTGACAGCATGGAATCTAAAAGTGGGGAAGCCAAAGTGCAAAAGGTAAAAAACTGGTCGCCCGTGTGGATATTCCCTATCGTCACTGCACTCATTGGCGCGTGGGTACTGTTTTATCACTACAGTCATCAGGGGCCACAGGTCACGCTGATTACCACCAATGCCGAAGGTATTGAAGGGGGCAAAACGACGATTAAGAGCCGCAGCGTGGATGTCGGTATCGTCGAGAGCGCAACCCTGACTGATGATTTGACCCATGTGGAGATTAAAGCGCGTCTTAACTCCGGAATGGAAAAGCTGCTGCATAAAGATTCTGTCTTTTGGGTGGTGAAGCCGCAGGTTGGACGTGAAGGTATCAGTGGGCTCGGCACGTTATTGTCCGGGGCTTATATTGAACTGCAGCCCGGCAATAAAGGCAGTAAGCTGGAAAATTACCAACTGCTGGATTCACCGCCGCTGGCTCCGCCAGATGCAAAAGGGATCCGTGTGATTCTGGACAGTAAAAAAGCCGGTCAGTTGAGCCCAGGCGATCCGGTGCTTTTCCGCGGCTATCGTGTGGGCTCGGTTGAAACCAGCACGTTTGATGCGCAAAAGCGTACGATCAGCTATCAGCTTTTCATCAATGCGCCTAACGATCGTCTGGTGACCAGCAATGTACGTTTCTGGAAAGACAGCGGGATCGCCGTAGATCTTACCTCAGCAGGTATGCGCGTAGAAATGGGATCGCTCTCCACGCTGTTTGGCGGTGGTGTAAGTTTTGATGTGCCCGAAGGACTGGAACAAGGTCAACCGGTTGAGCAGCAGGCCTCATTTAACCTCTATGACGATCAAAAAAGTATTCAGGATTCCCTGTATACCGATCATATTGATTACCTGATGTTCTTTAAAGATTCGATTCGTGGCCTACAGCCTGGTGCACCGCTGGAATTCCGTGGCATCCGCTTGGGTACGGTGAGTAAAGTACCTTTCTTCTCACCGAATATGCGTCAGGTATTTAACAATGATTACCGCATTCCGGTGCTGGTGCGTATTGAACCAGAACGTCTGAAGGCACAGCTGGGAGAAGATACCGATGTTGGCGCTCATTTGGAGCAACTGCTTAAACGCGGATTACGAGGATCGCTCAAAACCGGGAACCTGGTAACCGGTGCGCTGTATGTCGATCTCGACTTCTACCCGAAAGAGCCGCCGATTACTGGGGTGCGTGAATTTAACGGTTATCAGATAATCCCGACCGTGAGCGGTGGTCTGGCGCAGATCCAACAGCGTCTGATGGAAGCGTTGGATAAGATTAACAATCTGCCGCTGAACCCGATGATCGAGCAGGCAACCAATACGTTGTCGGAAAGCCAGCGCACGATGAAGCATCTGCAAACCACGCTGGATAACATGAACAAGATCACGTCCAGCCAGTCGATGCAGGATCTGCCGGCGGATATGCAGAACACGCTACGTGAACTGAATCGTAGTATGCAGGGCTTCCAGCCTGGTTCCGCGGCCTACAACAAGATGGTGGCGGATATGCAGCGTCTTGATCAGGTACTGCGTGAACTGCAACCGGTACTGAAAACGTTGAACGATAAGAGTAATGCGCTGGTATTTGAAGCGAAGGACAAAAAAGATCCAGAGCCGAAGAGGGCGAAACAATGAAAAAGTGGCTAGTGGTGATGATGGCGGTCTGGCTGACGTCATGCAGCTCCAGCGGAGAAAATAAAAGCTATTACCAGCTCCCTATCGCACAAGGCGGAGTGCAGAGTTCTGCCAATCAGGGAAACCGTCTGCTGTGGGTTGAACAGATTGCGGTACCTGATTATCTGGCCGGTAATGGGGTGGTTTACCAGACCAGCGATGTGAAATATGTGATAGCCAATAATAATCTCTGGGCCAGCCCATTAGATCAGCAATTGCGCAATACACTGGTTGCGAACCTCAGTATGCAGTTGCCTGGCTGGGTTGTCGCTTCACAACCGCTGGGAAGCACTCAGGATACGCTGAACGTGACCGTAACCGGCTTCCACGGTCGGTACGATGGTAAGGTTATTGTGAGCGGTGAATGGTTGCTGAATCATCAGGGACAACTGATCAAACGCCCGTTCCACATCGAAGCTGTACAGACGAAAGACGGCTACGATGAGATGGTGAAGGTTCTAGCCAATACCTGGAGTCAGGAAGCGACGGCTATTGCTCAAGAGCTGAAACGCATCCCTTAAGCTTAAATAATTGTAAATTATGCCGCCCCTGGTTCATTGCCCGGGGCGGTTTTTTTTATTTTTTTAGCCGTGAAGATAGCTGTTCTGACTGACTATTTTTGTACAAATGATTTAGAGGCTAGCTCACAAATATGACACTGGCGTGAATTTTGCGCATTGACGAGCCTGATGTTTAGGGGTATTCGTTTAGTGTGATTGCACACTTAGTAATCACTGTTTTCTTTTCCACCAGACCCAAAAATGAGGGAAACGAGGCATGAAGAGACAAAAACGAGATCGCCTGGAACGGGCACATCAACGTGGATATCAGGCCGGCATTGCCGGACGCTCAAAAGAAATGTGTCCCTATCAGACGCTGAATCAGAGGTCATACTGGCTGGGAGGCTGGCGAGAAGCCATGGGGGATAGGGTTTTAATGGCCTGATTCTGTCTCTTTAGATAAAAGAAACCTCCGCAGAGCGGAGGTTTCGCCTTTTTGCACACCAGAAAAAACGGGGAAACGTTAATGTCTGGCTGCTTCGCAGTTCTGGATTAGAACGCGGAAGTGTCCTGGAACAGACCCACTTTCAGATCGTTTGCAGTGTAGATCAGACGACCATCAACCAGCACTTCACCATCTGCCAGGCCCATGATCAGGCGACGGTTAACGATGCGTTTGAAGTGAATGCGGTAAGTGACTTTCTTCGCGGTCGGCAGAACCTGGCCGGTGAATTTAACTTCGCCTACGCCCAGCGCACGGCCTTTACCTTCGCCGCCCAGCCAGCCGAGATAGAATCCAACCAGTTGCCACATGGCGTCGAGACCCAGGCAGCCCGGCATCACCGGATCGCCGATAAAGTGACAACCGAAGAACCACAGGTCCGGGTTGATATCCAGTTCAGCTTCAACATAACCTTTGTCAAAGTTGCCACCGGTTTCGGTCATCTTGATGACACGGTCCATCATCAGCATGCTTGGTGCTGGCAGTTGTGGCCCTTTAGCGCCAAACAGCTCACCGCGACCAGAGGCAAGAAGGTCTTCTTTCGTATAGGATTCGCGTTTATCTACCATGTTCTCTGTAAGCCTTATTTTATTGAAGCACGCAGGATAGCTAACACGTGTACGCTGAACAAGTCCGATCAGTTCGGAATAATCCAGTTCAGCCAACGTAGCGGCCATGGAAAACGGTGACGACCTTCCTGTTGCGTTGCCGTGGCAATACGCTCCTGAATGGTTTGCATCAGCGTTGTCTGGCCTTCGCCATCCCACACCAGATTTAACAACAGTGGCAGCGCATCGGTCACGTCGTCCACCGCCCAGATAGTGAATTTTTCTTCTTCTATGGCCTGTAGCAGCGCAGGCTGCAGGCTGAGGTGTCTGACGTTAGCCGAAGGAATGATAACGCCCTGCGTGCCCGTCAGCTCACGCTGCTGGCAGATGGTGAAGAAACCTTCAATTTTCTCATTCAGACCACCGACAGGTTGTGCCCGACCAAACTGATCGACAGAACCGGTAATGGCGATACTTTGATTTACAGGAACGTCGGCGAGGGCGCTAATCAATGCGCACAGTTCTGCCATGGACGCGCTGTCACCGTCCACCTCACTGTAAGATTGCTCAAAGGTCAGCGAGGCAGAGAAGGGGATCTGTTGCTCCAGCTGGAGTTCCGACATCAGGAACGCCTGCATAATCATCATACCCTTGGCATGAATATTTCCGCCAAGCTCGGCTTTGCGCTCAATATCCGTAAACTCGCCGTCGCCAATATGCACGACGCAACTGATACGAGAAGGCTCGCCAAATGCGCGTGGGTGGCCTGGAAACTCAATCACCGACAAGGCGTTGATCTGGCCAATACGCTCGCCTTCTGTCTCGATAAGGATTTGCTCTTGCAGAATTTCATCCTGCATGCGTTCAGCCAGGAATCCCTCACGCCATTCGCGTTGAGCCAGCATCAGGCTGAACTGTTCAGCGTTGCAGGTTTCGCCCTCGCATAACGGAGCCACCTCTTTGAACTGTCGGGTGATCCACAGCGGGTTAAGCGGCAATGTATCCTGTTCACCGGTATAGCGAACGGCTTCACGGATCAGAACCTGCCAGGCATCAGGAGCGGGGTAAGGCAAATTATTGCGCATAGCAGTATGCGTGACCCATTGACACCACTGCGTCATGGTTTCGGCATCCACTATCTGCAGATTATCTTCAAACTCGCTGTAAATGGCCTGCTCAGCCAGCTCTGGTTCCATGTCCTGGAAATCCGCCAGCGATTCACGCTCACCTACTAAAATCACTTTCAGTTTAAGCGGCATAGGCGGAACGGAGACAGGCAGCGGGCGAGACTCATCAAAAGCCACCCAATCAAAACGCTCGTGGCTGACAATGGCTTTCAGGCGCATCCATAACAGCGGTTGGGCCAACAGCGTGCGCAATGAGATAACCAGCACACCTCCATTGGCCTGATGTACCAGACCTGGCTGCAGCGTAATTTCGCCATTGAACTGACGCAGACAGCCAAACAGTTGTTCGGCTTCGGCCCAGTCAGCGCTGACCACCTGCGTCAACGTCGCAAAATTGTCTTCCGCTTTCTCAGCTGTACGATAACGAATAGTGTGACCGGAGATGTCGTAATGACCGCCAGTCAGGCTTCCTGCATCCGTGTGCAAGGGACGTGCAGCCTTTGCAATAAGGTTGAGATACTCAAGCTCTTCCGGTGCTTTTACCAACATGAACGAGGATGTTGTCCAGTGCTGAAGAAGCTGCTCTAGCGCGAATTGTAAACGTGGCTGAGTATCACTAAGTAAGGTGTCGGTGTCGTCAGTGACGTGCGGCTGTGCAAATACTTCCTGATAACTGTCGGTATCAGGAACCAGATCACGCCATGCAAGTTTCGTAATGGTCAAAGTTGATGTTTTTTAGTCTGTTGTAAAAAACGAGATTATACCGTAACCCTCACCACTAAACACCTGGAAAGCACCGCGAAACGGTTGTGATGACGCGCGACAGTTCACAGGCTGGATATTCTTTTCTTCAGATGCCGAAAAAGCTGATATTCTGATAAGAGTTACACGGTAACATTGAGATCGCAATGAAATATCAACAACTTGAAAACCTTGAAAGCGGCTGGAAATGGAAGTATCTGGTGAAGAAGCATCGTGAGGGGGAATTAATCACCCGTTACGTCGAGGCCAGCGCTGCCAAAGAAGCCGTTGATATATTGCTAACCCTCGAAAATGAACCGGTTCGGGTCAATAGCTGGATTGAAGAACACATGAATCCTGCGCTGCTTAATCGTATGAAACAAACCATACGTGCCAGGCGCAAGCGGCACTTTAATGCTGAGCATCAGCATACCCGGAAGAAATCCATCGATCTGGAATTTATGGTCTGGCAGCGTCTGGCAGGTCTTGCGCAGCGGCGCGGAAAAACGCTTTCTGAAACTATTGTGCAGCTGATTGAAGACGCAGAGCATAAAGAGAAGTACGCGAACAAAATGTCGACATTGAAACAGGATTTACAGGCGTTGCTGGGGAAAGGGTAGCGGTCGGCTGGTTGAATGCGTGGCTTACTTTGGATGAAAACAGATGAAAAAAAACCCCGCTATGCGGGGTTTTTTATAAGACGATAACTTAAGCCTGAGGCTGAGTTACAACGTCTTTGATGCCTTTAACTTCGATCTCAACACGACGATCCGGAGCCAGGCAGTCGATCAGTGCAGCGCGAGCTTTCACGTTGTCACAGGTGTTGCCAGTAACTGGGTTGGATTCACCCATACCACGTGCAGAGATTTTGTCAGAAGGAATACCTTTAGAGATCAGGTAATCAACAACGGACTGAGCACGTTTCTCGGACAGGCCCTGGTTGTAAGCGTCAGAACCGATGCGGTCAGTGAAGCCCAGAACCACTACGGAACCGTCTTTCGGATCCAGGTTGCTCAGCTGGCTGTACATCTGGTCCAGAGCCTGCTGGCCTTCTGGTTTCAGAGTTGCTTTGTTGAAGTTGAACAGAACGTCAGACTTCAGAGTGAAGTGCTTGGTCTGTACTTCTGGAGCCGGAGCCGGAGCAACAACTACTGGAGCTGCTTCTTCCTGCTGACCGAAACGGTAAGAAACACCAACGCTCAACAGGCCGTTATCCGGACGACCGCCAACGGTGTTCGCGTCACCGATGTTGTTGGTCCACTGGTATTCCAGACGGGTAGCGATTTCAGGAGTAATTGCATACTCTACGCCACCAGCGAATACTGGGGATACACCAGTGTCGTGGTCTTTGAAGCCATCGTTGTTTTTAGCGTCTGCACGCCAAACCATACCACCCAGACGGGTATAAACGTCCAGATCGTCAGTGATTGGGTAACCCAGTTTAGCGGTCAGTTGAACGCCCTGAGCTTTGAAAGCGCCATTCTGCTCGCTGCCTTTGTATGGCATACGGCCTAACCAGTCGTAACCCATTTCGAAACCAACGTACGGGTTAACCTGATAACCACCGAACGCACCGGCACCCAGTTGGCTTTCGTGGGTCGGACCGTTGTTGTCGATACGGTTGTTGCCAATATCATGGAACTGAGACCAGCCCAGTTTAGCACCAGTATACCAGGTGTTATCTTTCGGAGCGGCCTGCGCCACGGTAGCGAAACCAGCCAGTGCCACTGCAATTGCGATAGCTGTCTTTTTCATTTTTTGCGCCTCGTTATCATCCAAAATTCGCCATGAATATCTCCGAAGAGAGATAACACGGTTAAATCCTTCACCCGGGGACCAGTTCAATAGTTACTCTACCGATATCTGCGGCTTACGCCGAGCACCCCTGGCGATGTAAAGTCTACAACGTAGTTGAAAACTTACAAGTGTGAAGTCCGTCAGGCATATGAAAAAAAAAGGCTTGTATACACAATATTTAACATTTATAGCTGAATAAATGTACTGAGGATATCCTGAAAACCGCTTCAGACAAGCGTTCAGACGAAAAACACATTACAGCTCAAAGACAAATTGAGAGATGAAAAAAAATTCCAGGATAAATCCTAATTTTACTCAATGATACAAATTCGAGTGAATTTTTAGCCCGGAATGCTGTCTGCCCGCAAGTGTCTGGGCGCGAACCGGACGCATGATAAAACCCATCGCATTACCTTCATCAGCCGCTTTGACCAGTTCGGCATGTTCATCTTCCGTTAATTCTTCCGCCAGCCAGCCAATGACAACACTGTAATTACCCGTGCGTAGCGCACGAATCATCGATTCCAGCGTATTGCAGGGGGATAGCTGACTAATTTGCATGACTTTCGTCAATGGAAGTCCAGCTGACTGCACCCACTCCCGACTTAATTTTTGCTGAGGCGTCAGCCACAGCTGCCAGCGTGATTGTTGCCCTAACTGTTGCAGCAGGGGAAGCAGCAGCAGTTGTGTCATCATGGGCTGGTCCTCGCGATAGACCACTTCACTGATAAGCCCAGCGGTTGCGTTCTCTGATGAAACGCTCGCAATGTTGCTTGATGTGGAAGAGAACGACGATGAACGATTTGCATAGCCTGAAGTGTACATAATCAATCCAGCCCTGTGAGTTACTGTATGGATATACAGTAACCCTGCAATCAACAAAGATCAACCTTATTTTCGGAAACAGGTTCGCAATTTTTAGTCGTCGTCACGGGAAAAATAAAATTCATCTTGCCCCATACGCATAAGTTGCCTATTTTCGTCATTAACGGATCCGCTACTGAAAATCATTTGCTTACGTTATGATTTAAAAAGGATTTTTATGAAAGAGCTTTCTTATGCAAGGATCTATAAATCGCAGGAATATCTGGCTTCTCTGGGGACAATTCACTATCGCTCACTGTTTGGTGGCTACAGTCTGACGGTTGGCGATACGGTCTTTGCCATGGTCGCTAATGGTGAGCTGTATCTTCGCGCCTGTGAGCAGAGCGCCCAGTATTGTGTACAAAATTCTCCTGTCTGGCTGACATTTATTAAGCGCGGACGTCCTCTTGTACTTAATTATTACCAGGTGAACGATGCCCTGTGGCAAAACCAGCAGCAGTTGGTGTCGCTATCGCGATATTCGTTGGATGCAGCGGTTAAGGAAAAACAGAGTCGCTTTGCCCAGCATCGTCTGCGGGAATTGCCGAATATGACGTTTCATCTGGAGACTCTGTTGAATGAAGCTGGAATTAAAGATGAGGGGACCATGCGATCGTTGGGAGCACAAATGTGCTGGCTGAAACTTCGGCAAAATAACCCGGCTCTGACGGTAAAAGTACTCTATGCCCTTGAAGGCGCGGTAGGGGGGATACATGAAGCCGCGCTCCCGGCGACGCGTCGCCAGGAGCTGGTTGAGTGGGTAAGTTCTCTTACGCCGGAGCCGGGGTATTAGACGGCAGCACGTCAATTTGCTGCTGTAATCGCCGGATCTCTGGGAGCAGGGCGATCAATAGCCCAACTTGCTGAACGACCAGCGGCTCTTTACTGTCCGGGCGTGGTTCCAGGTGCTGAATTCGCTGCTTCAGCCCTTCTAACGCCTGATATACACGCTGCTCGTCAGCGGGTTGATGGTGAAGGGCATCATCAACATAGCAAACAGCGTCATCCAGCAATGCCAAAACGTCTGGATTGGTCAGCTGTTCGCGATGTGCGCCCAGCGCAGAAATATAGCTGGTAAACGTATGGTTGAGACACAGTAAACGGAACGCCGTTTCGCGGGTTTGGGCCGTGACATCCGGCTCGCTCGACATGTTTGATACCACGGAGGCGAGTTCAGCATCACGATTATGCGCATCACGGCGAGCGATACGGTAGGGCAGACGATTATCACGACCCTGATGATATTGCTCGAGAATAGCATCAAGGTAGCGGCAGTTAGCGTCAGTCGCCCGTTCAATTACCCGTGGTAGGTTACGAAAACGCCAGTCTGGCCAGATGAAACTGACAGCAGCCCAGGCGATAGCACAGCCAATTAGCGTATCGATGACACGCGGCAGTGCAACCTCAAAGCCTTCGCCGAGCAGGTTAAAGCACAGTAACACCAGCAGCGTGATAAACATGGTGGCGTGTGCATACTGGACGTTGCGAAAGGCAAAAAACAGTACACCAGTGATCACCAGGAGTATCAGTTGCCCTTCGAGAGAGGGCACAAACCACAGGATCGGTAAACCAATGGCAATCCCAACCAACGTGCCGATAATCCTGAGCGCCAGGCGATGTCGGGTGGCGTTGTAGTTTGGCTGACAGACAAACAGGCTGGTCAGCAAGATCCAGTATCCGTGATTCATGCCGGTTATCTGGATAATGGCGTAACCAACACAGAGCACTAACGACATGCGAACGGCATGGCGAAACAGAGCAGACTCAGGGGTGAAATTACGGCTCAGACGTAACCAGATATCACTGAATCCATGGGGACTGTCATCGGCAAGCTGATTTTCAGACTCATTGCGCGAGAGTACCTGAGCCTGTTCAGACTCTATGGTAGCAAGCTGCGCGTCGATTGCCCGTAGGTTTGACAGTAAAAAACCCAGCGTATTGAGCAGGTCGGCAGGTTCACCACTGGCACGCATGCGCTCAAGTGCGGCATCTATATGGGTGAAGGCGCGCTCAAAGTGCGGATCGTGCTGGTAAGGTGTGCGCAATAAAATACAGCGAGATAATTGTGAACAGGCTTGCCCTTGCATCGACATCAACCGCTGGAAACGGAACATCACATCGCTGTGACGGAAATGATCGCGTAGCGTTTGATACTGAATATGTGAAGAGCTTGCGCGTTCATGAATATCCTGCGCCACAAAATAGTAATGTAGCGTGCGACGTGTTCCCCGTTGTCCACGGTCACCGCGCAGGCGGGTCAGCAGCGACACTTTAGTCTGATTCAGCGTTGCCATCAGTTGGCCATTCGCGAGAGCTAAATCATACAACGGTGCCTGGCTTTCATCTTCTATGTCGGGGTCAAAAAGACGCGATTTCAGTTCCAGGTAGTGCGCTAACTGTTCGTAGCTGCGTGCCAGATTGTCCTGTAAGGGGCGGATGGGGAACAGAAGATGTCCGGTGAGCGTCAGCAGGTTATACCAGATAGCGCCAGCGAGCAGCAGGATGGGTTGTTGATACCACTGATCGTAAAGCGAGGTGCCCAGCATCGTGTAAATGGCGATCAGCAATGCACCAAAAGCAATAGTTGCATAGCGCTGGCCTAATCCCCCCAGCAGAATAAAGCCGCTGGTGGAAAGCGTTAAACCAATAGCAAACAGCCATGGCCATGGGAAGAGCAGTTCAACGGAGGCTGAGGCAATAAAAAAGCACACCAGTGTGATGATTAAATTGCGCAATCGGCCCGCGAGACGATCGTCCAGATCGGTAAGTGCGGCAGCGACCATACCCAGCGTGAGTGGGATAGTCAGCTTGACGTCACCCAGCCACCAGGGTAGCGCCGTTGTGCCGCATAGCGCGATAAAAATCCGCACGTAGTACAGCCATGTGCTGTTCCAGGTATAGCGTTTGAGCAGAGGACTTAACATAAAGGCCATCGGTCCTGATTATTCAAAACGACGACGTGCATTGGCTTCACGCGCTGCACGGGCAACTTCTACTGAAACCACCCGGCGACCCACCGGCCAGAGCGCAATGGCAGCGATTTTAAAGTTTGCAATGCCAACCGGAATACCAATAATCGTAATGCACTGAGCAATACCAGAGATAATGTGCATCAGGCACAACCACCAGCCGAAGAAAATCAGCCAGAAAATATTGAGCACGGTGCCGCCGGTATTTAACAGGACGCTTTTACCGGCCGGATTCAGTTCATCGACATGAATCGCTTCGTTACCATAGGGAAACAGCGAAAGTCGGGTTATCTCCCAGCATGAACGGGTCAAGGGTAAAGTAAAAATAAGCACGACACTGACCAGCGTTGCCAGTAACCAAGCCAGGGTGGTGGCGAACCCCCCAAGCACAAAATTTAAAATATTCAGAACAGTACGCATAAACCCTCGGTTAACTCTGGTTTTCTGTGAATTCGGCAATTGTAACGTTTTTTTGGGCTGGAGCACGTTTTCTCTGGCGGTTACACTGATAAGCAAACCTCTTCGTGTGGATCCGCTTGAGTCTTATGGAACTGAAAGCAACTTCTCTTGGAAAACGTCTGGCACAACACCCTTACGATCGGGCCGTTATTCTCAATGCCGGGATTAAAGTTTCCGGCGATCGTCACGAGTATCTTATTCCCTTCAATCAGTTACTGGCTATTCATTGCAAACGCGGCCTGGTATGGGGCGAGCTGGAGTTTGTACTCCCGGATGAGAAGGTGGTTCGTCTTCACGGTACAGAGTGGGCGGAAACCCAGCGCTTCCATCATCATTTGAATGCGCTCTGGCAACAGTGGAGCCAGGAAATGAGTGACGTTGCTGCCGGGGTTTTACAGCAGCAATTGGATGCGATAGCGGCGCGTACTAGTGAAAGTAAATGGCTGACGCGCGAACAAACGTCAGGGCTGCAGCAGCAGATTCGCCGTGCCTTTGCCGCGTTACCGCTCCCGGTTAATCGGCTGGAGGAATTTGAAAATTGCCGGGAGGCGTTACGTCAATGCCAGGCATGGTTGAAAGACATTGAAGCCTGTCGCTTACAGCACAATCAGGCGTACACCGATGCAATGCTGGAAGAGTATGCCGAGTTTTTCCAGCATATTGAATCTTCGCCGTTGAACCCTGCTCAGGCGCGCGCGGTGGTGAATGGTGAGCAATCATTGTTGGTACTTGCAGGTGCTGGAAGCGGTAAAACATCTGTGTTAGTTGCCCGGGCTGGTTGGTTGCTTGCACGAGGAGAAGCTGCACCAGAACAGATCCTGTTGCTGGCGTTTGGACGCAAAGCAGCCCAGGAGATGGATGACCGCATCCGTGAGCGTCTGCATACGGATGAGGTCACCGCACGGACGTTCCATTCACTCGCGTTGCACATTATTTCGCAAGGCAGCAAAAAAGTCCCAACGGTGAGCAAGCTTGAAAATGATGCTATCGCGCGCAACAAACTCTTTATAACAACCTGGCGTCAGCAGTGCAGTGAGAAAAAGGCTCAGGCTAAAGGCTGGCGGCAATGGTTAGAAGAAGAAATGCAGTGGTCTGTACCCGAAGGTAACTTCTGGGATGACGAAAAATTACAGCGCCGTCTGGCTTCCCGGTTGGATCGCTGGGTTAGTTTGATGCGTATGCATGGCGGAGCACAGGCGGAGATGATTGCTAATGCTCCGGAGGAGATCCGTGATCTGTTCAGTAAACGCATAAAGCTAATGGCGCCGCTGCTCAAGGCCTGGAAGAGTGCCCTGAAGGATGAGAATGCCGTCGATTTCTCCGGGTTGATCCATCAGG
Source organism: Citrobacter sp. Cpo148 (assembly GCF_030332375.1). Lineage (NCBI taxonomy): Bacteria > Pseudomonadati > Pseudomonadota > Gammaproteobacteria > Enterobacterales > Enterobacteriaceae > Citrobacter > Citrobacter sp. Cpo148. The sequence continues at coordinate 107,100 of NZ_JAOWHY010000047.1, forward strand.
CTATTGTCATTCTGGAGAAGGGGCGGTTTATCAGTCCGTGGAAACATATTCTGGTCGATGAATTTCAGGATATTTCCCCTCAGCGCGCCGCCCTGTTAGCCGCCTTGCGTAAGCAAAACTCGCAGACCATGCTGTTTGCCGTGGGTGATGACTGGCAGGCCATTTACCGGTTCAGCGGAGCACAGCTTTCTCTGACAACCGCATTTCAGCAAAATTTTGGTGAGGGCGATAGCTGTAATCTGGATACGACTTACCGTTTTAATAGCCGTATCGGCGAAGTCGCAAACCAGTTTATCCAGCAAAACCCACACCAGCTCACAAAACCGCTGAACAGTCTGGCGACCGGTGATAAAAAAGCCGTCACGTTGCTCGACGAAAGCCAGTTAGATCTGTTGCTGGATAAGCTGTCGGGTTTTGTAAAAGCCGAAGAGAGAATTCTGGTGCTGGCGCGATACCATCATCTCAAACCTGCCAGCCTGGACAAAGCGGCCACCCGCTGGCCCAAGCTGCAGCTGGATTTTATGACTATTCATGCCAGCAAAGGGCAGCAGGCGGATTATGTCATTGTGATGGGGCTTCATGAAGGGAATGACGGTTTCCCGGCTCCGGCTCGCGAGTCGATTATGGAAGAGGCGTTACTCCCGGCTGTTGAAGATTTTCCTGATGCGGAAGAGAGACGGTTGCTGTATGTGGCGCTAACGCGTGCGCGGCATCGGGTATGGCTACTGTTTAGCAAAGACGCGCCATCATGCTTTGTTGATGAGCTTAAGCAATTAGACGTTCCGGTGACCAGGAAACCCTGAAAAGCAGGCGGCAATTACCGCCTGCTTAGCGTTTATTTGAGGCGTTCTGCCAGATAACGGGCGTAATCCGGGATCAAGATATCTGTTGCGTCGTTGAAGTTTGGCGACTGGATAATAAAATCAGCCGTTGACACGTTGGTGGCGACTGGAATGTTCCAGACCGTGGCCAGGCGTAGCAGGGCTTTGACATCAGGATCGTGGGGAACGGCGTTGAGCGGATCCCAGAAGAAAATCAGCACATCAATTTTCCCTTCTGAAATCAGCGCACCCACCTGCTGGTCCCCCCCCATCGGGCCGCTCAGCATGGCGTTGACGTCCATTCCTGTCGCGCGTTGAATTAAGTTTCCTGTTGTTCCTGTTGCATACAGAACGTGTTTTTCCAGTAATGGCTGGTGGCGTTCAACCCAGCTCATCAACATCTTTTTGCAGTGATCGTGTGCGACCAACGCAATATGTTTCTGCGCTGGCAATGTGCGAGTCGTTAATTCCATAGTACAGCTCCCAAGTTAACCTTGTTACAGAGTACTGGAAGCACTTGACGCTGCAAGAGAAAGACAAAAAAAATGCGTATACGAACATAAATGTCACGATGGGGGTTGTTTCTCCGCCCATTGTAAGAAGTTACTTCGCGTTTGTGCGTCAGCCTGTTGAAACCAATATTTTAAGCGCTGCTCGGTCAGTGTTTGCGACTGAGGCGGCACGCGATCCAGTTCTGACACCCCGGAAAGCAGCGAACTGTCATCGGCCATCATTGTGGCAAATTGCGGTAAAGACGCATGCTTAGCCGCTTTGTTATAGCGCTCTGTTTCCATTTCATAATCTACGATTTTTGCGGTGGACGTGATTGACAGAATATCCAGCTTAACCGGTATAGGCATGGAGTCCCCATCCAGCAGTTCTACGCGCGGGGCATCATCAAAATGCGTTGCATCCCGCTCGTTGCTCAGACGTGGGAGGTGGAAATTAACCTGACTGACGAGTTGGGTATCAAAGCTGATGACCAACGGAGGCGAAATATACAGACGTTCTTCGTGGCTGGACAGGCGAATGGTTTTTTCTACGCGAAACACGAGCTGGTGCCGACCATTTTCCAGCTCAATACTGTCGGCACCACGCAGTAATGAGCTGGAGACTTTTTTTCCGTCCAGTACCAGAAGGTCAATATCATTAGACAGACGTAAAGAGGTAGCAAAAACGGTTACCGGCAAACATAGGGCAATCAAGGCTGTCACAATGCCGGCTTTCATAGGTTTCTCCTGTCCAGAAAATATCTCTATAAGATGTATCTAAATTTTTCGATAATCATGTTTACTAACATATAGACATATTTTTGAGTTTAGCTCTCATGCGCCAGTATGGGATGAATGGTTGCGGGGGCAGGTTTGTCGTACACTTTGCTAAACAGCCTGGAGGAAAACGATGAAAGAGACCGATATTGCTGGCATTTTGACAACGACCTGTACGATTGCGCTGGTGGGGGCAAGCGATAAACCCGACCGTCCAAGCTATCGGGTGATGAAATATTTACTCGATCAGGGCTATCACGTTATTCCTGTTTCACCGAAGGTTGCCGGAAAAACGCTGCTGGGGCAGCAGGGCTATGCGACGCTGGCAGATGTACCAGAGAAAGTGGATATGGTAGATGTCTTCCGTAATTCTGAAGCGGCGTGGGGTGTTGCTCAGGAGGCAATTGCCATCGGAGCGAAGACCTTATGGATGCAGCTCGGCGTGATTAACGAGCAGGCAGCCGTGCTGGCTCGCGATGCAGGGATGACGGTGGTGATGGATCGCTGCCCGGCGATTGAGATCCCGCGGCTGGGACTGGCGAAGTAAGGCTGATCTGTAGCCGAACAAAACGCACAGGCCCGATTAGCGAATCGCCATCGGGCCTGTGTTAGCATCAATTGCGCAGGCGCGGGGCCTGAAGCTGTTTTCGAATTGTTCGCGCCAGTTCATCCATCGACGGTTGCTCCGGATGTTCTTCCTGTAGCTCACTACTCAGTTGCGCTTCGGCCAGATACGTATGCACTGGCAGACCATTATCGTCTTCCATCACCACGTGATACCAGGGAGCGGCGCGAAGTTCGTCGTTAACCGCCAACTCATCGGCTGACGGTTGATCAAGCGAATATTCCGGGTCGATATCCACGACCACTCCGAGGTAACCTAACAGGGAATGGCGGACCTGCTGGCCGATACCGAATTTGCTGGCAATCATAGTCACCTCCCGGGAAATAGATACCCTTTATGTAAGGGTAATATTCCACTTTTCAAGTTACATGATGCGACAGGCAAACCCTTTCAGATACAGCCCTTCCGGGTAGGTAGCGATCACCGGGTGATCGGCGGCCTGACGGAACTGCTCTATAAATTGTACATCACGACCAGCATCTATTGCGGCATCAGCGATGATTTTCTGAAATAAATCGGTGGTCATTAGCCCAGAGCAGGAGAAAGTCAGCAGCACACCGCCCGGATTGAGCAACTGAATAGCCAGCATATTGATGTCCTTATAGCCGCGGCAGGCGCCCATCAACTGGCTTTTGTTTTCGACAAATTTCGGCGGATCCATCACGATGACGTCGAATTTCTCACCACGATCTCGATAAGCACGCAGAAGTTTGAACACATCATCACGCACGAACTCAGCTTTGCTCAGATCCAGCTTGTTCAATTCCACGTTCTGGCGGGCAATATCGAGCGCTTCCTGAGAGGTGTCAACGCTGACAACCTGACGGCATCCGCCCATTAATGCTGAGACCGCAAAGCCGCCGGTATAAGAGAAACAGTTCAGCACACGCTGATTTTCCACATAACGACGCGTGGCCAGGCGGCTGTCGCGTTGATCGAGGTAATAGCCGGTTTTGTGACCATGCTGAATATCAACCAGCAGCTTCATTCCGTGCTCTTCAATCGGCAGCAGGGCTGGCGGAAGCTCACCCGTTACTGGCCCTTGAGTCAGCTCCATACCTTCTTTTTTACGTACGGCCACATCGCTACGGTCATAAATGGCGCAGTCCGGGAAAACAATTTGCAGAGCGCTAATCAGCGCGGCGCGTTGGTATTCAGCCCCCGCACTGAGCAACTGCAACACCAGGAAGTTGCCGAAGCGGTCAATGGTGATGCCCGGCAGGCCATCGGATTCTCCGGCGATCAGACGGTAACTGTCCAGACCGTCTTTTTTCGCCAGCCAGTCACGCCATGTCTGCGCCTGCTGCAGACGACGGGTGAAGAAATCAATATCGATGGACTCAGACTTGTCGAATGTCCAGACGCGTGCACGGATCTGCGACGCGGGTGAGTACGCGCCGCGTGCTAACCATTTACCCTGATGGTCAACAATATCGATGGTTTCACCGAGGTTGGCTTTACCTTCCATACGTGCGACAGCACCGGAAAATACCCACGGATGGCGGCGCAGTAATGATTTTTCGCGCCCTTTGGCTAACACTAAACGTACACTCATAATTTACTATTCTGTCAATTCAAAGAAATGGGCGCCATTGTCCTGAGTTTTACGCATATTTGCAACGCGCGCTGTGATGATAAGGAGAACCGCAATGTCGAAAGTCTGCATAATCGCCTGGGTCTATGGCCGGGTTCAGGGGGTAGGATTTCGCTACACCACCCAGCATGAAGCACAACGGCTGGGGTTGACCGGCTACGCGAAGAATATGGATGACGGCAGCGTAGAGGTTGTCGCCTGCGGTGAAAGCGACCGGGTAGAACAGCTGATGAAGTGGTTGAAAGCCGGGGGGCCGAGCAGCGCCAGGGTTGACCGGGTTCTCAGTGAACCACATCGTCCTGGCGACGAGCTAAAGGGATTTAGTATCCGCTATTAAATACATTTCACCGGTTTCGGCAGGCCGGCAATTTTAGTCGCCTGCTTGGCCGGACCTTTCGGGAACAGGCGGTAGAGATAACGGCTGTTGCCTTTCTCTTCGCCAAACTTGTTGGCCATCGCTTTTACCAGCATGCGGATAGCGGGGGAGGTATTAAACTCCAGATAAAACTCGCGGACAAAACGCACCACTTCCCAGTGTTCCGCGGAGAGCGTAATGCCTTCGTTTTCGGCGATTCTCTCCGCCAGCGCCTCGCTCCACAGTGTGGTATCTTTCAGATAGCCTTCGCTATCGGTACTGATTTCTTTACCTTCAAAGATCAACATAATTCGTCACTGCGTTAGTCAAACTGGCGGCAGTTTACCAAAAAAGAAAGCCCCGCATAAGCGGGGCTGGATAATGCGTGTGGACATCTTAATCGCGGCTGGCGAAGCCCAGAATACTCAGCAGGCTGACGAAGATGTTGTACAGCGAAACATACAGGCTAACGGTGGCACGAATATAGTTGGTTTCACCGCCGCGGATGATATTGCTGGTTTCAAACAGGATTGCGCCTGAAGAAATCAGAATGAACACCGCGCTGATTGCCAGATGTAATGCTGGCAGTTGCAGGAAGATATTGGCAACCATACCAATCAACACCACTACAACACCCGCCATCAGCATACCGCCGAGGAAGGACATATCTTTACGCGTGGTCAGCACATAGGCCGAGCAGCTGAAGAAGACCAGCGCCGTACCGCCCAGCGCCATGGCGATAACATCACCCATGCCTGCGGACAGGTATGTATTCAGCATCGGTCCCAAGATGTAGCCCAGGAAGCCAGTGAAAGCGAAAGCTGACAGAATACCAACCGGTTTATCCGCCGTTTTATAGGTCAGGAACATCAGACCATACATACCCACCAGCGTCAGGATAAGTCCCGGAGAAGGTAACATCAGTACGGTACTGGCGGTTGCGGTGATCGCTGAAAACGCCAGCGTCAGGCTGAGCAGGAAATAGGTATTGCGCAGCACCTTATGCGTGCTGAGTAGCGATGTACGCTCGCGCGAAGAACTAATAATACGATCCATGAGTCACTCTCTTATGACAGATGTAATTAATGATGGAGGATAATGAAATCAAGAGGAATGACACAGCGGTTTTACCCATCTTTACGCATTTTAGCCCGCCAGACTTAAGCATATTATTTCAACAAAAGTTCCCGAATTAGATGTTAGCACTGTATGTGCAAAAATGTCAGATCGCTATCTACCAGGTAACTGAAAAATATTGCGTTATTCCTGAATCTCTCTGACAGTGACATCGGTGTCTACATAAAACAGAGCAATAAGGTAAAGGGAATGATTCAACATAAATCGAAGATATTGACGTTTACGCTGTTGGCTGTCTGTTTGATGTCTATAAACGGCGCGGCGAGGGCGGCAAATGTTCCCGCAGGAACACTACTGGCAGAAAAACAGGAACTGGTCAGAAACAACGGCAGTGAGCCGGCATCGCTGGATCCGCATAAAGTTGAAAGCAACGTTGAGTTTAATTTAATCAGCGATATGTTCGACGGTCTGGTGGCTGTCAAGCAGGATGGGTCTATCGAACCCCGTCTAGCCTCGTCCTGGGAGAATAAAGGCAACACTGTCTGGACCTTCCATTTACGCCCGGGCATAACCTGGTCAGATGGATCTGCTATTACCGCACAGGATGTCGTCTGGAGCTGGCAGCGTCTGGTCTCGCCGCAAACGGCTTCACCTTATGCTTCGTATCTGGGCAACATGCACGTTGCGAACGCGGTTGATATTGCCCAGGGGAAAAAAGATCCCGCCACGCTGGGAGTCAAAGCCCTGGATGATACCACGCTGGAAATTACCCTGACGCAACCGACGGCGGCGTTTCTGGCGATGCTGGCGCATCCATCTCTGGTCCCGCTGGATAAAGTGTTGATAGGTCGTTTTGGCGATAAGTGGACCAGGCCAGAGCATTTTGTCAGCAGCGGGCCGTACAAATTATCGCAGTGGGTGGTTAATGAGCGCATCGTTGCCGAGCGTAACCCACATTATTGGGACGATCGGCATACGGTTATTAATAAAGTTACTTATTTGCCTATTAGCTCAGAGTCGGCTGACGTAAATCGCTATAAGGCCGGTGAAATCGACATTGTGTATAGCGTACCGGTTAACCAGTTCGCGCAACTGAAAAAAACAATGGGGGATGAACTGCATGTCTCGCCTCAGCTTTCAACGTATTACTATCAGTTCAATACAACCCGCGCGCCGTTTAATGATCCGCGCGTGCGCCGGGCGCTGAATATGGCGTTGGATAAAGACATCATTGCGCAAAAGGTGATGGGGCAGGGGCAGCGAGCAGCGTGGGTTATCAGCCAGCCGGAAATAGGTGGGGTGAAACTGCATGCGCCGGAGTATGCGTCATGGCCGCTCGAAAAACGTATTGCTGAAGCCAAAAAACTGCTGGCTGAAGCCGGTTTTGGTCCTGAACATCCGCTTAGCTTAAATCTGCTCTACAACACCTTCGAAACGCACCAGCGTATTGCGATTGCCGCATCGTCGATGTGGAAGAAAAACCTTGGCGTCGAGGCGAAGCTGCAAAACCAGGAATGGAAAACCATGCTGGACACTATGCACACCGGTAATTTTGACGTCGTGCGTTATGCGTGGATAGCCGACTATGATGATGCCTCAAGTTTTCTCAATATCTTCCGGACCGGTGATAGCGAGAACACCACCAAGTACAGTAACCCCGCCTTTGATGAAGCGATGCGTAATGCGGCAAAAGCAAGTTCACTGGAAGAACGCGGTAAATATTATCAGCAGGCTGAAGACCTTTTAGGTGAGGATGTGCCCGCGATTCCGGTTTACCACTATGTCCGCACGCATCTGGTGAAGCCGTGGGTGGGGGGATTTGCGCCGGATAACCGGGGAAATTACTACACCAAAGATATGTACATCAAAAAACATTAAGCGCTATAGCCGGTATTCGTGCTGAATAAATGGTCAATTTGTTGTTATTTCAGTCGATTAACAACATTTTGGCTGTTTTTCAGGCAAACGAACACATTGGTGCTTTACAGGTCCGTTCGGGATGTTTATAGTGCGCCTCATTGGAAGCGTGGCCGAGCGGTTGAAGGCACCGGTCTTGAAAACCGGCGACCCGAAAGGGTTCTAGAGTTCGAATCTCTACGCTTCCGCCAAACATAAACCCCAAGCTATAAAATAGCTTGGGGTTTTTTCATTTTGCTCGGTTTATATTTTGCCTTCCTTTACTCGTCTTACTCGCGCAAGGGCAACTGCGCACCTGACCGGTTGAATGCTGGTGAACTGAGTAATCCCCCGCCTCGCAAGACCTACATGAGCGAACGTCTCTTCATTAGTCGTGCTATCCATAGCAAGCCCAGCATAATAGCCAGATAGCCCATAACGTAATTTCCCTGTTGCTTTCGTTCAGAAATCGTCGGGTCGGCAGCCCATGCCAGAAAGGCGGTAACATCCCTGGCATATTGCTCCTCAGTTTCAGCTTTTTTCGACGCTGGGCTCCATTGGATCTCCCCACTCGTCAGCGGTTTTTGCATGTTAATCACACCGCCAGGAAAATAGCGATTAGCCTTCAGTTCGGGATCGGCAGGCAGATAGCCGGTTAGCAGCGCGTAAACGTAATCTGCCCCCTGGTCCGTGTAGGGCAGAAAAGCATCTAACAAAAATTGTGGGAATCCGCGATCGTATGAGCGGGCACGGACGATATAGCTCAGGTCAACGGGTTCAGCGCCATTATTAAGGTAGCGTGCTTCCCGGTCGTTTAGATATGGTGATATAAAGCTGTCATTTAGCGTACCGTCGCGCTCACCTATCTGGCCGTCATCCTGAATCGCAGGAAACTGATAGCCGCTGGCGATACTTCTTGCTTCTTCAACCGTGAGTTCCAGACCACCGGGTCTGGTCAACGTCCGAAAGGTAAGGTGTTTCATGCCGTGACAAGCGCGACACTTCTCTTCATAAACCTGCAGACCACGTCTAAGCTGTTCCTTATCATATTGACCGGTAATGCCGCTGAAGCTCCATTCCTGGCGTTCAGGCGTGGCTTCCTGCGCATATGAGGAACCCAGCCCCAATACAGAAAAGGACAGGACGCTGAATTTCAATAGTTGTTTCATCCTCAATCCTGTTTTTCCAAAAAACGACGGCAAGGTAAGACGATTAAAAACCAGGCAAACCAAATCAGTGTCGAAAGCTGGGATGCGGCACGAATCCAACCCTCTTCATTACGAAAGCCATCAAGAAGATCCGGGCCAACCAGCGCTTTCGACCCTAACCAGCCTAAAAAGCAGGCATTAATAACCCATAGCCAGTATCCGCACTTAACCAGTTTGCTGTAATGGCGAAAACGAGCTCGGGAAGTATCAAGCCAGGGCAGAAAATAGAAAATCAGTATCGAACCGCACATCGCGGCTAGTCCCACGAATTCATTCGGGAAGCAGCGCAAGATGGAGAAGAAGGGAAGGAAATACCATTCCGGCGCAACAATCGCGGGTGTAATCGTTGGGTCCGCAGCAATAAAGTTGTCGGCGCTGCTCAGATAGTGCGGTGCGAAGAATAAAAACCAGGCGAAAACCATCAAAAAAAGAGTGATTTTGATAGCATCGAGATCGGTAATTTTGTAATCGAACAACAGGCTCCTGGACTCTTTCTCGCTAAACTTCTTTTTCATCGCTTGGGCAAACGCCGACTGTACGGTACGTATATGGATAACCGTGGCGACGATAATCACGAAGGGAAGAATAAAGTGGATAACAAAAAAGCGGCCAAGCATCGGTGTCCCCGGCGTATGGCTGCCGACTAAATATGCGTAAATTGAATCACCCACCAGCGGGATAGCCTGGGCAAAACGGGTAATTACAGTTGCCGCCCAGTAGCTTTTTTGCCCCCAGATAAGGCTATAACCAAGAAACGCAGTTATCATCAGCAGGATATACAGCGTGACGCTAACCATCCACATTGTCGTCCAGGGCTTGCGGTAAACGTTGTAGTACATACCACGAAAAATATGCAGATAGCAGGCAAAGAAAAAGAGCGACGCGCCAATAGCATGCATGTTGCGTAACAGCTCTCCATGGCGAACCGCGCGCATAATATGAATAATGGAGTCAAATGCCAGCTCAGCCGTCGGCACGTAAAACATCGCCAGCACAATACCCGTAAGGATCTGCACCCCGAGCATAACCAGCAGGATAGCGCCGATTGCAAATACCCAGAGTCCAGCAACAGAGCGAGGAAAAGGGATACGCCCGCGAAGCGAATAGACAAGCTCATTCCTCATTTCAGACTTCCTTCGTGCCGATACGCACGACCTGCCCATCGGAATGAATAACGTAGTCTGGGATTGCCAGGTTGGCAGTCGCGGGCCCGCGTGTCACGCGCCCGGAGGTATCAAACTCAGAACCGTGGCACGGACAAATCCACCCCTCCCCTCCCGGTCGGGCGTTGGGTACACACCCGGCATGTGGGCAATAACCTTGAACTACCAGCCATTGAGGATGGGCTGCAGAGACCCTGGCGCTGTCTGGCTGTGGGTCGATAAGCGTATCCAGGTCGGCACTTCTGGCAGTAATGATTTCATCCGTGGTGCGATGGTGAATAAGAATCAACTTTCCTTGCCATACACGTCTGACGGTTTGTCCAGCAGCAACACCTGCAAGAGAGACATCAATCGGTTCATTTTCCCCAAGCGCTTTTTCATCCGGACCCAAGGCCGAAACCAGCGGCCAGACTGCAGCCGCGATGCCTGCTGCACCGACAAATTTTGTCAGTTTACACAGGCATTCCCTACGTTGTTCCTGGATTTCGCCGTCTGGAAGTTTATTCTCTGCCACCTCGTATACCTCCCTGAGTATCGCGGATTAACGTTTGTCGATACGCGCGTAAATTTCCTGAAAGCGCTTGTCAGCAATACCTGGTGCTTTGAACGCTCGGTAGCTTTCTGGTAACGAGGCATCTCCAACCTTAATCAGCATCACCATGCCCTGTGCGTAATGCGGTGTACATTTGATGCCGTAAAACCCGGCATTGTCATAAGTAACTTCGATCTCTTCATCTATTTTTCCCATAAATCCAGGATAGCCAGCCGGAGACAATTCAGCGATTGAAGCCGCGTTGTGGCTCTTATGTTTACGGATAAACTTCACCGTATCCCCTGGCTGGATCTCCAGATAATCTGGCTCATAGACCATTGGTCCCCCAGCCCCACGATTTTTCATCAACACTTCGTGAGTTTGTGCGAAGGCAGAAGAGGCGAAGGCGAGTAAACACAAAATTTGCAGACTCTGTTTGAGGTATTTCATTGATTCTTCCTTAAAATTCATCAGGCCGTTGATAACGAATAAAACAATTTTCACCACCCGCATCCTTTTCAATGATGGCGTTGATTCCAAACCAGGTGTGGAGGTTTTCGCGGGTAAAAACGGTGCAAGGTTTCCCCTGCATCGCCATATGTCCGGACGTCATTACGATGATGCGATCGCAGAACATCGCGGCATGATTAAGATCGTGCAGAGCGGCAATCACCGTGAGCTTTTCACGTTTAACCAGACTCAGCAGGCCAATCTGATGTTGAATGTCGAGGTGGTTGGTGGGCTCATCCATCAGCAACAACTTCGGTTGTTGCGCCAGCGCCCGGGCGATATGCAGGCGCTGTTTTTCTCCCCCTGAAAAGGTATGCCAGCAGCGATGCTGTAATTCACTGAGATCGACCTTTTCCAGCATAGTTTGCACAATATCGTCATCTTTGGCGGACCAGGGGGAGAGCATGCTAAGCCAGGGGGTTCGCCCCAGAGAAACGGCTTGTAAAGCGGTAAGACGCTCGCTGGTTTCAGCCTGTTGTTCGACCAGCGCCACCTGTTGCGCAAGATGACGCCGCGAATAATGCTGTAGCGCCTTATGTTGCAGAGTGATGTACCCGGAGGTCGGCTTCAGCAAACCGGCCAGCAGTGAAATCAGTGACGTTTTGCCCGAGCCGTTGGGACCAATGATGCCGACAAACTCACCGGGCGTTACGCTGAGTGAAATGTCATCAACAATCGTCTTACCTTTAACCCTCCAGCGCAGATTACAGGCTTCAATAACGGCTTGTGCAGAGTTCACAAGGGGGGATACGAGATTCACCGTCATTTGTTCTGGTTTCCTCTAATCAGAATGATTGAAAACGCAGGGGCGCCAACCAGAGCTGTGATCACGCCTATTGGTAGAACCTGGCCGGGGAGTAACGTGCGGGAAATAACATCTGCGATAATGAGGAAAATCGCGCCGGTAAGCGCACTCACTGGCAGCAGTCGATGATGCTGGTTGCCGACCAGCAGACGAGCGGCATGCGGGATAACCAGACCGACGAAGCCGATCGCACCAACAATGGAGACCATAATTGCCGTCATGCCGGTGACGGCGGCAATCAGTACTGCACGGGTACGTTTTACTGGAATGCCCAACGATGCCGCAGACTCAGCGCCAAAGGAGAAGGCGTCGAGATGACGGGCATAACAGAAGCACAGCACAATACCGACCAGAGCGGTAGGAATGGCTAAGACAACATCGGGCCAACGTACACCGCTCAAATTACCTAACAACCAGAACATAATTCCACGCGCTTGCTCGGCATTTGCTGAGCGGGTGATGATGAGCGACGTAATTGCATTGAAAAGCTGCGAGCTGGCGATGCCGGCAAGAATTATTTGGGTTGTCACACCGCCGCCTTGTCTACCGCCAGCAGCCATTGCCAATAGTGCAACGAACATAAATGCCGTTAGCGCGCCAATGAAAGCCCCCAATGACATGCTGATAACGCCGGCCCCAAGCCCGGTGAGAGCAATCAGCACCGCTCCGGTGGATGCTCCGGCAGAAATCCCCAGTAGATAAGGTTCGGCGAGTGCATTGCGTAGCAGCGACTGTAACACTACGCCGGAAACAGCCAGGCAGGCACCGCAACTGGCAGAGACCAGCGCTCGGGTCAGGCGATAGTTCCAGACGATCCCTGCATCCAGCGCATCGACAGGATAGTGGGTATCAAAAAGATGATTTGCCAGCGTACTGAGCACATGCCGCCAGGGGATCAGCGTTTCGCCGATGGAAATCCCCGCCAGCAGTACGCAGCACATCAGCGCACTGACCCAGACGGTATGCCCACCGACTCTCACTGCAAGCAGACCAAAGGCACGACGCATCCTGCGTGGATCACTCATGATTATCTGCGTTCCTGAGTAACAGAGATGCGCTATACCGCGCAGGATATAGCGCAAAACGTAGATTAATGAGCAGCCTGCGGATGAGCTAAGCCATATTCAACCAGGGCATCAGCCAGTTTTTCTAGCCCATCAATAGTTCTGATCCCAGCATTCATTGTCTGTACGTCGATGACCGGCAGATGGTTTTCCTTAACGGCAGGAACCAGCGTGGTGACAGGATCGGACTTGAGGTATTCCATCTTGATCTTCCAGTCATCTGCCGGGAAGCGGCGACGGCTCATCTCGCCGAGCACAATGACAGAAGGATTAGCTTTAGCGATAGTTTCCCAGCCCACTGTTGGCCATTCTTCGGCAGAATCAATCACATTCTTCACACCCAGTGTTTGGGCTATCCATGCTGCTGGGCCAAACTTTCCGGCAACGTAAGGATCGAGCTGTAAATCGGCACTTGAAAACCAGAACACGGCAGAAACATTCTTATCAATACCGGTAATTTTATTTTTCGCTGCGGCTTCACGTGCTTTAAGGCTGGCAATCAGCGCTTCGCCTTTATCCTGAACATCGAAGATTTTTGCCAGATCGGCGACTTCCTGATACACCATGGTGATATCAAACATCCCTTTACGGACACCATCACCACCATCTTCGTTATCTTTCGCACAGTCAGCTGGCGCGGTGTAAACAGGAACCTTCAGTTCACTAAACTGTTCATAAGAGGCAACCGTGCCAGCTGGGCCGATTTGCCACTCAAACTGGCTGGCGACCAGATCCGGTTTTTTAGCCAAAATCCCTTCAAAGCTCGGAATATTTTGCGCAATAACGGCAACTTTTTCATTTTCTGTTTTATAGGTGTCCAGTACCGGGCCAAACCACAATGAAGTACCGACGACGCGATCGGCAAGCCCTAATGAATAGAGGATCTCGGTACTGTTCTGACCCACCGTTGCCACGCGCGTTGGTGCCTGATTAAAGGTAATATCGCGGCCGCAGTTTTTAATCGTCAGAGGATATTCAGTTTTTGCCGCGTCAGAAAAACCGGAAGCGAGCAGCAGAGCAGTGGTACCAAAAATAGCCAGAAGCGTTTTTTTATAGGAGTAAAAGGTAGAATTAGCGTACATTGTCATCGTCCCGTTGATGCCAGAATCTTAAGGTCTGGTCATGGCTCATTTCATTCCATATATCGGGAGGAGACATGAAGATAGATGACATTGAATCGTGAAATTTAAGAATAAAGATATGCGAAAAATGCAAATAATCCTGACTTAGCCAAAATCTTATTCATAAATACACTACTGCTTGTGTCAAATAATTCATCCCATGGACCATCCCGTCCACTCAATGGTATACATCATTGACAGCAGGTCTCCTGACTCACGGTAATCAGAATATCAGCCTTCCCATAAAGATAAACTTTACAGTGACCAGTGGCTTATTAGCCACACAAGGATATTCTGCATCCGCCTACAGTTGCGGGGGCAGTTATGGAATTGAATTAAATAATTCTCACCATATTCCTATTCATACACAAAATGTAATGAAATGCTGTCGAAAGTGACTCTAACGGCAATTGTTAACAAGGTCAACCACGGAATGTAAGAGGTAAAGAGATAATGCTGTTCTGAAAATGATCAGTAAAAACAATAGGATGTAGATGCATTCCTCTGTGTGTTGCTATAAATGAAAATAACAACAGAAAGCTAAATGAGAATTGATTGATGTTGATCAAACTACGAGCATGATTCAATCTCTGCGTATGAAACATATTGATCACCATCAAAAATGCTGCGGATTGGTGTTTGAATCCTTTTTTTATGAACTCTCCATATGTACCAATTGCCATTCATCCTGCATATCCATAATCACCTTAAAATTATTACGCAACCAGAAGTGATATCCTCCGGGTAAAAAATGATGGGTGTGAAGATACAACGTTTTATATTGATGTTGCTGGCAGAATACATCTGCTAAAGCAAACAATTGGCTACCAATCCCCTGTCTACGATAGCGTTCATCCACGTAGCAACGACAAATTTCTGCCGTTTCACGCAAGTTGTAACGCCCACGCAGTTCAGTAATACGATCATTATATTGACATACCGCCAGTGTGGCGATTAATTCTTGGTTTTCACTCCATGCGCAAAGCAATAAATTTCTTTCCTGTAACAGATACTGTTGTTCGAGATCAAAGAGATCTTCTTCGGCAGAAGGCATGGAGCTGCCGGCATTGAAGAATAAATTAAGATGCTCAATAAGGAACGACTGAACAGCAGGAATATCGGCGTGAGCCATCTCACTAAATCTAAATGGGATCATGGCATGCATAACTCAATCTTAGAATGGAAAACGATAATAACAATAAGCCTCCTTTAAAAACAATATTGAGCGGCAAGAGTCAGAAATGCAATTATCTTTGGCGCTATTCTGCATACGGATTATAAATGGGAATCGTAAGTCCCTGCTGCTGGCGACGGTAGTGACCACGCCGCTGAGGGGATTTGGGGGGCCACAATCGGATGGTGAGGCGCTTGCTTGTGACTGGTTCCCGTCGCAGCCGTCGCCTTCATCTGGCAGTGCGAATTTGCCATGAACAACGTACTGCTTCTTTGCGTCGGGATGCTGACGTTACTCACCGCACGCCAGAAGACCAACACGCTGTGTTCCGTTTTACCACTTACCTGCACCACTAACTCTCAAAAATGAGAGGCCGATCCTCTGAGCAGGACTTTTGTCCTCAATCACCTCACAAACGTCTGGTTACAATCCCTGCATATCTTCAATACCCATAATTCAGGAATTGTTATGACTGCACATATTAATGCCAAGCCAGGTGATTTCGCGCCAACCGTTATTATGCCGGGCGATCCGCTCCGTGCTAAATTTATTGCCGAAAATTATCTAATGGATTACCGCGAAGTCACCAATGTACGTAATATGCTGGGTTATACCGGTTTATATTTTGGGCAACCTGTTTCGGTGATGGGACATGGAATGGGCATTCCTTCAATGACGCTTTATGCCCATGAACTGGTACATGATTTTGGTGTGCAAAGAATTATACGTGTCGGCAGTTTAGGGGCAACACAACATCATGTCAAAATGCGCGATATTATCCTGGCCGTCGCCGCCGGAACGGATTCAGTCACAAATTTAAAACGTAGCGCAGGCTATGCGATGGCAACATCCGCCTATTTCCCATTATTGCAGCAGGCGTGGACGCTGGCACAGAAAGCCGGTATTGATATTAAAGTGGGCAATGTTTTCAGCGGCGATCTTTATTACGACCCTGACGAAAATTTAATACCGGCATTGGAAAAATTCGGTGTGCTGGGTGTAGATATGGAAGTAGCAGGCTTATACGCTTTAGCGCATCAGTTTAATATTGAAGCGCTGGCTATTTTAACTGTCTCCGATCATTGCCTGACCGGAGAAGAAACAACCGCAGAAGAACGACAATTGACCTTTAACAACATGATTGAGTTGGCGCTAAATACTGCTGTTACCGCTTAGTTCCGGCTTTTAATTGAACCAATCAGAGATGGCATTATATGAAGAATAAAATAGCACTTACGCTGATTAGTTTTCTGGCAAATTTTATTATGGCAGGGTTTGCCAGTCAGTTCGGTATGCTAATCGAACCGATTGCAGTACGCTACGATGCCGATGTGAATACCGTTGCTTCGATATTTTCGTTGCTCAATGGTGGAGCATTAGCCGGCACCATCGCCGCCTTTTTCCTGATTGAGAAAATCGGTGTGAAGCGTATGACGCTCATTATCTATTCGATAGTGTTCCTTTGCGCTCTGGTAATGCATTTAAGCCCTGGCTTATGGCCTGTGATGGTCGCCATGACCCTGGTGGGCTTTTGCGGTGGGATCGGTCTGTGCGTGGCGGGAACGATTGTGGTATCGGTCTGGCAGGATCGTATTCAAAGTACGATGCTGGTGGTGCAGGACGCCACTTTCAACGTTGCGGGCGTGGTTTTTCCGCTGATCACGACCTTCGCCCTGACGCACAATATGTCGTGGAGTTACAGCTATCTAAGCGTGGGTATGGTGGCCTTACTCACGCTGGGCGTTGTGGCGCTCACCCGCTTTACTGCCTGCGAGACGGCGCCCACGGCAGATCGGACAGATAAGGTAAAATCGGAGTGGAATCCAGGGATCATCAGCGGAGGCATTGGCCTGTTCTTAGGTATGCTGGCGCTGTACACCTTCCTGACCTGGGCACCATTATTTGTGAAGAACAAATTTGGCATTCCCTTTGAAGAAGCAGGAAATATTATTACGCAATACTGGGGCGCTGCGCTGGTCGGGGCATTAGTATCAACCGTCATTGTTTCTCGGGTGAAGATACATTATTTCCTGCTAAGTATTATTCTGCTGGCTAGCATTATTACCACAATTATCGTCACGAAGGATAATATCTCCGGGATTGATTATCTGGCCTACAGTTACGGGTTTGTCTGTGCTGCACTGTATAACTCATTTATTGCCTACGGTGTTTCTTTCGTGAAGCGCGCGAGCAGTCAGAACGTTTCTTATATTTTAATTAGCGGCAGTGCCGGGGCCATGTTTAGTCCGGCGATTAGCGCGCTCATGGAAAAAACAATGGGATTGCAGAAAATTATGTACGCAATACCGGTGTTGTATTTAATTATCTTTGTCATGTTGATGGTGACATTAAAACTCAAGCGTAATTAAAAGCACTAATAACACTTACCTCTTTAATTAAATAGCCAGTCGCCACACTATTTATATGGTGGGGCGATACTCAACCTTACTCAAAGGAATTGAAAAATGCTGAAGAACAATAAGTTAATGATTAAAAAAACAATCCTGGGTGCAGTAGTGACAATGAGCTGTATGCAAGCATTCGCAGCTGACTATACTGATGGCAACATCCGTAAAAATGATTTTAACTGGATGCAGATGAACTTAATGCAAAGTGTGGACGCGAAAGTGCCATATGGTATTCGCAATGACACCTATCTGGAACTGGAGTTTGGTGCACGCTCTGGCATTATCGATCTGTACGGTTATGTGGATTTCTTTGATATTTTGGATCGCGAGCAGGACGATCGTCATGGGGGGGATAACTTCTTTGCCAAGATATCTCCGCGTTTTTCCCTGGACGCTATTTTTAATAAAGATTTATCCGTTGGGCCGTTTAACGAATTCTATATTGCAACGGTAAATAACATTGGCGACCGGGAATTATTTGAACATTACGTTGGCCTGGGTACAGATGTGAAGGTCCCGTGGTTTGGTCTGGTGGGAATGAACATCTATGCGCACTATGTTCGTGAAAACTACGGTGCGGATAACGAAGGAAAGTGGGATGGCTATATGTTCTCGACTAACTGGTCGACGCCATTCTATACCTTTGCCAACGGCAGTTATCTGAACTATCAGGGGTACTTTGACTACCAGTTCGCCGCGAATAAGATTGCTAATCAACCGTTATACAGCAATAACGCAATTGAATGGTATAACGGTATCTACTGGCATTCAGAGCATTATGCAGTCGGTTATGGCCTGAAGTATTTCCGTAACATGGCATTGATGGAAAACCACGGCGGAGCAGGGCGTACCACCGGGCTCGGTCATTATTTCAGCCTCACCTATAAGTTCTGATTGCGCCGAAATGACACACCAATGTTCTGTTAACGAGAGTTGGTGTGTCAGTCAATGATGTCATTGCCGAGAAATTTACGCAGCCCATCCAGATCCTTAATTTCCAGTCCTTGCTTCGTTCGCGTTACCAGCCCGGCATCCGTCAGCGCTTTAACCGCCCGCCGATAGACCCGGTCGGTTGTGCCGAATCGCTCAGCTTCCTGGTATTTTTTATGGAAACCATCCATCGGCTGCTTGTTCTGATGCTGGCGATACAGGTCATACGCCACGTTATGTACGATAGGGTAGAGCATCCGGTGCAGGAAGATTTCCAGCATATCCTGATAATCAATCGCCATTGCACTGGCAAAAAATATCGCCAGTCTGGGGTGCTGATTTAGCGCTTCTTCCAGACGGTCACAGCTGCACACCGCTACGGTCAGTGGTTCTTCCGCGACGATATCAAGCTGGCAGCGATACCCGGTAAAAAACTCCATTTCACCAAACAGCTGCTCGTCGCATTCCATGGCGCCCAACTGGAATCGGCGACCATTCTCCGCGCTGTAACGCAGTGAAATTCTTCCGGATTGCACCATGATCAGTCGATCGACAACCTGTCCCTGGCGGTATAGATACTCATCTTCCTGGATAATCTGCGTTTCAGAGAGCAGTTCCTGAAATATCTTCTCAATCAAGGCATCATCCTGCTGCCAGATGTTGTGAAAACGACCTTTCGTGAGGGGTTTAAGCTGCATGACTCAACGTCTTATTGTTTAAGATAATTCTCATCTCAGACTGTATGTCATCTGCTGGGCAATGTCATTAAGAGCGCGGGGCGGATAATAAAAGGACCAGCACCATGCTGGTCCTGACATACTAAGGATGGCTGATAAAGCGAGACAGGCGCTGGCGCAGCAGGCGGTTTTCCTGGCGTAACTGAGCGTTCTCCTCCAGCAACGTCAGCGCAACGGCAATCCCTGGCCAGTCAAGTTCCAGCTCCTGACGCAGACGCACCGCGCGACGCATTACTGTCAGCGCATGATCGTCAAACGTATCGTCTTCATGGGGTTCTATCACCCCTAAGCCGACAATCTCATGCAGTTCTTCTTCTGACACACCGGTGTACAGACAAAATTCGGTAATGGTAAAAGTGACGGTAACGTTAGCCATTATGCTTTCCCCCACTCTTTGCGCGGATCAAAGGTCTTTTGTGCATCCGCCAGTTGTTGCCACAGGGTGGCACTGGCGTCGTCAGGTTTCGGTGGCATGACGATCTTTATCACCGCATACAAATCGCCGGTATGTTTTTTACTTACCAGACCCTTGCCCTTAATGCGTAGCCGCTGACCGGCCTGACTGCCTGCAGGAATGGTCAGCAGGATGCTCTCTTTCAGCGTCGGAACGGTTACTTTCGCACCCAGCGCAGCTTCCCACGGCGCGAGGGGAACGACAACCTCCAGATCCTGATTAACAATATCGAACAGCGGATGCGGCGCAATATGAATCACCAGCCACAAATCACCGTTCGGCCCACCGTTTTCGCCGGGGGTTCCCTGGCCTTTCAGACGGATACGCTGACCGTTACCGACGCCAGCCGGAATTATCACATTCAGCGTTTTAGGAATTTCTCGTTCTACCATGCCAAACGCATTATAGACTGGCAGGTTGTAACTGATAGTGCGGCTATGCTCAGTAAGCGTTTCTTCGAGGAATACGGCAACTTCAATTTCAATGTCGTGCCCGCGGCTGGCAGGGCGCTGGCGCGACTGGTGCGCACGCTGACCAAAAATGGAGGAGAAGATATCGTCGAAATCTTCGGCGCTGTAGCTTTGATTCTCTCCTTGCTGGAATTGACGACTGAACTGTGGGTCGTTGCGGTGCTGCCACAGCTGGTCGTACTCGGCGCGTCGCTGCTCATCACTCAATACTTCCCAGGCTTCTGCAACCTCTTTAAACCGGGCCTCTGCGTCAGTCTCTTTGCTGACATCAGGATGATATTTACGGGCGAGTCGACGATAGGCGGTCTTGATTGTCTTGAGATCGTCTGTCGGTTTCACGCCCATAATGGCGTAATAATCCTTTAATTCCATAGCGTTCTCTCGTGTAAATCAACACTTGCAGAAGGTGAACCCTGACAACAGGTATCACCGCTAAGTTTAGGGTAATCCTGATAACGGCGAATGCCAACCGGGAAGGGAGGATATTGCGATAAACGATGCAGGCATTGCACCACCAACAGCGCAGTTGAGGTTACGGCATCTGTTGTGTGGTGCGAAAAATGAGATTAGCTAAAAATCAGGATTTGCTTATCAGGAAGCGGACCGTATCAGCATAGTTTTGCACGAATGCATTAAGGTCATCTGACTTCAGTCCTTTTGGATTGATCATATATTTTCCGTTGATAAAAATGGCGGGCACACCGGTTAGATCAACTGCCTTCGCCATTTCTTGCTGCTTAGCGGTCAGTGATTTCACGGCAAAGCTATTCCATGCCGCATCATAATCACTGGCGCTGACGCCCGCGCTGATAAATACGTTACGAATATCGTCCGCTGTTTTAACGGTTTGTTTTTTCTGAACGGCATCAAAAAGCAACGGCTTAACTTTATCTTGTACGTTCAACAGCATGGCGACGGACCAGGCGTGGGTCATGTCTTGCCCCAGCGGACCTAAAAAGTCGACGTGGTATTCGGTGAGTTTGACATCTGCAGGCAATACTTTTTTCACGTTATCAGTGATTTCAAAAACTTCATCGTACTGATAACAGGAAGGGCAATAGAATGAGAAAAACTTCAGTGCGGCTGGAGCGGAAGCGACAGGTTTTTCCAGTGAGATATACTCTTTGCCGTCGGTAAATGATGCTGCCTGAGCGCTAACTGTAAAAAGTAACCCAATCAGGGGTAATAAATATTTTTTCATTTCCATATACTCTAAATAACATTTAATAAACAAATTATCTGCTAATGAATACGTTATTCATTGCGTCTGAATATAATAAGGAAATTCTCTGGAAATGCGCTGACCCTTACTTTCATTTACGCATCAGTACGTGGTGGGCATTATCTGTGTGCTGTCATGGAAATATCTTTCGGCATTCTTCGTAAATAGTGAATGATAACTTGTGTGATATTTTCATGGGTGTTTTTAGCAATGTTATAGTGTAATAAATAAAGACGGGAATATGATTAATTATCATTTCGTTTTTAAAGCGTAAATTGCAGGTTGTTGCGTTAAGTTCTGCAAATAACTCCGTAGATTTTCTTTTTCTTGTCGTGCGTGAATGAATAGGGTAAGTGTCAGAGATGAGCAACCCAAATGGATATCGCTATGATCGACCACCTGGATCACCTGGTACTAACCACCAATCATGAAGAGGCTTGCGTTCGTTTCTATGTCGAGCTTTTAGGTATGAGGCTGGAAACCTTCGCGCAAGGTCGGAAAGCCTTCGTCTTTGGCAATCAGAAAATCAATCTCCACATTCGGGGAAAAGAGTTTGAACCCAAAGCCTACGCGCCAACGCCGGGGGCGCTGGATTTATGTTTTATCACCACGCGTACGCTGGAAGAGGTGATGGAGACGTTTCAAACCCACGGAGTCGAGATTATTGAAGGGCCCGTTGCACGTACAGGTGCGACAGGACCTATTCGTTCGGTGTATGTCAGGGATCCCGATCTTAATCTGATTGAAATCGCGGTATATCCAGCAGATAGCAGGACATAACTTTACAGCGGAAAGGTTGCCAAAACCTGGCGAGTGGTTAAGATAACTCGCATCAATGAGTGAGGGTATAATGGCGAAACGTCAACGGATGGGATGGTGGTTCCTCTGTCTGGCATGTGTTGTGGTGATGGTTTGCACCGCACAACGCATGGCGGGCCTGCACGCGTTGCAGATGGATACCGCCGTTACAAGCGTTGTCGCCAGCGCACAAGTGCAGACCGATGAGGCCTCACCCGTTACCCCTTGTGAACTGAGTGCGAAATCATTACTGGCTGCGCCACCCGTATTGTTTGAAGGTGCTATTCTGGTGCTGTGCCTGCTGCTGTCATTGCTGGCGCCAGTACGGGCGTTTCGTCTACCTTTTTTCCCACCGCGAGCCATCTCGCCGCCCACTCTCCGGGTGCATCTCCGATTTTGCGTCTTCCGTGAATGACAGAACAGCCGTTGCTGACTGTTAGATAATTATTCACGGAGAAAAACTATGATGACTGTTTTCAGACAGGCGCTGCTCTGTCTGTTATTGCTATGGCTGCCCGTATCCTGGGCGGCTGAACCCGGCTGGCTGCGTTCACCCGATAACGATCACGCCAGTGTGCGGTTACGCGCTGATACGTCCGCAGGCGGAGAAACCCGTCTGTTGCTGGATGTCAAACTGGAGGACGGCTGGAAAACCTACTGGCGTTCTCCGGGCGAGGGAGGCGTTGCACCTGCAATCGCCTGGAAAGGGGAAATGCCCGCGGTCGACTGGTTCTGGCCAACCCCTGCTCGTTTTGAGGTCGCCAATATCACTACTCAGGGGTATCACGATAAGGTGACGTTCCCGATGGTGGTGCGCGGTAGAGCGCCCGCCACGCTCAGCGGCGTTTTGACGCTATCCACCTGTAGCAACGTTTGCCTGTTGACGGATTTTCCTTTTTCCGTGACGCCCACAGCCCAGGACCCGACTTTTGCACATGACTATGCTCAGGCGATGGGACAGATCCCACTTGCCAGCGGCCTGACCGATGCTCTGAGCGCTGGCGCACGGGCGGGAGAGTTAGTCGTCGAGGCTCGCCGTGCGGGAGGCTGGACTGAACCAGGGCTATATCTGGATGCTGTTGATGATGCGGATTTTGGCATGCCGCAAATTCATGTTGAGGGGGATACGTTACGCGCTACGGTACCTGTACATGACGGTTGGGGAGAAGGCGCGCCGGATCTGCGTGGTAAGTCAGTCACGCTGGTGCTGGCAGATAACGGTGTTGCCCAGGAGAGTCGTCTTGCGATTGGCGAAGCCCCGGTTGTTGAGAACGCCTCACTCCCACTGTGGCAAGTGGTGCTCATGGCACTGTTGGGTGGTTTGATCCTCAATCTGATGCCTTGTGTGTTACCGGTTCTTGGCATGAAGCTGGGCTCGATTTTGCTGGTCGAGGAAAAAAGTCGTCGCCAGATCCGTCGTCAGTTCCTCGCATCGGTAGCCGGAATACTGGTCTCGTTTATGGCACTGGCGCTATTGATGACGGTGCTGCGTTTAACCAATCAGGCCCTTGGCTGGGGGATCCAGTTTCAGAATCCGTGGTTCATTGGCGTCATGGTGCTAGTGATGCTGACGTTCAGCGCCAGCCTGTTCGGGTGGTTTGAATTCCGACTCCCTTCTGCTATGACCACCACGCTGGCGACTCACGGCGGCAACGGACTGTCGGGACATTTCTGGCAAGGTGCATTTGCGACACTGCTTGCCACGCCGTGCAGTGCCCCGTTTCTGGGAACGGCGGTGGCGGTAGCATTGACTGCTTCGCTGCCGACGTTGTGGGGATTGTTTATCGCACTTGGGCTGGGGATGAGCTTACCGTGGCTGCTGGTGGCCCTGCGTCCCGGTCTGGCGCTGCGTTTGCCGCGGCCAGGGCGGTGGATGAATATTTTGCGGCGTCTGCTTGGCGTGATGATGCTGGGTTCGGCTATCTGGCTTGCGACGTTGCTGCTCCCACACTTAGGGTTTAGCGGACAAAGTAGCGCTAAAGAAAGCGTGAACTGGCAACCGCTAAGCGAGCAGGCGATTGAGGATGCGCTGGCGCAACATAAGCGCGTGTTCATTGACGTCACAGCCGACTGGTGCATCACCTGTAAGGTAAACAAATACAACGTGTTGCATAAAGAAGACGTACAGGCCGCATTGCAACAGCCGGATGTGGTGGCGCTTCGCGGCGACTGGACACTCCCTTCTGAAGCTATTTCCGAATTTCTAAAAAAACGCGGCCAGGTTGCTGTGCCGTATAACCAAATTTATGGCCCCGGTCTGCCGGATGGCCAGGCGTTACCCACGTTGTTAACCCGCGATGCGGTACTGCAAACGTTGAATGATGCCAAAGGAGTAACCCCATGAAAATGATGATTGTTCTGCTGTTAACCCTGTTTTCTGCCGTCAGTATCGCGAAAGAGCCTGCGCCGTTTACCCCGGAACAGGAAAAGCAAATTGAAGCATTAATTCAGGAAGCCTTGTTTAACGATCCTAACAGCCCGCGGATTGGCGCGAAGCAGGCGAAACTGACCCTGATAAACTTCACCGATTACAACTGCCCATACTGCAAGCAGTTGGATCCAATGCTGGAAAAAATTGTGCAGAAATATCCTGACGTGGCGGTGGTGATTAAACCGCTGCCGTTTAAAGGTGAAAGTTCGGAACTGGCGGCGCGGACCGTGCTGACGACATGGCATGAGCATCCGCAACAGTCCCTGGCATTACATGAAAAATTGATGCAGAAGAAGGGCTATCATACCGACGTCAGTATCAAACAGGCGCAGGAAAAAGCGGGGGCCAGTCCGGTGACGCTGGACGCCCAAAGTGCTGAAACGCTGAGCACTAACCTGCAACTGGCGCGACTGGTGGGGGTGCAGGGAACCCCCGCAACGATTATTGGTGATGAACTTATTCCCGGCGCGGTACCGTGGGAAACCCTTGAGGAAGTGGTAAAAGAAAAACTGGCGGCGGCCAATGCTCAGTAAACTGCGCCGCTGGTTGCGCGAAGGGCTGATCTTACTGGCGCTGTTGGCGGGGGCAATGCTGCTGATGGATGCCTGGCGCGCGCCGCAGCTCCCTGCCTCCTTTGACAGCACGCCTTTACAAACACTGGATGGTGAAACCGTCACGCTGGCGGCGCTCAGCAAAGACGAGCCGGTGTTGCTTTATTTCTGGGCGAGCTGGTGCGGCGTATGCCGCTTCACGACGCCGGAAGTCGCCAGGCTGCGTTCAGAAGGGGAAAATGTGATGACCATTGCGTTACGTTCCGGAAATGAAGCTGAGGTATCTCGCTGGCTGTCGCGTAAAGGCGTGGACTTTCCGGTCATCAATGATGCGAACGGGGCCATTTCCCGCAGTTGGGCAATCAGCGTCACGCCCACGCTGGTGGTGATGTCACAAGGTCGGGTAGTATTAACCACCAGCGGCTGGACCAGCTACTGGGGCATGAAACTTCGGTTGTGGTGGGCGAAAACGTTCTGATAAATGTGCCGGGGAAACCCGGCATTTTTTATGGCGTCGCCCTCCCCTGGAAGGCATATTTCGTTGCCTGACGAAGCAAACACAGTGATTAACGTCCAGAATCAGTCATCTTCTCTTTTCCAGGAAAGTGCAACATGACGAGTTCTTTAGCGTTTGGACCCGCTCTGGTGGTGATGATTGCCGCCACATTTGTCCTCGCCGGGATGGTGAAAGGCGTTACGGGTATGGGGTTACCCACCGTGGCTATGGGGATCCTCGGATCGCTTATTTCGCCAGTTGCCGCGGCGGCCATGCTGTTATTGCCTTCGCTGATAAGCAATTTGTTCCAGTTTGGCGGCGGTGGAAATACACGCCAATTACTCAAACGACTGTGGCCAATGCTGCTGACAGTAGTGGTGGCGACACTGCTTGCCAGCGCCTGGATTACCGGTGGTGACACCACCCGAACTCAGTTTGCACTCGGCGTAGCGCTGGTGGCCTACGCTATCTGGACGCTTGCGGGAAAGAAAATTGCGGTGGCCCCGCAGCGTGAAAAACCGTACTCCCTCGTTATTGGATTTGTGACCGGCTTATTGACCGGCGGAACCGGGGTGTTTGTGATGCCCGCCGTGCCCTGGATCCAGTCCCTCGGCTTTGAGAAAGATGAACTGGTGCAGGCGCTCGGGATCTCTTTTACCTTTTCGACCCTGGCATTGGCGCTGGGTCTGTGGTGGCACAACGCGCTGCCCATACAATCGCTAAGTTTGTCGGCTTTGGCCATTTTTCCTGCGCTGATTGGCCAATGGATAGGTACCCGTGTGCGAAGGGTTATTTCTCCGCTCGTGTTTAAACGCTGTTTTCTGTTTTGTCTGGTCGGGTTGGGTACAGAGATGATGCTACGTGCTGTGTGACCGGTGCGGTGACTTTGCGCGACTTTCATGGCATCGTTAATTCAGATATTCAGGGCCAATGAGGTCGTTATGGCATCCGTGATGTTACATGAAGAAGAGGGCGATCTGGAGTCAAAAATGGCACTCACTGCGGCAGTGATGGCCGATAAATCGCGCTCGCGTATGTTGTGCGCCCTAATGGATGGCTGCGCCTGGACTGCAACTGAGCTCAGCGCGGTGGCGGATATATCCGCGTCGACCGCCAGCGCGCATCTGGCGCGTCTGTGCGAACAACGTTTTGTTGTCGCGTTGGCGCAGGGCAGACATCGTTATTTTCGCCTTGCAGGTTCCGATATCGCTGATCTGCTGGAACGCCTGATGGGCGTTGCGTGGGCGACATCAACGCCCCGCAGAATCACTACACCGCCAGGTTTGCGGCATGCCCGCACCTGCTACGACCATCTCGCCGGAGAGGTCGCGGTGAGGTTGTTCGATACGCTGGTTTCCCGTCAGTGGTTAACGCCGGATGGTGAAACGCTGACTCCACTTGGCCAGGAAAAGCTGGCACAGATGGGGATTGTCCTGGCGGCTGGCTCATCCCGGCGGAAGTTAACCTGCGGTTGTCTGGACTGGAGCGAACGACGTTATCATCCTGGTGGTGTGCTTGGCGCAACGCTGCTGCGCTGGTTCACTGAACAGCGATGGATAAAAACCGAACAGGGCAGCCGCCATGTCATCTTCACACCTCTTGGCATTCGTAAACTCGAAACCGAGTTTGGTGTTAAAACGACACGCTAGATGGTCTGTTTTGCGAAAGCGTTCCCGGAAATATGTCATATTTCTGTCACACTCTGTTGTGATTGATAACAACAAGAGGTCGTAGGGATGAATAAATCGTTAATCGCCACAGCCGTGGCAGGGGCTGTCTTATTGTCAACCGCCGCGCAGGCGCAGACCGCGCCGGAAGGCTATCAGCTTCAGCAAGTATTGATGATGAGTCGGCATAACTTACGCGCACCTTTAGCCAATAATGGCAGCGTTCTTGAACAGTCCACCCCCAAACAATGGCCAGAATGGGATGTCCCCGGCGGACAACTCACTACCAAGGGCGGTGTGCTGGAAATCTATATGGGCCACTACATGCGAGAGTGGCTGGCAGAGCAGGGGATGGTGAAATCGGGCGAATGCCCGGCACCGAACACGGTCTATACCTATGCTAACAGCCTGCAGCGTACGGTCGCCACGGCGCAGTTCTTTGTTACCGGTGCTTTCCCTGGTTGCGATGTTCCGGTCCATCATCAGGAAAAAATGGGCACCATGGATCCCACCTTTAACCCGGTGATCACCGATGATTCCGCCGCCTTCAGCCAGCAGGCCGTTCAGGCCATGGAGAAAGAGCGCAGCAAAATGCAGCTCAACGATAGCTATCAGTTGCTTGAGCAAATGACCGACTACAAAGACTCTCCGTCCTGCAAAGATAAACAGCAGTGTTCCCTGACCTATGCCAAAGATACGTTTAGCGCGAAGTTCCAGCAGGAGCCAGGCGTTTCGGGGCCGCTGAAGGTGGGAAATTCGCTGGTTGATGCCTTCACGCTGCAATATTACGAAGGCTTCCCGATGGACAAGGTTGCCTGGGGCGAGATTAAATCGGATCAGCAGTGGAAGGTTCTGTCGAAGCTGAAAAACGGCTATCAGGATAGCCTGTTCACCTCCCCGGAAGTGGCGCAGAACGTCGCCAAACCGCTGGTGAAATATATTGATAATGCGCTGGTTACTGAACGCACGAAAGCACCGAAAATAACCGTGCTGGTGGGGCATGATTCAAATATCGCTTCGCTGCTCACCGCGCTGGATTTTAAACCGTACCAGCTTCACGATCAGAACGAGCGTACGCCGATTGGCGGGAAGATTGTCTTCCAGCGCTGGCATGACAGCAATGCAAATCGTGATCTGATGAAAATCGAGTATGTGTATCAGAGCTCGCAGCAGTTGCGTAATGCAGACGTTCTGACGCTGAAATCCCCGGCGCAGCGCGTAACGCTGGAGCTGAAAGGATGTCCGATAGATGCGGATGGTTTTTGCCCGATAGATAAGTTCGATAGCGTGCTGAATGAGGCGGCTAAGTAAAAGAAAACTCCCCCGTGTTCGCGGGGGAGTCAGCGCGCTAGACGTTTTTGCGTTCGATAGTCTGTTCACCCCAAAAGAGCGAATCTTTGTCTGTTTTTTCAAAGGCTTTGATGAGTACCTCATCGCTACCTTCTTCCCAAATTTTTTCCGCCAGTTTCTCGTCATAATGTGCGACTTCAAAAATGGCTTCGGCTATTTCCGGCGATGTATTGCGCAGACTTGCCCATTCGCCGACGCGATGGGCTTTCGCTTCTTGAGTTGGCATTCGAATCCTCCTGTTGAAGATTAGCCGTTGAGTTTTACTGCCAGACCTGCGACATATTCACCCTGATAGCGGGCGATAGATAACTCTTCCTGACTTGGCTGGCGGGAGCCGTCGCCTCCGGCAATGGTGGTTGCACCGTAAGGGGTACCGCCGCGAACTTGAGAGACATCAAACAGCTCTTGCGCCGCGTAACCGATAGGTACAATCACCATCCCATGGTGGGCAAGCGTAGTCCAGGTTGATGTAATGGTTTGTTCCTGACCGCCGCCGGTTCCCGTTGAGCTGAATACGCTGGCGAGTTTGCCGTACAGGCCGCCAGAGGCCCACAGCCCGCCAGTCTGGTCGAGGAAGGTACGCATCTGACCGGACATATTGCCAAAGCGCGTGGGAGTACCAAAAATGATGGCGTCGTAATCAGCCAGTTCTTGCGGGGTTGCGACTGGTGCGTTTTGTGTTTTGCCGCCAGCCTTAAGGAAAATCTCGGGCTGCATGGTCTCTGGTACACGCTTAATAATCACTTCCGCGCCATCTACCTTATTTGCGCCTTCTGCGACTGCGTGGGCCATAGTTTCAATGTGTCCGTACATGGAATAATAAAGCACCAGAACTTTTGCCATTTTACACTACTCCTCGAGTTAACCGTGTCCGTAGCGATTCGCTACCTACCTTTAAAGATATGACGTACTGTCAGGAGTGCAAATTTCACAATCACTTCTTTGATTTATAACAATTTTTATAACAACCTTCTTTGTAGCAAAATGATACATATTTAACCGGGTAGAATTCGGTAGTCATAAGAAAGACTTATTGATTTCTTATGGTGATTATTTATTTGTCACTCCTGATCCTGTTGCAGGATATTACAGTTAGCGTCTGCCCTAGCCACACTTCACTATGCTTATTCCCACGCAGTTATTTTCAGGGCCTCGCCCGTAACGCTGCGTGAGGTATCACTCCTCAGTACCTATGCAATATGATGTCTAATCAATGACGGAGGTCAGTAATGGCAAACCATCGGGGCGGTTCCGGCAACTTTGCGGAAGACCGCGAAAGAGCATCAGAAGCAGGTCGAAAAGGTGGCCAGCACAGCGGGGGCAACTTCAAGAATGACCCGCAACGCGCTTCAGAGGCAGGCAAAAAAGGGGGCAAAAATAGTCACGGCAACAACAAATCGTAATTGTCGGGCTATCTGTCAGATATGTCGTGACGGCTGAGAGTCAGAGACAGACGTTACGTAGCCACCGCCGCCGGGTCTTTCCGGCGGTTTTTTTTGTCTGCAAGGTTGAACTGTAACAAAACGCAACGCAGACTAATGACATTCAGTTAATCGGGTGTCTCATGTCATTACTTTCTCGTTATTCCTTCTCTGTTAAACCTCAGGAAGCGATCCTCATTGTGATCACCATGTTCTGGGGTGGCACGTTTTTGGCGGTGCAATATGCCGTTACCCTGAGCGGCCCTTTTTTCTTTGTCGGTGTGCGTTTTGCCACTGCCGCGCTGGCGGTCGCGCTTTTGTCGTTACACACACTGCATAAGCTGACGTGGCTGGAAGTTAAAGCAGGGGTTGCAATCGGTATCGCAATTGCGCTGGGTTATAGTCTGCAAACCTGGGGGTTACAGTTTATTCCCAGCAGTAAATCGGCGTTTATTACCGCGATGTACGTACCGTTGGTGCCGCTTTTACAATGGTTGTGTCTGGGACGCATGCCAGGTCTGATGCCGTGCGTCGGCATTGTGCTGGCCTTTATCGGATTGATTTTTCTGGCCGGACCGGGAGGCAATTTACTGGCTTTAGGCGAAGGCGAGTGGATCACGCTCGCCGGTGCGGTGGCGATTGCGGCAGAAATTATCCTGATTAGCGCGTGGGCAGGAAAAGTGGATGTTCGTCGGGTAACGGTAGTGCAACTGGCAACCGCTTCGATAGTGGCGTTTATGGCGATGGGACCGGCCGGAGAGACCGTACCACCAATGTCTACCGGATTGCTGGTGGTGGCGCTGGGGCTGGGTATTTTTAGCGCGATTATTCAGGTCACCATGAACTGGGCGCAGCGCAGCGTTTCGCCGACGCGCGCGACGGTTATTTATACCGGTGAACCGGTGTGGGCGGGGATCTTTGGCCGTCTGGCGGGTGAACGCTTACCGCTACTTGCATTGCTTGGTGCGGCATTCATTATTGTTGGCGTACTGGTCAGCGAGCTGAAGTTCAAAAAGAAAAAAGCGCTTGGACAAGAGGCGCCGCCGGAATCGCTTTAATTTAACCATTCACCGTGTGATTTGGTATGCTGACGCCCTCACAAGAAGGAGAGGGCGCATGGTCCAACGCGCAGAGAAAAAAACAGGTAAGCGCTCGCAGGCCGTCAGTGCAAAACGCCAGGCCATCTTAACCGCGGCATTAAATATCTTCTCCCAATATGGGATCCACGGCACGCGCCTGGAGCAGGTGGCAGAGCAGGCGGGCGTGTCAAAAACCAATCTACTTTATTACTACCCGTCAAAAGAGGTGCTTTATATCGCCGTTTTACGGCAGATCCTCGACATCTGGCTGGCTCCATTGAAAGCTTTTCGCGAAGACTTTGCGCCGCTGGTGGCCATTAAAGAATACATTCGCCTTAAGCTGGAAGTGTCGCGCGATTACCCTCAGGCCTCACGGCTGTTTTGTATGGAGATGCTGGCCGGAGCGCCTTTATTGATGGCAGAACTGGAAGGGGATCTCAAAACGCTAATTGATGAGAAATCCGCGCTGATTGCCGGTTGGATCAAAAGCGGAAAACTGGCTCCGGTCGATCCGCATCATCTGATTTTTATGATTTGGGCTTCAACTCAGCACTACGCCGATTTTGCCCCACAGGTAGAGGCGGTGACGGGCGCAACGCTGCGTGATGAAGCCTTTTTTAACCAAACGGTGGAGAGCGTACAGCGGATGATTATTGAAGGGATCCGCGTGCGTTAACTGGCCGGCGGTAACGGGCAGCTTAAATCGCCTTCTTCACACTGCAAAAGTGAGGCGAGAAACGCTTCGCGCTCGTTGGTCTTATCCGTCAGGCACTGGCTGGAAATCATCGCCTGAACGCTACCGCCTTCAGTGCCAGAACTGATTAACGCACAGTCCGCATCGCGCAAAGTTATCCAGGATATTTGCGCTTTTTTCAGTAAATCGCGCTGGGTTGGGGCGGCGCGCTTCAGCGCATTCTGATAAGTTTCATTAAGTTTGGCGTCGGCCGCCTTATACTGCTCTGCCGCACAGGTGTTCATCTCAATCTGCGTGTTCGCGTTGGCGCAGTCATCCGCCAGCGCCTGGCCGCTAAGCAGCAGCGCTGCACATGTCAGTACGATTCGTTTCATGCTTCCCTCTGGCTTAATAAAAAAAGGCCCCGTTACCGGAGCCTTAATTAACCACAACCTTAGCCGATTGTCATCAGGCTGGCGTTCCCCCCAGCTGCGGCGGTATTGACGCTCAGGGAGCGCTCAATATACAACCTTTCCAGCAGGATATTGCTTTCGCCGCGGGCAAAGCCCTGGACCGACACAATCGCCCCTTCGCGGGCCGCCACCGCTTCACATAGTGCGCGAAGCTGATCGGAATCACCGTGGAAAATAACCGCATCAAACGGCTGCGTAGTGATGTTGTCCGCTTTGGCAAACTGGATGCGCCCGGAAACTACTGCTGGCAGGCGTTTTGCCAGGTCGCGATGGAATGTATCATCCGGCCACAGAATTAAGCTACCAACGGAAGTTACAGCGGCAACCTGTACCAGCGCATCCTGTTCATCATCGGCGATACACAGCACGCGTTCGCGCGGCAACAGCGTCCAGGTATTGCGCTCGCCGGTGGGGCCTGGCAGCAGGCGTTGCGTTCCGGCCTGCGCCAGTTCACCAAACTGTTGGCAGAGCGCACGCAGTGCTGGACGATCGGTTGCCCATTCGCTAAGCGCTTCCAGCGGCTGAACGAGCGCCGTTTTAAGCTGTGCATTGACCGGGTATTCGGCATCCTGACGGGCAAGCGTAATGCCTAACGCATTTTCCGGACGGTTTGCCAGCAGGCGGTACAGATACAGCGGTCCACCCGCTTTTGGCCCGGTTCCTGACAAGCCTTCGCCACCGAATGGCTGCACTCCGACGACGGCGCCGACCATATTGCGGTTAACGTACAGGTTCCCCACATGTGCCGAACCTGTGACCTGGGCGATGGTTTCATCGATACGGGTGTGCACGCCCAACGTCAGGCCGTAGCCGGAGGCATTAATTTGCTCAATCAGACTGCCCAGATTGTTGCGGGTGTAACGCACAACGTGCAGTACCGGACCGAACACCTCTTTTTGCAATTCGTCGAAGCTTTCCAGCTCGATAAGCGTCGGCGCGATAAAGGTACCGCTTTGCCATTCACGCGCATCGTCGCTGTTTTCGCGCGCGGCCTGGAACACCGGACGCCCTTTGGCGCGCATGGCCTGAATATGGCGCTCAATATTGGCTTTGGCTTCTTCATCGATTACCGGTCCAATATCGGTGGTCAGGCGGCCCGGATTACCCATGCGGCATTCCGCCATTGCGCCACGCAGCATTTTCAGCGTATGGTCGGCGACATCGTCCTGCAGACACAGGACGCGAAGCGCGGAGCAGCGCTGTCCGGCGCTGTCAAAGGCAGAAGCCAGAACGTCGACCACGACCTGTTCCGTTAACGCAGAAGAGTCGACGATCATGGCGTTCATCCCGCCGGTTTCGGCGATAAGCGGGATTGGACGCCCCTGAGCATCCAGGCGGGTCGCGATATTACGTTGCAACAGCGTGGCGACTTCCGTTGAGCCGGTAAACATGACGCCGCGTACGCGCTCATCGGAAGTGAGCTGTGCCCCGACCGTTTCACCTTGACCAGGCAACAGTTGCACCACGCCTGGCGGCACACCTGCTTCGAGTAAAATGGCAATACCCTGGGCGGCAATCAGCGGAGTTTGTTCCGCGGGTTTTGCCAACACGCTGTTGCCCGCCGCCAGCGCAGCGGCAATCTGCCCGGTGAAAATGGCCAGCGGGAAGTTCCAGGGGCTGATACAGACCACCGGCCCTAACGGACGATGGGTTTCATTATCGAAGTCATCGCGGACCTGACCGGCATAATAGTGCAGAAAGTCTACCGCTTCGCGCACTTCCGCAATGGCGTTGCTGAAAGTTTTGCCCGCTTCGCGCACCAGAATGCCAATTAACTGCTGCATCTGGCCTTCCATCAGAACGGCGGCGCGATGCAAAATAGCGGCGCGCTCTTGTGGCGGTGTGGCGAACCAGATCGGCGCGTTATTTACCGCGTTCTGCAATGCCTGTTCCACTTCGCTGTGGGTTGCTTCACGCACATAACCGACAATGTCTTTCGGTTCGGCCGGGTTGACGACTGGGGTCATTTCACCGTCAGCAACCGGATGTTCGAGCATCGGTTTAGCGTGCCATTTTTGCAGCGCGCTGTTGAGCAGGGCGGAGGACAGTGAGGCCAGACGATGTTCGTTCGCTAAATCCAGCCCGCCTGAGTTTTCGCGGCCTTTACCGTACAGGTCACGCGGCAGGGCAATCTTCGGATGTGGCAGACCAGCCTGGCCTTCCTGCTGCGCCAGTTTTTCAACGGCTTCGACCGGATCGGCGACCAGTTCATCCAGCGGCAGGGTAGTGTCTGCAATGCGGTTGACGAATGAAGTGTTGGCGCCGTTTTCCAGCAGACGACGCACCAGGTATGCCAGCAGCGTTTCATGCGTGCCTACCGGTGCATAAATGCGGCATGGACGATTCAGTTTGCCATCGGCAACTTTACCTGTGACCTGCTCATACAGCGGTTCGCCCATACCGTGCAGGCACTGGAACTCGTACTGACCCGGATAGTAGTTTTGACCGGCCAACTGATAAATCGCCGCCAGCGTATGGGCGTTGTGGGTGGCGAACTGCGGGTAGATCAGATTCGGCACCGCAAGCAGTTTTTTCGCACAGGCCAGATAGGAAACGTCGGTGTAGACCTTACGGGTATAGACCGGATAACCTTCCAGACCGTCCATTTGCGCACGTTTGATTTCGCTATCCCAGTAGGCGCCCTTAACCAGACGGATCATCAGGCGACGGCGGCTGCGCGTGGCGAGGTCAATCAGGTAGTCGATAACATACGGGCAGCGCTTCTGGTAGGCCTGAATAACAAAGCCGATACCGTTCCAGCCCGCGAGTTCAGGTTCAAAGCACAGTTTCTCCAGCAGATCGAGGGAGATCTCCAGTCGGTCGGCCTCTTCAGCATCGATATTGATACCGATGTCGTACTGGCGGGCCAGCAGAGTAAGCGACTTCAGACGCGGATAGAGTTCATCCATCACGCGGTCATACTGCGCGCGACTATAACGCGGATGCAGCGCTGACAGCTTGATAGAAATACCCGGCCCTTCATAGATGCCGCGACCATTTGAGGCTTTACCAATGGCGTGGATTGCCTGTTGGTACGAAACCAGATAAGCCTGGGCATCGGCGGCAGTCAGAGCCGCTTCGCCCAGCATGTCGTAAGAGTAGCGGAAACCTTTTTCTTCCAGTTTACGGGCGTTAGCCAACGCTTCGGCGATAGTCTCTCCGGTGACGAACTGCTCGCCCATCAGGCGCATTGCCATGTCGACGCCTTTACGCACCAGTGGTTCACCGCTCTTGCCGATAATACGGTTGAGTGAGCGTGAGAGGCTGGCTTCATTATGCGTAGAAACCAGACGACCGGTAAACAACAGCCCCCAGGTCGCCGCGTTGACGAACAGGGACGGGCTGCGTCCAATGTGCGACTGCCAGTTGCCGTTGCTGATTTTGTCGCGGATTAACGCATCGCGGGTTGCCTTATCAGGAATACGCAGCAGGGCTTCGGCCAGGCACATCAGCGCGACGCCTTCCTGCGAAGAAAGCGAGAATTCCTGCAGTAAACCTTGTACCATCCCGGCGCGGCCGCTGGCGGTCTTCTGGTTACGCAGTTTGTCAGCCAGATCGTACGCCAGCTTGTGCGCTTGCTCCGCGATGGGTTGCGGCAGACGAGCCTGTTCCATCAGCATCGGCACAGCATCGGTTTCGGCTCGGCGGTACGCGGCGGTGATTGCTGCGCGGGAAACTGACTGCGGCAGGATCTGTTCGGCAAATTCCAGGAAAGGCTGATGCGCTTCATTCTGCGGCGTGGTTGACTCCTCACCCTCATTCGCGGCACCCGCCAGCAGGGCCGGCAGTTCAGGAAGCGCGTCGTCATTTTCCAGTCTTTCGAGATAATTAAAGATGGCTTGCTTGATCAGCCAATGTGGCGTGCGATCGATTCGTGATGCTGCTGTTTTAATACGCTCGCGAGTGGCGTCATCCAGTTTAACCCCCATCGTGGTGGTTCCCATGCCGTTTACTCCTGTTGTACTGAAATACGGGTCTGATAGTTACCGAGAAATATCTACTATGTTGCAACTTTGTGCAACCGTGTTAAATGTGACTTGGTTTGCAAGCTTGGAAATGAATGAGATGTTAATAAATATGAGTCTTATGATGTGGGCTGTATAAATTACAGAATCTTTTTCTCTGCGGTAGTTAACACTTTTAAAAGGTGCAACCGAAAAAAATGTGAGAGAGTGCAACCTACAGAAAAATGCTATCTACTCTGGATCAAATTTGATGTAAATGGTGTGTTAAATCGATTGTGAATAACCATCGCTTCCGGCAGGATACGGTCGCCCTGGTCAACATAGATATCTTTGCCACGTTCCGGCAGGGTAATAAAACGGCAAGCCACGGCATTGCTGATACATAATTTTGGAGAGTTTTGATGGCTATTAGCACACCGATGTTAGTGACATTCTGTGTCTATATTTTCGGCATGATATTGATAGGGTTTATTGCATGGCGTTCAACCAAAAACTTTGACGATTACATTCTGGGTGGACGCAGTCTGGGTCCATTCGTGACCGCGTTATCCGCCGGGGCATCTGACATGAGCGGCTGGTTGCTGATGGGTCTGCCTGGCGCGATTTTCCTGTCGGGGATTTCAGAAAGCTGGATCGCTATCGGCCTTATTTTGGGCGCCTGGATCAACTGGAAGCTGGTGGCCGGACGTTTACGCGTACACACCGAATACAATAACAATGCGCTGACGTTACCGGATTACTTTACCGGTCGCTTTGAAGATAAAAGCCGAATTCTGCGTATTATCTCCGCGCTGGTTATTTTGCTGTTTTTCACCATCTATTGTGCTTCCGGTATTGTGGCAGGGGCTCGTCTGTTTGAAAGCACCTTTGGCATGAGCTACGAAACAGCACTGTGGGCGGGCGCGGCCGCGACGATCATTTATACCTTTATTGGTGGTTTCCTGGCGGTTAGCTGGACCGATACCGTCCAGGCCAGCCTGATGATCTTTGCTTTGATCCTGACGCCGGTGATGGTAGTCATTGGCGTGGGTGGATTCGACGATTCGCTGGAAGTGATTAAACAAAAGAGCATTGAGAACGTGGACATGTTCAAAGGGCTGAATTTTGTTGCCATCATTTCCCTGATGGGCTGGGGTCTGGGCTACTTTGGTCAGCCGCATATTCTGGCGCGCTTTATGGCTGCAGATTCCCACCATAGCATCGTTCATGCTCGCCGCATTAGCATGGCCTGGATGATTCTGTGTCTGGCAGGTGCTGTGGCCGTGGGCTTCTTTGGTATTGCTTACTTTAACAACAACCCACAGCTTGCCGGTGCCGTTAACCAGAACGCCGAGCGTGTGTTTATTGAACTGGCGCAAATCCTGTTCAACCCGTGGATTGCCGGTATTCTGCTGTCTGCTATCCTCGCTGCGGTTATGTCGACCCTGAGCTGCCAGCTGCTGGTGTGCTCCAGCGCAATCACCGAAGATTTGTACAAAGCGTTCCTGCGTAAAAATGCCAGCCAGAAAGAGTTGGTGTGGATTGGCCGCATCATGGTGTTGGTCGTGGCGCTGGTGTCTATCGCGCTGGCGGCGAACCCGGAGAACCGTGTACTTGGTCTGGTAAGCTACGCCTGGGCGGGCTTCGGCGCTGCGTTTGGTCCGGTAGTCCTGTTCTCCGTAATGTGGTCGCGTATGACCCGCAACGGCGCGCTGGCAGGGATGATCATTGGTGCGGTGACGGTAATCGTCTGGAAGCAGTTTGCCTGGTTGGGTCTGTATGAAATCATCCCGGGCTTTGTTTTCGGCAGCATCGGTATTGTGGCCTTCAGCCTGTTGGGTAAAGCGCCTTCAACTGCTATGCAGCAACGTTTTGCCGAGGCTGATGCGCATTATCACTCAGCTCCGCCATCGCGTTTACAGGCAGAATAATCTGCCTCTGTCTTCAAGCCCGCCGCGTGCGGGCTTTTTTATTGCTTCCGTTGTAAACCTGCTATAACCATTACCCGCTTGGCCTTTTACATTCAGTCATCATTCTCAAAACATTCTGCTTGAGTTTTTCTTTGCTGTAATGATAATCACTATCACTGTAATTTACTTTTCTTTTCATCAATTGACTGAGAATAACGTTTAAGGGTTCTTCGCATGTTTGTTCCATTTCTAATTATGTTGCGCGAAGGGTTAGAGGCCGCGCTGATTGTCAGCCTGATTGCCAGCTACCTGAAACGGACTCAGCGTGGTCGATGGATTGGTGTGATGTGGATTGGTGTTCTGCTGGCGGCGGCGTTATGCCTGGCGTTAGGGATTTTCATCAACGAAACCACCGGTGAATTTCCGCAAAAGGAACAGGAGCTGTTTGAAGGCATCGTGGCGGTCATTGCCGTGGTGATCCTCACCTGGATGGTGTTCTGGATGCGTAAAGTTTCGCGCAACGTCAAAGTCCAGCTTGAACAGGCTGTCGATAACGCGTTGCAACGCGGCAACCATCACGGCTGGGCGCTGGTGATGATGGTCTTTTTTGCTGTTGCCCGTGAAGGGCTGGAATCGGTGTTCTTCCTGCTGGCAGCATTCCAGCAGGATGTAGGTATCTGGCCGCCGTTAGGCGCGATGCTCGGGCTGGCTACCGCGGTGGTTCTGGGTTACCTGATTTACCTCGGCGGTATTCGCCTCAACCTCGGGGCATTCTTTAAATGGACCAGCCTGTTCATTTTGCTGGTGGCTGCCGGTCTTGCCGCTGGGGCGATCCGCGCTTTCCACGAAGCTGGGTTGTGGAATCATTTTCAGGATGTGGCGTTTGACCTGAGCAGTGTGCTGTCGACGCATTCGCTGTTTGGCACATTGATGGAAGGCATTTTCGGCTATCAGGAAGCGCCAAGCGTTAGTGAAGTCGCTGTCTGGTTTATCTACCTGATTCCGGCGTTGATTATGTTTGCGTTACCGCCGCGTTCAGGCACTACGGCATCGCGTACCGCACCTTGATAAAAACGCGATGCAGAATACTTTTTAGTTACAACATATTTATTTATAGGGATAGGTTATGACGTTTAATTTTCGCCGTAGTGCGCTGCAGCTAGGTATCGCCGCGCTGTTTGCCTCCGCTTTTAATGCACAAGCTGCCGATATTCCGCAGGTGAAAGTCACGGTTAACGACAAACAATGTGAACCGATGATTATCACGGTTAATGCCGGGAAAACGCAGTTCATCATCCAGAACCATAGCCAGAAAGCGCTGGAGTGGGAGATCCTCAAAGGCGTTATGGTGGTTGAGGAGCGCGAAAACATTGCACCAGGCTTTAGCCAGAAAATGACCGCTAACCTCCAGCCAGGCGAATATGATATGACCTGCGGTCTGTTGACTAACCCGAAAGGCAAACTGATCGTAAAAGGTAGCGCAACGGCGGATGCCGCGCAAAGCGAGGCTCTGCTGAGTCTGAGCGGCGCGATTACCGAATACAAAGCCTATGTGACAGCCGAAACCGCGCAGTTGGTTGCGGGCACTAAAGCCTTTACCGATGCGATTAAGGCAGGCGATCTGGAAAAAGCGAAATCGCTGTATGCGCCAACCCGTCAGCATTATGAGCGTATTGAACCGATTGCTGAACTGTTCTCCGATCTCGACGGCAGCATCGATGCGCGGGAAGATGATTACGAACAAAAAGCCGCCGATCCTAAATTCACCGGCTTCCACCGCCTGGAGAAAGCGCTGTTTGGCGACAATACCACCAAAGGTATGGATAAGTACGCCGACCAATTAAACAGCGATGTTCTTGACCTGCAAACGCGTATTAGCGAGCTGGCTTTCCCACCGTCTAAAGTTGTTGGCGGGGCAGCAGGACTGATTGAAGAAGTTGCTGCCAGCAAAATCAGTGGGGAAGAAGATCGCTATAGCCATACCGATCTGTGGGATTTCCAGGCTAACGTCGATGGTGCGCAGAAAATTGTCGATCTCTTGCGTCCTCAGTTGCAAAAATCCAATGCTGAACTGCTTGCGAAGGTGGATGCGAACTTCAAAAAGGTCGATACCATTCTGAGCAAGTACCGTACCAAAGACGGCTTTGAAACCTATGACAAACTGACTGATGCCGATCGTAATGCACTGAAAGGGCCAATCACGACGCTGGCGGAAGATTTGTCGCAATTACGCGGTGTTCTGGGTCTGGATTAAGCACTATGCAGCAAGATAATGAAAACGGCGTGAGCGAACCGTCACGCCGACGTTTACTGAAAGGGATGGGCGCCCTGGGTGGGGCGCTGGCGCTGGCGGGTGGGTGTCCGGTTGCCCACGCGCAAAAACCACAAAGCGCGCCGGGCACGTTGTCTCCGGATGCACGTAGTGAAGCGCAGCCGTTTTATGGTCAGCATCAGGCGGGGATCCTGACGCCGCAGCAGGCATCAATGATGCTGGTGGCATTCGATGTTCTTGCCAGCGATAAGGCCGATCTTGAGCGTTTATTCCGGTTGCTGACCAGCCGGTTTACGTTTCTGACAACCGGTGGACCGGCGCCGGATACGCCGAATCCGCGTCTCCCCCCTATGGATTCCGGTATCCTCGGTGCATACATTGCGCCAGACAACCTGACGATGACGTTGTCAGTCGGCTCCTCGCTGTTCGATGAACGCTATGGCCTGAAATCGCAGATGCCGAAAAAGCTGCAAAAAATGACCCGTTTCCCGAATGATTCACTGGATGCGGCGTTGTGTCATGGCGATGTGCTGCTGCAGATTTGTGCCAACACCCAGGACACTGTCATCCACGCGTTGCGCGATATCATTAAACATACGCCCGATCTCCTTAGCGTGCGCTGGAAACGTGAAGGTTTTATTTCCGACCACGCCGCACGTAGTAAAGGCAAAGAGACCCCGGTCAATTTGCTTGGCTTTAAAGACGGCACCGCGAATCCGGACGCTACGGATGCGAAATTGATGCAAGACGTGGTGTGGGTTACGGACGGGCAGGGCGAGCCTGCCTGGGCGCAAGGCGGAAGCTATCAGGCCGTCAGGCTCATTCAGTTTCGCGTTGAGTTCTGGGATCGTACGCCGCTGAAAGAGCAGCAAACGATTTTTGGTCGCGATAAACACACCGGCGCACCGCTGGGTATGCAGCATGAGCATGATGTGCCTGACTATGCCAGCGATCCTGAAGGCGAGGTGATTGCGCTCGACAGCCATATCCGTCTCGCAAATCCGCGTACGAAAGAGACCGACTCCAGCCTGATGATGCGTCGTGGCTACAGTTATTCGCTCGGTGTGACTAATTCCGGTCAACTGGATATGGGGCTGTTGTTTGTCTGCTATCAACACGATCTGGAAAAAGGTTTTTTGACAGTGCAGAAACGTCTGAACGGTGAAGCGCTGGAAGAATATGTCAAACCGATTGGTGGGGGATATTTCTTTGCTTTGCCGGGTGTTAAAACTGCAGATAATTATCTGGGACAGTCTCTGCTTGAAGCCTGATGATTATGCCCCGCAGTACAGCGGGGTTTTTCCTGACATCTTGATGAAGGAACAAACTATTTTTTATGATCGGTATGCGACTGAAATAATTCTGTCATCTTTCTGCAAGAGACTGTCTCTGGTGATAAGATAGAATTTAAGTTAACAGCAAGTAAAAATATTGTTGCATTAGCGAAAGGTTATGATGTACTTATAAGTAATAGCGGTAGTTCCCGGCGGTGATTGTCATTCACTATGGAGATCGCGAATGGAAAAGTCCTGTATTGGACACGTTTTTCACAGTAACAGCAGTACCTTACGCGGACGTTTCTCTTCCGGTAGCCTCCTCGTCACCGCTAAATCTCTCTCTCATTCACTTCTTATCTTCGCAACTGACGCCCTGTACGGTGCGCGTAGCTGTGCGTGGCGTCTTATCCGAAAGCAAGCAATGGCTTACAAGGAAGCCAACCCTCAGATGTTCGTGCGCATAATCGTGCCGCCAACGGCGCGTGTGATGTATACCTACAACTCAAGGTGCTATCCATGGGAAGACAAAAAGCAGTGATCAAAGCTCGTCGTGAAGCAAAACGTGTGCTGAGGCGGGATTCGCGTAGCCATAAGCAACGTGAAGATGAATCGGTCACCTCGCTTGTGCAGATGGGCGGCGTAGAAGCGATTGGTATGGCGCGTGACAGTCGCGACGCCTCGCCAATCACGGCGCGGAATGAAGCTCAGGCGCACTACCTGAATGCTATCGAGAGTAAACAGCTGATCTTCGCCACCGGTGAAGCCGGGTGTGGTAAAACCTGGATCAGCGCGGCAAAAGCAGCAGAGGCCCTGATCCATAAAGATGTGGACAGGATCATTGTAACCCGTCCAGTTCTGCAAGCTGATGAAGACCTCGGCTTCTTACCTGGAGATGTTTCCGAGAAGTTTGCTCCCTATTTTCGCCCCGTGTATGACGTGCTTGTCAAACGGCTGGGAGCCTCCTTCATGCAATATTGCCTGCGACCTGAGATTGGTAAGGTGGAAATCGCGCCGTTCGCCTATATGCGTGGACGTACATTTGAAAATGCAGTGGTCATTCTTGACGAGGCTCAGAACGTCACTGCTGCGCAAATGAAGATGTTTTTGACCCGCCTCGGGGAGAATGTGACGGTGATTGTGAATGGGGATGTGACCCAGTGCGATCTACCAGCCCACGTTCGCTCAGGGCTTAGCGATGCGCTGGCCCGTTTCGAAGAAGATGAGATGGTTGGGATTGTTCGTTTCAATAAAGACGATTGCGTCCGCTCTGCGCTCTGTCAGCGGACGCTCAACGCTTACAACTGATAAGTACTCTGTCTTCAAGGCCCGGGAAACCGGGCTTTGTTGTTTGACGTTAACACATGACCGGTCGGGGTTTCTCATCCCCCGTAGATGTGCAATATGTGAAAAAAAAGCCCGTACTTGCGTACGAGCTCTTCTTAAAATATGGCGGTGAGGGGGGGATTGACTCGCTTCGCTCGCCCTTCGGGCAGCCCACTCACTCCGTTCGCGGTCTGTCCAGCTGGCTGCGCCAGC